>NZ_JBITHE010000009.1:0-337586 GCF_044457665.1 Streptomyces sp. NPDC050535
GATGACCGGCAGGATCCGGCGCTTGCGCAGCTCCTCGCGGTGAGGGTTGGAGTCGTAGCCCTTGTCGCCGAGCAGTGAATCGGGGCGACGGCGTGGCCGGCCGGGCCGCCCGGCCACGGATGGGGTGCCGTCGACCAGGGCGAGGGTCTGGGTGACGTCGTTGACGTTTGCCGCGGTCGTGATGACCGTGAGGGGAGTGCCGAGGCAGTCGCAGATCAGGTGGTGTTTGCTGCCCGTTTTCCGCCGGTCGACCGGCGACGTACCAGTGTCGGCGCCCCTTTTTTTTGCGCGGATGTGAGAGCCGTCCACGCAGGCCCTCGACCAGTCGAGGCGGCCGACCGCGTTCGGTTCGGCCAGCACGATTCGGTGCAGCTGGTCGAAGACCTCTGCCTGCTGCCAACGTTCCAGGCGTCGTCGGCAGGTCTGCCCGGAGCCGAACCCCAGCTCCAGCGGCAGGAGTTGCCAGGCTATGTCGTTGTAGAGGACGTACAGGATGCCCTGCAAGCAGTGTCGGTCAGCCGCCGACCGTGGCCCCGGTGACTTCTCGGGCCAGGGTGGCAGCAGCGGCTCGATCAGTGCCCACAAGTCGTCGTCCACGATCCACGGCCGAGTACTCACAGCATCACGAACGGCGAATCGTCGCACCGGTCACGCCCGACCAGGACATCTCACCAAGATCCTGTTACGAGCTCTAGGCTTCGAATTGAACACGGTCGCGGTAAGGGAGTCGATTCCCCGGGTACGGACCATTGCAACAGCGACGGCATGCTTCCGGCCGTGGACTGGCGGTGGCTTATCAAGCAGGCTGAGATTCGATTCATGGTCGCGACGCGCGCGTGGCTGGTTCCCTCAGATATCGTCTGATGATGCGGGCGAGGCTGAAGAAGGCTTGGTGAGGATGCATGCCGAGACCTGAGCCGGGTTACGAGTTGGTGCGTGATAGCGGGTGAGGCGTCGTGCCGGTCTGGTGACATGATCCGGATGTGGCGATCATGGTCAATCGGACAGTGCTGGCGCATCGGCTGTTCACGGGGATCTCGCAGTGTCATCTTGCATGCCTGGTGGAGGAGTTGGCGCTGCCGTGGCAGGCCGACCTCGAGGGCCGCCGTCATGCTGTACGGGGCGGGGCCAGGAAGCGGGCTGCGGGTGCCGGCGCTCGCCACCAGCTGGTGTTCGTCGACCGGTTGGTGGCCACGCTGATCCATCTGCGACACGACCTGTCGCACGCGGTGCTCGGCCTGCTGTTCGGTGTCGACCGCTCCACCATCACCCGCGCGATCACAGAAGTACGCGCGCTCCTGGCCGAGCGGGGGTGCGCGGTCCCCGACCGTCCCGGCCTGCGATTGCGCACGCTGACGGACGTGTTCGCCTACGCGCAGGCCGAAGGCATCGAGCTGCGGCTGGACGCAACCGAGATTCAGGTCCGTCGGCCACCGGCCGGCCGTGGTGGCCGGCGCGCGTTCGTCTCGGGCAAGAAGAAGCAGAACACGATGAAGGCCACCGTCATCGCGGACTGGCGGGGTCGCACGTTATGGACCGATGCCCTGCGGCCTGGTCGTATGCACGACGTGAGGGCCGCCCGCAATGAAGGCATCGCCGTGTGCTTCCAGCACTTCCCCGACGTCGAGGTCCTCCTGGACGACGGCTACCTCGGCCTGAGTCGCGACCACCGCGGGCAAGCGATCACACCGCCGAGAAAGCCCCGTCCGGGAGCACCGCGCAGCAGAGTTGAGCAGTGGGAACGTGACCGCCACTGGCATTCGTCCGACCGCATCACCGTCGAACACGCCCTCGCCGACCACAAGCGCTGGAAGCAACTGATGCGCTGGACCCATCGACGCGACCGCCTACCCGACACCTACCGCGCCATCGCCAACATCGTCTCCGATCGCACCATCACCGTCTGAAAAACAGACGACGACCAGGCCAAACACGCCACACCCGCTATCACGCACCAACTCGTTAGACGTCGTCTCACTTGGTGAGTTGGCGGTGATTGTTGAGGCTGGTGGCAAGGGCGGTGAAGGCCAGGAAGTGCTCGGCCTTGCGTTCGTAGCGCAGATGGAGCTGGCGGCATTCGCCGACCCAACCGTCTGGCTCATGCACCACCGACGCCTCGCCCGCACCCTCATGACCCGCCGCCTCACCCACGAAACCACCCCCAACTGGCGCGGCAGCTAAGCCAAATCAAACAGACATCGGAGAACTAGACGCTCACTAACTGCGGGCGCCCCTTACCCATGTCACTCATGCCAGGGTCTACGGCAGCGCCAGCATCCGCTCGAGCGCCAGCTTGGCGAACCGCTCCGTCTCCCGGTCCACCTCGATGCGGTTGACGAGGTTGCCCGCCGCCAGGGACTCCAGGGTCCACACCAGGTGGGGCAGGTCGATGCGGTTCATGGTCGAGCAGAAGCAGACCGTCTTGTCGAGGAAGACGATCTCCTTGTCCTCGCTCGCGAAACGGTTCGCCAGCCGCCGTACCAGGTTCAGCTCCGTGCCGATGGCCCACTTGGAACCGGCCGGAGCCGCTTCCAGGGCCTTGATGATGTACTCCGTGGAGCCCACGTAGTCGGCCGCCGCGACGACCTCGTGCTTGCACTCGGGGTGCACCAGCACGTTCACACCGGGGATCCGGGCGCGCACGTCCTCGACCGATTCGACGGAGAAGCGGCCGTGCACGGAGCAGTGGCCGCGCCACAGGATCATCTTCGCGTCCCGAAGCTGCTCGGCGGTGAGGCCGCCGTTCGGCTTGTGCGGGTTGTAGAGGACGCAGTCCTCCAGGGTCATCCCCATGTCCCGGACGGCGGTGTTGCGGCCCAGGTGCTGGTCGGGGAGGAAGAGCACCTTCTCGCCCTGTTCGAAGGCCCACTCCAGGGCGCGCTGGGCGTTGGAGGAGGTGCAGATCGTGCCGCCGTGCTTGCCGGTGAACGCCTTGATGTCCGCCGAGGAGTTCATGTACGAGACGGGCACGACCTGCTCGGCTATCCCGGCCTCGGTCAGTACGTCCCAGCACTCGGCGACCTGCTCGGCGGTGGCCATGTCGGCCATCGAGCAGCCCGCGGCGAGGTCGGGCAGGACGACCTTCTGGTCGTCGCCGGTCAGGATGTCCGCGGACTCCGCCATGAAGTGCACACCGCAGAACACGATGTACTCGGCCTCGGGCCGCGCGGCCGCGTCCCGGGCCAGCTTGAAGGAGTCACCGGTGACGTCCGCGAACTGGATGACCTCGTCGCGCTGGTAGTGGTGGCCGAGGACGAAGACCTTGTCCCCAAGCTTCTCCTTGGCCGCGCGGGCGCGCTCCACCAGGTCCGGGTCGGACGGCGAGGGCAGGTCACCTGGGCACTCGACGCCACGCTCGCTCCGCGGGTCGGCCTCGCGGCCGAGCAGCAGCAGGGCGAGAGGCGTCGGCTGTACGTCGAGCTCCTGGGCTTGGGCGGTGGTCACGACACCAACCCTTTCTTTTGCGCGGCTCGCTCGGATCGCGGTGGCGATCCAGCGGAACATGCCTTTTCGTCGAATTGACGTTATCTATCATAACTGCTTCACGTCACTTTGACGACTGGCATAGCGTCGATGTGACGTGAATCCCGGAGGGGTTGTCCACAGGGCGCTGTGCGTGCCGAGGCCCGTGTGCGAGCATGAAGAGAGAACGCGAAGACACTAGGGCTCGGCCCGGAATGAATCCGCGGCCCCGACGGTTGGAAACGTCGGCAAGCAGTCTCCGAACAACCCGGGAGAGAAGCAGATGTCCGTATCGGACGAGACCACCACCGTGAACGACGGCATCATCCTGTCCGAGTCGGCCGCGGCCAAGGTCAAGGCCCTGCTCGACCAGGAAGGCCGCGAAGACCTGGCGCTGCGCGTCGCCGTCCAGCCCGGCGGTTGCTCCGGCCTGCGTTACCAGCTCTTCTTCGACGAGCGCTCCCTCGACGGCGACGTCGTCAAGGACTTCGGCGGCGTCAAGGTCGTCACCGACCGCATGAGCGCCCCGTACCTGGGCGGCGCGTCCATCGACTTCGTGGACACGATCGAGAAGCAGGGCTTCACGATCGACAACCCGAACGCGACGGGCTCCTGCGCCTGTGGCGACTCCTTCAGCTGAGCCGCGACGCACGGCCGAGCTCCTGGCTCGCCCCCGCACGCACGCGTACGAAGGCGGCGTCCCCCTCCGAGGGGGACGCCGCCTTCGCGTATGCGCTCAGCCGGCCTGCGCCGACTCGGGCGCGCAGGACGTCACCGAGGCCTGTGCCGACTCCCGCGGAGCCGTCACCGAGCCTGTACCGACTCCCGTGCGGCTGTCACCGCGGCTGTGCCGACTTCTCCACGGCTCCCAGGTCCTTGCCCTCCGGGATCTCCTTGCCGTTCTTTCCCACGACCTCGCGGTCGCCGAGGGGCTTGTCCAGACTCACCTCGAGGTCGATCGCCTCGGCGATCGCGATGCAGACCTGGCCCGGCTTCGACGTGCCGGTCACCGTGACCGTCACCTTGCCGGCACTCTCGCTCGCCGAAGCCGAGTAGTCGCTGCACACCCCGCCCCAGAAGCTCACGGTCAGCTCCTTGCCGTCGGCGGTGTAGCCCTGCACCTCGACGTCACCGGACGTGGGCTCCCCGCTCGGTGAGGGGACCGGGTCCTGGTCGGCCTTCGGCGAGCTCAGGTACCGCGGCTCGACCGCCGGATTCGTCACCGTGACGCTGTCCCGCACACCCGGGGTCCGGACCTCGAACAGCCAGGACGGCACCAGTGCCTGCCGTCCGTCCACCGAGTGCGCCGCCAGCCCGAACGTGGCCTTCTCGACAGACACCGACGCGGGCTCCGGAGCCACGGTCGACGCCTCGCACGGCACCTCGTCCCGGTCCTTCAGCGGTACGGGACTGGCACAGCCACCGATCCCCTTGCGCCCGCCGCCCGACGCCTGCCCGTTCATCAGGTCCAGGGTCTCCCGCGCCGTCATGACGGGGTAGGTGTCCCCCTTCGCGGGCACCTTCAACTGCCCGCTGCCGCCGATGATCCGGCCCTCGGAGCTGACCTGGACGCCGGTCGTCCAGCCGTACGTCGGCAGCCCGCCGACCACCGGGTCCGCGTTCACCACCCGTACCCGGTCGTCGTTCATCAGCTGACTCGCGTCCAGCTTCGCGTCGTCCTGGCCGACGGCCTTCAGTACCGGGGCCGCCGCCTTCTTCGCCGCCGCCTCGCTCACCGCCGCCGGGCGCAGCCCCGCCAGGCCGCTGGACCCGACGGGAACGCAGCGCTTGTCCTTGGGGCAGTTGTCGCTCCCCGGCACGGAGGAGCGGTACGTCCAGGTCCCCGGCGCGTCCCTGCTCACCCGGAGACTCGGCTCCGCCGCGTCGTTCGTGGAGCCGACCGTCCAGTCGCCCCCGTCCGTCCGCGGGGTGCCCGCCACCCCGAGCGCCTCGGCCAGCCGCGCCACCTCGGCCTTGGTCACCTCGCCCTTCGCCGCGTACACGGGCGCGGAGTCCGGGCCGTCGGCGAGCTCGCCGTCCGCCCGGTAGGTGGTGCCGTACGGGTTGGGTTCACCGGGCGCGATGCCGTTCGGGGAGCCCGTACCACCGGTGCCGCCCGTGCTGCTCTCGGCGCTCCCGGAGTAGTTGTCGAGGGCGAGTGCCCGGGGAGTGCCGCCGGCCGCGGGCGTTCCGGAGCCGCTGCTCCCCTTCCCGCCGTCCGACGCGGTCGTGGCGAAGTACGCCCCGCCGCCGCCCATCAGCAGGACCGCGGCCGCGACGGAGACGACGGCCACCGGGGAATGCCGCCGGCGTGGCTGCGCCGTCCCGCCGTCCGTCTCGCCACCCTCGGGGGGTTCGGTCGCCTCGTTGTCGGGTCGCTCGGTGCTCACCGCATCGCTCCTTAGCTCCACTGCTGTCCTGACGGCCCGGCCCGGTCAAGATGGGGCGCCGGAAAAGGCGCTGTGGGTCGTATACCGCATCCCCTCTACGGGGGACAGCGATGGGACGCAGCGGGGGAGCGCACGGTTCCCTGCGAGCGCGGTTTCCGCCCGCTTTTCCCGTCGGCCTCGGCCGGCCTCCGTCCGTTCCCGTCAGTTGCCGTAGTCGGACATCGCGTCCAGCAGCCGGGCCGACGTGGGCGGCACCGTCACGCCGCGGATGAGGGAGGGCGGTACGGGAAGGGCGGTGACGCGGTCGGGCGCGGTCCAGTGCCCGGCCATTCGCGCGCAGTCGCCACGCAGCGACGCCAGATCGCCCTCGAGGTCTTGCGGAGCGGTGCCGTGGACCTTCAGGTTTGTCATAGCGGCACCGTAGGCACGGTGGAGCTCGCGAAGAAAGATCTACTATCGGGTAGTTTCTGCCGCTTCAGTGCGCGCGCGTCGACCGGGTAGCGTGAACTGTCAACGCCAGCCCCTCCACATCCCTCGCAGGAGCGTGTCCTCGCCGTGCGTATCGCAGTCACCGGCTCCATCGCCACCGACCACCTCATGACCTTCCCCGGCCGTTTCGCCGACCAGCTGGTCGCGGACCAGCTGCACACGGTCTCCCTCTCCTTCCTGGTCGACAACCTCGACGTGCGCCGGGGAGGGGTCGGCGCGAACATCGCCTTCGGTATGGGCCAGCTCGGCACCGAACCGATCCTGGTCGGGGCGGCGGGCGCCGACTTCGACGAGTACCGCGCCTGGCTCGACCGGCACGGCGTCGACACCAACTCGGTGCGCATCTCCGAGGTGCTGCACACCGCCCGCTTCGTGTGCACCACGGACGCCGACCACAACCAGATCGGCTCCTTCTACACCGGCGCCATGAGCGAGGCCCGCCTCATCGAGCTCAAGTCCGTGGCGGACCGCGTCGGCGGCCTCGACCTCGTCCTGATCGGCGCGGACGACCCCGAGGCGATGCTGCGCCACACCGAGGAGTGCCGCTCCCGTTCGATTCCGTTCGCGGCCGACTTCTCGCAGCAGATCGCCCGGATGAGCGGCGAGGACATCCGGGTCCTGCTGGACGGCGCGACGTACCTCTTCTCGAACGAGTACGAGAAGGGGCTCATCGAGTCCAAGACCGGCTGGAGCGACGAGGAGATCCTCGGCAAGGTCGGCACCCGTGTGACGACCCTCGGCGCGCAGGGCGTGCGCATCGAGCGGGTCGGCGAGGAGCCGATCGAGGTCGGCTGCGCGGAGGAGGAGCGCAAGGCCGACCCCACCGGAGTCGGCGACGCGTTCCGCGCGGGCTTCCTCTCCGGCCTCGCCTGGGGCGTCTCCCCGGAGCGCGCCGCCCAGGTCGGCTGCATGCTCGCCACCCTGGTCATCGAGACGGTCGGCACGCAGGAGTACCAGCTGCGCCGCACCAACTTCATGGACCGCTTCACCAAGGCGTACGGCCATGAGGCCGCCGCCGAGGTCCAGACCCACATGGTGTAACTAGGACACCCGGCGGACCACATAGGCGAAGCCGTGGTCCGCCGGCTCCTCGCCCACGTACTCCTGCCCCCGCATCTCGCACCACGCCGGAATGTCCAGCCGCGCCGCCTCGTCGTCCGCCAGGACGCGGACGGTGCCGCCGACCGGGACATCGCCGATGACCTTGGCCAGCTCGATGACCGGGATCGGACACCGCCTGCCCAGCGCGTTCACGACCAGCGAGTCGGAGGCCGCGGGCGTCCTCACCGGCACGGCAGGGGCGCCCAGCTTCTCCCGTACGGCCGTGACCGCGCCCGGCAGCACCGACAGGAACCGGTCGATGTCCGCCTCCGGGACACCCGGCGGCAGCGACACGCGGACATTTCCCTCGGTCAGTACGCCCATGGCCGCCAGGACATGGCTGGGCGTCAGCGTGCTGCTCGTGCACGACGAACCCGAGGAGACCGAGAATCCCTCCCGGTCCAGTTCGTGCAGCAGAGTCTCTCCGTCGACATAGAGACAGGAAAAGGTGACGATGCCGGGCAGCCGGCGGTCCGGGTCGCCGACCACCTCGACGTCGGGGACCAGTTCGGGCACCCGCAGCCGGATCCGGTCCGTCAGCTCCCGCAGCCGGGCGCCCTCCGCGGCCGCCTCGGCCCGCACGGCCCGCAGCGCCGCCGCGGCGGCCACGATCCCGGGAATGTTCTCGAACCCGGCGGCCCGCCCCGACTCCCGCTCGTCCACGGGCCCTTGAGGGGCGAACCGCACCCCCTTGCGTACGACGAGCAGCCCGACACCCGAAGGGCCGCCCCATTTGTGGGCACTCGCGGTGAGCAGCGACCAGTCGCCCTCCACCCGGCCCCACCCCAGCGACTGCGCCGCGTCCACCAGCAGCGGTACGCCCGCCGCCCGGCATTCCTGAGCCACCGCGCCGACCGGCTGCTCCGTGCCCACCTCGTGGTTGGCGGACTGGAGGCAGGCGAGCGCGGTGTCCGGGCGCAGGGCCGCCGCGTACGCCGAAGGGGAGACCGCGCCCGTACGGGCGACCGGGACCCGGGTCACCGAACCGCCCGCCGACTCGTGGACATCGGCCGAATGGAGCACCGAAGAGTGTTCGACCGCTGACACGATCAGGTGGTCGCCCACGCGTCGGCGTCCGGCCAGCGCGCCCGAGATCCCGGAGTGCACCGCCCGGGTTCCGGACGAGGTGAAGACCAGTTCGTCCGGGCGGCAGCCCACCGCGTCGGCCGCCGCCTCACGCGCCGCGTCGAGCAGCAGCCGGGCCCGCCGCCCCTCCCTGTAGAGACGTGCGGGATCCGCCCACCCCTCGTCGAGCGAGGCCTGCAGGGCCTGCCGGGCAACGGGATGGAGAGGAGCGGCGGAGGCGGCATCGAAGTAGGACACGCCGTAACGCTAAAGCTTCCGGTCGGGGGAGCGCTCCGGAGGGCGCGGGGCTGTGACAGGTGCGGCTCCGCCGCGTTGGCGCGATCGGCCACGACGCACCGGCAGCCGCACGACGAGGATCACTCTCCGGAACCATCGGGCACCCCGGATCCCCCGTCAGAAGCAGCCCGGAGCAGGGCAACCCACCCCCTTCGACTGACCCGGCGGCGCGTTGCGCACCCCTCCCCGCGCGACCCCGATTAGCGTCCAGTAGGGTTTGCTCCGCATAAACATCCAAACCCCTGCCCGTGTGCCAGGGCGGCGAGCGACCAGCGAGAAGGCCGTAGCCAACCAGCGCGGGCGAGACTCTCGGGAAGGCGCTACGTGAGTCCCAACGGCTCCGACCTCCCCCGCTCCCTGAAGGGCGCGGGCGGTACCCCCACGCCGCGGCGCCCGATGTGGCGGAAGCCGCTGCAGGCGATGACAGCGGGCCTGGTCCTGTCGACCGCCACCGGTTGCACATACAAGGACTTTCCCCGCCTTGGTTTCCCCACCCCGGTTACGGACGAGGGTCCGCGGATCCTCTCTCTCTGGCAGGGCTCGTGGGCGGCCGCGCTCGCCACGGGCGTGCTGGTCTGGGGCCTGATCCTGTGGAGCGTGTTCTTCCACCGGCGCAGCCGTACCAAGGTCGAAGTTCCCCCGCAGACCCGGTACAACATGCCCATCGAGGCGCTGTACACCGTGGTCCCGCTCATCGTCGTCTCGGTGCTGTTCTACTTCACAGCCCGCGACGAGACGAAGCTCCTCAGCCTCGAAAAGAAGCCCGACGTCACCATCAACGTCGTGGGCTTCCAGTGGAGCTGGGGCTTCAACTACATCGAGAACGTCGACGGTTCCACCGGTGACGCCGCGACCGACAAGAACCTGGCCGCCATTCCGAGCCGGTTCTACAAGGACTTCCCGGCGAACGCCGGCGGTGTCTACGACGTCGGCACGCCGAGCACGCGGAACCCGCAGACGAACAACCCCGGTCCGACCCTCTGGCTTCCCGAGGGCAAGACGGTCCGCTTCATCCTCACCTCGCGTGACGTCATCCACTCCTTCTGGGTGGTGCCGTTCCTGATGAAGCAGGACGTCATTCCGGGGCACACCAACTCCTTCCAGGTGACCCCCAACAAGGAGGGCACCTACCTGGGCAAGTGCGCCGAACTCTGCGGCGTCGACCACTCCCGGATGCTCTTCAACGTGAAGGTCGTCTCTCCCGAGCGCTACGAGGCGCACCTCAAGGAACTCGCGGAGAAGGGCCAGACGGGTTATGTCCCGGCCGGCATTGAGCAGACGGACCCCGAGAAGAACCGGGAGACGAACAACCTGTGAGCATCCTCAACGAACCCCAGGGTGCCGCCGAAGCCGAGGACTCGTACGAGAACGAGTTGCCGCTACGGCGCAAGGAGCCCGGCAGCGTCGTGATCAAGTGGCTCACCACCACTGACCACAAGACGATCGGCACGCTCTATCTGGTCACGTCGTTCGCGTTCTTCTGCATCGGCGGCGTCATGGCGCTGCTCATGCGTGCCGAGCTGGCGCGTCCGGGTCTGCAGATCATGTCGAACGAGCAGTTCAACCAGGCGTTCACGATGCACGGCACGATCATGCTGCTGATGTTCGCGACGCCGCTGTTCGCCGGTTTCACGAACTGGATCATGCCGCTTCAGATCGGCGCGCCCGACGTGGCGTTCCCGCGGCTGAACATGTTCGCCTACTGGCTCTACCTGTTCGGCTCGCTCATCGCGGTCGGCGGCTTCCTCACCCCGCAGGGCGCGGCCGACTTCGGCTGGTTCGCCTACAGCCCGCTGTCGGACGCGGTCCGCTCGCCGGGCATCGGCGCCGACATGTGGATCATGGGTCTGGCCTTCTCCGGCTTCGGCACGATCCTCGGTGCGGTCAACTTCATCACCACCATCATCTGCATGCGCGCTCCCGGCATGACGATGTTCCGCATGCCGATCTTCGTGTGGAACGTGCTGCTGACCGCCGTACTGGTCCTGCTCGCCTTCCCCGTTCTCGCCGCCGCGCTGTTCGCGCTGGAGGCGGATCGGAAATTCGGGGCACATGTCTTCGATGCAGCCAACGGCGGGGCACTGCTGTGGCAACACCTCTTCTGGTTCTTCGGCCATCCAGAGGTGTACATCATCGCGTTGCCCTTCTTCGGGATCATCTCCGAAGTGATCCCGGTGTTCTCGCGCAAGCCGATGTTCGGCTACATGGGCCTGATCGGCGCGACCATCGCGATCGCGGGCCTCTCCGTGACCGTGTGGGCGCACCACATGTACGTCACCGGTGGCGTACTCCTGCCGTTCTTCTCCTTCATGACGTTCCTGATCGCCGTGCCGACAGGCGTGAAGTTCTTCAACTGGATCGGAACGATGTGGAAGGGGTCCCTGTCGTTCGAGACCCCGATGCTCTGGGCGACGGGCTTCCTGATCACCTTCACCTTCGGTGGTCTGACCGGCGTCATCCTGGCCTCGCCGCCGATGGACTTCCACGTCTCCGACTCGTACTTCGTGGTGGCGCACTTCCACTACGTGGTCTTCGGCACCGTGGTGTTCGCGATGTTCTCCGGCTTCCACTTCTGGTGGCCGAAGATGACCGGCAAGATGCTCGACGAGCGGCTCGGCAAGATCACCTTCTGGACGCTGTTCGTGGGCTTCCACGGCACGTTCCTGGTGCAGCACTGGCTGGGTGCGGAGGGCATGCCGCGTCGGTACGCGGACTATCTCGCCGCCGACGGCTTCACCGCGCTGAACACGATCTCGACGATCAGCTCGTTCCTGCTCGGCCTGTCGATCCTGCCGTTCCTCTACAACGTTTGGAAGACCGCCAAGTACGGCAAGAAGGTCGAGGTCGACGACCCGTGGGGTTACGGCCGTTCGCTCGAATGGGCCACGTCCTGCCCGCCGCCCAGGCACAACTTCCTCACCCTGCCGCGGATCCGTTCCGAATCCCCGGCATTCGACCTGCATCACCCGGAGATCGCCGCTCTCGACCAGCTCGAGAACGCCGGTCACGGTGAGAAGGCCCTCGCTGGTGGCAAGGAGGCCGGCAAGTGAAGGTCCAAGGCAAGATGTTCATCTGGCTGGCCGTCTTCATCCTGGTCATGGCCATCGTCTACGGCGTGTGGTCGAAGGAGCCCGCCGGTACGACGGCGCTCTTCCTGGCCTTCGGCCTGAGCATCATGATCGGCTACTACCTGGCCTTCACGGCCCGGCGGGTCGACGCGCTGGCACAGGACGACAAGGAGGCCGACGTCGCGGACGAGGCCGGCGAGGTGGGCTTCTTCAGCCCGCACAGCTGGCAGCCGCTCACGCTCGGCGTCGGAGGCGCGCTGCTCTTCCTGGGCGTCGTCTTCGGCTGGTGGCTGGTGTACTTCTCGGCCCCGATCCTGCTGATCGGCCTGTGGGGCTGGGTCTTCGAGTACTACCACGGTGAGAACCGCACCCAGTAGCACGCGCTGAACGCCAGGGAGCCCGGACACTCCGTCAGGAGAGTCCGGGCTCCCTCGTTCGCCACACTTCCCGTCCCTCGCTCGGGTCACCCGGCGCGCCGTAGTCGACGGCGGTTCATAGCGTGGGCTCATGAGCCACTCACCGCGATTCCGCACGGTAGCCAGCTGCACCACGCTGCTGGTCGTCCTTGGCGCGGGCATCACCGCCTGCGGCTCCGACGGCCACCCGCTCTCGGCCGCGCCGTACGACGCGGCGGGGCAGATCTCCTTCAACACGCCGACGGGCGAGAACCGCAGGGCCGACCCCGACAAGCCCCTGGAGATCACCGCCGACGGTGACGAGGGGCGCATCACCGACGTGACGGCCACGGACGCCTCGGGCCGGTACGTCGCGGGCGAACTCTCCGCCGACGGCGGACGCTGGCACAGCACCTCACCGCTGGCCGCGGGCGCCCGCTACACCGTGCGGGTGAGCACGGAGGACGAGGACGGCGCCCCCGGCCGCAAGGTCGTCGCCTTCGACACGAGCACGCCCAGGACGAAGAAGCGGCTGAACGTGACCTTCGGGCCCAAGGCGGGCAAGTACGGCGTCGGCCAGCCCGTCACGGCCGAACTGAGCGCCCCCGTCAAGGACAAGGCCGCCCGCGCGGTCGTCGAGCGCGCCCTCAAGGTCGACTCGAAGCCCGCTGTGGAGGGCGCCTGGCACTGGGTGGACGACAAGACGCTGCACTACCGCCCGAAGGAGTACTGGCCCACGCACGCCACCGTGCAGGCGCACAGCAACATCGGCGGCATCAAGGTCGCGGAACGCCTGTGGGGCGGCGAGGCGAAGCCCCTGAAACTCACCATCGGCGACCGTCTGGTCGCCGTCACGGACGCCTCAGCGCACTCCATGACGGTCTACCGCAACGACGAGGCGATCAACGAGATCCCCGTCACCACCGGCAAGCCCGGCTTCGAGACCCGAAACGGCGTCAAGGTCGTGCTGGGCAAGGAGTACTTCGTACGGATGCGCGGTACCAGCATCGGTATCGCCGAGGGCACCTCGGACTCCTACGACCTGCCCGTGTACTACGCGACGAGGGTCACCTGGAGCGGCGAGTACGTGCACGCCGCGCCCTGGTCGACCGGCTCCCAGGGGTCCGCCAACGTCAGCCACGGCTGCACCGGGATGAGCACGGACAACGCCGCGTGGTTCTACGAGACCGTCCGCGAGGGCGACATCGTGAAGGTCATCAACTCGTACGGCGAGGACATGGACCCGTTCGGCAACGGATTCGGGGACTGGAACGTCAGCTGGAAGAAGTGGCGCAACGGCAGCGCCCTGGTCGACGGGGCCCCCGACGGCCCGAGCCGGGCGGACCGGGCGCGCCTGCGTCCCGAGTCGGCGTGAGACCCGCGTCACGTCAGGGGCGCGGGGAGCGGCGCGGCCGGCCTCGGAGCGCCCGCGGTCGCGGGGCCGTGCGGCCGGCCGGGCTGTCAGGTGCCCGCGAGGGCCTTACGACGCAGCAGGGAGGCCAGTGTGGCGGCGAACTCCACCGGATCGACCGGCAAGGTCACCGCGGCCTCCGCACGGCTCCAGGTGGCCAGCCAGGCGTCCTGGGGGCGTCCCATCAGCACCAGGACGGGCGGGCAGTTGAAGACCTCGTCCTTGATCTGGCGGCAGACACCCATTCCGCCCATCGGCACGGCCTCGCCGTCCAGCACGCAGACGTCGATGCCGCCCTTGTCCAGCTCGGTCAGGACGGCGGCGGGTGTCGCGCACTCGACGAACTCGACCAGGGGGACGTCGGCTGCCGGCCGGCGGCCTGTCGCGAGCCGCACCTGCTCCCGGGTGTTGGAGTCGTCGCTGTAGACCAGCACCGTGGCGGTCGGCTGCATTCTTCCTCCGAGACGTCGGTGTCATCGAGACGGGACGGACAGGGTCCGCTGCGCGGATGTTACTCCTCCGGACACCTCGTCAACACCGGTTCGGACAGGCCTTCGATGGGCCATTCGGGCTGGACACACCCCATCAACACTCCGAACGGGACCCCCCGGGGTGAGGGCGGGATAAGCGACCGACATAATGTCGGTCGTGGCGACAGCAACGACAGTAGAAACCGGGCACGCGCACCCGTCGGTCAATCGGCCGAACCTCACCAGCGTCGGAACCATCATCTGGCTGAGTTCCGAGCTGATGTTCTTCGCGGCCCTCTTCGCGATGTACTTCACCCTGCGATCGGTGACCGGGCCGGATCACTGGAAGGAAATGGCCGAGTCGCTGAACATCCCGTTCTCAGCGACGAACACCACGATCCTGGTGCTCTCCTCACTCACCTGCCAGCTCGGCGTCTTCGCCGCCGAGCGCGGTGACGTGAAGAAGCTCCGGATGTGGTTCATCGTCACCTTCGTCATGGGTGCGATCTTCATCGGCGGTCAGATCTTCGAGTACACCGAGCTGGTCAAGAAGGACGGGCTCTCGCTCTCCTCCGACCCGTACGGCTCGGTGTTCTACCTGACCACCGGCTTCCACGGCCTGCACGTGACGGGAGGTCTGATCGCCTTCCTGTTCGTCCTCGGCCGCACCTACGCGGCCAGGAAGTTCACCCATGAGCAGGCAACCGCAGCCATCGTCGTGTCCTACTACTGGCACTTCGTCGATGTCGTCTGGATCGGCCTTTTTGCCACGATCTACCTGATCAAGTAATCGGGCCCACCGCCCGAAACATCCAGAAGCACCGACTCAGAAGATCCTGACACCGGGGTAATCCGTGAAAAAGCTCTCCGCACGACGACGCCATCCGCTGGCGGCGGTCGTCGTCCTACTCCTCGCGCTGGCGGCCACCGGGGGGCTCTACGCCGCGTTCGCACCCGCGAGCCAGGCGCAGGCCGACGAAACCGCCCAGTCCCTTGCCATCGACGAGGGCAAGAAGCTCTACGCCGTGGGCTGCGCAAGCTGCCACGGAACCGGCGGTCAGGGCAGCTCCGACGGTCCGAGCCTGGTGGGCGTGGGCGCAGCCGCCGTCGACTTCCAGGTCGGCACCGGCCGTATGCCGGCCCAGCAGCCGGGCGCGCAGATCCCGAAGAAGAAGAACATCTACTCCCAGGCCGAGATCGACCAGCTCGCGGCGTACATCGCCTCGCTGGGCGCCGGTCCCTCCGTGCCGACCAAGAACCAGGTCAGCCCCGAGGGCGCGGACATCGCCAAGGGTGGCGAACTCTTCCGTACCAACTGCGCGCAGTGCCACAACTTCACCGGCAAGGGCGGTGCGCTGTCCGAGGGCAAGTTCGCGCCGGACCTGGAAGGTGTTTCCCCGAAGCACATCTACGAGGCCATGCAGACCGGCCCGCAGAACATGCCGTCCTTCCCCGACACGATCATGTCGGAGCAGAACAAGAAGGACGTCATCGCGTACCTCCACGCGGTCAACGGCGACGACACCGTGGAGCCGGGCGGCCTCAGCCTGGGCGGCCTCGGGCCGGTCAGCGAGGGCCTGTTCGCCTGGATCTTCGGACTCGGCGCCCTGATCGGTGTCGCCGTCTGGGTCGCCGCTCGGACCGCAAAGGCCAAGAACTGATGAGTAGCCAAGACACTCCAGAAGAGAACCTGCCCGCAGAGCGGGCCACCGACGACCATGGACACGGTGCCGTGTCGGTGGCGAACGAGCAGGACCCGTTCGCCGACCCGGGGCTGCCGCCCCACGAGCACCGCGTCCAGGACATCGACGAGCAGGCCGCCAAGCGCTCCGAGCGCGTGGTCGCCTTCCTGTTCACGCTGTCGATGGCCGCCACGGTCGGTTTCATCGCCTCGTATGTGGCGATCCCGGCCGACCGGGCCGTCTACATCTTCCCGATCGGGCACACCAGCGCGCTGAACTTCGCGCTGGGTGTCACGCTCGGCATCGCGCTGTTCTCCATCGGCGCGGGCGCGGTCCACTGGGCCCGCACCCTGATGTCCGACGTGGAGATCGCCGACGAGCGTCACGCGATCGAGGCGCCGCCCGAGGTCAAGGCCAAGGTCATGGCCGACTTCAAGCAGGGCGCCAAGGAGTCCGCGCTCGGCCGGCGCAAGCTGATCCGCAACACGATGTTCGGCGCGCTGGCCCTGGTCCCGCTCTCCGGTGTCGTGCTGCTGCGCGACCTCGGTCCGCTGCCGGGCACGAGCCTTCGCCACACGATGTGGCGCAAGGGTCTGCAACTCGTCAACATGAACACGAACGAGCCGCTGCGTCCCTCGGACGTCGTCGTCGGCTCGCTCACCTTCGCCAAGCCCGAGGGCCTGGAGGAGCACGACGAGGACTTCCAGGTCCAGATCGCCAAGGCCGCCCTGATGATCGTCCGCATCCAGCCGGACAACATCAAGGACAAGCGGGAACTCGAGTGGTCGCACGAGGGCATCGTGGCCTACTCGAAGATCTGCACCCACGTCGGCTGTCCGATCTCCCTGTACGAGCAGCAGACGCACCACGTCCTCTGCCCGTGCCACCAGTCCACCTTCGACCTCGCCGACGGGGCCCGAGTGATCTTCGGCCCGGCGGGTCACGCCCTGCCTCAGCTGCGCATCGGTGTGAACGCTGAGGGCTACCTCGAGGCGCTCGGCGACTTCGACGAGCCCGTCGGTCCTGCTTTCTGGGAGCGCGGATGAGTACTGCTGCTGCGAACACCTCCGACCCGGTCGACGCGAACTCGCGGAAGAAGGCACCCGCGGGCGAGCGGGTCGCCGACTGGGCCGACGGCCGGCTGGGCATCTACGGCCTGGCCAAGACCAACATGCGCAAGATCTTCCCGGACCACTGGTCCTTCATGCTGGGCGAGGTCTGCCTCTACAGCTTCATCATCATCATCCTCACGGGTGTGTACCTGACGCTGTTCTTCCACCCGTCGATGAACGAGGTGGAATACCACGGCAGCTACATCCCGCTGCAGGGCCAGCTGATGTCCGAGGCCTTCAACTCGACCATGCACATCTCCTTCGATGTGCGCGGTGGCCTGCTGATCCGGCAGATCCACCACTGGGCCGCGCTGATCTTCCTCGCGGGCATGTTCGTGCACATGATGCGCGTGTTCTTCACGGGTGCGTTCCGCAAGCCCCGCGAGGTCAACTGGCTCTTCGGTTTCCTGCTGTTCGTCCTGGGCATGTTCACCGGCTTCACCGGCTACTCGCTCCCTGACGACCTGCTCTCCGGAACCGGTGTCCGCTTCATGGAGGGCGCGATCCTGTCCGTGCCGATCGTGGGCACGTACCTCTCGTTCTTCCTCTTCGGCGGCGAGTTCCCGGGCGGCGACTTCGTGGCCCGCTTCTACTCGATCCACATCCTGCTGCTGCCGGGCATCATGCTCGGCCTGGTGGTCGGCCACCTGATCCTGGTCTTCTACCACAAGCACACGCAGTTCGCGGGCCCCGGAAAGACGAACAAGAACGTCGTCGGAATGCCGCTCCTTCCGGTCTACACCGCGAAGGCCGGCGGCTTCTTCTTCCTGGTCTTCGGTGTCATCACGATCATCGCGGGCATCGCCTCGATCAACCCGATCTGGACGATGGGCCCCTACCGGCCTGACCAGGTGTCCACCGGCGCCCAGCCCGACTGGTACATGGGCTTCTCCGAGGGCCTGATCCGTGTCATGCCGGGCTGGGAGATCAACCTGTGGGGTCACACGCTCGTCCTGGGTGTGTTCGTCCCGCTGATCATCTTCCCGCTGGTCCTGGTCGCGATCGCGGTCTACCCGTTCATCGAGTCCTGGGTCACCGGCGACAAGCGCGAGCACCACATCCTGGACCGCCCGCGCAACGTCCCGACCCGTACGGCCTTCGGTGTCGCGTGGATCACCTGGTACATGGTCCTGCTCATCGGTGGTGGAAACGACCTCTGGGCCACGCACTTCCACCTGTCGATCAACACGATCACCTGGTTCGTACGGATCGCGTTCTTCGTGGCGCCGGTTCTCGCGTTCATCGCCACCAAGCGGATCTGCCTCGGCCTTCAGCGCCGGGACCGGGACAAGGTGCTGCACGGCCGCGAGTCGGGCATCATCAAGC
This sequence comes from Streptomyces sp. NPDC050535, assembly GCF_044457665.1. NCBI lineage: Bacteria > Bacillati > Actinomycetota > Actinomycetes > Kitasatosporales > Streptomycetaceae > Streptomyces > Streptomyces sp. NPDC050535. The sequence goes on from NZ_JBITHE010000009.1 coordinate 18,269, forward strand.
GCCTGCCGCACGGTGAGTTCATCGAGATCCACGAGCCGCTCAGCCAGGAGTCGCTGCACACGCTCACCGCGCACGAGCAGTACAAGCCGGCCGAGATCGGTCCGCCGGTCGACGAGAACGGTGTCGAGCGCAAGGTGAAGGGTGCGCAGAAGCTGCGCGCCAAGCTCAGCAAGGGCTACTACGGGGAGGACAACCAGATCCCCAAGCCCACCGTCGAGGAGTACAAGGAGATCACGAGCGGCCACGGCCACCACTGATCACCCGCACGATCCTCGCTGATCGCCACGGCTCGAGCCCCGTCCATTGCATGGACGGGGCTCTTTGCCGTCTCCCGGGCTGGATAGGGTGGACTCACCCCTACGTGCCCGGGGTGAGTCCACCCGCGCACCTCTCTGAGAACCCAGGAGCGACCATGAGCGCTGTGAACCCCGCTGGAGGCGACACCGCGGCGGACCGTTCCTGGCCCAGGTTGCTGAACGGCCTGCTCGACGGCCGTGACCTGAGTGCGGACGACACCGCCTGGGCGATGAACCTGATGATGCGCGGTGAGGCGACCGACGCGCAGATCGCCGGGTTCGCGGTGGCGCTGCGGGCCAAGGGAGAGACCGTCGAGGAGATCACCGGGCTCGTACGGATGATGTACGAGCACGCCAACGTGATCGAGGTGCCCGGGCGGACCGTCGACATCGTCGGTACGGGCGGCGACGGGGCCAAGACCGTCAACATCTCCACCATGTCGGCGATCGTCATCGCCGGGACGGGCGCGAAGGTCGTCAAGCACGGCAATCGGGCGGCTTCCTCCGCCTCCGGCGCGTCCGACGTCCTCCAGAAGCTCGGGGTCAATCTGGAGCTGACGACGAAACGGGTGGCCGAGGTGGCCGAGGAGGCCGGGATCACCTTCTGCTTCGCGGTGAAGTTCCACCCGGCGCTGCGTCATGTGGGCGCCGCGCGCGGGCAGTTGGGCATCCGGACGGTCTTCAACGCGCTCGGTCCGTTGACGAATCCCGCCCGGGTCAAAGCGCAGGCGGTCGGGGTCGCCGACCCCCGCATGGCGCCGATCGTCGCGGGCGTCTTCGCCGAGCGGGGCAACTCCTCGCTGGTCTTCCGCGGCGACGACGGCCTCGACGAGCTGACGATCACCTCCACCTCCCGGGTGTGGGTCGTACGGGACGGAAAGGTCACGGAGGAGTCCTTCGACCCCCGGGACGCCGGTATCGACCTGGCCCCGATCGAGGCGCTGCGGGGCGCGGACTCCGCGTACAACGCGGACGTGGCCCGGCGGCTCCTCGACGGTGAGACGGGGCCCGTACGGGACGCCGTGCTGCTGAACTCGGCGGCGGCCCTGGTGGCCCTCTCGCCGGGCGAGGGACCGCTCGCCGAGCAGATCCGCGCCGGGATGGCGAAGGCCGCGGAGGCCATCGACTCGGGGGCGGCCAAGCGGTCGCTCGAGCGATGGGTGGCGGCGACCAACGCGTAGCGCGGGGCCGTTGGTGTGAAGAGGAGGGGCCGGGCCGACCAGGTCCGGCCCCGTTCGTGTTCCGGGATCCGGACACGGGTTGCGCCGTCGCGATGACGTCGCGTAGGTTTTTCGGCAGGTCATGAGTGACAGTCATGAGGCCCCGGCCGACTGTCCGGCAACCCTCCGTCCGTGGCGGGGTGCCCCGGGTGAAGACCAGGCCGTAGGCAGCGAGGTCTGCGGCAAGCGCGGACCCCTCGCACTCTTCTGAGTGGTTTACAGCCCAGGGGTCCTGGTGTTCGAGGGAGCCTTCTGTGAGCAAGCGAATGCGATAGGGCGTAGAGCCCCTTTTCCGCGTACCCCTTTCGCCTTTTCCCGCGCTGAGCCCCGCCCTGGTTGCGGACCGGTCTCGCGCGCCGCCCCCGCGTCTCACAGGAGTTCGCCATGTCTGTCTCCACCGTTGCCACCGGCCAGGCCGTTTGTTCCCCTCTGTCCGTTCTGGGAGGGGATGTCGCCGTCCCGCTCGTCACCGGTGGCGAGGTCACCTACGCCGCTCTCGACTATGCCGCCAGCGCCCCGGCCCTCCAGCGGGTCTGGGACGACGTGGCGGCGTACGCCCCGTACTACGGGAGCGTGCACCGTGGCGCCGGGTACCTGTCCCAGCTCTCCACCGACCTCTTCGAGAACTCCCGCGAGACCGTCGCCGAGTTCCTGGACTGCCGGGACGACGACCAGGTCGTGTTCACCCGGTCGACCACCGACTCGCTCAACCTGCTGGCCGCCGCCCTTCCGGCCGACTGCCAGGTCTTCGTCTTCGAGACCGAGCACCACGCCTCGCTGCTGCCCTGGCGGGACGCGCGGGTGACGTACCTGAACGCCCCCCGTACGCCTGACGAGGCCGTCGCGACGCTGGAGCGGGCGCTCGCCGAGCGCGACCCCCGCGGCCCGGCCCTCGTCTGCGTGACGGGCGCCTCGAACGTCACCGGCGAGCTGTGGCCGGTGCGAGAGCTGGCCGCCGCCGCGCACGCGCACGGTGCGCGCATCGTTCTCGACGCCGCGCAGCTCGTCCCGCACCAGCCGGTGTCGGTGCGCGACCTCGACGTCGACTGGGTGGCCTTCTCCGGGCACAAGCTGTACGCCCCCTTCGGCTCCGGTGTCCTCGCGGGCCGCTCCGACTGGCTCCGCACGGCCGAGCCGTACCTGGCCGGCGGGGGAGCGAGCCGTAAGGTCACCCGGCGGGTGGACGGCGGCGTGGACGTGGAGTGGCACGACAGCGCCGCCCGGCACGAGGCCGGCTCGCCGAACGTGATCGGTGTCTACTCCATCGCCTCGGCCTGCAAGGCCCTCACCGACGAGGGCTTCGACAAGCTCGTCGCCCGCGAACGGCACCTGATCCACACGGTTCGCGCGGGTCTCGCCGAGGTCCCGGAGGTCCGGGTCCTCTCCCTCTTCGGCGACGACGCCCCGCGGGTCGGCGTCATCTCCTTCGTCGTCGAGGGCTGGAACAGCTCGCACTTCGCGGCCGCGCTCTCCGCCGAGTACGGCATCGGGGTGCGCGACGGCCTGTTCTGCGCCCACCCGCTGGTGCGCACCCTGCTCGGCAGCGACCCGGAGACCCAGGGGGAGTGCGGCGCCCCCGAGGCCGCGCCCGGCGAGAAGTCCCTCAACGCCATCCGGGTCAGCTTCGGCGCGGGTACGCCGGACGAGCACGTCGAGCGGTTCGTGGGCGCGGTGAAGGAGCTCGTCCGGGACGGTGCGCAGTGGAACTACCGTACGGAGGGCGGGCGTTGCGTCCCCGCCGTGTGACGGCCCGACCGCACGGCCGTGACCGGGGCGTGGCCCGCCCGTGACCGGGCGCGGCCGTCAGCCGTCCAGGCCGATCGCGAACGCCGCCTCCAGGTCGTGCTGGGAGTAGGTGCGGAAGGCGACGTGCGTGTCCGTGCCCTCGACGCCCGGGATCTTGCTGATGCTGCCGGGGATGACGTCCGCCAGGTCGTCGTGGGCCTTCACCCGGACCATCGCGATCAGGTCGTAGGTGCCGGTGACCGAGAAGACCTCGCTGACGCTTTCCAGGGCGGCGATCGACTCCGCGATCTCGGGGATCCGGTCCACGCTGGTCTTGATGAGAACGATCGCGGTGATCACGGCTGGTTTTCTCCCTCGGGGGCCGCTGCTGGGGCTTTCACTCTAGTCGTCCGGCCGAAACGCACCCACGCGTAGGCGAAGCCGAGGGAGAAGCCCACCAGGTGGGCCAGATAGGCGACCCCGGGACCCGCGGCGACCCGGCTCGCCGCCAGCCACTGGAGAGTCACCCAGAAGGGCAGTACCACCCAGGCCGGGAAGCGCAGCGGCAGGAAGAAGAGGAACGGGAAGAGACTGGTCACCCGGGCCTTGGGGAACAGGTACAGGAACGCCCCGAGCACCGCGGAGATCGCCCCGGAGGCGCCGACCAGGGCCTGCCCGGACTCCGCGTTCGCGACCGCGTAGCCCAGCAGGGCGAGACAGCCGCAGCCCAGATAGAAGAGGGCGAACTCCACATGGCCCATCCGTTCCTCGGTCATCGTCCCGAAGACGTAGAAGAACAGCATGTTGCCGAGCAGGTGGAGCCAGCCGCCGTGCACGAACTGTGCCGTGGCGGGGGTGAGCGCCGCGCGCGGGTCCCCGGTGAGGAGCTCGGAGGGCACCACGCCCCAGCGCCGGAAATAGGCCCGCTGGGCGGCCAGCAGCTCGTCCCCGGTGCCGTACGCCGGATTGAGGCCGGACGCCGGGCCGATGACGAAGATCAGACAGGTCACGACGATCAGTCCGTACGTCACCGGTGCCGACCGACTCCGCACGGCTCTGCCGACCGTCGTACTCCAGTTGCCGATCATGGTGCAGAGCATGGCGTAATCGGACGGATGCACACAGACCGCCTCGCCGTAGTGGACGGCCGAGCGTCGAGTACCCGCCAGGCCTTAGGGTTACGAGCCATACGCGCCGGGTCGACCGGCGAGGTACGGACACCCGAAGGAAAGCGACGCCACATGACGGTTCCCCTCCCGACCGCCGAGACCCGGTGGCGCTGCACGCTCTGCGGCAACCTCACGCGTTTCGACGTCACCCGTTCGTCGAAGGTCGTCGAGTACGTGCACCTCGACCTGGCCGGGGAGCCCAAGGTCGAGGAGCGCGAGGTGGTCAGTGAGACCATCGAGTCGGTGCGCTGTCGCTGGTGCAACGCGTTGGATCAGGTGGAACTCGTGGACAGGCCGGGTGCCGGCTCCTGAGGGAGCGGGCCCGCACGGATATTGGGGTGACGGATGGTGGAGACCAGCGGGGAGCCGGACGACGGCACCGCCGAGGTGCTCGACCGCCCGCTGCCCGACGGTGTGCGCCGACGCGTGGTGCAGATCGTCTCAGACGGGTTCGGCGGCCTCACCATCGGTGAACTGCCCACGCAGTTGCGGCAGTTCGCGCGCTTCGCACCCAACAGGCGGGCCAAGTTCGCCGGCAACGCGATGGCGGCGGCGCTGGAGACGGACCCCATCTTCAGGCAGCGCATCGCCGAGAAACTGAGAGAGGCGCAGCCGGAACTGACCGGCGCTCTCGACTCGGGCGCGCCGCCCCCGGCCGCGGATCCGCTGGATGTGGCGGCCGCGGCCTATGTGCTGCGGCCCACCGGCTGGGTGAAACTCGTGGCCGCGGCGGGCGAGGAGGCCCTGCGGGCGGACGCCGAGCGTGCCGACGAGGAGAGCCGCGCCGAGCTGGAGCGGCTGCGGCAGGAGCTCGTGGAGGCCCGCGGCCAGACGAAGGCGGAGACCGAACGGCTGCGCACGGAGCTGGAGTCGGCCAAGAAGGAAGCCGAATCGCTTCACCGCAAACTGCGCGGGGCCTTCAGCGACGTCAAACGCGGCGAGGCGGCCGTGCGCAAGCTCCAGGCCGAGATGGACACCGCGCGGGCGGAGGGGCAGACCCAGGTGTCCGCCGCCGAGAGCGAGACCCGGCGCCTGAAGGCACGGCTCGGGGAGGCCGAGGCCGCCCTGGAGACGACGCGGAGAGCGGCGCGCGAGGGTCGCAGCGTCGAGGACATGCGCGTACGACTGCTGCTCGACACCGTGCTGGAAGCCACCCAGGGCCTGCGGCGTGAGCTCGCGCTGCCACCCGTGTCCGTGCGGCCGGCCGAGACGGTCGACGCCGTCGAACCGGGACGGATGACCCCGAAGGACATCGCGGCGCGCGCCCTGTCCGAGAACGACCCCGCGATCCTCGACCAGTTGCTCGCGCTGCCGCAGGCCCATCTGGTGGTCGACGGCTACAACGTCACCAAGACCGGCTATCCGCAGATGCCGTTGGAGAAGCAGCGGCTCAGGCTGCTCGGGCAGCTCTCGCAGCTCGCCGCGCAGACCGGGGCCGAGGTGACGTGTGTCTTCGACGGGGCCGAGCTGGCCGCGCCGGTGCTGCTCGCGCCGCCGCGCGGGGTGCGGGTGCTGTTCTCCAAGGCCGGTGTCACCGCGGACGAGTTGATCCGCAGGCTGGTGCGCGCCGAGCCGCCGGGACGGCCGGTCATCGTGGTCTCCACCGACCGTGAGGTGGCCGACGGGATCGCCAAGGCGGGTGCGCGGCCGGTGGCTTCGGTGGTGCTCCTCAAGCGCTTCTCGCACGGATAGCCGACTGGGCCGTACGTCCCATAGGTAGCCTACGCACCATGCGTAACGTCTGGGCCTGATGCCTGAATTGATCGGATCTTCACGCAACGTAGCGTCAAGTGCGCGTTACTGCTGGTGAGTTGTCGGCAAAGAAACGTTCGGTGACCGAGATTTTTCCTATCAGGATTTGAACTGATCACAAGAAGGTCACTAGGGTCAGGCCTCGAACCTCTGCTCGGGTGATCACTCATTGGGAGTGACGGTGGAGGGGGCCCCGCCCGTCGGAGTGATCGGCAGGCGGCTGGAGGAAGAAGGAGCTCGCCTTCGTGGCGTCCCACCGTCGACCCAAGCAGCCGAGCCGCACCCGTGTGACCGTGCTCACCACCGCCGCTGCCGCCGCTGTGGTTCTCAGCGCCAACGCCGCCAACGCCGCGCCGAGCGAGAAGCCGAACGTGGACGAGGTCAAGTCCAAGGTCGACAAGCTCTACGAGCAGGCGGAGCAGGCAACCGAGAAGTACAACGGGGCCAAGGAGAAGCAGGAGAAGCTCCAGAAGGAGATCGACACTCTCCAGGACAACGTGGCCCGCGGTCAGAGCGACCTCAACGACCTGCGTGACGGCCTCGGTTCGATGGCCACCGCCCAGTACCGCACCGGCGGCATCGACCCCTCCGTGCAGCTCTTCCTGTCGGCCGACCCGGACGATTACCTCGACAAGGCGTCCACGATGGACCAGCTGAGCAATCAGCAGGTCGAGACGCTCAAGAAGGTCCAGGAGAAGCAGCGCTCGCTCGCCCAGCAGCGCTCGGAAGCCTCCGAGAAGCTCGAGGACCTCGCGGACACCCGCACCGAGCTCGCGAAGAAGAAGACCGAGGTCCAGGGCAAGCTCGCCGACGCGCAGAAGCTCCTGAACAGCCTGACGGCCGCGGAGAAGGCGGCCCTCGACGCGAAGCAGGCGCAGGCCAGCACCACCGCCAAGACCGCCGCCACCAGCGGTTCCACGGCCCCCGCCTCCGGCCGTGCCGGCTCCGCGTACGGCGCCGCGCAGTCCGTGATCGGCTCGCCGTACGTCTACGGCGCCTCCGGCCCGTCCTCCTTCGACTGCTCGGGTCTGACCTCCTGGGCCTACGCCCAGGCCGGTGTGTCCATACCCCGGACCTCGCAGGCGCAGGCCAACGCCGGTACCCGGATCTACTCGCAGAGCGACCTCCAGGTCGGCGACCTGGTCATCTTCTACGGCGACATGCACCACGTCGGCTTCTACGCGGGCAACGGCCAGGTGCTGCACGCCCCGCGCTCCGGCACGGTCGTCCGCTACGAGTCGATCAACAACATGCCCTTCCAGTTCGGCGTCAGGATCTGACCCGAGCGCGCTGAGACGCCTCCCCCGGCCCCGGGCCGGGGGACCCCGTCCCGTTTCGCTCGCCGCGCCGCCCAAACGGGCGAATTGCGGTGGCTCCCGCTGACCCCGTGCCCCGTCGGTGACCTGCGTCTCCGGCGGGGTGTCACGTTGTGTGCCCGCCGGGGTCTTTGGCCAGTGCGTAGTCGCACGGCTACTGTCTGCCGCGTTTCCCCCAACTCCGGGGGACCGTCAGCGGAAGGGAGAGCGGCTACTCGTGGGGTCTCATCGCCGCCTTGTACCGTCCGGCCTCGACCGGGGCGCCGGTCTCGCCGTCTGCGTGATGTCCGCCGCCGCGGCGGCCCTCGGTGCCGTACCGGCCGCCGGAGCGCCACAGGACGACACCCGGGCCGAGGTGGACCGCCTGTACGAGCAGGCCGAGAAGGCCACCGAGTCCTACAACAAGGCCGACGAGCGCGCGGACTCGCTGCGCGAGGAGGTCCGCGTGGCCCAGGACGAGATCGCCCGGCAGCAGGAGCGGGTCAACACGATGCGGGACGCGCTCGGTTCGCTCGCCGGGGCCCAGTACCGCTCGGGCGGCATCGACCCGTCCCTCGCGCTGCTGTTCTCCGACGACCCGGACGACTACCTCGACAAGGCCGCCGTGCTCGACCGGATCAACACCCGGCAGGCCGGCGAGCTCAAGGACCTCCGGTCCGCCATGCGCGACCTCTCCCAGCACCGCGAGGAGGCCGCCGCCGATCTCGCCGAGCTGGAGAGGAGCCGCGCGGCCGTCGCCCGGCACAAGCGCACCGTCGAACGGAAGCTGACCCGGGCCCGGCAACTGCTCGACGCGCTGCCGGACTCCGAGCGCGACGCCTACGACCGGGCCTCCCGTTCCGGACGCGCCGACCTGCCCGGCCCCGGGAGCGCCGCCCCCGCCTCGGGGCGCGCCGCGGCCGCCGTCGCCGCCGCCCGCTCCGCGCTCGGCCGCCCGTACGTGTGGGGCTCCAACGGGCCCGGCGGCTTCGACTGTTCGGGCCTGATGCAGTGGTCGTACGGGCAGGCCGGCGTCGGGCTGCCGCGCACCTCGCAGGCACAGCGGTACGCCGGGCAGCAGGTGTCGCTCTCCCAGGCGCAGCCCGGCGACCTGATCGCCTACCGCGACGACGCCAGCCACATCGGGATGTACGTGGGCAACGGGCAGGTGATCCACGCGCCCTACCCGGGCGCACCCGTCCGCTACGACCCCGTGGGCATGATGCCGGTCTCCTCGGTCACCAGGGTCTGACCCGGCGCGAAGTCCCCGTACGATCGGGAACGTGGCTGGTCGAAGGCGCGCGTCGGGGGCGGGGCTCTGCCTGGTGCTGCTGCTCGCCGTGCTGGTCGGCTGCGGCGGCGGCACGGCCTCGGACCCCGCGGCGGCCGAGGTGCGGCGGGTCCTCGACCTGCGGGCGGCGGCCGTCCTGGACCGGGACGAGCCGGCGTACCGGGCGACCGGGCGGCCGGGCACCCCCGTCACCGGGTTCCGGAACCTCAGCGCCGTCCCGCTGGCCGCCTGGTCGTACCGCGTCACCGGCTTCGACCGCTCCGGCGACCGGGCCACCGCCGACGCCGAGCTGAGCTACCGCGTCGAGGGCTACGACAGGGCACCCGTGACGGCCGCCCGCACCCTGGACCTGACCCGTGCCGACGGCAGGTGGTACGTCGCCTCCGACAAGCCCGCCGAGGGCGCGAGTGAGCAGTTGTGGGAGCAGGGGGCCGTGACGGTCGTACGGGGCGCGCACAGCCTCGTGATGGGGGTCGGGCAGCCGGGCGAGGGTCTGCGGGCGTACGCGGAGCTCGCGGACCGTGCCGTGCCCGCCGTGTCGCAGGCGTGGGGCACCGACTGGTCGGGGCATGTCGTGGTGCTCGTACCGAAGTCGCTGGAGGGCATGGCGGGGCTGCTGGGCGCTCCGGCGTCCGGGTACCAGGGCATCGCGGCGGTCACCACCGGCGAGTCGGGGGCCGGCGCGAAGGCGCCCGCGGACCGGATCATCGTGAACCCCGACGCGTACGGCGTCCTCGGCGACTTCGGCAGACAGGTCGTGCTCACCCACGAGACCACGCACGTCGCCACCCGCGCCCACACCGCCGCCGCCACCCCGCTGTGGCTCTCCGAGGGCTACGCGGACTGGGTCGGCTACCTCGGCAGCGGGCGCACCGCCGCGCAGGTCGCCCCGGAGCTGGAGCGCGCCGTGGTGGACGGGCATCTCCCGGCCGCGCTGCCGGACGACGCGGACTTCGGGTTCTCCGGGGACGCGGCGCGGCTGGCGCAGGCGTACGAGGGCGGCTGGCTGGCCTGCCGGATGATCGCCGGCCGCTGGGGAGAGGACAGCCTCGACGACTTCTACCGGGCCGTGGGCGGGCACGACAGGCGGGCGGGAGCGGTCGAGGACGCGCTGCGGGACGTGCTGGGCACGACGCCGGAGAAGTTCACGGAGCAGTGGCGTGAGTACCTGCGGGCACAGCTCGGCTGAGGCGGACGGGGGCCGGCCCGGCCATGGCCGGAGGGTGTCCGGCGGGCCGGGTCAGGAGGAGGGCAGGCTCTCCTTGGCGCGGGACGTCCGGGCGGGGAGCGCCGCGGCGGGCCGCGGCACCGTGTCGCGCCACAGGGCCACGGCGGCGGTGACGGTGGCGAGAACCAGCAGGCCGTTGCGGACGAACATGAGGGTGACGCCGAGAGCGTCGCTGACCACGACGTGCGAGAACCAGATCGGGAACTCCAGGACCGTCACGAACGAGGCGATCAGCACCAGGCCGGCCGGCAGGGCCATCCGGCTGGCGTGGAAGCACATGCAGACCGCCGCGAGCCCGACCAGCCACACCATGTACTGCGGGCTGATCACCCGGCTGGTGGTCGTGAACATCAGCACCGCCACGAACGCCGCGTCGGCGAGCGTGTGCGACCGGAACCGCCTGGCGCGCAGCCGCCACAGCAGCAGCCAGCCGAGACACATCGCGCTGAGCACCAGCGCCAGTCCGCTCACCAGGTCGACGCCCTCGCCCACGAACTCCACGGAACCGTAGTTGAGCAGCACCTGACCGTCCCAGCCGAACTGCTGGGCCACATGGAAGACGAGGGAGCCGAGCGACTCCACCTCGGTGCCGCGGTCGCGCTGGAAGGTCAGGAAGGCGAAGGCGCCGGGCATCGACACCGCGAACAGCACCGCGATCCCCGCCGCGGAGACCGCCGCCGCGGCCCACGCGCGGCGTTTCACGGCCCCGACGAGCAGCAGCACCGGCCACACCTTCAGCATCGCCCCGAAGCCGACCAGCGCCCCCATGACCCGCGGATGGCGTGCCCCGGCGAGCAGCGCCGCCACCGCGACGGCCGTCACCATGATGTCGTAGCGCGCGTACACGGTCGGCCCGAGCAGCGGTACGCCCACCACCCACACCCAGGCGCCGCGCAGCGACCTGCCGGCGCGCAGGCCCGCGTACTGGAGGAGCCCGAACACCACGAAGTCGGCGATCACGGCCAGGACGAAGAAGGCCGACGTGTAGCCGAGGGAGGGCAGCAGGGCGGGGAAGAGGATCGGCAGGGCGGCGGCCGGCGGGTACTGCCAGGTCACGTCGTCCAGCGGGAAGGTGCCGGTGCGCAGGACCTCGTACCAGCCCTGGTAGATCACGGAGACGTCGGTGGTGACGTCCGGGCCCGGGAAGATGAGGAGCTTGATGACGAAGAGCAGCAGTACCAGCCTGGTCAGGCCCCAGATTCCCGTCAACGCGTACGGAGCCATCGCCCCCCTTGCGCCCGTCATTCGCACCTGGCCCTCGTTCGTCCGGATCTCGCGTGCTCTGGAGATGTTCCGCGGATGTGTTTTGGCGGGGTCATGATGGCGCGCGGTGCTGTGCGGGAGCCATCAAGCGCGGCCGTGCGGAGCTGTGAGTATAGGTTCGATAGTGTCGAACACGATGCACAAGACCCTGATCGTGACGAACGACTTCCCGCCCAGGCCGGGCGGCATCCAGGCCTTCCTGCACAACATGGCGCTGCGGCTGGACCCCGAACAGCTCGTCGTCTACGCCTCCACCTGGAAGCGCGGTCAGGAGGGCGCGGAGGCCACGGCCGCCTTCGACGCGGAGCAGCCCTTTCCCGTCGTACGGGACCGCACGACGATGCTGCTGCCCACCCCGGCCGCCACGCGCCGCGCCGCCCGGCTGCTGCGGGAACACGGGTGTACGTCGGTGTGGTTCGGGGCGGCGGCGCCGCTCGGCCTGATGGCGCCCGCGCTGCGGTCGGCGGGCGCGCGGCGGCTGGTGGCGACCACCCACGGGCACGAGGCCGGCTGGGCCCAACTGCCCGCCGCGCGCGGTCTGTTGCGCCGGATCGGCGAGTCCACGGACACCATCACGTATCTCGGCGAGTACACGCGCTCCAGGATCGCCGGTGTGCTGACCCCGGAGGCGGCCGGGCGGATGGTCCAACTGCCGCCCGGCGTCGACGAGAAGACCTTCCACCCGGGCTCCGGAGGCGCCGAGGTCCGCGCCCGGCTCGGGCTCACCGACCGTCCGGTCGTCGTCTGCGTCTCGCGGCTCGTCCCGCGCAAGGGGCAGGACACGCTCGTCCTGGCGATGCCGCGCATCCTGGCCGCGGAGCCGGAGGCGGTGCTGCTGATCGTCGGCGGCGGGCCCTACGAGAAGCAGCTGCGGGCGCTCGCGCGGGAGACCGGGGTCGCCGGCTCCGTCCGCTTCACCGGAGCGGTGCCCTGGTCGGAGCTGCCCGCGCACTACGGCGCCGGGGACGTCTTCGCGATGCCCTGCCGTACGCGGCGCGGCGGTCTCGACGTGGAAGGGCTCGGCATCGTCTACCTGGAGGCGTCCGCCACCGGGCTGCCGGTTGTCGCCGGCGACTCCGGGGGTGCGCCGGACGCGGTGCTGGACGGTGAGACGGGGTGGGTCGTTCGCGGCGGTTCGCCCGAGGAGGCGGCCGAGCGGATCGTCACCCTGCTCGGCGACTCCGAGCTGCGGCGGCGGATGGGGGAGCGGGGGCGCGCGTGGGTCGAGGAGAAGTGGCGCTGGGATCTGCTGGCGGGGCGGTTGCGGGAGCTGCTGTAGCGCCTGCGGGTTGTCCTGGGCCGGCCGCGCAGTTCCCCGCGCCCCTTCAGGGGCGCGGGGAACTGCGCGAGCAACCACGGACGGCCGGTGGGTCGTGACCAAACCTCCGCCCCTACGGCGGGAGTTCGTTGCTGGGGCGTCAGCCCTGGTAGATCGCTTCGATCTCGTCGGCGTAGTCCTTGGCGACCACGTTCCGCTTGAGCTTCAGAGACGGAGTGAGATGGCCCGACTCCTCGGTGAACTGCGAGCCGAGGATCCGGAACCTCCGTACCGACTCCGCCTTCGACACCGCCGCGTTGCCGTCGTCGATCGCGCCCTGGACCGCGGCCAGCAGATCCACGTCGTCGCGCAGCGACACCGCGGTGGAGCCGGCCGGCTTGCCGTGCTCGGCGGCCCAGCGGCCCAGGAACTCGTCGTCGATGGTGACCAGCGCGCCGACGAACGGGCGCCCGTCGCCGACCACCATGCACTCCGCGACCAGCGCGTGCGCGCGGATGCGGTCCTCGATCACGGCCGGGGCGACGTTCTTGCCGCCCGCGGTGACGATGATCTCCTTCTTGCGGCCGGTGATCCGGAGGTAGCCGTCCTCGTCGAGGGTGCCGATGTCACCGGTGTGGAACCAGCCGTCGGCGAGCGCCTCGGCGGTCGCGGCCTCGTTGTTCCAGTACTCCTTGAACAGGTGCTCGCCGTGCAGCAGCACCTCGCCGTCGTCCGCGATCCGCACGACCGACCCGGGCAGCGGCTGGCCGACCGTGCCGATCTTCTGGCGGTCCCACGGGTTGAAGGCGGTCGCCGCGCAGGACTCGGTCAGGCCGTAGCCCTCCAGGACCGTGAAGCCGATACCGCGGAAGAAGTGCCCGAGGCGCTCACCGAGCGGGGCCCCGCCGGAGATCGCGAACTCGCCCTTGCCGCCGAGCACCGCCCGCAGCTTGCTGTAGACGAGCTTGTCGAAGGTCCGGTGCTTGACCTTCAGGCCGAGGGACGGCCCCGAGGGGGTGTCCAGCGCGCGGCTGTACGCGATCGCCGTGTCCGCCGCCTTGTCGAAGATCCTGCCCTTGCCGTCCGCCTGCGCCTTGGCACGCGCCGAGTTGTAGACCTTCTCGAAGACGCGCGGCACACCGAGGATCAGCGTCGGCCGGAAGGAGGCCAGCTCGTCGGTGAGGTTCTTGATGTCGGGCACCAGGCCGAGCTTGATCGGAGCCATCATCGGCGCGACCTGGACCAGCCGCCCGAAGACGTGCGCGAGAGGCAGGAAGAGGAGCACCGAGCACTCGCCCGTACGGAACAGGGGGCGCAGCCGTTCCACGATGTTGCCGCACTCCGCGAAGAAGCTGCGGTGCGTGAGGACGCATCCCTTGGGGCGGCCGGTCGTCCCGCTCGTGTAGACGATGGTCGCCGCGTCGTCCGCCTTGGCGCGCGAGCCGCGTTCCTCGACCGTCTCGTCGGTGACGTCCTTGCCGGCGCGGCCCAGCTCCTCGATGCCGCCGCCCTCGATCTGCCACACCGTCCTCAGCGCGGGCAGCCGGTCGCGCAGCGACTTCACGACGGCCGCGTGCGCGTCCAGCTCGACGACGCAGGCGGTCGCGCCCGAGTCGCTGAGGATCCACTGCACCTGCTCCGCCGAGCTGGTCTCGTACACCGGCACGGTGACCGCGCCCGCGCTCCAGATCGCGAAGTCGAGCAGCGTCCACTCGTAGCGGGTACGGGACATCAGGGCGACCCGGTCGCCGGGCTCCACGCCCGAGGCGATCAGACCCTTGGCCGCGGCCCGCACCTCGGCGAGGAAGACGGTGGCGGTGACATCCGTCCACGCGCCGCCGACCTTGCGGGCGATGACGGCGACGTCCGGATGCTGCGCGGCGTTTCTCCGGACGATGTCGGTCAGATTTCCGTCCGCGGGGACCTCGTACAAAGCCGGAAGGCTGAACTCGCGCAAGACTGCTGCTCCTCATAGGGCGCCGACGCCACGACTCTGTGTGATGCGACGATGCGGTCCAAGACTCGGGCAGGCACCCAGGGAGATCATTGTTGAAATCCTGAGTACGACTGGACTGCCCGGACGTTACCCGTCGGTATGGCTTCTTCGACAGGGGGGTCCGACGAGATGTTCGCTGCGTCACACAGGTTGGTGCTCCTCGCCGCACAGTAGTCGACGGCTTTCTCGACTGGCCAGTAAGCGCAGGTCCGGCCCCCTTCTGTTCACGTATGCCGCACAGGCCTACGCTTGATCGTCATGGCACCCACACCAGGCGGCAACGGCAGGACGCGCGTTCATGTGGTCAGTGACGTGCACGGCAACGCCCGTGACCTGGCCAGGGCCGGAGACGGCGCGGACGCGCTGATCTGCCTCGGTGACCTCGTGCTCTTCCTCGACTACGCCGACCACTCGCGCGGCATCTTCCCCGACCTCTTCGGCGTCGAGAACGCGGACCGCATCGTCGAGCTGCGCACCGCGCGCCGCTTCGAGGAGGCGCGGGAACTGGGGACCCGCCTGTGGTCCGGCGTCGGCACGGACCGGGCCACCGCCATCGAGGGAGCGGTGCGCAAGCAGTACGCCGAGATGTTCGCCGTCCTGCCGACACCGACGTACGCGACCTACGGCAATGTGGACATACCGATGTTGTGGCCGGAATACGCCGGATCCGGCACGACGGTGCTCGACGGGGAACGGGTGGAGATCGGCGGCCGGACCTTCGGCTTCGTCGGCGGGGGGCTGCGCACGCCCATGCGCACGCCCTACGAGATCAGCGACGAGGAGTACGCCGCCAAGATCGAGGCGGTCGGTGAGGTCGACGTGCTGTGCACGCACATCCCGCCCGAGGTGCCGGAGCTGGTCTACGACACGGTGGCGCGCCGCTTCGAACGCGGCAGCCGGGCCCTCCTCGACGCGATCCGCCGTACCCGGCCCCGCTACTCGCTCTTCGGCCACGTCCACCAGCCGCTGGCCCGGCGGATGCGGATCGGGGCGACCGAGTGCGTGAACGTGGGTCACTTCGCCGGCACCGGGCGGCCGTGGGCCCTCGAATGGTGAGACCTGCCCTTCTCCTGCCCGGTGCGGGTGACGGCGCCCCGTCCGGTGCGCGGTAGCCTTCACGCTGCACACACGTGCCCACCACCCTCCCTCACCGGACCGCATCTGGAGGAGCCACCTCGATGGCTGAACACACCAGCTCGAGCATCACGATCGAGGCGGCACCGGCTGACGTCATGGCGGTCATCGCCGACTTCGCCCGTTACCCGGACTGGACCGGCGAGGTGAAGGAGGCGGAGGTACTCGCCACGGACGGCCAGGGCCGCGCCGAGCAGGTACGCCTCGTCATGGACGCCGGTGCGATCAAGGACGACCAGACCCTCGGCTACACCTGGACCGGCGACCACGAGGTCTCCTGGACCCTGGTCAAGTCCCAGATGCTCCGCTCCCTCGACGGCTCCTACATCCTCAAGCCCGCGGGCACCGGCGCCACCGTGGTCACCTACCTGCTCACGGTCGACGTCAAGATCCCCATGCTGGGCATGATCAAGCGCAAGGCCGAGAAGGTCATCATCGACCGGGCGCTGGCAGGCTTGAAGAAGAGGGTCGAGGAGACCAAGTAAGGGGAGCTTTCAGCCCGTCCGGCGTTTGAGGACGAGCGCGTCAGCGCGATACGGGGGCCCGGGGGCGGAGCCCCCCGAGACGGGAAGGGGCGGAGGGGGCGAAGAAAGCCCCTACGCCGACAGGGACGCAGGGTGCCAGGAAGAGGCAGGGGTGCGCCCGGCCCGGCTGAGGCGCCCCCACCGGCCCAGGTACCGTTCACCCCCATGCGCACCATCCTGATCACAGGCCCCGGCGGCTCCGGCCGTACCACCGTCGCCGCGGCCACCGCGCTGAAGGCCGCCCGCGAGGGCACCCGCACCCTGGTGCTGACCGCCGACCGCACGGACACCCTGGGCGACGCCCTGGGCGTACGGACGGGCGCGCACCCGGCGGAGGCCGGGCCGAACCTCACCACCTGGCGCCCCGACGCCACCGAACGCTTCCGCGCCGACCTCACCGCCTTCCAGGACCGCGCCTCCACCGTCCTCGACCTGCTCGGCGCCACCCGTCTGGACGCCGAGGAGGTCACCCCGCTGCCCGGCGCCGAGGAACTCGCCCTGCTCCGCGCCCTGCGCGACGCGGCGACCTCGGACACGTACGACCTCCTCGTCGTGGACCTCCCCCCGGCCCCCCAGGCCCTCGCCCTGCTCTCCCTCCCCGAGGAACTCCGCCGCTACCTGCGCCGTCTGCTGCCGCCCGAGCGCCAGGCGGCCCGCGCCCTGCGCCCCGTCCTCGGCCGCCTCGCGGGCGTCCCGATGCCCGCGGAGTGGCTGTACGAGACGGCGGCCCGCTGGGACCTCGAACTGGCCGCCGTGGAGGCGGTCGTCGAGGACCACGCCACGGCCGTACGGCTGGTCGCCGAGCCGGGCCCGGCCGGTACCGACGCCGTACGGGGCGCCCGCACCGCCCTCGCCCTGCGCGGCCTCCGCGTCGACGCCCTGGTGGCGAACCGCGTCCTGCCCGCCGACGGCCCCGACACCTGGCTCGCCGCCCTCGCCGCCCAGCAGCGCAAGGCCCTCGACGAGTGGCAGGAGACGTACGACGTCCACGTGGTCCCGCACCGCGGGCACGATCCGCGCGGCACCGACGACCTCACGGCGCTCCCCGTGCCCGGTGTCGTCAACGAGACGCCGCCCTCCGTCGAGTGGCCTGTCGAGGACCGCCTCGCCGACGAGGGCGTCCTCGTCTGGCACATTCCGCTGCCCGGCGCCGTACGCGACGAACTGGACCTGATCCGGCGCGGCGACGAACTCGTCGTCACCGCCGGGCCGTTCCGCCGGATCGTGCCGCTGCCGTCCGCCCTGCGGCGCTGCACCGTGGAGGGCGCGGCCCTGCGCGAGGGCACTCTGAGGATCCGATTCGCGCCGGACCCCGGACTGTGGCCGCGGACACGCTGAACGACGTACCTCCGTTCGGGTACCGTCGGAAGGACGAAACGTAGTCAGGAGAGCCGCCATGAGCGAAGAGCGACCGACGTCCGACTCCGCTCGGGAGGCGGCTGACGAAGTCCGTACGACTGACGCCGACGCCGACGCCTGGGCGACGGCATGTGCCGAGGATCTCGCGGCGGAGAAGGCCCGCCGCCGCACCCAGTACGGCACACCGCCCGGCTCGGCCGCCGACGAGCTGCGCAAGCTCGTCGACGCCGTCGCCGACAAGCTGACCGGACTCCAGTCGCCGCTGTTCGGCGCGGTCGCCGGCGGCGCCGCCCAGCAGATGGTCAACCAGGTCGTGCAGCAGGCCAAGGCCGCCGTCGAACCCGTGATAGAGCGCAACCCCGACGTCTTCGACCATCTCGCGAGCGCGGGCTCCGAGCTGCTCGCCGCCTACCGCTCGGCGGTCGATGCGCAGGAGCGGCGCTGGACCACCCGGGACACGGGTCCTCGCGACGAGGGCACCGGTCCTGGGGAACACATCGACTTGGACTAAGGGCAGCTCGGGTACGGTTGGCCGTAGCGGGGCTCGACCGAAACTGAGGGATTCATGGGACTCACCATCGGCGTCGATATCGGCGGCACGAAGATCGCGGCCGGTGTGGTCGACGAGGAAGGCAGCATCCTCTCGACCCACAAGGTGCCGACTCCCAGCACGCCGCAGGCCATCGTGGACGCCATCGCCTCCGCCGTGGAGGGTGCCCGTGCCGGGCACGAGATCGTGGGTGTGGGTATCGGTGCGGCCGGATACGTGAACCGCCAGCGCTCGACGGTGTACTTCGCGCCGAACATCGACTGGCGGCAGGAGCCGCTGAAGGCCGAGGTCGAGGCGCGCGTGGGGCTGCCGGTCGTCGTCGAGAACGACGCCAACGCGGCCGCGTGGGGCGAGTACAAGTTCGGCGCGGGCAAAGGCCACCGGAACGTCATCTGCATCACGCTCGGCACCGGCCTCGGCGGCGGCATCATCATCGGCAACAAGCTGCGCCGCGGGCACTTCGGGGTGGCCGCGGAGTTCGGCCACATCCGCATGGTGCCGGACGGTCTGCTGTGCGGCTGCGGCTCGCAGGGCTGCTGGGAGCAGTACGCCTCCGGGCGCGCCCTCGTCCGGTACGCGAAGCAGCGGGCCAACGCCACCCCCGAGAACGCGGAGATCCTGCTCGCCCTCGGCGACGGCACCCCCGACGCCATCGAGGGCAAGCACATCTCGGTCGCCGCACGCCAGGGTGACCCGGTCGCGGTGGACTCCTACCGCGAGCTGGCCCGCTGGGCCGGTGCCGGCCTCGCCGACCTGGCCTCGCTCTTCGACCCGTCCGCCTTCATCGTCGGAGGCGGGCTGTCGGACGAGGGCGAGCTGGTTCTCGACCCCATCCGCAAGTCGTACAAGCGCTGGCTGGTGGGGGGCAACTGGCGCCCCGTCGCCGACGTCATCGCCGCGCAGCTCGGCAACAAGGCGGGGCTCGTCGGAGCGGCGGATCTGGCCCGGGAGCCGGACCCGATCATGTGATGTTCGCGTGACGTGCGCCCGCCGTGTCCCTCTCCGGGGGCGGCGGGCGTTGTCGTGTCGCGGTGCGCATGGTGGGTGTCTTTCGCCTGCTGCGCCGTTGTGGGTCGGGGCCGCGCCGGTACATCCGCCCGCATCCGAACGGATCGGCTGTGGGTGTCAGGGAGCCGTTTCTTTTTGATCCGTTCGGATGCGGGCATTCGATGTACCGACGCGGCCCCTTCCGTGCGTGGGCGGCTGCGGGTTGTTCCGACGTCTGCCATTTGTGCGGGTGCGGGTGCGCAGGGTGCGGGGCTGTGTTGTCGTATCTTGATCGTCATGCCGACCAACTCGCCCAGTGCGATCGGGCCGCTGCCCAACTCCCGTACCGAGCCCGACGGTTCGGCCGTTGTCCGGGTGCTCAGTTACAACATCCGTTCTATGCGGGACGACACGGACGCGCTCGCCCGGGTGATCGGTGCCTGCTCGCCGGACCTTGTGCTGGTGCAGGAGGCTCCGCGGTTCTTCCGCTGGCGCAAGAAGCTGGCGCGCCTCGCGGCGGCGTCCGGCCAGGTGGTGCTGTCGGGCGGGGCCACCGCGTCCGGGCCCGCGCTGCTGTGCTCGCTGCGGGCGACCGTCGAGCGCGCCGAGGACGTGCTGCTGCCGCTCACCCCCGGGCTGCACCGGCGCGGGTTCGCCACCGCCGTGGTCCGTTTCGGTGACGTACGCCTGGGGGTGCTGAGCTGTCACCTCTCGCTCCAGAAGGACGAGCGGTACGCGCAGGGCGGCGAGCTCCTGGAGTGCCTGGCCGGCCTTGGCACCCCGCACGCGGTGGTGGGCGGTGACCTCAACGAACGGCCGGGCGGCCGCACCTTCGAGCGTCTTGCCGCCGCACTCCAGGACGGCTGGGCGACCCGGCCCTGGGGGACCGAGCAGACCTCCACCCCGACCGATCCGCACCAGCGGATCGACGCGATCTTCGCCACGGAGGGCGTGGAGGTCCTCGGCTGCGGGGTCCCGCTTGGCCTGCCCGGCGTGACGGAGGCCGACCTCAGGAGGGCGACCGATCACCTGCCGGTGCTGGCCGCCCTCAGAGTGCCGGCCACGTAGGGCGCGGAGAGCCCGGGGTCAGACGACCGCGCCCCGGCCCGGGTCGCCCTCGTCCTCGTCATCGCTCTTCATCCGGGTCACCAGCGTGCCGAAGCCGCCGAGGAAGCCGCCGATGCCGAGGGTGGCGAGCCACCAGGTCATGTCCCAGCCGAGCAGTATGGCCAGCAGGAGCAGGACGGGGCCGCCGAGGACGGCGAGCCAGGCGAACTTGGCCGTGGTGTCGGCGGCGGGCAGCGGGGGCGGCTCGGGCGGTACGAAGTGGCCCTCGTCGTCCTCGTCGAAGTCCTCGTCGGTGGGCTCGGGCGACTGGAAGTCACGCGGGCCCGCGACGCCGGGGGCGAAGGCGACCGAGCTGCCGAGGGGCTTCACGGGGGAGGACTTGCCCCCGGTCGGGTCCCCGGCACTGTCCCCGGACCTGCCCTCCTCGCCCCCTTTGTCGCCGCTCTCGTCCTTGGCGTCCTTGCTGCCCTCGGCGTCGTCGATGTCGTCGTTCGTCTCGGGTTCGAGGAGGGCCAGGTCCTCGACCGACTTGAACGGTTTCGCACCGGGCGGGTCCTTGGGCTCCTGGCCGTAACCGGAGACGATCGCCTGCCACGCGGCCTCCTCGTCGAAGGGCACGCTCTGCTCGTCGCCGGGGGACTCACCGATCGGCACGCCCTTCTCCTCGGAATCGTCGCGGTCCGCCTCGTGCTCAGCCACCGGTGGCCGTCCCTTCCTGCTGAACCCGTCGACCCGTGTCGGACTCCTCGCCGACAGCGGGTGCGAGCCGGCCGATGAACGCGTAGCTCTGCTCGAAGATCCGGTCCGCGTCGTGGTCCAACGTCGCGACGTGGTAGCTCTGTTCCAGCAGGATCTCCGTCACGTCCGTGGACGACACCCGGCTGAGGATCCGCGCCGAGTCGGCGGGCGGCACCACATGGTCCTGCGGGCTGCGCAGAAGCAGCAGGGGCTGGGTCACCTGGGGCAACTCGCCGTCGAGCAGCCGGTAGAAGTTACGCATCGAGTGCGCCGCGTGCAGCGGGACCTTGTCGTAGCCGACCTCCTCGCTGCCGTCCTTGGCGATGTCGCTCGTGATCCCCTTCACCGTGGGCACGACGTGCCGGATCACCGGAAGGGCGTACGCCGCCAGGCCGTGCACCTTGTTCGCCGGGTTGACGACGACGATTCCGCTCACCTCGTCCCCGTGCTTCGCGGCCAGCCGAAGGGCCAGCGCACCGCCCATGGAAAGGCCGAGGACGAACACCCGGGAACACCGCTCGCGCAGGGCGCGCAGCTCGCGGTCCACCTCGGCGTACCAGTCCTGCCAGCCGGTGAGCTGCATGTCCTCCCAGCGGGTGCCGTGCCCGGGCAGCAGCGGCAGCGCGACGGTCAGACCGCGCTCGGCGAGATACTCCGCCCAGGGGCGCAGCGACTGCGGGGACCCGGTGAAACCGTGGCAGAGAAGGACGCCGACCTCTCCGCCCTCATGGCGGAACGGCTCGGCTCCAGGCAGGACCGGCACCTTCGGTCTCCTGTTCATGGGACGGGCGGGACAGAACGCGGAATGTGGAACAAGACAACGGAACACGACAGCAGGGCAGAGCGGTGGAACAACGGCGGTGGAACGGCGGTGGTGAGAGCGAAGACTCGACCCCTGCACTTCGGGGCGTACTTCACCGTACGCGACCGCACTGACACCGACCAGGGTCGTCGGGGCCTTTGACAGTGCTCCGGGTTAAGGTCTGACCTACGACACAGGAGGCACTCGGTTGATCTATGGCGCAATGAAGTTTTCCGTCGGAGGGCCGCTGAAGCTTGCCTTCAGGCCCTGGGTGGAAGGCCTCGAGCACATCCCCGCCGAGGGCCCCGCCATCCTGGCGAGCAATCATCTGTCGTTCTCGGACTCGTTCTTCCTGCCCGCGGTCCTCGACCGCAAGGTGACCTTCATCGCGAAGGCGGAGTACTTCACGACGCCCGGCGTCAAGGGCCGGATGACCGCCGCCTTCTTCAAGGGTGTCGGCCAGCTCCCGGTGGACCGCTCCGGCGCGCGCGGCGCGGGCGAGGCGGCCGTCAAGAGCGGCATCGACGTCCTGGAGCGCGGCGAGCTGTTCGGTATCTACCCTGAGGGCACGCGCTCGCCCGACGGCCGTCTCTACCGCGGCAAACCCGGCGGGCTCGCGCGCGTGGCGCTCGCCTCCGGCGCGCCCGTCGTCCCGGTGGCGATGATCGACACCGAGAAGATCCAGCCGCCGGGCAAGGTGATGCCCAAGCTGATGCGCCCGGGCATCCGCATCGGCAAGCCGCTCGACTTCAGCCGGTACAACGGCATGGAGAACGACCGTTTCGTGCTGCGCGCGGTGACCGACGAGGTCATGTACGAGATCATGAAGCTCTCCGGCCAGGAGTACGTCGACATCTACGCGACGGCCGCCAAGCGGCAGATCGCGGAGGTGGCGAAGGCCGAGAAGCAGGCGAACAAGGAAGCCGAACAGGCACAGAAGCAGGCCGAGAAGGCCGCCGTCGAGGCCGAGAAGGCCACCGAGGCGGCAGCGGCGGCCGAGGCAGCGGCGGCAGCCGCTGCCGCCGCGAAGGAACGGGCCGGCTCCTAGACGCGTCGTCAGGGGTGTGGGCCATGGGGTGGGGGACGTGACCAAGCGCGAGCGAGTCATGAGGATGTCGGTCGAGCAGCCGATGTGGCGTGCCCTCAGCGGCTACCGCTTACTGACGATGGTGTACGCGATCGGGCTCTTCGTGAGCGCGTACGACAGCTTCGGCCGGCCCTGGGTGGCCATCGCGTACTACGTCGTGCTGGCCGGGTGGACCGTCGCGACGCTCCCCAGGGTCGCCAACGCGGCGAGCTGCACCAGGGGCTTCCTCGCCGCCGACCTGACCATCGCGCTGGCCGGCATCCTGCTCACCCGGGTCGCCGACGACGCGGCCCGGATCGAGGCAGGCGGCCCGACCCTGCCGTCGATATGGACCGCGGGCTCCGTACTGGCGTTCGCGATCAAGGGCGGCTGGCGGTGGGCGGCGTTCGCCTCCACGCTGGTCGCGGCCGCCAACGTCGTCCAGCGCGGCGCCCCCACCCGCGACACCGTCCACAACGTGCTCCTGGTCTGGGTCGCCTCCATCGCCATCGGGTACGTCGTCGAGGTCGCCCGCGCCTCCGAGCGCACCCTCGCCCGGGCCCTGGAGATCGAGGCGGCCACCCGTGAACGCGAACGTCTGGCCCGCGACATCCACGACGGCGTGCTCCAGGTGCTCGCCATGGTGCAGCGGCGTGCCTCCGCGCTGGGCGGCGAGGCCGCCGAGCTCGGCCGGATGGCCGGCGAGCAGGAGGTGGCGCTGCGCACGCTGGTCTCGGGCGGCCTGGTGCCCGTCTCCCGGGTCTCCGAGGATGCCGCGCTGGGTGCCGTCGTACGAGCCGTCGACGAACCCGACGAGGACGAGGACGCCGGGGGTCCCATCGACCTGCGCGCGCTCCTCGCGCCGTACGCCAGCTCGCAGGTGACGTTCTCCGAGCCCGGCGCGCCCGTGCCGCTCGACCCGGCCGCCGCCAGGGAGCTGACCGCGGCCGTCGGCGCGGCCCTGGACAACGTCCGCAAGCACGTCGGCGAGGACGCCCGCGCCTGGATCCTGGTCGAGGACGAGCCGGACGCGGTGATCGTGACCGTCCGCGACGAGGGCCCCGGCATTCCGGAGGGGCGGCTCGTCCAGGCCGAGGGGGAGGGGCGGCTCGGGGTGGCCCTGTCGATCCGCGGCCGGCTGCGTGAGATCGGCGGCACGGCCGAGCTGATCTCGGTCCCGGGGCAGGGCACGGAGGTCGAGCTGAAGGTGCCGAAGCCGCCGGAGGATCCGGCGGCATCGAAATCGAAGATCACGAAGGCCTCGGAAGACGCGCAGATCGCGAAGGTCTCGAAGGTTTCACGGGGGAAGGCGGAGCGGGCATGAGTGAGCAGCACACGGGGCCGATCAGGGTCATGGTGGTGGACGACCACCCCATGTGGCGGGACGCCGTCGCCCGTGACCTCGCGGAGGCCGGCTTCGACGTGGTCGCCACCGCCGGCGACGGCGAGCAGGCCGTGCGCCGCGCCCAGGCCGCCGCGCCCGACGTCCTCGTGCTCGACCTGAACCTGCCCGCCAAGCCCGGCGTCCAGGTCTGCAAGGAACTGGTCGGCGCCAACCCGGCGTTGCGCGTCCTCGTCCTGTCGGCCAGCGGGGAGCACGCCGACGTCCTGGAGGCGGTCAAGTCGGGTGCGACGGGCTATCTGCTCAAGTCGGCGTCCACGGAGGAGCTGACCGACGCGGTGCGCCGTACGGCCGTCGGCGATCCGGTGTTCACGCCGGGCCTCGCGGGCCTGGTCCTCGGTGAGTACCGCAGGCTCGCCTCCGACCCCGGGCCCGCCACGGGCGGCGACGGGCCGAGGGCCCCGCAGCTCACCGACCGCGAGACCGAGGTGCTCCGCCTGGTCGCCAAGGGCCTCAGCTACAAGCAGATCGCCGAGCGCCTGGTCATCTCCCACCGCACGGTCCAGAACCACGTGCAGAACACCCTGGGCAAGCTGCAGCTCCACAACCGGGTCGAGCTGGTGCGCTACGCGATAGAGCGCGGACTCGACGACGCGTAGAGCCCGCGCACAGGAGCCCGTCGCCCGCGCGTGAAGGTGACAGGCGACAGGCGACAGGCGACAGGCGACGGGTGACGGGTGACGGGTGACGGGTGATCAACACCCGCACATTTCAACGGAATTGACCTTCCGCACCATGCCGAAGTGACCTGTATCACTATTAGCGTGAGTCCTGTCAGCCATCCATGGCGAAGGGACTTTTCCATGCGGGTCGGAGTACTGACCGGAGGCGGCGACTGCCCCGGGCTCAACGCCGTCATCCGGGGCATCGTCCGCAAGGGCGTGCAGGAGTACGGCTATGACTTCGTCGGCTTCCGGGACGGCTGGCGAGGGCCGCTCGAAGGTGACACCGTCCGGCTCGACATTCCCGCCGTGCGTGGCATTCTGCCCCGCGGCGGCACCATCATCGGCTCCTCGCGCACCAACCCGCTCAAGGTCGAGAACGGCATCCGCCGGATCAAGGAGACCCTCGCCACGCAGGACGTCGGGGCGCTCATCGCGATCGGCGGTGAGGACACGCTGGGCGTCGCCGCGCGTCTCACCGACGAGTTCGGCGTCCCTGTCGTCGGCGTACCGAAGACCATCGACAACGACCTGTCCGCCACCGACTACACCTTCGGCTTCGACACCGCCGTCAACATCGCCACCGAGGCGATCGACCGGCTGCACACCACCGCCGAGTCGCACATGCGGGTGCTCGTCTGCGAGGTGATGGGGCGGCACGCGGGCTGGATCGCCCTCCACTCGGGCCTCGCGGGCGGCGCGAACGTCATCCTCATCCCCGAGCAGCGTTTCGACGTGGAGCAGGTCTGCGGCTGGGTGACCTCCCGTTTCAAGGCCTCGTACGCCCCGATCGTGGTCGTCTCCGAGGGCGCCATGCCCAAGGACGGCGACGTGGTCCTCAAGGACGGTTCGCTCGACGCCTTCGGGCATGTCCGGCTCTCCGGTGTCGGCGAGTGGCTGGCCAAGGAGATCGAGCGGCGCACCGGCAAGGAGGCCAGGACCACGGTCCTCGGGCACGTCCAGCGCGGCGGTACCCCCAGCGCCTTCGACCGCTGGCTCGCCACCCGCTTCGGCCTGCACGCCATCGAGGCCGTCCGGGACGGCGACTTCGGCAAGATGGTCGCCCTGCGCGGCACGGACATCGTCCGGGTCCCGATCGCGGAGGCCACGGCCAGGCTGAAGACGGTGGACCCGAAGCTGTACGAGGAGGTCGGCGTCTTCTTCGGCTGACGGGGGCCGGACGGGGGCCGGACGGGCCGGCGCCGACCCAGGCGGAGTCCGACTCGGGTGACCCGGCACCGTCCGAGGCAGGGTCCGTCCGAGGCACGGTCCGTCCGAGCCCTGGTCCGACCGAGGCCACCCGGCGCCGAGGTGGTTACCGTTCTATATTCGGCGGTAACCACCTCAGACCGGGAGGAACCGTGGAGATCCTGGCCTTCGGCGTGCAGTCCGACGAGAGACCGCTGATCCAGCGGGCCTTCGCGGGACACCACGACGTCCGCTGCCTCGACGTCTTCCTGACCGAGGACACCGCTCCCATCGCGGCAGGCCACGAGATCATCTCCACCAGCGTCAACTGCGGACTGGGCCACCGCGTCCTCCAGACCCTCGCGGCCGGCGGCACGCAGATGATCGCCCAGCGCTCCACCGGCTTCAACAACATCGATCTCGACGTCGCCGAGCGCCTAGGCATGACCGCCGCACGCGTCTCGTACTACTCGCCGTACTCGGTCGCCGAGTTCGCCTGGACCCTCGGCATGGCCGTCAACCGCCGTATCGTCCGCGCCGCCACCCGCACCCGGGACTTCGACTTCCGGCTCGACGGCCTGATGGGCCGCGACATGCACGGCCGCACCGTCGGCGTGGTCGGCACCGGCAAGATCGGCGAGGCGTTCACCCGGATCGCCCACGGCTTCGGCATGGGTCTGCTCGGCTGGGACGTCGCCGAGAACCCGGCCTGTCTGGAACTCGGCATGGAGTACGTCTCCAAGGAGCGGCTCCTCGCCGAGTCCGACCTGATCACCCTGCACGTCCCGCTGATGCCCGAGACCCAGCACCTCGTCGACGCCGCCGCGCTGCGCGCGATGAAGGACGACGCGATCCTCGTGAACTCCAGCCGCGGCGGCCTCATCGACACCGCGGCCCTCGTCGACCAACTGCGCGAGGGCCGCTTCACGGGCGTCGGCCTCGACGTGTACGAGGCGGAGGCCGGTCTCTTCTTCCTCGACAAGTCGATGGAGGCCGTCGAGGACGACACCCTGGCCCGCCTCGTCACCTTCCCGAACGTCCTGGTCACCTCCCACCAGGCGTACTACACAGTCGACGCCGTGGGCCAGATCATCGACACCACCCTGGGCAACGTCCTCGACTACACCGCGGGCCGCCGCTCCGAGAACGTGCTGGTCCCGCGCAGCTGACCCAGCAGCTCCCGTACGACATCGGCGCCGCGCAGCGACAGCACCGACTCGGGGTGGAACTGGACGCCGGCGACCGCGTTCATCGGCGAGCCTCCGGCACGACCCGCCCCGCGCAGCGCGTGCACCTCGCCGGTGCCGCTACGGCTGACCTCGATGCCACGGGCCGACAACTCGGCCGCCGCCCCGTCGTCGCACAGCGCCACGAAGCTGTTGTAGAAGCCGACGGTCTCCGTCCGCCCGAAGAGGTCGATCTCGGTCTGCGCGCCCTGGCAGGGCACCTCCTTGCGCACGATCTCCAGCCCCAGTTCGGCCGCGATCAGCTCATGGCCGAGGCAGACGCCGAGCACGCCGTGGCGGTGGGTGCGCAGAACCTCGGCGGTCAGCTCGCGCAGGAAACGCATCTTGGGGTCGTGGTCGTCGCCGGGATCGCCCGGACCGGGGCCGAGGACGACCGGCCCCCCGTGCCGCAGGACCGCCTCCCGCAGCCCCGGCTCGTCGTACCGCCGTACCGTCACGTCGAGACCCGACGACCGCAGCACATGCGCGAGCATCGCCGTGAACGTGTCCTCGCCGTCCACGACCAGCGCGTGCCCCTCCAGCGCGTCGGTCCGCTCCTGCATCCGCAGCCAGAACGGCGCGAGCGAGGCCCGCCGCCCGTCGAGCGCCGCCCGCACCCGCGGATCGTCGGCCGGCCGACCTCGAACGCCCTCCTCGCGCGGCCTGCCCTCCCGGACCCCCAGAGCGGCCAGGACGCCCGCCGCCTTCGCGTGCGTCTCGGCGACCTCGCTCGCCGGCTCCGACCCCCGTACGAGGGTGGCGCCGACCGGCACCCGCAGCCGCCCAGCCGCGTCGATGTCGGCGGTCCGGATGAGGATGGGGGAGTCGAGGGTCTGGGCGCCGGCACCACCTTCCCGCCCACCGCCCGCGTATCGCCCGATGAGGGCCAGCGCGCCCGCGTAGTAGCCCCGGCCGCCGACCTCGTGCCGCTCGATGACCCGGCACGCGTTCTGCACCGGAGACCCGGTCACGGTGGCGGCGAACATGGTCTCGCGCAGGACCTCCCGCACGTCCAGCGACGAGCGGCCCCGCAACTCGTACTCCGTGTGCGCGAGATGGGCCATCTCCTTGAGCCGCGGCCCGATCACCACCCCGCCCATGTCACCGACCGTGCACATCATCTTGAGCTCCTCGTCGACGACCATCGAGAGCTCCTCGATCTCCTTGCCGTCGGCGAGGAAGGCGAGCAGATCCTCGGGCGTCGGCCCCCCGGCCGGGTAGCGGTACGTCCCGCTGATCGGGTTCATGACGACCGTCCCGCCCGCCATCCGGACATGCACCTCGGGGCTCGCCCCGACCAGCGTCCGCTCCCCGGTGTGCACGACGAACGTCCAGTAGGCGCCCCGCTCGCCCACGAGCAGCCGCCGGAAGAGGGCCAGCGCGTCGGCCCTCCCGAACCCCGGGATCTCACCCTCGTACGTACGCCGGATGACGAAGTTCGCGCCCTCGCCGCTGCCGATCTCCTCGTGGAGGACGCGCCCGACGATCCCGGCGTACTCCTCGTCGGCGACGTCGAAACCGCCGCCCTCCACCCGCACGTCGTGCGCCGGCAGCTGCGCCAGGGCCCGCTCCAGCGGCAGTTCGTACGTCTCCTCGGGGATCAGCACCGCGAGCGGCGTGCCGTCGTCGCGGACGTCGAAGCCGCGCTCCCTGATCTGGCGGAAGGGGATCAGCGCGAGGCCCTCGTCGGGGAGGTCGGCGAGACGGTCGTACGTGCTGACGGGGCCGAGCAGGACCTCGACCACGTCATGGTCGTGGCCGGGCGTGCGGCGGCGCAGCAGGGCGAACGGACGTGGATCGTCCAGCAGATCGAGCAGGTTCATCGGTCCCGTTTCCTTCTCGGAGAGGTCTGAGTGACTCAGAGCGGAGAGGGACGGGCTCCGGAAACGCCGAAGGCCGCCCTCTGGGGCGGCCTTCGCGAAGTCTTGAGTACGCGCAGTCAGCGGGCCGCCGGATGAGCGGTCCACCACCAGGTCTGGATCGAGTGCGCGAACATGCGCCGCACCCTACCCGAGTACCGGGGCCGGGCAACAGCGTGAACCGCGCGGCCAGCGGGTTCGGACCGCCCGGCCGCGGCCATCCATGGGTTCACAGCCCTGCTGAGGAGCCCGACCGAGGAGAGAGTCATTCACGCAGCTCGTTCACCCCTGTCCCGTCGCGGCGGCGCGCGCGCCCTCACCGCCCTCGCCGCCGCCGCGGTCCTTGCCGCCGGCTGGCCGGGCGCCGCCCGGTCGGCCCCGCGCACCGCCGAATCCGACGACACCACCCAGGTGACCTACCGGGGCCACGAGTTCACCGTCCCCGACTCCTGGCAGATCGTGGACCTGGCTCAGAACCCGCAGGCCTGCGTCCGCTTTGACCGGCACGCCGTGTACCTGGGCACGCCCGGGGGCCGGCAGGACTGCCCGGCGCGACTGCGCGGAAGTACCGAAGCGCTCCTCGTCCAGCCCGGCACCGCCGCCGGGAACGCCGTCACCGAGAACCGCACGGCCCGCACCTACCGGGCCACCGCCGACCGCATCGCCGTGACCGCCGCCTACGGCGAGGACCGCACGGGCATCCAGCGGATCCTGCGCAGCGCCGGTCTGCCGGTCGCCGCCGCGGACGCCGAGCAGGCCGCGGCCGAGCCCGTCCCCGCGGACGCCACGTCCTTCCGGGGCGAGGGCTTCGACGCCTGCACCGCGCCGAGCCAGTCCGCGATGAACGCCTGGCGGGACGCGTCCGGGTACGGCGCCGTCGGCGTCTACATCGGCGGCCTCAACCGCGCCTGCGCCCAGCCGAACCTCACCGCCGGGTGGGTGCGGACGCAGTACGCCAACGGCTGGCGGTTCTTCCCGCTCTACGTCGGCCGGCAGCCCTCCGCGGACGGCGGCAGCTGCGGAGGCGGCTGCGCGTCGATCACCGACCCGGTCCCGCAGGGCACCGCGGCCGCCGACGACGCCGCCAAGCAGGCCGCCGCGCTGGGCCTCGGCAAGGGCTCGGTGATCTACAACGACCTGGAGCACTACGCCCGCGGCGGCACGGTGACCGCCCGGGTTCTCGCCTACGTCGACGCCTACACCGAGCGCCTGCACCAGCTCGGCTACCGCTCGGGCGCCTACGGCAGCGTCTCGTCCCTGGTCGCCGACCTGGTGGCCAACGCGAAGAGCATCACCCTGCCCGACGTCATCCACTTCGCCCGCTGGAACAACGAGTCGACGACCACCGACTCGGCGATCCCCGCGGACCTGTGGCCCGGGCACCAGCGGATCCACCAGTACGTGGGCGACACGACGGAGACCCACGGCGGTGTGAAGATCAGCATCGACCGCGACCGGCTCGACGTGGACTAGGGGGTGGGGGGGGGGGGGGGGGGGGGGCGGCGGGGGCGGGGGGCCCCCCCCCCCCCCCCCCCCCCCCCCCCCCCCCCCCCCCCCCCCCCCCCCCACCCCCTAGGCCCGTCCGGCCTGCTCCGGGCGGCGGCAGGGCCCTGTCGTACCGCCGCCCGGGGCGCGCCGCGATCGAGCGTGCCCCGTCTCAATTGATGAGCAGGTGGATGGACGCCCGACACGACCCCGTAATGTTTACGGAGTGACCGTGAACGCTGAATCCCAAGCCGTCGCCGCCAAGGCGACCTGGCGTGACCTGCCCGCGGCGCAGCAGCCCGAGTACCCCGATGCCGAGGCTCTGCGCGATGTGATCGCGGACCTCGAGTCGTATCCGCCGCTGGTCTTCGCCGGCGAGTGCGACCAGTTGCGCGCCCGTCTGGCGGCCGTCGCGAAGGGCGACGCGTTCCTGCTCCAGGGCGGCGACTGCGCCGAGTCCTTCGACGCGGTGAGCGCCGAGCACATCCGGGCCAAGCTCAAGACCCTGCTCCAGATGGGCGCCGTCCTCACCTACGCGGCCTCGGTGCCGGTGGTGAAGGTCGGCCGGATCGCGGGCCAGTACTCCAAGCCGCGTTCCAAGGGCACCGAGACCCGCGACGGCGTGACCCTGCCGACGTACCGCGGTGACTCGGTCAACGGCTTCGCCTTCGAGGAGAAGTCCCGCATTCCGGACCCCGAGCGGCTGAAGCGGATGTACAACGCCTCCGCTTCGACGCTCAACCTGGTGCGCGCCTTCACCACCGGCGGCTACGCCGACCTGCGCCAGGTGCACGCCTGGAACCAGGACTTCGTGAGGTCGTCGCCGTCCGGCCAGCGGTACGAGCAGCTCGCGCGGGAGATCGACAACGCGCTGAACTTCATGCGGGCCTGCGGCACCGACCCGGAGGAGTTCAAGACCGTCGAGTTCTACGCCTCCCACGAGGCGCTGCTCCTGGACTACGAGTCGGCGCTGACCAGGGTCGACTCGCGTACGGGGCACCTGTACGACGTGTCGGGGCACATGGTGTGGATCGGTGAGCGGACCCGCCAGCTGGACGGCGCGCACATCGAGTTCGCCTCGAAGATCCGCAATCCGATCGGCATCAAGCTGGGCCCGACGACGACGGCCGAGGACGCGCTGCAGTACATCGAGCGCCTCGACCCGGACCGTGAGCCGGGCCGGCTGACGTTCATCGTGCGGATGGGCGCCGACAAGGTCCGCGACAAGCTGCCCGAGCTGGTCGAGAAGGTCACCGCCTCCGGCGCGACGGTGGTCTGGGTGACCGACCCGATGCACGGCAACACCTACGAGGCGGCCTCGGGTCACAAGACCCGCCGTTTCGACGACGTGCTGGACGAGGTCAAGGGCTTCTTCGAGGTCCACAAGGGCCTCGGCACGCATCCGGGCGGCATCCACGTCGAGCTCACCGGTGACGATGTCACCGAGTGCGTGGGCGGCGGCGACGAGATCTTCGTCGACGATCTGCACCAGCGCTACGAGACGGCCTGCGACCCCCGCCTGAACCGGAGCCAGTCACTTGACCTGGCATTCCTCGTCGCCGAGATGTACCGCGACCAGTAGTAGATCAGCAGGCGATTGACCTCTTACACAGGGCTGCGGTGGGGTGCGGATCACATACGATCCGCGCCCCACCGCACTTTTATGGCTCCTGCGAGACGGGTAAGGTTAGGTTTGCCTCACCGTTCATCGGGATGGCACGACCAAGGAATCCCCGTCGGGAGGTGCCCGCGTGTACGTCTGCAACTGCTTCGGTGTCACCGAGGCGCAGGTGAAGAAGCACGCGGAGGGCGGTGCCTGCACCCCCCGCCAGATAGCGTCGGCGAGCAAGGCGGGCACGGACTGTGGTTCGTGCGTCCGCCACATCCAGGCCCTGCTCGGCCGGGGGTCGTGCCCGCGCCGTGAGCTGATGGACAGGGGCGCGCCGGTCCTGTCGCAGGTCCCGGTGCCCGCGTCGTTGGACGAGGCCGCCTAACGGGCCGTTCAGCTCTCCGGCTGCTCGATCTGCTGCGCGATGTAGAGCGCCTCACCGAGCTTCTCGACCAGGTCGAGCTGGGTGTCCAGGTAGTCGATGTGGTGCTCCTCGTCCGCCAGGATGTCCTCGAAGATGTTCGCCGACGTGA
The DNA here is from genome assembly GCF_044457665.1 of Streptomyces sp. NPDC050535. Taxonomy (NCBI): domain Bacteria; kingdom Bacillati; phylum Actinomycetota; class Actinomycetes; order Kitasatosporales; family Streptomycetaceae; genus Streptomyces; species Streptomyces sp. NPDC050535. The sequence continues at coordinate 50,954 of NZ_JBITHE010000009.1, forward strand.
TGTCGCCCTTGGCTCGCATCACCTCGATCCCGCGCTTGAGGCGGTCGATCGCCTCGACCTCCACCTGCCGGTCGGCCTGGAACATCTCGGTGAGCGTCTGCCCCACCCGGACGTGGAAGAGCCGCTGGTAGTTCGGCAGCCCGTCCAGCATGAGGATGCGCTCGGTGATCTTGTCCGCGTGCTTCATCTCATCGATGGACTCGGAACGCGTGTACTTGGCGAGCTTGGTCCAGCCGTTGTTGTCCTGGATGCGGTAGTGCAGCCAGTACTGGTTGATCGCCGTCAGCTCGCCGGTGAGCTGTTCGTTCAGAAACTCGAGGACCTCGGGGTCGCCCTGCATTGCAGAGGCTCCTTCCAGGCGGGGGGACTTGGCAGATTGCGCCGCATCCTCGCACCGGTGATCTCGGGACGTCCAGTAAGTGCACGCTTAGTAGGAGTTGCCGGAATCGGAGCCGGGCTGGTCAGGCACATCGCCCCGGGTCTGTCAGGATGGAGCCATGGGTCAGCCGGTGGAGCGTGAATCTGGAGCGGCGGCGCGGTCGGAGCTCCCACCGGGACAGCGGCTCCAGCGCGGCTGGCCGGTCACCCACTACGGTCCCGTACCCAAGTTCCGCCCGGAGCGCTGGGAGTTCAGGGTCTTCGGCGCGACCGCCGACGGTGAGAAGCGCTGCTGGACCCACGAGGAGTTCACCGCCCTGCCGTACTCCTCGGTGCTGGCCGATCTGCACTGCGTCACGAAGTTCAGCATGGTCGGGGCGGAGTGGGGCGGTATCCCGGCCCGTACGATCCTGGAGATCGCCCCGCCGGCGCCCACTGTCACCCACGTGATGGTCTGGGCGGAGTACGGGTTCAGCTCGAACCTTCGGCTCGACGACTTCGCCTCCGAGCGCACGATCTTCGCCACCCACAAGGACGGCGAACTGCTGACGGCGGAGCACGGCTTCCCGCTCCGCCTCGTCGTCCCGCAGCTCTACGCCTGGAAGGGCCCCAAGTGGGTCCGCGGCGTGGAGTACATGACGGCGGACCGCCGCGGCTTCTGGGAGGAGCGCGGCTACCACAACGTCGGCGACCCGTGGCGCGAGCAGCGCTACTCCTACCAGGAGGAGCCCGGGGACGGCCCCGAGCTCTGATCCCGGCCGCGTAGGCCGCCGACGGCTTTCGTCAGTGGTGGTACCGGTGCACCACCGCGTGGCCCTTGCCGCGGCCGATCATCCACTTGTTGACCGGGGTGGTGATCACGAACGCGGCGGCGAGCGCGATGGCCAGGGTCCACCAGAACGCCGGGTCGGTGAGCTCCGCGTCCATCGCGCCCGGCCACAGGACGATCACGCCGTTGTCGATCAGCTCCATCACGGCGATGGAGAGGGTGTCGGCGGCGAGCGCGACCCGGATCGCGGCCTTCACGCCGATGCCCGCCTTCAGAACGCCGCGCAGCGTGAGCAGGTAGCCGAAGAAGAAGGCGAGGGCGATCGCCAGGATCAGCGTCGGCACGTTGCCCCAGCCCAGCGCGGTCCCGATCACCATGCCGAGGATCTCGCCGATGGCGCACCCGGTGAGACAGTGCAGGGTCGCCCGCGCGGCCATGGACCAGCTCGCCCCGCCGGTTCCGTGCGGTTCGTGAACGTGTGCGTCGTGCTGCATGTCGAAGCCCCCGATCAGGTTGCGATGCCTGTCACCGAGCGACAACTGAATACCCCTGGGGGGTATTCCCGCTCCCGGAATCCGGGGTCACTCCCGGAGCTTCTTCAGGCGCTCGACGTCCCCGGCATGCCCTTCCTTGCCGCCCGGCGTCTCGATGATCAGGGGCACCCCCTCTGTCGCGGGGTGGGTCATCAGGGCGCGGAACGGGTCCTCGCCGATATGGCCCGAGCCGATGTTCTCGTGGCGGTCCTTGTGGGCACCGACCACGTCCTTGGAGTCGTTGGCGTGGATCAGCCTGAGCCGCCCCTCGCCGACCGTGTCCACCAGCAGGTCGAGGGTCTGGTGCATCCCGCTCGGCCCGGTCAGGTCGTGGCCCGCCGCGTAGATGTGGCAGGTGTCCAGGCAGACGCCCAGTTTCGGGTGGGCGTCGAGCGCCTCGAAGTACGGCCCGAAGTCCCAGGTGCGCGAACAGAGCGAGGCGCCCTGGCCCGCGGTCGACTCGAGAAGCAGATACGGGTCGTCGTCGTGCGTCAGCTCGTCGAGCAGCGGCAGCAGGTGCTCGCGCACCTGTGCGAGCGCCACGGAACGCTCCCTGCCCCCGGTGGCGCTCCCCGTGTGCACGACCACACCCAGCGCGCCGATCTCCCGGCCCCTGCGCAGCGAGTGCCGCAGCGACTCCACGGACCGCTCGACCGTCGCCTCGGTGTGCGAGCCGAAGTTGATCAGATACGGGGCATGGACGTACGCCGGAATCGACTCGGCGGCACAGGCCGCCCGGAACTCCTCGTCCTGCCGGGGGTTGCCGGGCGGCGTCGCCCAGCCGCGCGGGTTGGCGACGAAGACCTGAACGGTCTCGGCCCGCAGATCACGGGCGTAGCTCAGACCGACGGAACTGAGACCGCCGGCCACGGGGACGTGGCCGCCGACGGGGTTGCGGAGCTGCTTGCTGGTCACACCCGTCAGGGTGTCACGCGCTCGCTCCCGCCCCGTCGGCGGACCTGCGTCCCCGCTCCGCCGAGGAGCCTCATTCGATCTCGATGGTGATCGTCGACCCCTTGGGAGCCGTGTCGCCGCCTTCCACCGACTGGCCCTTGACCGAGGTCCCGAAGAGGTTGAGCAGTCCGCGGTCCTCGTCGACCTCGAAACCGGCGTCCTCGAGCTCCTGCCTGGCGTCGTCCACGCTGTCGCCGACGACGTCCGGGACCTCGACCAGTTCGGGGCCCTTGGAGATGGTCAGCGTCACGGTGTCGCCCTCGGCGGCCTCGCGGCCCGCGCCCGGGGACTGTTCGGCCACCTGTCCCTTGTCGAACTCCGAGTTGACCTGCCCGGCGGCGATCCTCACCTTCAGACCGGCCTCCTCCAGCTCCGCGGTGGCGTCCTCGACCGAGGCTCCCGTGACGTCGGCCACCTCCACCGGGCTGCCCTTGCTGACCGTGATCTTGACGGCGGAACCCGTGCGTCGCTCCGTGCCCGCTTCCGGGTCCGTGCTGATCACCGAGCCGTTGGGGACGTCGTCGCTGAACTCCCGGGTGACGATGCCCGCCGCCAGACCCTTGTCCTTCAGCACGCTCCTGGCCCTGTCCAGCTCCGAGCCCTGGAGATCGGGCACCTTCACCGTCTCCGGGCCGTCGGACACGGTCAGCTCCACGGAGTCGTTGTCGCGGATGCGGTCGCCGACGGCCGGGTCGCTGCTGATGACGCTGCCGCGCTCCACGGTGTCGCTGTACGCGTGCTTGACCTGCCCGGCGTCGAGGCCGGCGTCCGCCAGCCGGTCCTTGGCCTGAGCCTCGGTGACCGCCAGGACCGCCGGGACCCGGGTGAACTGGCCCGAGTTGATGTACCAGACGCCCGCGCCGAGGCCGAGCACCAGAAGGAGCGCGGTGACGATCGCGAGCGTGGTGCGCCGGGACCGGCCGCGCCGGGAGGGCGCGACCCCCTCGGACGCGAACTGGCCGGTCCGCTCGAACCGGCTGGTCGCGTTGAGCGCGGGGGCGTCGCTCCCATGCTCGTTCACCGGCAGCGGGCGCGGCACGGACAGCGAGCGCGGGAGCACGCTCGTACGGTCGTCGGCGTTGTGGTGGCCCGTGGCGAGGGCCTGCGGCGGTACGGCGTCGAGCTGGTCGGCGCTGAGCTCCGTCCGGGCCTCCAGCACGTCCCTGAGCAGTGCCACCGCGTCGGGCGGGCGGACCGCGGGGTTGCGCGCGGTCGCGGTGGTGACCAGCTCGTCGAGCTGGAAGGCCAGCCCCGGCACGACGGCCGACGGCGGCGGTACGTCCGCGTGGAGGTGCTGGTAGAACACCTGGGCGGGGGAGTCGCCGGAGTGCGGCTTGCCGCCCGTGAGCATCTCGTAGAAGACGATTCCGCACGCGTACACGTCGACGCGGGCGTCCGCCGTGCCGTGCTCGATCTGCTCGGGGGCGAGATACGAGACGGTGCCGAGGACCGCGCCCGTCGTGTTCGTGACGGTGTCCACGCCCCGGACGAGCCCGAAGTCCGCGACCTTCACCCGGCCGTCGTCCCCTATCAGGACGTTCTCCGGCTTCATGTCGCGGTGCACGAATCCGGCGCGGTGGGCCGCGCCGAGCGCGGCGAGCACCGGCTCCAGGATGTCGAGCGCGGCCCGCGGCTGGAGGGCGCCGCGCTCGCGCAGGACGTCGCGCAGGGTGCACCCGGCGACGTACTCCATGGCCAGATAGACGTACGACCCGGCCGTCCCCTGGTCGAAGACCTGCACCACGTTGGGGTGCGCGAGCCGGGCCACCGACTTGGCCTCGCGGATGAACCGCTCGACGAACGAGCCGTCGGCGGCCAGCGCCGGGTGCATCACCTTGAGGGCGAGCACGCGGTCGAGGCGGATGTCCAGGGCCCGGTAGACCGTGGCCATCCCGCCGACCGCGATCCGCGCGTCGACGCGATAGCGGCCGTCGAGCAGCTGCCCGACAAGCGGGTCCTGAAGGGTCATATCCACGCAGGTGAGTGTACGAGCCGCCACTGTCACGCCCCACCCGTTCGGCCCATACCGGCGCCGGACTGCAGCCGACCTGTGACGCACCTCGCACGCACCGGACCACTGGACGGAACCCCTAGAACGCCGGCCGCTCCGGATCCAGCCGGGCCAGGCCCTCCGCCGGGGAGGACGCCTCGGCGAAGTGCCGCCGGGGAATCCGGCCCGCGCGGAAGGCGAGCCGCCCGGCCTCCACCGCGTGCCGCATGCCCTCGGCCATGAGCACCGGCTCCTGCGCCCGTGTCACGGCCGAGGCGAGCATCACACCGGCACACCCCAGCTCCATCGCGAGCGCGGCGTCGGACGCCGTACCGGCCCCCGCGTCCAGAATCACCGGCACGCGCGCGTGCTCCACGATCAGCTGGAAGTTGTGCGGATTCCGGATGCCGAGACCGGATCCGATCGGCGACCCCAGCGGCATGATCGCGGCGCACCCGACGTCTTCCAGCTTCCGCGCGAGCACCGGGTCGTCGTTCGTGTACGGCAGCACGGTGAACCCGTCGTCCACCAGTGTCTCCGCCGCGTCGAGAAGCTCGATCGGGTCGGGCAGCAGCGTGCGCTCGTCGGCGATGACCTCCAGCTTGACCACGTCGGTGCCCAGCGCCTCCCGCGCGAGGCGGGCGGTCAGGACGGCCTCGCCGGCGGTGAAGCACCCCGCCGTGTTCGGCAGCACCCGGATGCCGAGCCGGTCGAGCACGGACAGCACCGAACCGTGCACGTAAGCGTTTACGCGCCGCATCGCGACCGTCGTCAGCTCCGTGCCGGAGGCGACGAGCGAGCGCTCCAGGACGTCGAGGCTGGGCGCGCCCCCCGTACCCATGATCAGCCGGGACGAGAAGGACGTACCACCGAGGACGAAGGGATCGTCGGCCATGGGTCAGCCTCCTTGGACGGCGGTGAGGACTTCGACGCGGTCTCCCTCGGAGAGGGACGTGGACGACCACCGCCCGCGCGGGACGACGGTCTCGTTGAGGGCGGCGGCGACGCCGGACGGGGCCGGGGTGAGCGCCGCGACGAGGGTGTCGAGAGCGGTGCCCGCGGCGATCCGCCGCCGCTCCCCGTTGACGAGGACGCTGACGAGGACGCTCATGCGGGCTGCTCCGTACGGGCCGGGCTGAAGCGCTTGGGCGTGAAGGGGCTTGCCACGTCCGGGAGTTCGCCGGTGGTCAGGACATGCGCCATCGTGTCGCCGGTGACCGGGGTCAGCAGGACGCCGTTGCGGTGGTGCCCGGTGGCGAGGAGGAGACCGTCGAGCTCGGTCGGACCGAGCAGCGGCGCGTTGTCGGGCGACGCGGGGCGCAGTCCGGCGCGGGTCTCGGTGAGCGGCAGCTCGGTGATCCCGGGAACCAGCTCATGGGCGTCACGCAGCAGCTCGTACACACCGCCCGCGGTCACCGTGGTGTCCCAGCCCAGCTCCTCGCTGGTCGCGCCGACCACGAGCTCGCCGTTCTCGCGCGGCACCAGATAGACCTGGCTGCCGCGCACCACGGCGCGCACGGTACGGCTCAGGAAGGGCGCGTACCGCTTCGGCACGGTCAGCCGCAGCACCTGCCCCTTCACCGGGCGCACGGGCGGCAGCACGGCCTCCGGAACGCCCGCGAGACGCCCGCTGAGGCTGCCCGCGGCCAGCACCACCTGCTCCGCCGACAGCTCGGTGCCGTCCGTGATGACGACTCCGGTGGCCCGGTCCGCCGCGACGGCGAGCCGCTCGGCCCACGTCCGGCGGAACACCACCCCGGCCCTTTCGCACGCCGTGACCAGAGCCTTCGCCAGCCGGCGCGGATCGACCTGGTGGTCGCCGTCGACGCGCAGGCCACCGCGTACGCCGGGCGCGAGCATCGGCTCCAGGCGACGGCACTCACGGCCGCTGAGCCACTCCGGGTCGAGCCCCGACCGACGTTGCAGGGCGTGCAGTTCGCGCAGGTGGGCACGGTCGTCGGCGTCCAGCGCGACGGCCAGGGTGCCGCACCGGCGGTAGCCGAGGTCCTGGCCGGTCGCCTCGGTGAGCTCGGCGGCGAAGTCCGGATAGCGCCGCGCGGAGGCGAGATTGAGGCCCAGCAGGGTCTGCTCGCCGTAGTGCAGTTCGGTGACGGCGGCGAGCATTCCGGCCGCGACCTGCGCGGCGCCGCCGCCGGGCTCGGGGTCGACGACCGCGGTCGTGAACCCGCGCTGCGCCGCCCGCCAGGCCGTCACCAGCCCGATGATCCCGCCCCCGACGACCAGGACGTCCGAGGTGTCTGATGCCTGGGGTGTGCGGGACGTGCGAGATGTGTGGAACGCGTCCGATGGTGTACGCGACATGGGCGTCCAGCCCCTCCCTTCGCCGGCATGACCCGGATCAGGTTCGTACGGTCGGAGGCCGTTCCAGCCTCCCTCTCAGCCCGGTGCGTCCGGACTCCCGCGAGTGCCTTACGTTGGCCAGCGTAGCCCGCTGCCGTATGTCTCAGTAAGGGAGCCTCCGCCCATGGCCCGTTCGCTCGACGGCCTCGTCCTGGCCCCGGTCGCCGACCAGGCACCCGGACAGGTGGGTACCCGCACCCGCTTCACCTACCGCGAGCGGGAAGGCGTGATCTGGGCCGACTACGCGGGCGGCGACGTCGTACGCGGGCACCTCGTGGGCACCCGCGAGGGCGACCGTCTCGACTTCCGGTACGTACAGCTCAAGCACGACGGCAGCACCTCCTCGGGGCACTGCGTGTCGCGCGTGACGGAGCTGCCCGACGGGCGCGTACGCCTGGAGGAGACCTGGGAGTGGGAGTCGCAGCGCGGCAGCGGGACCAGCGTCGTGGAGGAGACCGGGGCGGGCGACGCCGAGCAGGTCGTGGCGGGCGGTGTGGAGCAGGTCACCGAGCCCGCCCCCTGACTGACAATCTGTCAGCTGACTATGGTGATCAGGTGACCGAGAAGACGCGGGTTCAGGAGCGGGCGGTACGACAGGTCGTCATCGTGGGTGCCGGCATGGCGGGCGTGCAGACCGCGGTCGCCCTGCGGGAACAGGGCTTCGCCGGCGACGTGACACTGATCGGCGCGGAACCGCACCAGCCGTACGACCGGCCACCGCTGTCCAAGGCCGTGCTGCTCGGCAAGACCGAGGGATCCGCCTTCGATGTCGATTTCGAGGCACTGGGCATCGCACTGCGGCTCGGCAACGAGGCGCTCGGTGTACGCCCCGGGGACCACGAACTGGACACCGACACCGGCCCGGTGCCGTACGACGCCCTGGTCATCGCCACGGGCGCGGAACCCATCCGGCTGCCGGGCACGGAGGGTGTCCCCGGGGTTCATCTGCTGCGCACCCTTGACGACGCCGAGCGGCTGCGCCCCGTGCTCGCCCGGCAGCACGACATCGTGGTGGTCGGGGCGGGCTGGATCGGCGCCGAGTTCGCCACCGCCGCGCGTGAGGCGGGGTGCGCCGTGACCGTCGTCGAGGCTGCCGACCGGCCCCTCGCCGGTGCGCTGCCCGCCGAGGTCGCCGCGCCTATGGCCGCCTGGTACGCGGACAGCGGGGCCTCGCTGCGCACCCACGCGCGCGTGGAGCGCGTCGAGCCGGGCGCGGTGGTGCTGGACGACGGCACCCGGGTACCCGCGGGCGCCGTCGTCGTCGGCATCGGCGCGCGCCCCGCCACCGAATGGCTCAGCGGCTCCGGCATCGAGCTGGGCGCCCACCGCGAGGTCGTGGCCGACGACCATCTGCGCAGCTCCCTGCCGGACGTCTTCGCGGTCGGCGACTGCGCTTCCTTCCCTTCGGGGCGTTACGAGGGCCGCCTTCTGGTCCACCACTGGGACAACGCCCTCCAGGGCCCGCGCACGGTGGCGGCCAACATCATCGGCGAGTCCCCGGTGGCGTACGACCCCGTCCCGTACTTCTGGTCCGAGCAGTTCGGCCGCTTCGTCCAGTACGTCGGCCACCACGCCCCCGCCGACACCACCGTGTGGCGCGGCGACCCGACCGGCGCCGCCTGGTCGGTCTGCTGGCTCCACGACGGCCGACTGGTCGCCCTCCTCGCGGTCGGCCGGCCCCGGGACCTGGCCCAGGGCCGGAAAGTCATCGAGGCGGGCACCCCGATGGACCCGGAGCTGCTGTCGGACCCGTCGCGACCGCTGAAGACGGCGACGCTCACGCCGTAGCGGGGCCTGGTTCGCCGAGGGCGCAACCGCCGCGGGGCGGGCGATCCGGCAGCTCGGCGGGCGATTCGGCCGCGCGCCGACCCGTTCCTGACGGGGCTCGGCTACCGAGTGTCAGTCCGGGATGGCAGGCTTGTCCTGTGACCGAGATTGACGCAAAGATCGATGCTCTCGTCCCCGCCTGGCTCACTCTCCCCGACATCGCCGAGCAGTTCGGTGTCGAGGTGACCCGCGTCCGGCAGTTGGTCAGGGAGGGCCAGCTGATCGCCGTACGCCGTGGTGAGAACCGCGCGCTGCACGTCCCCGCCGCTTTCGTCGACGGGGCCGAGCAGAAGGTCGTCAAGGGCCTGACAGGCACCCTGACGCTCCTGCGGGACGACGGCTTCTCCGACGAAGAGATGCTCGAGTGGCTCTTCACCCCCGACCCGAGCCTGCCCGGCACCCCCGCGCAGGCTCTCAGCGAGAATCGCGGCACGGAGGTGAAGCGTCGCGCCCAGGCGCTCGCCGTCTGACCTGAACAGACCGTCCGACGTTCGGACCACGGCGGCCATGGACCACCCCGGCCGCCGTGGTCCGCACGCAACGACAACGGGGGACACACGCATGCCCGACACCGCCGCCACCGTCCGCGCCCGGCTCGCCGACGCCCGCGTCTACCTGTGCACGGACGCCCGCCGGCGCCAGGGCGACCTCGCCGAGTTCCTGGACGCGGTCCTGGCGGGCGGCGTCGACATCGTGCAGCTGCGCGACAAGGGCATGGAGGCGGCCGAGGAGCTGGAGCACCTCCAGGTCTTCGCGGACGCCTGCGCCCGCCACGGCAGGCTCCTCGCCGTCAACGACCGGGCGGACGTGGCGCACGCGGCCGGCGCCGACGTGCTGCACCTGGGCCAGGGCGACCTGCCGGTCCCCGCGGCCCGCGCCGTCCTCGGCGACCGGGTCCTGATAGGCCGCTCCACACACGCCGAGTCCGAGGCCGCGGCGGCCGCCGTCCAGGACGGCGTGGACTACTTCTGCACCGGCCCCTGCTGGCCGACCCCCACCAAGCCCGGCCGCCACGCACCCGGCCTCGACCTGGTCCGGTACACGGCCTCGCTGGGCACCGGCCGCCCCTGGTTCGCCATCGGCGGCATCGACCTCGGCAACCTCGACGAGGTGCTGGAGGCGGGTGCCCGCCGCGCTGTCGTCGTACGGGCGATCACGGAGGCGGACGACCCGGGAGCGGCGGCGGGAGAGTTCGCGAAGCGGCTGCGCGGCGTACCGCTTCCCCAGTAGCCGCGCCCACGTACCGTCCATGCACCCGTCCACGCGGCGGCCCTCGATTGCCGGAACGGGCGTCCTGATCCTGTCCGAAAGCTGGACAAGAAATCGACAGACCGGACAATTCTCGGGCGTTCGGTTGGGGAGGACGGCCACCCTGACTAACCTGCGGGTATGGCCCACGGATCTGCTTCCACCAGGACTGACCGCGCGCGAACCGTGCGTGACATGCTCGCGACCGGCAACAAGACGTACTCGTTCGAGTTCTCCGCGCCGAAGACCCTCAAGGGCGAGCGGAACCTGTGGAACGCGCTGCGCCGGGTGGAGGCGGTCGCCCCCGACTTCGTCTCCGTGACCTACGGTGCCGGCGGGTCCACCCGCGCGGGCACGGTCAAGGAGACCCAGCAGATCGTCGCCGACACGACGCTCACCCCGGTCGCCCACCTCACCGCGGTCAACCACTCCGTCGCGGAGCTGCGCAACATCATCGGCCAGTACGCGGACGCCGGGATCCGCAACATCCTCGCGGTGCGCGGCGACCCGCCGGGCGATCCCATGGGCGACTGGGTGCCGCACCCCCAGGGACTGACCTACGCGGCCGAACTCGTCCGTCTCATCAAGGAGTCCGGCGACTTCTGCGTCGGCGTCGCGGCCTTCCCCGAGACGCACCCGCGCTCCGAGACCTGGGACCTGGACGTCGCGCACTTCGTCGACAAGTGCCGTGCCGGCGCCGACTACGCGATCACGCAGATGTTCTTCCACCCCGAGCCGTATCTCCGGCTGCGAGACCGCGTAGCCGCGGCAGGCTGTGCGACCCCGGTGATTCCCGAGGTCATGCCGGTCACGAGTGTGAAGATGCTGGAGAGGCTTCCGAAGCTCAGCAACGCCTCGATCCCGGACGTTCTGAAAGAGCGGATCCTCACAGCCAAAGACGATGCGGCGGCTGTACGCTCCATTGGCATCGAGTTCGCGACGGAGTTCTGCGCGAGGCTGCTGGCCGAGGGAGTACCCGGACTGCACTTCATCACGCTCAACAACTCCACGGCGACGCTGGAAATTTACGACAATCTGGGTCTGCACCACCCGCAGCAGACCTAGACCGGTCGCACCCGCGTACGACACACTGCGTAGCGGCCACTGGGAGAGGGGCGTACATGGGCTGGACGGTCCTCTATATCGCGTTCGGTGTTGTCGCGCTGTGGCTGCTGGGCGAGGTCCTGCTGCAGTACAAGGCACGGCTGCGCTACCGGCTGCTCGCCTTCGGGGGCTTCCTCGGCGTGGTCCTCGGCGTGCTGATCCCCTCCGTGGTGGTCATCGGCCTGGGTGCGGCGGCCTTCGCGGTCGGCCAGACGTACGTCACGCTGTCGTTCCGCCGCGGCTTCGCGGAGGGCTGGGCCGTCGGCAACCGCCAGGGCGCCGACAACGCCCAGGGCAAGAGCAAGCGCCGCCGCGGCGAGCCGGAGTTCCAGGACCCGACGCTGTCGGTCTCAGGCCTGGAAACGGCCGAGGCCACGGAGTTTCCACGACAGGGCGAGTACCCGGGCGAGGACAACGTATTCTCGCCCGCGCCGTCCGACCGCTTCATGCCGCCGGGTTCGGGTGAGCCCGCCGCCGATTCCACCGCCGTGTACGAGCCGCAGCCCCTGCCCGACGACACCGGCTCCTACGGCGTCTACGACGCCAACGCCTACGCGGCGGCGGCCGACCAGTCCTACGCGAACCCGGCCCAGGGCCAGGACCAGCAGGCCTACGCGTACGACGGCTACTCCGGTTACGACCAGCAGCAGTACGGCTACGACAACAACGGCCAGCAGCAGTACGCCGCCTACTCCGACCCGTACATCGGCACGCAGACGTACAGCGGCACCTCGTACGACAACACCACGTACGGCGGCGGCGAGCAGCAGCAGTACCAGCAGCAGGGCTACGGGCAGGACCAGTACGGCACCGGCGACTACGCCGGAGACGGCACCCCGCCCGGCGGCGTCTGGGTGCCGCAGCAGCGCAACACCGACGACCCGTACGGCGGCGAACTCCCGCCGGAGCAGCCCTACCCCTACCCGGAGAACGGCAACGGGAATGGGAACGGCAACGGGAACGGCACGGGGTACGACGAGCAGCAGTACCGGTACTGAGGGCGGCCCGCACCAGCTCCGTGCGGGCCTCCGCACGTGTCGTACGGGCGTCTGTTCGTCGGCGTCTCCCAGCGCGCCGTGAGGCTCACTGAGAGCCTCGGAACTCCGGTCCCTCCACGACCAGTCCGGCCACCAGCGCCCCCGACATGCCCGCGTGCGGCAGGCCGCCGCCCGGGTGTGCCCAGCCGCCGACCGCGAACAGGCCCGGCAGGCGGGTGCTGTTCGCCGGATGCAGCAGGGCCCCGGCCGCGCCCGCCAGCGAGGGCGCGGGTATGCCGCCGCCCTGGGCGCCGGTCTCCTCCTCCGTGTGCACGGGAGTGCGCACCTCGCGCCACAGCACCCGCTCACGCAGCCCGGGAACGGCTCGCTCGGCGGCGGTGACCATGCGGTCCGCGAAGGCGTCCGCGGCCCCGGCCGCCGTCCAGTCGTGGTGGGCCCCGGACGGCACCGTCGACGTGAGCACCACGGACTCGTGCGCGTCATCGGGGCGCAGCCGCGGGTCGTCCGGGCGCTCGACCCACACGGTCGGCAGTTCCGGTGGTGTGCCGAGCCCGAAGAGGTCGAACTCGCGCTCCCGGTCGGTGGTGTGCACGACCGTGCGGTGCGCGGCGCCCGCCTCGCGCGCGCCGCGCAGGGCCAGGCAGACCACGACCTTGCCGGCGAAGAGGGACTCCGCGGTCGGCTCGACGTCGTCCGCCACGTACAACTCGGGGCGGCTCAGGCCGCTCAGCCGCCAGGGGCCGCTGCCGACGACCGTGTCCGCCTCGGCGACGGTGCCGTCCCGCAGCTCCACCCCCGCGGCCCGGCCGTCCTTCTCCACGATCCCCGTGACCTCGGCGCCGAAGACGAACTCGACCCGCCGGGCGACACACCGCTCGTACACGGCGCGCGCCAACTCCCGCAGGCCGCCGCGGACATACCAGGTGCCGAAGGCGTGCTCCATGTACGGCAGCACCGCGGCGCTCGCCGGGGCGACGCGCGGGTCCAGCCCGCAGGCGAGGGCGTGGCTCTCCAGGAGGGCCGTCAGGCGCGGGTCGCGCAGCTCCCAGGCGCCGACCTCGGCGAGGGTGGCGGCCCGCCGGGTGCGCAGCAGCCGCTTGTGCGGCACCGCCGGGTAGGGCTCGCGCTCGGCGAGCACCGGCCAGTTCGGCCACAGGGGCTCCTCCAGGAGCGGTCTGCGCGTGCGGTCCCACGCCTCGCGCGCCCGCACCAGGAAGTCGCCCCAGCGCTCGCCCGCGCCCGCGCCGAGCGCCTCGGTGAGCGTGGTGACGACGCCCGCGCGGGACGCGTTCGGCAAGGACACGTCGGTGCCGTCCGCGAAGACATGGCGTGAGGACGGGTCCACCTGGACCAGCTCGACGCAGGCTTCCAGCGGCTCCTTGCCGGTCTTGAGGAACAGGTCGCGGTAGACCGCGGGCAGCGGCAGCAGCCCCGGTCCCGTGTCGAACGCGAAACCGTCGCGCTCGAAGCGGCGCACCGCACCGCCGTACGTCGCCGTGCGCTCGTACACCACCACCCGGTGGCCCGCGACGGCCAGCCGGGCGGCGGCCGCCATCGCGCCCATCCCGGCGCCCATCACCGCAATTCGTGCCATGCCAGGGACTTTATCGGCCGGCACCGACAATCCCGCCCGGCGGTCAGTCGGGCCGGCGCCCCACGCCGGCCGCCAGCCGTTTCTCCTCCCGGCGCTGGGCCCTGCGGCGCCGGAACCGTCTGATCCGCGAGACCAGGAAGCAGAGCACCATCAGCCCGGCGATCAGCAGGACGGCCGCGATGATCGCGGCGGCCTCGGGATGGAACATCGCGAAGGTGAGGATCCCCGCGACCCCGAGATCCTCGGCGGTGCTCATGATGATGTTGCTGAACGGCTCGGGCGAGGTGTTGATCGCCATCCGCGTCCCGGCCTTGACGGTGTGGCTGGCCAGCGCCGTCGAACCGCCGATCGCGCCCGCCGCCAGTTCGGGGAGCGAACCGCTCTGTCCGGCGAGCAGCGCCCCGACCACGGCGCCCGACACGGGCCGGATCACCGTGTGCACGGTGTCCCACACCGAATCGACGTACGGGATCTTGTCGGCGAACGCCTCACACAGGAACAGAACGCCCGCTGTGACCAGGATCTCAGGACGTTGGAGGGCCTCGGGGACGTCGTCGGTCAGGCCGGTGGCGCCGAAGACGCCGAGGAGGAGCACCACCGCGTACGCGTTGATGCCGCTGGCCCAGCCGCTGGTGAAGACCAGGGGGAGTACGGACACGGAGGCGATCGTAACCAGTCGGGGACGGCGCGTCCTGGGCTTGAGTGCCTACGGCTGAGTACTCGTACCCAGGGGGAGAGATGAGTACATGCGCGGATGGGCCCCGACCTGCGTGAACGAGAGAGTGGAGGCACGGAAGGGGGCGCGGTTCCGGCACCGCCGACACGGGGCGGCGGAACGGTTCTCGCGCCCTTGGCCGCTCCTTCCGCCGATTCGTCGGCGGGAGCGAGGCAGGGGGACCCGGGGGTGACCGGACGGGTCCCGACGGGGGTTGGGGGAAGTACGGGGGAGCACGACGAGGCGCCGGTTCGACTGGCCCGCGGGGGACGCGGCCACATCGGACCGGCGCTTTCGTGTACCGCGGGTGCGGTGGGGTCTTGGCGGTTGTCGTCGCGCCCGTAAGAGCTCGGCGGTCGCCCGCCGGGCCCGGACAGCGCTCCGCCGGCGCCGCCGTGCCCCGTACAGCGCTCCACGGTTGCCGCCGTGGCCCGGGAATTTTTCAGCGGTTGCCGCTCACCCGTCCCTGGAGCAGCCGGGAGAGGGCCGCGTGGACGTCGTCCAGGGATCGCTCGGGCTGGAAGGCCTGCCAGTCCAGGGCGGCCACCAGGACCATGCCGACCAGCGCGGCGGCCGTCAGCGGGATGTCGATCTCGTCGCTGAGCTCGTCGTTGGCCACGCCGTCGCGCAGGACGCCCTCGACGACCGCGACCGCCTCCTGCCGGACCACCAGGAGCGTGGACTGCCAGGCGCGGTTGGTGCGCCAAAGCTCGGCCACGTAGAGCTGGGTGAAGGCGGGATAGCGGTCGATGAAGACGAGCCCGGCCCGGATCATCGCGTCCAGCGCGTCGACCTTGCTGCCGCCCTCGGCCGCGGTCCCCTCGGCCGCCTCCCGGAGAGAGGCGGTGAGGAGGCCGACACCGTGCCGCAGCAGTTCCTCGAAGAGGACGGACTTGCTCGCGAAGTTGTAGTAGACGGTGCCCTTCGCGACTCCGGCGCGTTCGGCGATCTCGTCCACCGTGGTGGCGGAGAAGCCCTGTTCGGCGATCAGGGTGACGGCCGCCTCGTAGAGCTTCTGCCGGGTCGCCTCGCGGCGGCTGCCGCCGGCCGCCGTGGTGCTGCTGCTTTCCATGGCCCTGATTGTCACAGCACCGCCCGCGCGCGCGGTCACAGGCTCAGCTCCGGGTGCAGCCGGTCGAGGGTCCACACCTGCTTACGGCGTGCGGACAGGGCGGTCAGAGCCAGGGCGCCCACGGTGAAGGCCGTGAGGACGGCGCAGGCCTGCCATACCGGCCCGAGACCGCCTCCCGTGATGAGCCTCCTGAGGGCGTCGACCACGTAACTCATCGGCAGGAAGGGGTGGATCGCGTTGAAGAAGCCCGGACTGGTCTGGACGGGGTACGTGCCGCCCGCCGAGGTCAGCTGGAGCATCAGGAAGGCGAGCACGAGGATCCGGCCCGCCGCTCCGAAGCGGGCGTTCAGCCACTGCACGATCGCCGCGAAGCATGCCGTCACCAGGAACAGGAAGCCCACCGTCCCGGCCGCGTGCGTCATCTCCAGGCCGATCGCCCAGTGCAGCACGGACATCAGGGCCGCCGTCTGAAGCACCCCTATGGCGGCCACCGGCAGCCAGCCGGCCAGTGCGATGCGCCAGGCCGAGGCGCCCGCCGCGAGCGCGCGCCGGTTGAGCGGCTGGATCAGCATGTACGCCACCATCGCGCCCACCCACAGGGACAGGGGGATGAAGTACGGGGCGAAGCCGGTGCCGTAGTTGGGCGCCTTGTGGAGGTCCTGGGAGGCGAGCCGCACCGGGTCCGACATGACGCCGGTGCGCTGGTCGCGGTCCTGCTTGTCGTAGTCGGGGATCTGCCCGGCTCCGTCGTGCAGTCCGTCGGCGAGGGTCCCGGAGCCGTCGACGAGCTTGTAGAGGCCGGTGCCGAGGTCGCTCGCGCCCGTTTTCAGCTTGCCGACGCCCGTGTCGAGGTCCGCGGCGCCGGTCTTGGCCGTGCCGAGCCCCGAGTGCAGCGTCTTGGCCCCGTCGGCGACCTTCCCGGCTCCCGCGTTCAGTTTGTTGATCTTGGAGACGGCGTCGTCGAGGTCCTCGGAGAGGTTCGGCGAGCGGTCGGCGAGTGTCTGGGCCTGCTTCTGGAGCGTGGCCAGGTTCTTGTCGAGCTTGTCGAGATCGCCGTCCTGGTCCGCGACCAGCGTGTTGACGTCGTCGGCGACCGTGGCCACGTCCGCGGCCGCCTGCTCGGCCTTCTTCAGGTCGGGGCACGCGGCGTCCGGGATCGGCGGGGTCTCGCAACGCGCCCGGTAGACCGTGTCCAGCGTGGCGGAGGCCGTGTGAGCGCCCTTGGCCGCGGCCGGAGCGGTTTTGGCCAGGGTGTCGAGGTTGGCGCGGATTCCGGCGGCGGCGTCGGCGACCAGCTGGGCCGTGTCGCCGATGGCCTTCTCGTTGTCCTTCAGGAAGGGACCCACCTCGTCCGCGACCCCGTTGACCTTGTCGGCCAGGGTCTGCGTACCGTCCGCGACCTGCCGTGAGCCGTCCTCCAGGTCGCCCGCGCCCGTGTTGAGCTTCTTCAGGCCCGCGGAGAGCTTCCCGCTGCCCGCCTTGGCGTCCTTGAGGCCGTCCGTGAGGTCCTTCGCCCCCTGCTCCGCCGTGCCGATCCCGCTCTCCAGCTTGTCGGCCCCCTTGGCGGCCTTCTCGGTCTCCCCGTGGATGTCCGAGAACGAGACGAAGATCTTGTCGAGGAACGACCGGGAGGCCTTCGTGGAAGCGGCCGTGCGCACCTCGCTGAACACCGTCCGGGAGATCTGCCCGACGATGTAGTTGTTCGCGTCGTTCGTACGCACCTGGAGCGCGCCCGTCTCCGGTGACTCCCCGGAGCTGGAGGCGATCCGCCTGCTGAAGTCGCTCGGCATGGTCAGCGACAGGTAGTAACTGCCGTCCTCGACGCCCTCCCGGGCCTCGGCCGCGCTCACCTCGTGCCACTCGAAGGTGTCGCTGTCGCGCAGCCCCTTGGTGATCTCGTCTCCCGCCGTGATCTTCTGGCCCGCGGCCGTCGCCCCCTTGTCATCGTTCACCAGCGCGACGGGGATGCGGTCGAGACGGCCGTACGGGTCCCAGAACGACCACAGGTAGAGGGCGCCGTAGAGCAGGGGCAACAGCAGGAGCGCGGCCAGCGCGGCGCGCGGGAGCCTGCCCCTGCCGAAACGCCTGAGCTCAAGCGAGGCCAGTCTCGGCGAGCCCATCGGCCGTCTCCTTGTCGTGGTTCTTGTCGCTGTCGCTGTCGCTGTTGCTGTCGCTGTCGCTGTCGGCGTCGGTGTCGTCGTCGAAGCCGGTGTTCCCGTGGTCGTGCGGCCGCCTGTCCGTGGTTGCCGGGATGTCCTTGGGCCTGGTGGACACGATCACGGCGTCCTCCGGAGCCTCGTCGCACACCGCGAGGACCGTCGTTCCGGACTCGGCGAGCGACCGCAACAGGGCCCAGGCCTCCGCCCGCTCGGCATCCGGCAGCTTGAGGTCGAGGTCGTCGACGGCCAGCAGGCGCGGCCGGCCGATGAGAGCCAGCGCGACCGACAGCCGCAGTGCCTCCAGGCGCTCCAGGTCGCGAACGGACGTCCGGGAACCCTTGGGCAGCGTCTCCCGGTCGAGCCCGGCGGCGGTCAGCGCGGCGTCGATCCGCAGCTTCGCCTCGGCCACCCGCTCGGCACGCGGTCGCAGCAGCCCCCGCAGCGAACCTCCGAACCGCCGTTGCAGCAGCGCCCGTTCCAGCAGGTGCTCCCCGACGGTCAGGGCCGGGTCCAGATCGGTGACACCGGGCACATGGGCAGGCGCGCTGATCCGGCGCACCGCCGACATCTGCTCGGGCAGCCGGTAGGAGCCGACCACGGCCTGTCCCTCGCTCGGCTTCATCCGCCCGCTGAGCGCCAGAAGCAGACATGTCCGGCCGGAAGCGGACGGGCCCACGACAGCGATCAGCGAGCCGGGCCCGGCGGAGACCGCCACGTCCCGGAACGCCCAGCCGCGCGGCCCCTCGAGCCCGAACCCCTCCGCCATGACGGCGACTCCGCGGTGCTCGCCCACAGCTTCCCCTCCGATCCCCCTCCGAGAGCCGACCCGCACGGCCGACTCCTGAACCCACTTTTGAACTGACTGGTCAGTGCAAAAACTATCTCGAACCTTCGATCGAAGCAAAAGTGCAGGTCAGGATGGATTGTCAGTGGCATACCTCACGATGGACACATACGGCCACAGGGCCGTCGCACAGACGACAGGAGGTTCGTCATGGCCAACTCATCCGCAGCCGCCTCCCACCGGCGCCGCGCCACCGGCCCTGCCCCCTCACTGAACGGCCCCGCGAGCGACGTGCACCCCGTGCTCCGCCGGGCCACCGCCCCGCCCGCCGCCCTCGAACTGCTCGCCCAGGCCCACGCCGGACTCGACGAGGCGACGACCCTCGAAACGCCGAACGAGCGCTACGCGACGGCCCACCTGGCCGCCCTGCGCACCGCCGCCGCCGTCCTCGCCGCGCGGGGCCGCCCCGAACCCACCCCCCGACGCAGGGCCCGCATCCGGAGCGCCTGGGAGGTGCTCCCCGAGATCGCGCCCGAACTCGCCGAATGGAGCGCGCTGTTCGCCTCCGGAGCGACCCGCCGCGCCCGTGCCGAGGCGGGCATACAGGGCGCGGCACGCAGCCGCGACGCCGACGACCTGATACGCGACGTGGCGATGTTCCTGCGCCTCGTCGAGCGGATGCTGGTCCTGCAGCCCGTGCTGCCCCAGCCGAGGCAGGAAGGAGACCACCAGGTCCCGGACGCCGGCTGACCGGCGTGGGCCCCATTTCCCTCGGTGGGCCGACGAGTCCACCGAACCGGGTTGGTGACCCGGTGCCGGTCGGCGGTGAGCCCTTCGCGGCCCACTAGGGTGGAGGCGCCTGAAGCCTTCCGACCCGAGAACGGGGAACGGGAGGCCCCCCGATCGCTCCGCCGCGCAAGAGGCGGTGCCGCGCCGAGGAGTCACTTCCGTGTCGGACCCGATGCGCCCCCGCGCTTCTCTCCGTACCGCCGTGGTCTGGGAGGTCCTCAAGGACGCCCTGGACCGCCGGGTCAAGGCCACCGGCCGGGAGTCCCTGGACGTCCTCGACACCGGGGGCGGCAGCGGCAACTTCGCCGTGCCCGTGGCCCGGCTCGGCCACCGCGTCACCGTCGTCGACCCCAGCCCGAACGCGCTGTTCGCGCTGGAGCGCCGGGCCGCCGAGGCCTCGGTCGCCGACCGGGTGCACGGCGTCCAGGGCGACGCGCACGGCCTCTTCGACGTCGTCGAGCGCGGTGGCTACGACGCGGTGCTGTGCCACGGCGTCCTGGAGTACGTGGACGACCCGGCCCAGGGCGTCCGCAACGTGGTGGACGCGCTGCGTCCCGAAGGCGTCCTCAGCCTCCTCGCCGCGGGCCTCGGCGGAGCCGTGCTGGCCCGCGCCCTCGCCGGGCACTTCACGGAGGCCAGGCGGGCGCTCGGCGACCCGGACGGACGCTGGGGCGAGGGTGATCCCGTACCCCACCGTTTCACCGCCGAGCAGCTCACCGCGCTCGTCGAGGGCGCGGGCCTGAACGTCGCCGCCGTCCACGGTGTGCGGATCTTCGCCGACCTGGTCCCCGGAGTCCTCGTGGACACCGAGCCCGGGGCCCTGGAAGCGTTGCTGAAACTGGAGGCGGCAGCGGCCGAACTCGCCGCCTTCCACTCCGTGGCGACGCAGCTTCATGTGCTCGGTGAGACGCCGGGGACCGGCGGGGCTTGAGTCGTCCGCTGTGGTGCGCCGCTGATCAGGGACTTGGCTGCACATGGAGTACGCCACAGGCCCCCCGATACGGCGCTCGGCGCCGTATGATCGAGGGAGACCGTTCGGCATGAGAGGCCGGTCGCTGGGGAATGTACGCCTCAGTGGATCCGGGCGTCATGGCGGCTTCCGGTCGGCGAATTGGCGTAGAGGGGCGGGTTTCACGGGGGCGATTCCCTGCCTATCCTGAACGGGACCCCCGGTCGCCCCGGCGACTGCACGATGAGGAGGACTCCGTGCCGCTCTCGGAGCACGAGCAGCGAATGCTCGAGCAGATGGAGCGAGCGCTGTACGCCGAAGATCCCAAGTTCGCGACAGCGCTTGAGGGAAGCGGGCTGCGTACGTACACCCGGCGACGGGTGTATCAGGCGGTCGCGGGCTTCCTTGTGGGTATCGCGCTCCTCATGGCCGGGATGGTCACGGTGCAGATCTGGCTGAGCGTGGTGGGTTTCCTCGTCATGCTGGGCTGCGCTGTGCTCGCCGTCACCGGTTGGCGCAAGGCCCCCAAACCGGGTGAACAGCCGACCGCCCCAGGGGCGCCGGCCGCACGCGGTCAGGGCCGGCAGCGCCGCTCCATGATGGACCGCATCGAACAACGTTGGCAGCGTCGCCGCGACGAACAGGGCCAGTAGCCCTCCAGGCGTCGCAGTCGCAAACCTTCTGTGAGGGGGTGTCCACCTGATGTGGTGGACACCCCCTCACGCACGCCCTGAATCCCGCGCGGTGCGGCGAAGCCGAGAGCCTGGGGGAGGGGCGGGAGCACGGTGCCCGTAGACGCTGAGGTGTGGGTGACCCACCACCGCAGGCCCATCAGCCGGGGTTAACGACTCTCCGCCGCGGGCTCCTGTCGGGATGAGCGACTCTCCTCTCGGGCCCGTCTGCCCGGGTGAACGACTCTCCACCGGAGGCCCGCCTGTGTGCGGCCCCCGCCCAAGACGGGGCGGGGGTCGCACACAGGCGCTCAGGTCAGCTGCTCTGGCCCTGGCCCGCCGAAGGGCGGTGCAGCCAGGTCTCCCACCGGGCAGCGAGGCGGGCGGTCAGGGCCGTCCAGCGGTCCGAGGCCGCCCAGGCCACCCGGATGGCCGAGCGAGGGGCGAGGAGTGCTCGGAGTCGGGCAGGGCGGCTCGCCGAGGAGCGGAAGAAGTCCGCGATCTGGCGGGCGTCCTCCGCGAGACCCGGTGTGGCGCGCGGATGCGGGGCGTAGAGCACCTGCTCCACGGCCGCCGCCAGCCGGTGCACCGCGTCCGCCGCCGGCGGGTCGAGGAGCCCGATACGGACGATCCGCGCGGCGGCCTTTCGGGGCGTCTGCGAGTCGTCCGGCTCGATGCCGTGGTCCCACGCCGTATCGGTCACTTCCAGCCAGGCACCCAGCGTGTACACCGGGACGTCCGCCTCGGTGCGTCCGTGCCCGCCGAGCCGCAGGGACCGTATCCGCATGCGCCACAGCATGGGCAACAGCGGCACACCCAGCAACAGGAGCCCGGCCAGGGCGAGCCCCAGGATCTGGAGCCACGGCATGCCGTCGTCGTCCGACCCCACCGCCGCCAGCGCCGACTCGCTCGCGCACGCCTCGAGCTTCCGCTCCTGCGTCGTGCAGCTCTCGCCGGCCGACGCCGCAGCGGAGGGCGCCGTGGACGCCGACTCCGTCGGTTCAGGCACGGCCGGCACGTCCGTGCCCGACGTCTCCGGCTGGGTGTACTCCGGTACCGAACCCCGGTTCGGAGTCGGCTCGAAGCGCGTCCAGCCCACTCCCTCGAAGTACAGCTCGGGCCAGGCGTGCGCGTCCTTCAGCCCCACCGTCATCGAACCGTCGGGCTGCGCGGAACCGGGCGTGAAGCCCACCGCGACACGGGCCGGTATTCCCAGCGTGCGGGCCATCGCGGCCATCGCGAAGGAGAAGTGGACGCAGAAGCCCTCCCTGTCCTTCAGGAAACGCGCGATCGCGGCGGAGCCGCTGCCGACCTGCACCTCCGTGTCGTACGTGAACCCACCGCTCACCGCGAAGAAGTCCTGGAGTTTGACCGCCTGTTCGTAGTGATTGGCCGAGCCCGCCGTGACCTCGTTCGCGGTGTCGGCGACCACCGAAGGCAGCGAATCGGGCACCTCGGTGAACTCGCGCTTCAGATTCGGATCCGGCTCGGGCGCGTTCGCGAGCTGCTCCGCCGTCGGCTGCACCAGCAGGCTCGTCACCTCGTACTGCACACCTCGGGTGTTCTGCCCGTGGTCGCCGACGAGCGTGCGCCCCACCGGCTCGTACCGCCAGCTGCCGCTGATGTCGACCTGGCTGGCCGGGTAGGGCATCGGGAGCCAGTCCTGCGCGTACCAGTCGGCCGCGGCGACACGGGTCCGGATCGCGGTCCGCCGGACGTCGCTCCCGAGGCCGATCGGCGTCGGGAACGTGTCCGGCACATCGATGATGTGCCGCTGGGCCGGCTTCCAGGCCGTCCCGTCGAAGTCGTCCAGGGAGACGATCCGCAGATACATGTCCTGGGTTTCTTCGGAGTTGGTGCGGTACGACATGACCTCGCGGTCCTCGTCCACGTTCAGGCTGTCGCGGAGCGAGACCAGCGGGTTCACCGCGGAGATCGTGCCGCCGCCACCGGAGCCCGAACCGACGCCGCCACCCGCGGCGTCCAGCAGACCGCCGTCGAGCGAAGGCAGGGCGAGCGGCACCACCAGGGCGATGCCCAGGGCGACCGCGCCGATGCGCCGTCCGGTGCGGACGGGCGCGACGGCGACGTCCGGGGCTTCGGGACCCGGTGCGCGGGACGCTCCGCCGAAGACACGGCCCCACTGCGAGAGCCGGTCGCGGCCCTCGGCCAGCAGCAGGACCAGATAGCCGACGGCCGCGAGCAGGAACCACAGCCAGGCGGCACCGCCGCCGGACAGCCCCGCGGCGACCGAGTACAGCGCGAGCAGCGGCAGTCCGGCGGGCGCCGCGCTGCGGAACGTCACCGCGAGGGCGTCCACCGCCAGCCCGATCACCAGGACACCGCCGACCAGCATCAGCCGGATGCCGTCGGACAGCGGCGCCGGGATCGCGAACCGCCCGACATCGTCACCGCCCGCCTGGAGCAGCATCCCGAACCGGTCGAACGCCTCGGGCCCCGGGATGATCCCGAGGAACGCCTGCTGCCGGGCGAAGACCAGCGTCAGCAGCAGCAGCGTCACCAACGCCTGCGCCGCCACGGTCAGCGGCCTGGCCAGCGGAACCCGCCGGGTCAGCGCGCCCACACCGGACTGCATCGCCAGCAGAAACGCCGCCTGGAAGAACCAGGTCGCCGGATCGACCAGCGGCAACAGCGCACTCGCGGCCATCAGGGTGGCCGCCGCCGCACACAACGCCAGTCGCGCACGCCCGCTCACGCACGATCACCCCCAGCCGTACTTCCCGTCGACGCCACGCCCGTGCGCTGCCGGTCCGCCTCACGCCACAGGTCGGCGATTCCCGCCCCCCGCGGCACTCTCACAGCCGTCCAGCCCGCTTCGCGCAGCATGCGCAGTTGGTCCTCGCTGTTGTCCAACGGCCCGGGGGCGTCGGTCGGTTCCCGCATCCATGCCTCGCTGTGCAGCAGAAAGGCGACGGCCCCGCCGCTGCGCTGGCGCATCTTGGCGAGCACCGTGGCCTGTTCCTCGTCCAGGTCGCCCAGGAAGGCGATCAGCAGCCCTTCGTTCCCGCCGCGCAGCACGTCGTACGCACGGGACAGCCCCGTGCCGTCCGAGTGGTCGACGACGGCGAGGGTGTCCATCATCAGCCCGGCCGCGTCCGCCGTCTCCTGGCTCGCGCCCGCGAACCCGTCCGCGCCCTCACCGGGCACCGAACTGCCGGTGTCGGTCAACAGCCGTACCGAAAAACCCCGTTCGAGCATGTGCGTCAGGGAGGACGCCGCGCCCGAGACGGCCCATTCGAAGGCCGAGTCGGGGCCCGCGCCCTCGTAGGCGAGGCCCCGGGTGTCGAGCAGCACCGTGCAGCGGGAGCGCTGCGGCTGCTCCTCGCGGCGGACCATCAGCTCGCCGTAGCGCGCGGTCAGGCGCCAGTGCACCCGGCGCAGATCGTCGCCGTAGCGGTAGCCGCGCGGGATGATGTCGTCCTCGCCCGCCAGGGCCAGCGAGCGCTGCCGCCCGTCGCCGTACCCCTTGGCCTCGCCGGTCAGCCGCACCGGCGGCAGCGGCTCCACGCGCGGGATGACGGTCAGGGTGTCGTACGTCGAGAAGGAACGCGTCAGCTCGCACATCCCGAAGGGGTCCGTGAGCCGTAGTTGCAGCGGGCCCAGCGGATAGCGGCCGCGCAGGTCCGAGCGCACCCGGTAGGACACCTCGCGGCGGCCGCCCGCCTCCACCCGGTCCAGGACGAAGCGGGGCCGCGGACCGAGCACGTACGGCACCCGGTCCTGAAGCATCAGCAGGCCGGTGGGCAGCCGCGAGACGTTGTCCATCCGCAGGTGCACCCGGGCCTCGGAACCGGCGGGCACGCGCGCGGGGGCGAGTCTGCGGCTGCCGGAGACCCGGTAGCGGGTGCGGTACAGCACGGTCGCGCAGACCAGGGGGAGGGTCGCGAGGAGCAGGCCGACCCGGAGCAGATCGCTCTGCCCCAGGACGTACGCGCAGATCGCGGCCGCGATTCCGGCGGCAAGGAAGGAGCGCCCCCGCGTGGTGAGCCCGGCGAGCGCTGTGCGCACGCCGCCCTTGTCCTCCTCCGCGGTGTACCCCGTCCCACCTTGCGTCATCCAAGCCTCCGCGGCGGCTGCTGGCCGTAGGCCGTCGCACCGCGGCCCACCGTGAAGCCGGCCTGCTGCTGGGGCGCGGCGGGAACGGCGGTGCGCTGAAGGATCTCCTGGACGACCTGCTCGGCCGAACGCCGGTTCAACTGTGCCTGTGCCGTGGGCAGCAGACGGTGGGCCAGGACTGCCACGGCGAGTGCCTGGATGTCGTCCGGCAGGGCGTAGTCCCGGCCGCTGAGGGCGGCTGACGCCTTCGCCGCGCGCAGCAGATGCAGCGTGGCACGCGGCGAGGCGCCGAGTCTGAGGTCGGGGTGCGTGCGGGTGGCCCCGACCAGCTCCACCGCGTACCGCCGTACCGCGTCGGCGACGTGGACGCTGCGGACCGCGTCGATCAGCTTCACGATCTCGTGCGCGTGCGCCACCGGCTGGAGGTCGTCCAGCGGGTTCACTCCGCCGTGGATGTCCAGCATCTGCAACTCGGCCTCCGGGCTGGGATAGCCGATGGAGACGCGGGCCATGAAGCGGTCGCGCTGGGCTTCGGGCAGCGGGTAGGTGCCCTCCATCTCGACCGGGTTCTGCGTGGCCACCACCATGAAGGGGCTGGGGAGTTCGTAGGTGGTCCCGTCGATGGTGACCTGGCGCTCCTCCATCGACTCCAGGAGCGCGGACTGGGTCTTCGGCGAGGCGCGGTTGATCTCGTCGCCGATCACGATCTGCGCGAAGATCGCGCCCGGCTTGAACTCGAAGTCCCGGCGCTGCTGGTCCCAGATGGACACACCCGTGATGTCCGAGGGCAGCAGGTCTGGCGTGAACTGGATACGGCGCACCGAGCAGTCGATGGACTGCGCCAGTGCCTTGGCGAGCATGGTCTTGCCGACGCCCGGAACATCCTCGATCAGAAGATGGCCCTCGGCGAGCAGCACGGTCAGCGAAAGCCGTACGACCTCAGGCTTGCCCTCGATCACCCCTTCCACCGAACTGCGGACACGCTCCACAGTGGCGGTCAAGTCCGTAAGGCTCGCTCGATCGTCATAGGTCGTCACCCGGCCCTCCTCGGCCCTTTCGCGGGCCGACGCCCTGTGCGGACCGGCCCACCTCGAAACACGGACACCACACGGGAAAAGTTCCGCGTGACGCCACACCCGCATTCTTGTTGCCGTTACCGGTTCGTGTCATCCGCCTGTGGATAACTGGCCGCGATATGTCTGCCTTGTATCCCTTTGGGTATCGAAGGGTCATGATTTTTTAGTGGAGAGAGAGTCCCACAAGGGTTCCGGCGGTCACCGCGGGGGCCCGGCGAAGGCGTCAGGCCGGGTCGATCTCGCGCAGCAGACCGGTCGTGACGTCGAAGACGAAGCCGCGCACATCGTCCGTGTGCAGCAGGAACGGAGAGGTGCGCACGCGCTGCATCGACTGCCTTACGTCCTGTTCGACGTCCCGGAAGGCCTCGACCGCCCAGGCGGGGCGCTGGCCGACCTCCATCTCCAGGTCGTGCCGGAAGTCCTCGGTGAGCGACTCCAGGCCGCAGCCGGTGTGGTGGATGAGGGCGACGCTGCGGGTGCCGAGTGCCCGCTGGCTGATCGTGAGGGAGCGGATCACGTCGTCGGTGACCACGCCGCCCGCGTTGCGGATGGTGTGGCAGTCGCCCAGCTCCAGGCCGAGCGCGGCGTGCAGGTCGAGCCGTGCGTCCATGCACGCGACCACCGCGACGCGCAGGACCGGGCGGGCGTCCATCCCCGGATCGGCGAAGGCCGCGGCGTACCGCTGGTTCGCTTCGACGAGGCGCTCGGTCACGGTGCCCTCGCGGGATATGGCGCCTTCGGGCTCGGTGGGAACGGATGCGGAGGTCGTCATACCTATGACGGTACTGGGCGCGTGGGAAGTGGTCCTGTCGTGAGAGGGGACAAAGAACGCCATCGTGGCTTGTTGTGAGGTAACCCACACGGGCGGTGGCGGCTCGCCCATATGGGTTGTTCTTTCCGATTTACGGCTTCGTCGGGAGCGGGACTCACGACGCGCATGCCGGTTGATTGACCGCGAGACACCGTGGACTAAAGTGACGCGAAGCGGGAGGCGAGGCCCTCCCTGCTGGACTGTTTTCCCTGGAAACCCGGCGATACTCCGGCGTTTCCCCACGTGCGCGGCGCGTACGTACGGCTCGGCCTCCTCCCGCTCCCGGTCGGCTGACGCCACTGTCCCGGCGCCGGCGGCCTCCTCTTCTCGAGCGGGCGGGGACCCGGCGGTGCGACGCCCGCGTCGGATCTGAGAGGGCCCCTTGAGCCAGAGTCGACACGTCCCGGTGATGCTCCAGCGGTGCCTGGACATGTTGGCCCCGGCCCTGACCGGGCCAGGAGCCGTCGTCGTCGACTGCACCCTGGGACTCGGCGGCCACAGCGAGGCGCTCCTCACGCGGTTCCCCGAGGCACGGCTCGTGGCCCTGGACCGTGACAAGGAGGCGCTGCGCCTCTCCGGGGAGCGGCTCGCCCCCTTCGGCGACCGAGCCGCGCTCGTGCACGCCGTCTACGACGAACTCCCCGACGTACTCGACCGCCTGGGCACCCCGCGCGTCCAGGGCGTCCTGTTCGACCTCGGCGTCTCCTCCATGCAACTCGACGAGGCGGACCGCGGCTTCGCGTACGCCCAGGACGCTCCCCTCGACATGCGGATGGACCAGACGACCGGCATGAGCGCGGCCGAGGTCCTCAACACCTACCCGCCGGGCGAACTGGTGCGGATCCTGCGGGCGTACGGCGAGGAGAAGCAGGCCAAGCGGATCGTGTCCGCGGTCGTGCGCGAACGCGAGACGGAGCCCTTCAGTAACAGCGCCCGGCTCGTCGAGCTGATCCGCGACTCGCTGCCGCAGGCCGCCAAGCGCACCGGCGGCAACCCCGCCAAGCGCACCTTCCAGGCGCTGCGCATCGAGGTCAACGGCGAACTCAGCGTCCTGGAGAGGGCGATTCCGGCGGCCGTGCGGGCGCTCGCGGTCGACGGCCGGATCGCCGTCCTGTCGTACCACTCGCTGGAGGACCGGCTGGTCAAGCAGGTGTTCGCGGCCGGCGCCGCCAACACGGCGCCGCCCGGCCTGCCGGTCGTGCCGGAGCGCTACCAGCCCCGGCTCAAGCTGCTCACGCGCGGTGCCGAACTTCCCAGCGAGGAAGAGGTCGCCGAGAACCGGCGGGCGGCTCCCGCCCGGCTGCGAGGAGCCCAGCGCATCCGGGAGGAAGCCGAGTGAGGCGCGGGGAGAGGGAGGACGAGTGAGTCGGAAACCCGAACCCACAGGGAGGGTGCGTGAGTAGGAAACCCGAACTGAGAGGGCGAGCGGCTCGGCTCGCCCGGCTTCTCCCGGCCGGTGCCGGGACAGCCGCCCGTACCCCTTTCGTCCTGCTGGTGGTGCTGCTGCTCGGCGGCGGCCTCATCGGTCTCCTCGTGCTGAACTCCGCGCTCAGCGCGGGCTCGTTCCAGCTCGACGACCTGCAGAAGGACACCAAGAGCCTCACCGACGAGGAGCAGGCGCTCCAGCGGGACGTGGACGCCTACGCCGCGCCCGACGCCCTCCAGCTCCGGGCCCGCGAACTGGGCATGGTGCCCGGCGGCGACCCGGCGTTCCTCGGCCCGGACGGCAGCGTCAAGGGCGTCCCCGGAGCGGCGGCCCAGCAGTCCGCGGCCCGCACCCCGGTGCGCCCGCCCGAGGTCCTCGCCCCCGCGCCGCCCCCGACTCCGGTCGTGACCGTGACTCCGACCCCGCCCCCGACTCCGGTGCCGACGCCCTCCGCGGCCGTCGGCACCGCGCAGCCCGCCATCCCGTCCGCGCAGCCCCCCACAACCCCCGGCAGGTGACGGAAGTGTCCGACAGGGAACCGCCGCGCCGCCGAGTGCCCGGCCCCGCCAGGCCCGTACGTCCCGGAGGCCAGCGGCGTCCGGGGCCCGGGGCCCGCCCTCCGCGCCGGCCGACCGCGTCGAGGCCCAGCGGCCCCCGGGTCATCCGCCTCGGCAGCCCGCGCCCCCGGCTCCGTATGGTCAGCCTCGCGCTGACCCTGGTGATGATCGCCTTCGTCGTACGACTGCTCCAGGTGCAGGCCGTGGACGCGAGCACGTATGTCGCGAAGGCCGAGCAGAACCGGTACGTCGGGCGCACGCTGGCCGCCGAGCGAGGTGGGATCACGGACCGCAACGGCGTCGAACTGGCGGCCAGTGTGGACGCGTACGACATCACGGCCGACCCCACGCTGTTCACCGAGAAGGCCACTAAGACGACGGACGCGCCCGAGCAGGCCGCGGCGCTGCTCGCCCCGATCCTCGGCCAGGACGTGGACAGGGTCACCAAGAAGCTCAGGACGAAGAACACCCGCTACACCCTGCTCGCCAACCGCCAGACCCCCCAGGTCTGGAAGCAGATCAAGGACCTGAGGAACACGCTCGCGGCCAAGGCCGAGACCGATCCGGGCACGGTCAACGTGCTCGGCGGCATCGTCGCGGTCCCCGCCAGCAAGCGCGTGTACCCGAACGGAGATCTCGCCGCCGGGATACTGGGCTGGGTCAACGCGGACGGCAAGGGCGGCGGCGGCCTCGAGCAGGCACTGAACAAGGAACTGGCGGGCAAGGACGGCGAGATCCGGTACGCGCAGTCCGGCGGCCTCCAGGTCCCCACCGCGGGCTCCACCGAGACGCCCGCCGTGGCCGGCTCCGACTTCGAGCTGACCATCGACCGTGACATCCAGTGGGCCGCGCAGAACGCCATCACCGAGCAGGTGGAGAAGTCCCGGGCGGACAGCGGGTACGTGATAGTGCAGGACACACGGACCGGCGAGATCCTCGCCATGGCCAACTCGCCCGGCTTCGACCCGAACGACCTCTCCGAGGCCGACCCGGCGGCGCTGGGCAACGCGGCCGTCCAGGACGCGTACGAGCCCGGTTCCACCGCCAAGGTCATGTCGATGGCGGCCGTGCTGGAGGAGAACGTCGCCACGCCCGGGACGCATGTGGTCGTGCCCAACCGGCTCCAGCGCGGCGACCGTCTCTTCCAGGACGACATCGACCACCCGACCTGGAGCCTGACGCTCAACGGCGTGCTCGCCAAGTCCAGCAACATCGGCACCATCCTGGCGGCCGGCCAGCTCGGCAAGACGCAGAAGCAGGCCAACCAGGTCCTCTACTCGTATCTGCGCAAGTTCGGCATCGGCGGCTACACCGGGCTGGACTTCCCCGGTGAGACGAAGGGCATCCTCGCCGCACCCGAGGACTGGTCGACCTCGCAGCAGTACACGATTCCTTTCGGCCAGGGTGTGTCGCTCAGCGCGTTGCAGGCGGCCTCCGTCTACTCGACGATCGCCAACGGCGGCGTACGCGTCGAACCCACGCTGGTGCGCGGCACGAAGGGGGCCGACGGCCGCTTCACCCCCGCCGCCGAGCCCAGGAAGACCAGGGTCGTCAGCGAGAAGACGGCGAAGACCCTCGCCCAGATGCTGGAGTCCGTCGTCGACGACGAACAGGGCACCGGCACCAAGGCGCGCATTCCCGGCTACCGCGTGGCGGGCAAGACGGGTACGGCCAACCGCGTGGATCCGGCCACCGGCAAGTACAACGGCTACACCTCGTCGTTCGCCGGATTCGCGCCCGCCGACAGCCCGCGGGTCACCGTGTACTGCGCGATCCAGAACGCCACCAAGGGCAGTTACTTCGGCGGCCAGATCTGCGGGCCCATCTACAAGGAGGTCATGGAGTTCGCCCTGAAGACCCTTCAGGTACCGCCCACCGGGGCCAAGGCCGCGAATCTCCCCGTGACCTTCACACCCTGATCAGCACGGAAACCAGCCAGGAACAGCTCGTGACAACGACCACCCCCGACCCCGGGAACCATGCCGTGCCGCACCTCCCGCCGCACGGCCCGTCCATGCCCTCACTTCGCTCCGGCGGGGGTGCGCCCGGTACGCTCACCGCCGTGCCAGACGCTGATCAGTCCCAAAACACCCAGAAGGGCGTTCCTGTGACATATCCGGGGCCGCCACGACCGGTTCAGAACCCCGCGACACCTCTGGCGGAACTCGCCGATCAGCTCGGTGTCGACACGCCGGGGAGCCCGGGGGATGCCGCCACGGAGGTCACGGGCATCACCCACGACTCCCGCGCCGTGCGCCCCGGCGATCTGTACGCCGCGCTGCCGGGCGCCCGCCTGCACGGCGCCGACTTCGTCGGGCAGGCGGCCGGCCTCGGCGCCGCCGCGGTGCTGACGGACCCGACGGGTGCCGAACGCGCAGCGGCCACCGGCCTGCCGGTCCTCGTCGTCGACGATCCGCGCGGGCAGATGGGCGAGCTGGCGGCCACGATCTACGGTCACCCCGGACCCGACCTGCTCCAGATCGGCATCACCGGGACCTCCGGCAAGACCACCACGGCGTATCTCGTCGAGGGCGGACTGAAGACGGTCCGCTCCACCGGCCTGATCGGCACCGTCGAGATGCGCATCGGCGACGAGCGCATCAAGTCGGAGCGCACGACGCCCGAAGCCACCGACCTCCAGGCGCTGTTCGCGGTCATGCGCGAACGCGGGGTCGAGGCGGTCGCCATGGAGGTCTCCAGCCACGCACTGGTCCTCGGCCGGGTCGACGCCTGCGTCTTCGACGTCGCCGTCTTCACCAACCTCAGCCCGGAACACATGGAGTTCCACTCCGGCATGGAGGACTACTTCCAGGCCAAGGCTCAGCTCTTCACGCCGAAGCGCAGCAGGCTGGGCGTGGTCAACGTCGACGACGAGTACGGGCGCCGGCTGGCCAAGGAGGCCACCGTCCCGGTCGTCACCTTCTCCGCGGAGGGCCACCCCGACGCCGACTGGCGCGCCGAGGACGTCGAAGTGGGCCCGATGGACTCGACGTTCACCGCCGTCGGCCCCAAGGGCGAGCGGATCACCGCCAGGTCGCCGCTCGCGGGCC
The DNA here is from genome assembly GCF_044457665.1 of Streptomyces sp. NPDC050535. Taxonomy (NCBI): domain Bacteria; kingdom Bacillati; phylum Actinomycetota; class Actinomycetes; order Kitasatosporales; family Streptomycetaceae; genus Streptomyces; species Streptomyces sp. NPDC050535. Next base: position 82,846 of record NZ_JBITHE010000009.1, read on the forward strand.
CCTTCAACGTGGCGAACTCGCTCGCCGCGCTCGTCTCCCTCGCGGTGGCCGGCCTCGACCCGCAGACCGCCGCCGACGGCATCGGCGCCGTACCGGGTGTACCGGGCCGCCTGGAGCGGGTGGACGCTGGCCAGCCCTATCTGGCGGTGGTCGACTACGCGCACAAGACGGACGCCGTCGAATCGGTCCTGCGCGCGCTGCGCAAGGTGACGACCGGTCACCTGCACGTGGTGCTCGGCTGCGGCGGGGACCGCGACAGGACGAAGCGGATGCCGATGGGCGCCGCCGTCGCGCGGCTCGCCGACACCGCCGTACTGACCTCCGACAACCCCCGCTCCGAGGATCCCCTCGCGATCCTCGCCACGATGCTCGCGGGGGCGGCCGAGGTGCCGGCGCACCAGCGCGGCGAGGTCCAGGTCTTCGAGGACCGGGCCGCCGCCGTCGCCGCCGCCGTCGCCCGCGCACAGCCGGGCGACACCGTACTGGTCGCAGGCAAGGGCCACGAGCAGGGCCAGGACATCGCCGGGGTGGTGCGTCCCTTCGACGACCGCCAGGTGCTTCGCGCAGCTATCCAGAAGACCCAGGGATGAATTTGTGATCGCCCTCTCCCTCGCCGAGATCGCAGCAGTCGTCGGCGGGCAGACGTACGACATACCGGATCCGGCGGTACAGGTCACCGGACCCGTCGTCATCGACTCCCGCCAGGTGGAGGACGGCAGCCTCTTCGCCGCCTTCGTCGGCGAACGCGTGGACGGCCACGACTTCGCCCAGGCGGTCGTCGACGCGGGCGCGGTGGCCGTACTGGCCTCCCGGCCCGTCGGCGTCCCCGCGATCGTCGTGGCGGACGTACAGACGGCCCTCGGCGCCCTCGCGCGCCATGTCGTCGAACGGCTCGGCGCGACCCTCGTCGCGCTCACCGGCTCGGCGGGCAAGACCAGCACCAAGGACCTCATCGCGCAGGTACTGCGCGGCAAGGCGCCGACGGTCTTCACGCCGGGCTCGTTCAACAACGAGATCGGGCTGCCGCTCACCGCGCTCAGCGCCACCGAGGACACCAGGTTCCTCGTGCTGGAGATGGGCGCCCGGAGTATCGGCCACATCCGCTACCTGACGGAACTCACCCCGCCGCGGATCGGCCTCGTCCTCAACGTCGGGACCGCCCACATCGGCGAGTTCGGCGGCCGCGAGCAGATCGCGCAGGCGAAGGGCGAGTTGGTCGAAGGCCTTCCGGAGGACGGCGCCGCGATCCTCAACGCCGACGATCCCCTCGTACGCGCCATGGCGTCCCGCACGAAGGCGCGCGTGATTCTCTTCGGAGAGTCCGGCGAAGCGGACGTACGTGCCGAGAACGTCCGTCTCACGGAGAGCGGACAGCCCGCCTTCAGCCTTCACACACCCTCCGGGTGCAGTGACGTGACCATGCGCCTGTACGGTGAGCACCACGTGTCGAACGCGCTCGCCGCGGCCGCCGTCGCCCATGAGCTGGGCATGTCCGCAGACGAGATCGCCGGTGCGCTCTCCGAGGCGGGCACCCTCTCCCGCTGGCGGATGGAGGTCACCGAGCGCCCGGACGGCGTGACGGTCGTCAACGACGCCTACAACGCGAACCCCGAGTCCATGCGAGCCGCCCTGCGCGCGCTCGTGGCCATGGGCGGAGGGCGTCGTACGTGGGCGGTGCTCGGTCAGATGGCCGAGCTCGGGGACGAGGCGCTCGCCGAGCACGACGCGGTCGGGCGGCTCGCCGTCCGACTCAACGTCAGCAAGCTCGTCGCGGTCGGGGGCAGGGAAGCGTCCTGGCTCCAACTGGGCGCATATAACGAGGGTTCGTGGGGTGAGGAGTCGGTGCACGTGTCCGACGCACAGGCGGCTGTCGACCTGTTGCGCAGTGAACTGCGCTCGGGGGATGTCGTGCTCGTGAAGGCGTCCCGGTCGGTCGGGCTCGAACGGGTGGCGCTCGCGCTGCTCGACGGCGGTGTTGAGGGCGAGGTTGTCGCCTGATGATGAATCAGATCCTGTTCTCGGGCGTCATCGGTCTCTTCCTGACGCTGATCGGCACGCCGCTGCTGATCAAGCTGCTGGCCAAAAAGGGCTACGGCCAGTACATCCGCGACGACGGCCCGCGCGAGCACCATGCCAAGCGCGGTACCCCGACCATGGGTGGTATCGCCTTCATCCTGGCGACGATCATCGCGTACTTCCTGTCCAAGGTGATCACCGGCAAGCCGCCGACCTTCTCGGGTCTGCTGGTGCTCGGCCTGATGGCGGGCATGGGCCTGGTCGGCTTCCTGGACGACTACATCAAGATCGTCAAGCGGCGTTCGCTCGGTCTGCGGGCCAAGGCCAAGATGGCCGGACAGCTGACCGTCGGTATCGCCTTCGCGGTGCTGGCCCTCCAGTTCGCCGACAACCTCGGCAACACCCCGGCCTCCACGAAGCTCTCCTTCGTCCAGGACTTCGGCTGGTCCATCGGCCCGGTGCTGTTCGTGGTCTGGGCGCTGTTCATGATCCTGGCGATGTCGAACGGCGTGAACCTGACGGACGGTCTGGACGGCCTGGCCACCGGCGCCGCGACGATGGTGTTCGGCGCCTACACCTTCATCGGTGTCTGGCAGTTCCAGGAGTCCTGCGCCAACGCGCAGACCCTCACCAACCCGGGCGCCTGCTACGTGGTACGAGATCCACTGGACCTCGCGGTCGTCGCCTCGGCCCTCATGGGTTCCTGCTTCGGCTTCCTGTGGTGGAACACCTCGCCGGCCAAGATCTTCATGGGCGACACCGGTTCGCTGGCGCTCGGCGGCGCGCTCGCCGGTCTCGCGATCTGCTCCCGCACGGAGCTTCTGGTCGCCCTGCTCGGCGGCCTCTTCGTCCTCATCACCATGTCGGTGGTCATCCAGGTCGGCTCCTTCAAGATGACCGGCAAGCGAGTCTTCCGAATGGCGCCACTCCAACACCACTTCGAACTGAAGGGGTGGTCCGAAGTCCTTGTCGTGGTCCGCTTCTGGATCATCCAGGGCATGTGCGTGATCGTCGGTCTCGGCGTCTTCTACGCAGGATGGGCAGCCCAGAAGTGACCAACTGGCAGGGCAGGAACGTCACCGTCGCCGGCCTCGGCGTCTCCGGGATCCCGGCGGCCAGGGCGCTCCATGGTCTCGGCGCGGTCGTCACGGTCGTCAACGACGGCGACGACGACCGCTCCCGGGCTCAGGCGGCGGAGCTGGCGGCGCTCGGTGTCACCGTGCGCCTGGGTGACGGCGCCACCCTGCCGGAGGGCACCGAGCTCATCGTCACCGCGCCGGGCTGGAAGCCCGACAAGCCGCTGTTCACCGCGGCCGCCGAGGCCGGCGTCCCCATCTGGGGGGACGTGGAGCTGGCCTGGCGTCTCAAGGGCCCGGACGCGGCTCCCTGGCTCGCCGTCACCGGCACCAACGGCAAGACGACCACCGTCCAGATGCTCGCCTCGATCCTGAAGGCGGCGGGACTGCGCACGGCGGCGGTCGGCAACATCGGGGTCTCGCTCCTCGACGCGGTCCTCGGCGAGGAGACGTACGACGTCCTCGCGGTGGAACTGTCGAGCTACCAGCTCCACTGGGCGCCCTCCCTGCGCGCCCACTCCGCCGCCGTACTGAACCTCGCGCCCGACCACCTCGACTGGCACGGCTCCATGGAGGCGTACGCCGCCGACAAGGGCCGTGTCTACGAGGGCAATCGGGTGGCCTGCGTCTACAACCTGGCCGACAAGGCCACCGAGGAACTGGTGCGCGAGGCGGACGTCGAGGAGGGCTGCCGGGCGATCGGCTTCACCCTCGGCGCGCCCGGACCCTCCCAACTCGGCGTCGTGGACGGCATCCTGGTCGACCGCGCCTTTGTCGACAACCGGCAGAAGAACGCGCAGGAGCTGGCGGAGGTGTCGGACGTCAGTCCGCCCGCCCCGCACAACATCGCCAACGCGCTTGCGGCGGCGGCCCTGGCGCGCGCCTTCGGGGTGCCCGCCGCGGCCGTACGGGACGGTCTGCGGGCCTTCCGCCCGGACGCCCACCGCATCGCGCACGTCGCCGACGTGGCCGGGGTCGCGTACATCGACGACTCCAAGGCCACCAACACCCACGCGGCGGAAGCCTCTTTGGCCGCCTACGAGTCGATCGTGTGGATCGCGGGCGGGCTCGCCAAGGGGGCGACCTTCGACGAACTGGTCGCCAAGTCGGCAAAGCGGCTTCGCGGCGCCGTGCTGATCGGCGCCGACCGGGCCCTCATCCGGGAAGCGCTCGCGCGACACGCGCCGGAGGTACCGGTCGTCGACCTCGACCGGACCGACACTGGGGCGATGCTCGCGGCGGTTCGGGAGGCGCGGGGGCTCGCTCAGGCGGGCGATACGGTGCTGCTGGCTCCGGCTTGCGCTTCCATGGATATGTTCGCCAACTACAACAAGCGCGGTGACGCTTTCGCGGAAGCGGTTCGCGAACTCGGCGCCGCGAGCGCCTGACGGCGGGGCTCAGCCGCTGTCCCGGGCGCCCGGGACCCTTGGGAGCGACGCGTGAAGCCATCGTGGTCGGTGTATCTCCGGCGGACCCCCGCCGGCGGCACGACGCTGTGCCTGTCTGTCCCGCCCCGCGGCGACAGGGGCCGCTGATGCCCGGCAGTCGTACCGGCCGCCCCCCGGTCCAGCGGGCCTCCAGGCGGCCCCTCGCCGCCCGCCCGCCGCGCGACAACCCCGTACGCACTCTCTCCGTACGCGTCCGCAAAGCCTGGGACCGGCCGCTGACCGCGTACTACCTGATCCTCGGCGGCAGCCTGCTGATCACCGTGCTCGGTCTGGTGATGGTCTACTCGGCCTCCCAGATCACGGCGTTGCAGCTGTCGCTGCCGGGCTCCTACTTCTTCCGGAAGCAGTTCCTGGCTGCCTGTATCGGGGGCGTGCTGATGTTCGCCGCCTCGCGGATGCCGGTACGGCTGCACCGGGCGCTGGCGTATCCGATACTGGCGGGCTCCGTCTTCCTGATGATCCTCGTGCAGGTGCCGGGGATAGGAGTGGCGGTCAACGGCAACCAGAACTGGATCTCCGTCGGCGGCCCCTTCCAGCTCCAGCCGAGCGAGTTCGGCAAGCTCGCGCTCGTGCTGTGGGGCGCGGATCTGCTCGCCCGCAAACAGGACAAGCGGCTGCTGGCGCAGTGGAAGCACATGCTGGTGCCGCTGGTTCCGGTGGCCTTCATGCTGCTCGGGCTGATCATGCTCGGCGGCGACATGGGCACGGCGATCATCCTCACGGCGATCCTCTTCGGGCTGCTGTGGCTGGCCGGAGCGCCCACCCGGCTCTTCGGGGGCGTGCTCTCCATCGCCCTGACGCTCGGCTTCATCCTCATCAGGACCAGCCCGAACCGGATGGCCCGCCTCTCCTGCCTCGGCGCGACCGAACCCCAGGCGGGACCCGTCGACTGCTGGCAGGCGGTGCACGGCATCTACGCCCTGGCCTCCGGCGGACTCTTCGGGTCCGGCCTCGGCGCCAGCGTGGAGAAATGGGGCCAACTGCCCGAAGCGCACACGGACTTCATCTTCGCCATCACCGGGGAGGAACTGGGCCTGGCGGGGACGCTGTCGGTGCTCGCCCTCTTCGCGGCTCTAGGCTATGCGGGTATCCGCGTGGCCGGACGCACGGAGGACCACTTCGTGAGGTATGCCGCGGGAGGCGTGACCACCTGGATCACGGCCCAGGCCGTGATCAACGTCGGTGCGGTGCTCGGTCTGCTGCCGATCGCCGGTGTCCCGCTCCCGCTGTTCTCCTACGGGGGTTCCGCCCTGCTGCCGACCATGTTCGCCATCGGACTGCTGATCGCCTTCGCCCGCGAGGACCCCGCGGCGCGGGCGGCGCTCGCGATGCGGCAGCCCCGCTTTGGCAGAAAGCGGGCTGCGGTGAGAGGCTCCGCGGGGGAAAACGCGGGGCCTCGGAGATGGAACACAATGCGACGGCGTGCCTCGGCGGCGCGTTCGTCCGGAGAGCGGTGAATTTCGGTGCATGTCGTACTCGCCGGCGGGGGGACCGCCGGCCACATCGAGCCGGCGCTCGCCCTCGCGGATGCCCTGCGCAGGCAGGACCCGACCGTGGGAATCACGGCACTGGGCACGGAGCGCGGCCTTGAGACCCGACTCGTACCCGAGCGGGGCTACGACCTGGCGCTGATTCCCGCCGTCCCACTGCCGCGCAAGCCCACCCCCGAGCTGATCACCGTCCCAGGGCGGCTGCGCGGCACGATCAAGGCGGCCGAGCAGATCCTGGAGCGGACCAAGGCGGACGCGGTCGTCGGCTTCGGCGGCTATGTGGCCCTGCCCGGCTACCTCGCGGCCAAGCGCCTCGGCGTACCGATCGTCATCCACGAGGCCAACGCCCGGCCCGGCCTGGCCAACAAGATCGGTTCGCGGTACGCGGCCCAGGTCGCCGTCTCCACCCCGGACAGCAAGCTCCGCGGCGCCCGCTACATCGGCATCCCGCTGCGCCGCTCCATCGCCACCCTCGACCGGGCCGCCGTACGCCCCGAGGCCCGCGCGGCCTTCGGGCTCGACCCCGCGCTGCCGACCCTGCTGGTCTCGGGCGGCTCCCAGGGCGCCCGGCACCTGAACGAGGTCATCGAGCGGGTCGCCCCGTACCTCCAGCAGGCCGGTATCCAGATCCTGCACGCGGTCGGTCCGAAGAACGAACTGCCGCAGGTGCACCAGATGCCGGGAATGCCCCCGTACATCCCGGTACCGTACGTGGACCGGATGGACCTCGCGTACGCCGCGGCAGACATGATGCTCTGTCGTGCCGGCGCGATGACCGTCGCCGAACTCTCCGCCGTCGGGCTCCCCGCCGCCTATGTCCCGCTGCCCATCGGCAACGGCGAACAGCGGCTGAACGCCCAGCCGGTGGTCAAGGCGGGCGGCGGACTGCTGGTCGACGACGCGGAACTGACGCCCGAGTGGATCCAGGGCAACGTCCTGCCCGTGCTCGGCGACCCGCACCGGTTGTACGAGATGTCCCGCGCCGCAAGTGAGTTCGGTCGCCGGGACGCCGACGACCTGCTCGTCGGCATGGTGTACGAGGCGATCGCCTCACGCCACCGGTAGGGACGTAGAGGGACGCATGAGGGAAGGCAGGGAGCGTGGCCGGACCGACGACCGCCGAGCGCGGTGAACGGCAGAAGGTGGAATCCGGCCCGCCCCGGCCGCCCCGTGTCGGGCGGCTGCCCCGGCCTCGTATGCTCATCATCCTTTTGGTCGCGGCCGTGTTGCTCGGCGCCGCTTCCGTGTGGGTTCTCTACGGCTCGAAGTGGCTGCGCGTGGAGCGGGTATCGGCCTCGGGTGTGCGGGTGCTGACGGATCAGCAGGTGCGCGAAGCGGCCGGTGTTCCGGTCGGATCGCCGCTGATTTCCGTCGACACCGACGCCATTGAGGAACGACTGCGCCGGAAATTGCCCCGAATTGACTCGGTTGATGTCGTCCGTTCCTGGCCGCATGGAATCGGACTGAAAGTGACCGAACGCACTCCGGTCCTGATTGAGGAAAAGGGCGGAAAGTTCGTCGAAGTGGACGCCAAGGGCGTGCGGTTCGCGACCGTTTCGGGTGCCCCGAAGGGCGTGCCGGTACTGAAATTGACGGTGTCCCGGTCAGCGGGCCTGCTGCGCTTCGGGGCCGACCGGCTGGTGCGTGAGGCGGTGACGGTCGCCGGTGACATTCCGGCCGCCGTCGCCCGCGACACCCAGGTCGTCAAGGTCCTCTCGTACGACTCCATCTCGCTGGAGTTGAAGGGCGGCCGGACCGTCGAGTGGGGGAGCGGCGAGAAGGGCGCGGCGAAGGCCCGTACGCTCACCGCTCTCATGAAAGCCGCTCCCGAGGCGCGGCACTTCGACGTGAGTGTTCCCACCGCCCCTGCGTCATCAGGGAGTTGACGCACATCTGCGCAGGCCAGCACCCTGGTTGGGCAGCGCTACGGCTGATCACATAGGGTGAAAAGAAAAACGGGAGGTTCGGCGTGTTCGTTGAACGTGCGCCACTTGTCGACTTAGTGTCCTGTTCGGAAGAGTCCAAGGAACAGACACACTGGTAACCCTAAACTTCAACGTTAGGGTTCGGGTCGGCGTTCGGACCGTCCCATTCGGCATCAGTCGTCGGATCGCGAACACGCGAGGCGACGACACGTAACTCGAGGCGAGAGGCCTTCGACGTGGCAGCACCGCAGAACTACCTCGCAGTCATCAAAGTCATCGGTGTCGGCGGCGGTGGTGTCAATGCCATCAACCGGATGATCGAGGTCGGTCTCAAGGGCGTCGAGTTCATCGCCATCAACACCGACGCGCAAGCTCTGTTGATGAGCGACGCCGACGTCAAACTCGACGTCGGCCGGGAACTCACCCGCGGACTCGGCGCCGGAGCCAACCCGGCCGTCGGCCGCAAGGCGGCCGAGGATCACCGTGAGGAGATCGAGGAGGTCCTCAAGGGGGCCGACATGGTCTTCGTGACGGCCGGCGAGGGCGGCGGCACCGGTACCGGCGGCGCACCCGTCGTCGCCAACATCGCCCGCTCGCTCGGCGCCCTCACCATCGGCGTGGTCACGCGCCCGTTCACCTTCGAGGGACGGCGCCGGGCCAACCAGGCGGAGGACGGCATCGCCGAACTCCGCGAAGAGGTCGACACCCTCATCGTCATCCCGAACGACCGGCTGCTGTCCATCTCGGACCGCCAGGTCTCGGTCCTCGACGCCTTCAAGTCGGCGGACCAGGTCCTGTTGTCGGGTGTTCAGGGCATCACCGATCTCATCACCACGCCCGGTCTGATCAACCTCGACTTCGCCGACGTCAAGTCCGTGATGTCCGAGGCCGGTTCGGCCCTCATGGGCATCGGCTCGGCCCGCGGCGACGACCGCGCGGTGGCCGCCGCCGAGATGGCGATCTCCTCGCCGCTCCTGGAAGCCTCCATCGACGGCGCCCGTGGCGTGCTGCTCTCCATCTCCGGTGGCTCCGACCTCGGTCTCTTCGAGATCAACGAGGCCGCCCAGCTGGTGAGCGAGGCCGCGCACCCCGAGGCCAACATCATCTTCGGCGCGGTCATCGACGACGCGCTCGGCGACGAGGTGCGGGTCACCGTCATCGCCGCCGGCTTCGACGGCGGTCAGCCGCCCTCGAAGCGGGACACCGTCCTCGGCTCGTCCTCGGCCAAGCGCGAGGAGTCCACTCCGGTGCGGTCCTCCTCCGACAGCCGTCCGTCCTTCGGCTCGCTCGGCAGCGTCACCCCCAAGGAGACGCAGGCGCCCGCGCCGGAGCCGGTCAACGAGATCCCGGTCTCCCCGCCGGTTCCGCCGTCCCGGTCGTACTCGGACAGCGCGGCCGAAGAGCTGGACGTGCCGGACTTCCTGAAGTGATAGGACAGCGCTCCGGAACGAGCACAGTGAGCGGCGCGCACTTCGCCTTCACCGACAGGTGGGGCGGGGTGAGCGCCGTTCCGTTCGAGGAGCTCAACCTCGGCGGAGCGGTCGGCGACGACCCCGACGCCGTACGGACCAACCGTGAACTGGCCGCGAAGTCGCTGGGTCTTGACCCGGCTCGCGTGGTCTGGATGAACCAGGTGCACGGCAACGACGTCGCCGAGGCCGACGGGCCGTGGGGGGACCGGCCGGTACCGGAGGCCGACGCGCTCGTCACGGCCGAGCGGGGCCTCGCCCTCGCAGTGCTCACCGCCGACTGCACGCCCGTACTGCTCGCCGACCCTGTCGCCGAAGTCGTCGCCGCCGCCCACGCGGGACGGCCCGGCCTGGTGGCGGGGGTCGTCCCCGAAGCCGTACGGGCCATGGTCGAACTCGGCGCCGAGCCGTCCCGGATCGTCGCGCGCACCGGGCCCACCGTCTGCGGGCGCTGCTACGAAGTGCCGGACGCGATGCGCGCCGAGGTCGCAGCCGTCGAGCCCGCCGCGTACGCCGAGACCAACTGGGGCACTCCCGCCGTCGACGTCGCCGCCGGAGTGCACGCGCAGCTCGACCGGCTCGGTGTGCGTGACCGGGAGCGGTCGCCGGTGTGCACGCTCGAATCGGGGGACCACTTCTCCTACCGTCGCGACCGCACCACCGGGCGGCTCGCGGGTTATGTCTGGCTGGGCTGATAGGACATGACGGACCGTAAGGCTCAACTCGCCGGAAACCTGGCGAAAGTGGAAGAGCGCATCGCGGCGGCGTGCGTCGCCGCCGGGCGCAAGCGTGAAGAGGTGACCCTGATCGTGGTCACCAAGACCTACCCCGCCAGTGATGTGCGGATCCTGTCCGGACTCGGCGTGCGTCACGTCGCCGAGAACCGGGACCAGGACGCGGCGCCCAAGGCGGCGGAATGTTCCGGTCTTCCCCTCTCCTGGCATTTTGTCGGTCAGTTGCAGACCAACAAGGTGCGTTCCGTTCTCGGTTACGCGGATCTAGTGCAGTCCGTCGACCGCGCCAGGCTCGTCACGGCTCTGTCGAAGGAGGCGGTACGGGTGGAGCGCGAGGTGGGATGTCTCATCCAGGTCGCGCTCGACGCCGAAGAGGGTGGCCGAGGAGAGCGCGGAGGCGTGGGGGCGGGCGGAATCGGGGAGTTGGCGGATCTCGTCGCGCAGGCTCCCGGGCTCAGGCTGGAGGGGCTGATGACCGTCGCGCCCCTCACCGGAGCCTATGCGGGACGCCAACAGGCGGCGTTCGAGCGGCTGATGGATTTGTCGACTGCTATGCGCCGCACCCATCCGGCTGCGAACATGGTCTCGGCAGGTATGAGTACGGACCTCGAACAAGCCGTTGCGGCCGGAGCGACACATGTACGCGTCGGTACTGCGGTACTCGGAGTCCGACCCAGGCTCGGGTAACGTCGCCAAGAAGTCGGACCACAGCAGAAAATATGGTCATTACCGCCACTGGGCGGGCATACGACCTCGTGGATCGCGGACACTTGGCAACTCGTCAGCCGATCCACCACAGAGCGGAGGACTCAGAGCATGGCCGGCGCGATGCGCAAGATGGCGGTCTACCTCGGCCTCGTGGAGGACGATGGGTACGACGGCAGGGGTTTCGACCCCGATGACGACTTCGAGCCCGAGCTCGACCCGGAGCCCGAGCGGGACCGTCGTCGGCACGATTCGCCGCACCAGTCACACCAGGCGCATCAGTCCCAACGGGACGAATCGGTACGAGTGGTGCAGCCTCCGGCACCGCGCGACCCGGTGCCACATTCCTCTTCGCTGGCCGCGGAATCCCAGCGTCCGGCGCGGATCGCGCCCGTGGCATCCATCACACAAGAACGTCAGAGCATGGAGAAGAATGCACCGGTGATCATGCCCAAGGTCGTGTCCGAGCGGGAGCCTTACCGGATCACCACTTTGCACCCCCGGACCTACAACGAGGCCCGTACCATCGGGGAACACTTCCGTGAGGGCACCCCGGTGATCATGAATCTGACTGAGATGGATGACACAGACGCGAAGCGACTTGTCGACTTTGCGGCCGGTTTGGTGTTTGGTCTCCACGGCAGCATCGAGCGGGTGACGCAGAAGGTGTTCCTGTTGTCGCCTGCTAACGTCGATGTCACGGCGGAGGACAAGGCCCGTATCGCAGAGGGCGGGTTCTTCAACCAGAGCTGAGACGCAGTACCGGAGTCAAGGTACGGAAACGTACGGAAACAGGGGAGAGGGAAGCACGGATCATGAGCGTGGTCGGGCAGGTTCTCTACATCGCGCTGATGTGTTTCCTCATCGTGCTGATCTTCCGGTTGGTCATGGACTACGTCTTCCAGTTCGCCCGCTCATGGCAGCCAGGCAAGGCGATGGTGGTCGTTCTGGAGGCCACCTACACTGTCACTGATCCACCGCTCAAGCTTCTGCGGCGGTTCATCCCGCCGTTGCGTCTCGGGGGCGTGGCGCTCGACCTGTCCTTCTTCGTACTGATGATCATCGTCTACATCCTGATCTCCGTCGTGAGCCGGCTGTGAACGATACGGTCTTGCCGAATGCCGACGACTACGTTGAGGTGAAGAGATGCCGTTGACCCCCGAGGACGTGCGGAACAAGCAGTTCACGACCGTCCGCCTCCGAGAAGGCTATGACGAGGACGAGGTCGATGCCTTCCTCGATGAGGTCGAAGCCGAACTGACTCGTCTGCTCCGAGAGAACGAGGACCTGCGCGCCAAACTGGCGGCGGCCACGCGCGCGGCTGCGCAGAACCAGCAGCAGGGCATGCGCAAGCCGCCCGAGCAGCAGGACCAGCAGCAGGGCCCGCCGCAGGGCATGCGCGGTCCGGGTGGCCCCGTGCCCGCCGGGATATCGGGCCCGCCGCAGCAGCAGATGGGCGGCCCCATGGGCGGCCCGCCCCAGCTGCCGAGCGGTGCGCCGCAGCTGCCCGCGGGCCCCAGTGGTCAGGGCGGTCCGCAGGGACAGGGTCAGATGGGCCAGGGACCCATGGGCCAGGGCCCGATGGGACACGGCCCGATGGGTCAGGGTCCGATGGGCCAGGGCGGGATGGGACAGGGCCCGATGGGTCAGGGTCCCGGCCAGCAGATGCAGCAGATGCCCGGCCAGATGCAGCCGCAGATGCAGCAGCAGATGGGCGGACCCATGGGTGGCCCCATGGGCGGTCACGGTCCGCAGATGGGGCAGCCCGGTCAGGGCCCCGGCGGCGACAGCGCCGCCCGTGTGCTCTCGCTGGCCCAGCAGACCGCCGACCAGGCGATCGCCGAGGCCCGTTCCGAGGCCAACAAGATCGTCGGCGAGGCTCGCAGCCGTGCCGAGGGCCTGGAGCGCGACGCGCGTTCCAAGGCCGACGCGCTGGAGCGGGACGCGCAGGAGAAGCACCGCGTAGCGATGGGCTCCCTGGAGTCCGCCCGTGCCACGCTGGAGCGCAAGGTCGAGGATCTGCGCGGCTTCGAGCGTGAGTACCGGACCCGGCTGAAGTCCTACCTCGAGTCCCAGCTGCGTCAGCTGGAGACCCAGGCCGATGACTCGCTGGCCCCGCCGCGTGCTCCGGCGGCACCGTCGCTGCCTTCGCCTTCCGCGCCCTCCATGGCTCCGGCCGGTGCGAGTGCGCCGTCCTACGGCGGTGGGCAGATGGGTGGCGGTCCCTCTCCGGTTCCGCCGTCCTACGGCGGGCAGCAGCAGATGTCGCCTGCGATGACGCAGCCGATGGCGCCGGTGCGGCCGCAGGGTCCGTCGCCGATGCAGCAGGCGCCCTCGCCGATGCGTGGGTTCCTCATCGACGAGGACGACAACTGACGGCCAGTTAGTACGCCTCAGGCGTCGGCAGCCTTCAGGGCGGGGCCCCGGGATATCCCGGGGCCCCGCCCTTTTGCGCGGGTGTCTGTGCGAGGGCAAGGCCGAAGGCCCGGCGCCCACCGTGGGTCAGGTGGGTGCCGGGCCTTCTTGCGCGGGTGCGGGTGCGGGTGCGGGTGCGGGTGCGGGTGGTTGTGGGGGTGGGCGGGGAGGTTTATTCGCCCCCTCCGCCCCTTCCCGTCCCGTTTCTGGGGGCTGCGCCCCCAGGCCCCCCTTCGCGCTTCGCGCTCGTCCTCAAGCGCCGGACGGGCTGAAAGGTTGCCCTTACGCCTTGCGTAGGCGGAACGTCAGAGACAGGGGCTCGTCGGTGAAGGGGTCCCCGTAGGTGTCGTCCGCCTCGCCCTGGGCGAAGTCCGTGGCGAGGACCTCGTCGGCGATGAGGGCGGAGTGCTCGGCCAGGGCCGCGATGACGGCCGGGTCCGTGGCGGTCCAGCGCAGCGCGATGCGGTCGGCCACGTCGAGGCCGCTGTTCTTGCGGGCCTCCTGGATCAGGCGGATCGCGTCACGGGCGAGGCCCGCCTGGCGCAGCTCCTCGGTGATCTCCAGGTCGAGGGCGACGGTCGCGCCGGAGTCGGACGCCACCGACCAGCCCTCCCGCGGGGTCTCCGTGATGATCACCTCGTCCGGGGCCAGCGTCACCGTCTCGCCGTCGACCTCGACCGAGGCCGTTCCGGCGCGCAGGGCGAGGGAGAGCGCGGCGGCGTCGGTCTCGGCGACGGCCTTGGCCACCGCCTGGACGCCCTTGCCGAAACGCTTGCCCAGGGCGCGGAAGTTCGCCTTGGCCGTGGTGTCGACCAGGGAGCCGCCCACCTCGCTCAGAGCGGCCAGCGAGCTCACGTTCAGCTCTTCGGTGATCTGCGCGTGCAGCTCGCGGTCCAGGGTCTCGAAGCCCGTCGCCGCGACCAGCGCGCGGGACAGCGGCTGGCGGGTCTTGACACCGGACTCCGCGCGCGTGGCGCGGCCGAGCTCCACGAGACGGCGTACGAGCACCATCTGCCTGGACAGCTCCGGGTCGATGACGGACAGGTCCGCCTCCGGCCAGGAGGACAGGTGTACGGACTCGGGGGCGCCCGGTGTGACCGGCACCACCAGGTCCTGCCAGACCCGCTCGGTGATGAACGGGGTCAGCGGGGCCATCAGCCGCGTGACGGTCTCGACGACCTCGTGCAGGGTGCGCAGCGCCGCCCTGTCGCCCTGCCAGAAGCGGCGGCGGGAGCGGCGTACGTACCAGTTGGACAGGTCGTCGACGAACGCCGACAGGAGCTTTCCGGCGCGCTGGGTGTCGTACGCCTCCAGGGCCTGGGTCACCTGGTCGGTGAGCGCGTGGAGTTCGGAGAGGAGCCAGCGGTCCAGGACGGGGCGGTCGGCCGGAGCCGGGTCCGCCTCGCTGGGTGCCCAGCCGGAGGTGCGCGCGTACAGGGCCTGGAAGGCGACCGTGTTCCAGTACGTGAGGAGGGTCTTGCGGACGACCTCCTGGATGGTGCCGTGGCCCACACGGCGTGCCGCCCAGGGGGAGCCGCCGGCCGCCATGAACCAGCGGACGGCGTCGGCGCCGTGCTGGTCCATCAGCGGGATCGGGTCAAGGGTGTTGCCCAGGTGCTTGGACATCTTGCGGCCGTCCTCGGCGAGGATGTGGCCCAGGCACACGACGTTCTCGTACGACGACTTGTCGAAGACGAGGGTGCCGACCGCCATCAGCGTGTAGAACCAGCCGCGGGTCTGGTCGATGGCCTCCGAGATGAACTGCGCCGGGTAGCGGCTCTCGAAGAGCTCCTTGTTCTTGTACGGGTAGCCCCACTGCGCGAACGGCATCGAACCCGAGTCGTACCAGGCGTCGATGACCTCCGGGACGCGGGTGGCCGTGCCCTCGCACTGGGGACACGCGAAGGTGACCTCGTCGATGTACGGGCGGTGCGGGTCCAGGTTCGACTGGTCGGTGCCGGTCAGCTCGGAGAGTTCCGCGCGGGAGCCGACGCAGGTGAGGTGGCCCTCGTCACAGGTCCACAGGGGGAGCGGAGTGCCCCAGTAACGGCTGCGGGAGAGCGCCCAGTCGATGTTGTTGTTCAGCCAGTCACCGAAGCGGCCGTTCTTGACGGACTCAGGGAACCAGTTGGTCTTCTGGTTCTCCTGGAGGAGGCGGTCCTTGATGGCCGTGGTGCGGATGTACCAGGACGGCTGCGCGTAGTAGAGGAGCGCGGTGTGGCAGCGCCAGCAGTGCGGGTAGCTGTGCTCGTACGGGATGTGCTTGAAGAGCAGTCCGCGGTCCTGGAGGTCCTCGGTGAGCTTTTCGTCCGCCTTCTTGAAGAAGACACCGCCTACGAGGGGCACGTCCTCCTCGAAGGTGCCGTCCGGGCGGACGGGGTTCACCACGGGCAGACCGTACGCGCGGCAGACCTTGAGGTCGTCCTCACCGAAGGCGGGGGACTGGTGGACCAGGCCCGTACCGTCCTCGGTCGTCACGTAGTCGGCGTTCACCACGTAGTGGGTGGGTACGTCCGTGGGGAACTCCACCAGCTCGAACGGACGTTGATACGTCCAACGCTCCATCTCGGCGCCGGTGAAGGACTCGCCGGTGGTCTCCCAGCCCTCGCCGAGGGACTTCTCGAGGAGGGGTGCGGCGACGACGAGCTTCTCGTCGCCGTTCGTCGCCACGACGTAGCTGACGTCCGCGTGCGCGGCGACCGCGGTGTTGGAGACCAGCGTCCAGGGGGTGGTCGTCCACACCAGGAGCGAGGCCTGGCCGGCGAGCGGACCGGAGGTGAGCGGGAAACGGACGTACACGGACGGGTCGACGACCGTCTCGTAGCCCTGTGCCAGCTCGTGGTCGGAGAGGCCGGTGCCGCAGCGCGGGCACCAGGGGGCGACGCGGTGGTCCTGGACCAGCAGGCCCTTGTTGAAGATCTCCTTGAGCGACCACCACACGGACTCGACGTACTCGGGGTCCATCGTGCGGTAGGCGTCGTCGAGGTCGACCCAGTAGCCCATGCGGGTCGTCAGCTCGGCGAAGGCGTCGGTGTGGCGGGTCACGGACTCGCGGCACTTGTCGTTGAACGCGGCGATGCCGTACGCCTCGATGTCCTGCTTGCCGCTGAAGCCCAGCTCCTTCTCGACGGCCAGCTCGACGGGGAGGCCGTGGCAGTCCCAGCCGGCCTTGCGGGCCACGTGGTAGCCCCGCATGGTGCGGAAGCGCGGGAAGACGTCCTTGAAGACGCGCGCCTCGATGTGGTGGGCTCCCGGCATGCCGTTCGCGGTGGGCGGGCCCTCGTAGAACACCCATTCGGGGCGGCCCTCGGACCGCTCAAGGGTCTTGGCGAAGACCTTCTGCTCGCGCCACAGGTCGAGCACGGCGTGCTCGAGGGCGGGCAGGTCGACCTGGGCGGGTACCTGGCGGTACGTCGGCGCTGTCATCAGCGAGCTTCCTCCAACGGACTTGCTGCCTTCCGTCGGAGGGACGAGAGCCTGTGCGGCTGCCTAGCAGCCGCCGCGGACGCCGTGTGCGGCGCGCTCCCGCGGTACCACCCTCCTTGGCCCTCCGGTGCTCTGTGCGCACCGGCGAGCCCCCTCATTGGGGTCGCGATACCGGGTCTACTGGCCTTCGCCGCTGGGCTGTGGCTTTCTTCCGGTGGCTCCGGGGTGATCTTCGCGTCGCGCTGTCCCCCGGGCTTCCACCGCCCCCGGGTCGCTCCTGGCCGCTCACGCCGCTACTCGTCCCCATCCACGCTTCTCGCTCGACCCAGTGTACGGCGCCGGGGGGACAGCGCCCGACCGGTTTTCCGGGGTGGGCCGGTGGCCTGCGAGGTGACCCGAATGGCGAGGTGCGGAGTTCCGGATCCTGGGACGCCGGACTCGACGGATTACCCGGCGGGGAGCTGGGCACAACGCATGCAGGCTCGTCGCGCGGGACCCGCGGGGCGGCCGGATCGTTGGTGCGTCCCGTTGCCGTGGGCCAGAAGTCGATTTATCGTCCCAGCACGATTCGCGAGCGTGATCACGATATGTGAAGGGGCCGCGGCCATGGTGGCGAAGAAGACCGCCGTACAGCAGTCGGCGTCCGGCAGATCCACGGGTCCGGCGGCCAAGGACGTGGGTGGAAAGAAGAGCGCGCAGGCGGCACCGGAGGAGGCCGGAACCGCCGCGAAGCCGGTGAAGAACGCCTCCAGGAAGGCCGCCAGGACGTCCAGGACGTCCGAGGAGGCCGCCAGGGCGGTCACCGGGGAGGCGGCCGTCTCCCCGGAAGCCGATTCGACGGTCGGCGCCTCCGAAGCGGCTGCCTCCAAGGCGGCCGTTCCGAAGGGGTCCGCCTCGAAAAGGGCTGCCCCCAGGGCGGCTGTTTCGAAGACGGTGGCCAAGAAGGCCGCCGCGAGGAAGACCACCGCCAAGAAGGCGGTGGCCGGAAAGGTCGTCGGGAAGAAGGCCGCGGTGGCGGAGGCGACCGCTCCGGAGGGGACGGCGCCGGCGAAGGGCGCTGCCACGAAGAGGGCCGGTGCGAAGCGCGCCGCCAAGAAGAGCAGCGGCACGGCGAAGAAGACGGTCGCGTCCGCGGCCCAGGGCGCGGCGGAGGCCGCGAAGACGACGGGAGCCACGACGGTGGTTGCGAAGAAGACTCCTGGTACGGCCACGGCGGCGAAGAAGCCCGGTCCGGTCCCCAAGGCGCGGGTCTCCGCGGTGGTGGTGCCCGGCGAGCTCGCGGTGCGCTCCGGTGAGGACCCCTGGACCCCGGAAGAGGCCGCGGAGGCGCGCGCGGAGCTCCAGTCCGAGGCCCTGCGGCTGAGCTCCGAGATCTCCTCGTCCGAGGAGGCGCTCGCGGGCCTGATGCGGGACTCCGGCGACGGCGCGGGCGACGACCAGGCGGACACCGGCACGAAGAACATCACGCGTGAGTCCGAGATGGCCCTCAACGCCAACGCGCGCGAGATGCTGGAGCAGACCGAGCGGGCGCTCCAACGCCTCGACGCGGGCACGTACGGCCTCTGTGAGAACTGCGGCAACCCCATCGGCAAGGCGCGGATGCAGGCCTTCCCGCGCGCCACCCTGTGCGTCGAGTGCAAGCAGAAGCAGGAGCGCCGCTACTGATCGGCGCGGGAGCGCTCCTGAGCACGTGGGCGCCAGGGGGTGTGTCGTACCCTCGTCCTCAGTCAGGAACCTAGGTTGAGGGACTCACGTGGCAGAGGCGGAGCGCATCATCGGTACGCCGGACATCCCAGGGGCGGCGGGGTCCGGGCCGGAGCAGTCCGACGAGAACGCGGCGTCGGGCGACCGGTCCGGTGCGGACGGGCCTGCCCCGGCCGGGCGGTCCGGCGCGGACGGGAGCGAGAGCCCGGCCGAGCGCTCCGGCGCGGCCGAGGACGGGAGCCCGGGGGAGCGGCCGAAGGGCAGGCGGAGGATCGCGGTCCTGTTCACCGTCGCCGCGCTGGCGTACCTCCTCGACCTCGTCAGCAAGATGATCGTGGTCGCGAAGCTGGAGCACCACGACTCGATCGAGGTCATCGGGGACTGGCTGAAGTTCGAGGCGATCCGCAACGCCGGCGCGGCCTTCGGCCTGGGCGAGGCCTTCACCATCATCTTCACGGTGATCGCGGCGGCCGTCATCGTGGTGATCGCACGGCTCGCGCGCAAGCTCTACAGCCTGCCCTGGGCGATCGCGCTCGGCCTGCTGCTGGGCGGCGCGCTGGGGAACCTGACCGACCGGATCTTCCGCTCGCCCGGTGTCTTCGAGGGCGCGGTCGTCGACTTCATCGCGCCCAAGCACTTCGCGGTCTTCAACCTGGCCGACTCGGCGATCGTCTGCGGCGGCATCCTGATCGTGCTGCTGTCCTTCCGCGGCCTCGACCCGGACGGGACCGTCCACAAGGGCTGAGCGCGCGGGCGTACGGCGTCCTGGGAGCGCACTGACGTTCGGGCTGTGGTCGGGCGGTGTCCGACCCGTCCGGCATACTCGACGGGTGAGCACCGTTCCCGAGATCCGCAACCTGCCCGTGCCCGACGGACTGGAGGGCGAGCGCGTCGACGCCGCCATCTCCCGTATGTTCGGCTTCTCCCGCACGAAGGCCGCCGAGCTGGCCGCGTCGGGGAAGGTCACGGTCGACGGCTCGGTGGTCGGCAAGTCCGAGCGGGTGCACGGCGGTGCCTGGCTGGAAGTGGAGATGCCGCAGGCTCCCGCGCCCGTGCAGATCGTCGCGGAGCCCGTCGAGGGCATGCAGATCATCCATGACGACGACGACATCGTCGTGATCGTGAAGCCGGTCGGCGTCGCCGCGCACCCCAGCCCCGGCTGGACCGGGACCACCGTCATCGGCGGCCTCGCGGCCGCGGGCTACCGGATCTCGACCTCCGGTGCCGCCGAGCGCCAGGGCATCGTGCACCGGCTCGACGTCGGCACCTCGGGCCTGATGGCGGTGGCCAAGTCCGAGCGCGCGTACACGTCGCTGAAGCGGCAGTTCAAGGAACGCGTCGTCGACAAGCGCTACCACGCGCTGGTCCAGGGCCACCCGGACCCGATGAGCGGCACGATCGACGCTCCGATCGGGCGCCACCCCAACCACGACTACAAGTGGGCCGTGACGGCGGAGGGCAAGCCCTCGGTCACGCACTACGACCTCATCGAGGCGTTCCGCGCCGCCAGCCTCCTCGACATCAAGCTGGAGACCGGGCGCACGCACCAGATCCGCGTCCACATGTCCGCCCACCGGCACCCCTGTGTCGGCGACCTGACCTACGGCGCGGACCCGACGCTCGCCAAGCGGTTCGGACTCACCCGCCAGTGGCTGCACGCGGTGCGGCTCGGCTTCGAGCACCCCGGTGACGGGCAGTGGGTGGAGTTCGCGAGCGACTACCCCGAGGACCTGAGCAAGGCCCTCGACAAGGTCCGTGAGGAGAGCTACGCGTGAGTGATCCGTACGAGGTGCGGGTCGCCGGGGACGCCGTCGACCGCGAGGCGTGCTTCGCGGTGCGCAAGGAGGTCTTCGTCGGCGAGCAGGGCGTGCCCGAGGACATCGAGTACGACGCGTACGACGAGGGGGCCCTGCACGTCCTGGCCATCCGCGACGACGGGACGCCGCTCGGCACGGGCCGGCTCCTGTACGGCGAGGCCGCCGCCGCGAAGACCGACGGTGACCTCACCGTCGGCTCGCTCGGGCGGCTCGCCGTGAAGCGGGAGGCGCGCGGGCTCGGCGTCGGTGTCGCACTCGTACGCGCCGTCGAGGACGCGGCACGCGCGCGTGGACTGGCCGCGGTGGACCTGCACGCGCAGACGCACGCGCTCGGGTTCTACGAGCGGCTCGGGTACGTGGCCTACGGCGCTGAGTTCCCGGACGCCGGGATCGCGCACCGGGCGATGCGCCGAGAGCTCTGAGCGGAGCGGCGAGGCTGTCGTCGACGCATTGTCGTAGGCGCGTGGCACGCTTGGGGTCTGGATCTTCCCTGATCTCCCCGACCCCGCCGGAGTGTTGACCGTGGATCAGCTGGCCCTGTTGTTCGCGCTGTTGCTCGGGGCCATCCTCAGTGTCCCGCTGGGAGCCCGGCTGGGGCTGCCCGCGCCGGTGCTGATGACGCTCCTCGGCATCGTCCTCGCCGTGCTGGACTTCGTCCCCAACGTGGACATCCCGCCCGACCTGATCCTGCCCGCGCTGCTGCCGCCCCTGCTCTACGCCGCGGTGCGGCGCACCTCGTGGCGACAGTTCACGGCCAACATGCGCCCGATCTTCCTGCTGGCCGTGGCGCTGGTGTTCGTCACCACGGCGGCGGTCGCCGTGGTCGCGAGCGCGATCGTGCCCGGACTGCCGATCGCCGCCGCCGTGGCGCTCGGCGCCCTGGTCGCGCCCCCCGACCCGGTCGCCGCCACCGCCGTCGCGGGACAGCTCGGGCTGCCCCGCCGGCTGGTGTCGACACTGGAGGGGGAGGGCCTCTTCAACGACGTGACGGCCATCGTGCTGTACCACGTAGCGATCGCCGCGGCGGTCAGCGGAAGCTTCTCACCGTGGCGGGCCGGCCTCGACTTCGTGCTGTCCGCCGTCATCGCGCTCGCCGTGGGACTCGCCCTCGGCTGGGGCACGAACAAGCTGATGGGCCTGCTGGACGACGCCACCCTGCACATCGGCCTGACCCTGCTCGTGCCGTTCGCCTCCTACGTACTGGCCGAGGAACTGCACGGCTCCGGCGTGCTCGCGGTGCTCATCACCGCGCTGTTCCTCGCGGAGTTCGCCACCGATGCCGACGACGTCCTGATCCGGCTCGCCGGGCAGTCGTTCTGGGACGTGGTGGACACGCTGGTCACCGGGGTCGCGTTCGGGCTGATCGGACTCGAGCTGCACAACGCGATCAACACGGCGTCCGGGCGGTGGGGCGAGATGCTGGGCTGGGCCGCGGCCATCGTCGGCGTCGTCGTGTTCGTACGCCTGGCGTGGCTGCTCCCCGCCACCTGGCTGACCAAACGGCTGCACGCCAAGCGGGACTACGACGAGGACATCCCGATCTCCTGGCGGGAGACCGTCGTGATGTGGTGGTCGGGAATGCGCGGGGTCGCCTCGGTGGCCCTGGCGCTCGCGATTCCGCTGAAGACCGACGACGGGTCACCCTTTCCGGACCGGGACGAGATCGTGTTCATCGCGTTCGGAGTGATCATGGCGACGCTCCTGGTCCAGGGACTGACCCTGCCCTGGCTCGTCAAGAAGCTCGGTGTGCAGGCCGACACCAAGAGCGAGATGGCCTTCGAGAGGGAGCTCGCCGTCCGGGCGGCGAAGGCCGCGAGGGCGAGGCTCAAGGAGATCGAGGCGGCGGAGGAGCTGCCGGACGAGTTGTCCGAGCAGCTCCGGCGCCGGGCGCTCGACATCGGGCTGCGGATCAGTCCGGACCTGGGGGCGGCCGACGACGAGCGCCGGGAGCGGCACGAGCAGCGGGTCGAGCGGATAAAGAGGTTCCGGCGGGTTCAGGAGGAGATGCTCAGCGCGGCCCGGCACGAGATGCTGTCCGCGCGCGGCGAACCGGGGGCCGACCCGGAGATCGTGGACCGGGTACTGCGGCATCTGGACGTGCGCAGCCTGCGGTGACGCTGAGGACCGAGGGGCAACGGGGGTGCGGAGCGCGGGCCTTGCGCCGCGCTCCGCGTCTGGGGTCAGCCCCGGCCCGTCCCGGTGCGCGGCGGCTCGGTGGCCCGCGAGCGGTCCTGGCGGGGGGAGTGGCCGTTGACGTGGCTCGGCGGCAGGACCGCGTCCGCCGTGTTGACGCGGGGCAGCGCGTAGGGGTGCTCCTCGGTCAGCCAGCGGATCAACCGCTCGCGGACCGTCACCCGTACCGTCCAGATGTCGTCCGCGTCCTTCGCGGTGACCAGGGCGCGTACCTCCATGGTGTTGGCGGTCGAGTCCGTGACGGCCAGCCCGTAGTCGCGGCCGTCCCAGGCCGGGCAGTCGCGCAGGATGTCCCGCAACTGCCCGCGCATCGCCTCCACGGGGGCGGAGTGGTCGACCTGGAAGAAGACGATGCCGGTCATCTGGGCACTGCCGCGCGACCAGTTCTCGAAGGGCTTCGAGACGAAGTACGAGACCGGCATCGTGATCCGGCGCTCGTCCCATGTCCGCACCGTCAGGAACGTCAGGGTGATCTCGTCGACCGTGCCCCACTCGCCGTCCACCACGACCGTGTCGCCGAGCCGCACCATGTCGCCGAAGGCGATCTGCAGGCCCGCGAACATGTTGGCGAGCGTCGACTGGGCGGCCACACCGGCGACGATGCCGAGGATGCCGGCCGAGGCCAGCAGGGAGGCACCGGCCGCGCGCATCGCCGGGAACGTGAGCAGCATCGCGGCGACCGCCACCACACCCACGATCGCCGAGACCACGCGCTGGATCAGGGTCACCTGGGTGCGCACCCGGCGGACCCGCGCCGGATCGCGGTGGGCGTTGGCGAAGCGCGAGTACGAGGTCTCCACGATCGCCGCCGCGATCCGCACGATCAGCCAGGCGGTGGACCCGATCAGGACCAGCGACAGGATCCGGCCGGTGCCGGCCGAGTGCTCACGGGCGATGTGGGCCTGGTCGTAGGAGCCTCTCAGCAGGGCCACGCACAGCACGAGCTGGAAGGGGATGCGGGCCCGCCGGAGCAGACCCCAGAGGCCGGGCTCCTCGCGCCGGGCGTCGGCCCGCCGCAGCAGTATGTCGACGGCCCACCCGATGAGCAGCGTGAGCACGACCGAGCCGCCGAGGACGATCAGTGGGCGCAGTACGTTCTCCATGCCTGAGACCGTAACCGGCCCGGCGGGCTCATGAACACGTGTTCCTGGCCCGGTCCGGGGTATCGCGTGGCCGGTCCCGGCCTGATCAGGCGTTGTCAGTGCGGACTGGCACCATGGGACTCATGAACATCATGCTCTTTCACTCGACCTACGGGCTCCGGCCCGCGGTGGACGCTGCGGCGGACCGGCTGCGCGCGGCGGGCCACGAGGTGTGGACTCCCGACCTCTTCGAGGGGCACACCTTCGAGACCGTGGAGGAGGGCATGGCCTTCAACGACGGGATCGGCAAGGACGATCTGCTCAGACGCGCGGTGCTGGCAGCCGCGCCCTACTCCGACCGCGGTCTGGTGTACGCGGGGTTCTCGCTCGGCGCCTCCGTCGCGCAGACCCTCGCGCTCGGCGACGAGAAGGCCCGCGGCCTGCTCCTTCTGCACGGTACGTCGGACATCGCGGAGAGCGCGTCGGTGGACGACCTGCCCGTCCAGCTGCATGTCGCCGAGCCCGACGCCTTCGAGACGGACGACTGGCTGAGCTCCTGGTATCTCCAGATGGGGAGAGCCGGGGCCGACGTGGAGGTCTATCGGTACGCAGGCGCGGGGCACCTGTACACCGACCCCGACCTGCCCGACTACGACGCCGAGGCCGCCGAGGCCACCTGGAAGGTGGCGCTCGGCTTCCTCGACAGTCTGTGACAGGCCTCCGGGGCTCTCACACCGGGTCGTACGTCCGCTCCACCTTCTGCGTGCCGCTGCGCGTGCGGTACGAACGGGCCCAGGACGAGGTCGCGTTGGCCTTCGTGCGGTCGGAGAGCACGTAGTAGTCCATCTGCGCGCGGTCGGCGGTGATGTCCAGGACGCCGTAGCCGTGGCGGTCGGTGTCGACCCAGTGGACGTGCCGGTTGGCGAGCCGGATGACCGGCTCGGCGATGGCCGAGACGGAGCCCTCGGAGACCTTGAGGATGTCGTCGAGGTTGTCGGAGGTGACCGAGGTGACGACGAACTCCGTGGCGGCGGACGCGGACAGCGGGTACGTGGCGGCGTCGACCGGCACGTCGTTGGCCCAGGCCATGTGGATGTCGCCGGTCAGGAAGACCGTGTTGCGGATCGCGTTGGACCGCAGATGGGCCAGGATCTCGCGGCGGTCGTCCGTGTAGCCGTCCCACTGGTCGGTGTTGAGTGCCAGGCCCTCCTTGGGGAGGCCGAGCAGCTCGGCGAGCGGCTTGAGGAGACCGGCGGCGAGCGAGCCGATGGCGAACGGCGAGATCATCACCGAGTTGCCGACCAGCCGCCAGGTGGTGTCCGAGGCCTTGAGACCCGACTTCAGCCAGTCGAGCTGCGCCCGGCCGGTGATCGTACGCTCCGGGTCGTCGACCGAGCCGCTGCCCGTGGACGCCTGCTGGGAGCGGAACGAGCGCAGGTCGAGCAGCGAGAGGTCGGCGAGCTTGCCGAAACGCAGCCGGCGGTAGGTGGTTCCCGTGATGGCCGGGCGGACCGGCATCCACTCGAAGTAGGCCTGTTTCGCGGCGGCCTGGCGCGCGGACCAGGCGCCCTCCGTGCCCTCGGTGTGGTTCTCGGCGCCGCCCGACCAGGCGTCGTTGGCGAACTCGTGGTCGTCCCATATCGCGACGACGGGGGCGGCCGCGTGCAGCGCCTGGAGGTCGGGGTCGGTCTTGTAACGCCCGTGCCGGATGCGGTAGTCGGCGAGGGTGGTGATCTCGTTGGCCGGGGCGTGCGGGCGTACGACGGTGTCGCGGGTGCCGTACTCGCCGGCCGCGTACTCGTAGATGTAGTCGCCGAGGTGCAGCCAGGCGTCGAGGTCGCCGCGGGCGGCGAGATGGCGGTACGAGGAGAAGTAGCCCGCCTCCCAGTTGGCGCAGGAGACCACGCCGAAGCGCAGGCCGGTGACCGCGGCGTCGGCGGCGGGGGCGGTGCGGGCGCGGGCGGCGGGCGAGTCGGTTCCGCCTGCGGAGAAGCGGAACCAGTAGTCCGTGGCCGGGCGAAGGCCGCGGATGTCGGCCTTCACGGTGTGGTCGGTGGCCGCCGACGCGGTGGTGGAACCCTTGGCGACGACCGTGCCGAACGCCTTGTCCGTGGCGACGGTCCAGCTCACCTCGGTGTCCGGACCGAGCCCGGAGCCCGGTACCGCCTCGGCGGTGGGCGTCACCCGGGTCCACAGCAGAATGCCGTCGGGCAGCGGATCGCCGGAGGCGACGCCGTGCAGGAAGGCCGGGGTCCCGGTGGCGGCGCGGGCCGGGAGAGAGGCCGCGAGCGGGGCCGCGAGGACGGCGGTGGCGGCCGCGGCCTTGACGACCGTACGGCGGCGCGGGGCGCGGGAGTCGGCGGCGCCCGAGAGGTCGGATGATCTGAAGCGACTGGTCACGAGCGAGCAGGTTACCGGCCAGTACAAGGAAAGAGCGGGCGAACTCCGAAAAGTTCGCCCGCTCTTCGACTGCTGGACCCGTCAAGTCGCGGGAGGGCCAGGCTCGTCGGGTTCCGAGGCCGGCTGATCCGTCAGCTCCTGAGCCGGTCGGCCCGGTACGTCAGGCCTTGAGCGCCGCGTCGATCGCCGTGGTGAAGTCGGCCACCGTCATCGGCGCGTTCTGGCCGTCGGAACCGGTGAGCGCCTTGCCGTCCATCTTCAGGGTCGGCGTGCCCTGCACTCCGCTGTCGTCGAACTTCGAGGACATCTCCAGCGCCCACTTGTCGTAGGTGCCGTTCTTGACGGCCGTCTGGAACTTGGTGTTGCCCTTCAGCGCGGAGACGGTGTCCGCCACCTCGATGAGGTACGAGTCCTTCTTGAACTTGTCGTCGGACTCCTCGGGGTGCCACTTCGTCGAGTACAGCGCGGTCTTGTACTCGAGGAAGGCCTCGGGGCTGACGTTCAGCGCGGCGCCCAGGGCGCTGAGCGCGTTCTTGGAGCCCTCACCGGACAGGCTGTTGTCGAGGAAGGTGGCGCCTATGTACTGGACCTTGTAGTCGCCGGCCTCGATGCCCTTGTCGACGGTCGCGCCGACCGTCTGCTCGAACTGGGCGCAGATCGGGCAGCGCGGGTCCTCGTACATCTCGAGGGTCTTCTTGGCGGTGCTCTTGCCGACGACGACGGTCGTGCCGTTCGTGCCCGTGGTGTTGGCCGGCTTGACGAGCTTGTCGTCCTTCGCGGCCTCCCAGTAGCCGGGCTTGTTGCCCTGTACGACCGCGTAGCTGATGCCGCCGGCTATCGCGAGGACGCCGACGATGGAGAAGGCCACGATGACCTGGCGCTTGACCTTGTCGCGCTTCGCCTGGCGCTCGCGCTCGACGCGCAGGCGCTCACGGGCGGCCGTCTTCGCGGCCTTGCTGTTCCGCTGGCTCATATCGGTGATCTCCAGATGGGACGCGCACACGTCGTATGCGGGATGCGTATGGGGGACTGCTGGTGCTCGGGCGCTGTCGCTCAGGCGGGCCTGGTCACGCGAAAGCGACGGAGCTCGGCGGTCCGCGCCGACCCAGGGAGTGCACGAACAGGCGGATGCGGGCGGTGGCCGCCCGGCGCGTGGGGCGGGGCAGCCGGCGTACCGGCGCGAGCAGCCGCACGGTCACCGCGGCGACCGCGATCAGCAGCGGCCGGAAGGTGGACGCGGCGGCCGCGCGCAGCAACTGCTCCAGCGCCCGCTCGCCGCGGCGCAGCCAGGCGGCCGCGAGGAGTCCGATGCCGACGTGCGCGCCGAGCAGCAGCCAGGCGGCGGTCGCGTCGGCGTGGGTGAGCAGGGCGGCGGCACGGTCGCCGCCGGTGCCGGTCACCCGGGTCAGCGGGGCGCCGACGGTGCCCCCGCCGCACAGCAGGTCGAGGCCGACCGAGCGCAGCGGGCCCGCGACCGGGCCGCCCGCCCTGCCGTAACAGACGTGCTGGCCCGTGGTGAAGACGGTGTCGGCGGCCAGCTCCAGCGGTATCAGCAGCGCGGCGATCCGGCCGAAGCCGCGCTCGCGGCCCCCCAGGACGTAGGCGAGGACGAAGACGGCGGCGGCGATCGCGGCCACCGTCCCCATCGGCAGCGGGACCCGCGACAGCAGCACGTGCGACGCGGTGCTGAGCGTCACGACCATGGCCGTGAACAGCACCGCGCGAACGGCTCTGAGGTGGGTCCCGGATATGTCCATAGCGGGGAGAGTGTGTCACGTGCTCCTGTAAGGGACCCCTAAAGGGTCCCTGTGAGTTGGCCCCTCGCTACAGACCCGGGATCCGGCCGTTACGGAACAGGTCCACGAAGATCTGGTGGTCGGCGCGGGCGCGGGCGCCGTAGTGGTGGGCGAAGTCGACCAGGAGGCCGGCGAAACCCTCCTCGTCGGCGGCGATCGCGGCGTCGATGGCCCGCTCCGTGGAGAAGGGCACCAGCTCCGAGTGGCCGCTCTCGTCGTCCGCCGCCGCGTGCATGGTTGCCGTGGAGCGGCCCAGGTCGGCGACGACCGCGGCGATCTCCTCCGGGTCGTCGATGTCGCCCCAGTTCAGGTCCACCGCGTACGGCGACACCTCGGCGACCAGCTGTCCCGCGCCGTCCAGCTCGGTCCAGCCCAGCCACGGGTCGGCGTGCGCCTGGAGGGCGCGCTGCGAGATCACCGTGCGGTGGCCCTCGTGCTGGAAGTACTCGCGGATCGAGGAGTCCGTGATGTGCCGGGAGACGGCGGGGGTCTGGGCCTGCTTGATGTAGATCACCACATCGTTCTCCAGGGCGTCGCTGTTGCCCTCCAGAAGGATGTTGTACGACGGCAGGCCCGCCGAACCGATGCCGATGCCGCGGCGGCCGACGACGTCCTTCACGCGGTAGGAGTCGGGGCGGGTCAGTGAGGACTCCGGCAGTGTCTCCAGATAGCCGTCGAAGGCGGCGAGGACCTTGTAGCGGGTCGCCGCGTCCAGCTCGATGGAGCCGCCGCCGGGCGCGAAGCGTCGCTCGAAGTCACGGATCTCGGTCATCGAGTCGAGCAGCGCGAAGCGGGTCAGCGAGCGGGCGTCGCGCAGCGCGTCCAGCAGTGGTCCCTCGGCGGTGTCCAGCGTGAAGGGCGGCACCTCGTCGCTCTTGGCGCCGGTCGCGAGGGCGTGGATCCGCTCGCGGTAGGCGGCGGCGTAGGTGCGCACCAGGCCGGAGATCTGCTCGTCGCTGAGCGCCTTCGCGTAGCCGATCAGCGCCAGGGAGGCCGCGAGGCGCTTGAGGTCCCAGGTGAAGGGGCCGACGTAGGCCTCGTCGAAGTCGTTCACGTTGAAGATCAGGCGGCCCTGGGCGTCCATGTACGTGCCGAAGTTCTCGGCGTGCAGGTCGCCGTGGATCCACACGCGAGAGGTGCGCTCGTCCAGGTACGGGCCGCCCCGCCTGTCCTGCTCCAGGTCGTCGTAGAACAGGCCCGCCGTGCCCCGGTAGAAGGCGAAGGCGGAGGCCGCCATCTTGCGGAACTTCACGCGGAACGCGGCCGGGTCGGCGGCCAGGAGCTCGCCGAAGGCGGTGTCGAAGACGGCGAGGATCTGCTCGCCGCGTTGCTCGTCGCTGAGCTGCGGGTCCGACATCGCTGGGTGCCTCCTGGTGCAGGTGGTGCTTGACGTGTGGGACAGGCCCGGGACAGGCGTCCCGTCCACTTCCAACGGGCGACGGAACGCCGGAGTGCCCGGATCTCCCGGGCGAAGGTACGCGCTCACCGAACGAGTACCCGCATGAAGGTACGCGGGACCGCCCGCGGAGTGTCAGCGCCCCGGCATAGACTTCGACGCTGTCCCCCCAGACTGTCCGCAGCCCTTAGCCCAGCGTTTCCTCAGGAGGCCGAAGCCGTGTCAAAGCCGCCGTTCACGCACCTGCACGTCCACACCCAGTACTCGCTGCTGGACGGTGCCGCGCGGCTCAAGGACATGTTCAATGCCTGCAATGAGATGGGCATGTCGCACATCGCCATGAGCGACCACGGCAACCTCCACGGGGCGTACGACTTCTTCCACACGGCGAAGAAGATGGGCGTCACGCCGATCATCGGGATCGAGGCGTACGTCGCCCCGGAGTCCCGGCGCAACAAGCGCAAGATCCAGTGGGGCCAGCCGCACCAGAAGCGGGACGACGTGTCCGGTTCGGGTGGTTACACGCACAAGACGATCTGGGCGGCGAACAGTACGGGCCTGCACAACCTCTTCAAGCTCTCCTCGGACGCGTACGCCGAGGGCTGGCTCACGAAGT
This sequence comes from Streptomyces sp. NPDC050535, assembly GCF_044457665.1. Lineage (NCBI taxonomy): Bacteria > Bacillati > Actinomycetota > Actinomycetes > Kitasatosporales > Streptomycetaceae > Streptomyces > Streptomyces sp. NPDC050535. The sequence continues at coordinate 112,554 of NZ_JBITHE010000009.1, forward strand.
GGCCGCGCATGGACAAGGAGACCATCTCCCAGTGGTCGGAGGGCCTCATCGCCTCCACCGGCTGCCCCTCCGGTGAGCTCCAGACCCGGTTGCGGCTCGGCCAGAAGGACGAGGCACTCAAGGCGGCCGCCGAGTACCAGGACATCTTCGGCAAGGACCGGTACTTCCTGGAGCTGATGGACCACGGCATCGAGATCGAGCGCCGGGTCCGCGACGGCCTGCTCGAGATCGGCAAGAAGCTCGGCATCCCGCCCCTGGTGACCAACGACTCGCACTACACGTACGCGCACGAGGCGACCGCGCACGACGCGCTGCTGTGCATCCAGACCGGCAAGAACCTCTCGGACCCGGACCGCTTCCGCTTCGACGGCACCGGTTACTACCTGAAGTCCACGGACGAGATGTACGCCGTCGACTCCTCGGACGCCTGGCAGGAGGGCTGCGCCAACACCCTCCTGGTCGCCGAACAGATCGACACGGCCGGCATGTTCGAGGCGAAGAACCTCATGCCGAAGTTCGACATCCCGGAGGGGTTCACCGAGGTCACCTGGTTCAAGGAGGAGGTCCGCCTCGGCATGGAGCGGCGCTTCCCCGGCGGCGTCCCCGACGACCGCCAGAAGCAGGTCGAGTACGAGATGGACGTCATCATCCAGATGGGGTTCCCGGGGTACTTCCTCGTCGTCGCCGACTTCATCATGTGGGCGAAGAACCAGGGCATCGCGGTGGGCCCCGGCCGTGGCTCCGCGGCCGGTTCGATCGTCGCCTACGCCATGGGCATCACCGACCTCGACCCGATCCCGCACGGTCTGATCTTCGAGCGGTTCCTCAACCCCGAGCGCGTCTCCATGCCCGACGTCGACATCGACTTCGACGAGCGTCGGCGCGTCGAGGTGATCAGGTACGTGACCGAGAAGTACGGCGCCGACAAGGTCGCCATGATCGGCACGTACGGAAAGATCAAGGCGAAGAACGCCATCAAGGACTCCGCGCGCGTGCTGGGCTACCCGTACGCGATGGGCGACCGCCTCACCAAGGCCATGCCCGCCGACGTCCTCGGCAAGGGCATCGACCTCAGCGGCATCACCGACCCCGCGCACCCGCGCTACAGCGAGGCGGGCGAGATCCGGGCGATGTACGAGAACGAGCCGGACGTGAAGAAGGTCATCGACACCGCCAAGGGCGTCGAGGGCCTGGTCCGGCAGATGGGCGTGCACGCGGCCGGCGTGATCATGTCCAGCGAGCCCATCGTCGACCACGCCCCGGTCTGGGTGCGGCACACGGACGGTGTGACCATCACGCAGTGGGACTACCCGCAGTGCGAGTCGCTCGGCCTGCTGAAGATGGACTTCCTCGGCCTGCGCAACCTGACGATCATGGACGACGCCGTCAAGATGGTGAAGTCCAACAAGGGTGTCGACCTCGACCTGCTGGCCCTCCCGCTGGACGACCCGACGACCTTCGAACTGCTCCAGCGCGGTGAGACCCTCGGCGTCTTCCAGTTCGACGGCGGCCCCATGCGCTCGCTGCTGCGCCTGATGAAGCCCGACAACTTCGAGGACATCTCCGCCGTCTCGGCGCTCTACCGTCCCGGCCCGATGGGCATGGACTCTCACACCAACTACGCGCTCCGCAAGAACAAGCTCCAGGAGATCACCCCGCTCCACAAGGAGCTGGAGGAGCCCCTCCAGGAGGTCCTGGCCGTCACCTACGGCCTGATCGTCTACCAGGAGCAGGTGCAGAAGGCCGCCCAGATCATCGCCGGGTACTCGCTCGGCGAGGCCGACATCCTGCGCCGCGTGATGGGCAAGAAGAAGCCCGACGAACTGGCGAAGAACTTCACCATCTTCCAGGCCGGCGCCAAGAAGAACGGCTACAGCGACGAGGCCATCAAGGCCCTGTGGGACGTGCTGGTCCCCTTCGCCGGCTACGCGTTCAACAAGGCGCACTCCGCCGCGTACGGCCTGGTCTCGTACTGGACCGCGTACCTGAAGGCGAACTACCCCGCCGAGTACATGGCGGGGCTGCTCACCTCGGTCAAGGACGACAAGGACAAGTCCGCGGTCTATCTGAACGAGTGCCGGCGCATGGGCATCAAGGTGCTCCCGCCGAACGTCAACGAGTCGGAGCAGAACTTCGCCGCGCAGGGCGACGACGTGATCCTCTTCGGCCTCTCGGCCGTCCGCAACGTCGGGACGAACGTGGTCGAGTCGATCATCAGGAGCCGCAAGGCCAAGGGGAAGTACGGCTCGTTCCCCGACTACCTCGACAAGGTCGAGGCGGTCGCCTGCAACAAGCGCACCACCGAATCGCTGATCAAGGCGGGCGCGTTCGACACGATGGGGCACACCCGCAAGGGCCTCACCGCGCAGTTCGAGCCGATGATCGACAACGTGGTGGCGGTCAAGCGCAAGGAGGCCGAGGGGCAGTTCGACCTCTTCGGGGGCGGCGACGATGACACCAGCGAGCCGGGCTTCGGCCTGGACGTCGAGTTCACGGCCGACGAGTGGGACAAGGTCTATCTGCTCGCCCAGGAGCGGGAGATGCTCGGTCTGTACGTCTCCGACCACCCGCTCTTCGGCCTGGAGCACGTGCTGTCCGACAAGGCGGACGCCGGTATCTCCCAGCTCACCGGAGGCGAGCACTCGGACGGCGCGGTGGTGACCATCGGCGGCATCATCTCGGGCCTCCAGCGCAAGATGACCAAGCAGGGCAACGCCTGGGCGATCGCCACGGTGGAGGACCTCGCGGGCTCCATCGAGTGCATGTTCTTCCCCGCCACCTACCAACTGGTGTCGACCCAACTCGTCGAGGACGCCGTGGTGTTCGTCAAGGGGCGCCTCGACAAGCGCGAGGACGTGCCGCGGCTCGTCGCGATGGAGCTCCAGGTCCCCGACCTGTCGAACGCGGGCACCAACGCGCCGGTGATCCTCACCATCCCGTCCGTGAAGGTCACCCCGCCGATGGTGAGCCGGCTCGGTGAGATCCTCAGTCACCACAAGGGCGAGAGCGAGGTCCGCATCAGGCTCCAGGGCCCGCTCAAGACGACGGTGCTGCGGCTCGACCGGCACCGGGTGAAGCCGGACCCGGCACTCTTCGGTGACCTGAAGGTGCTCCTCGGACCGGCCTGTCTGGCCGGCTGACACAACGGGCGGAGAACAGGCGGACAACAGACGGACATTGGCGGGCGACCTGCCGACCGACGTACGCGAGGGGCGCATCCGGATCCGGATGCGCCCCTCGGCGTGTGCACGGGCCTCGACGGCCCGTTCGGGCTTCAACAGCCCGGCGCCGGGTTCTAGTTGTGGCCGAAACGCTTCTGGTGCTTACGGGCGACATCCGCCGGGCTGCCCTGGATCTGCGGCATCGGCGACTGCTGTGCCTCTGTCGAGGACCGGTCGGCCTGCTCCTGCGCACGCTCGGCCTGCGAGGAACGGTCCTGTTGGCCGCCCTGCTTGCGGTTCTTGTTCTTGGCCATGGTGATTGCCTCCCGCGGGGGTTCTAGGGGCCAGGGCCGGAATCAGATTCACATAGGCTGAGAAGTAGCGCATTTCGGAGAATTACCGTGCGTAATAAGCCCTGTCGGAGGGTGATCCCCGGATACGCCACGCCGAAGATCGAGTTCCGGCCGTTAACCTCCGCGTGGTCGGGCAGACTCGAAGGAAGCCCGTAGCAAACCTCCCGGAAAGAGGGTGGACCGCGTGGACCGCTGCATCGTCCTGGTGGACGCCGGGTATCTGCTCGGGGCTGCCGCCAGCCTCCTCGCCGGGGACTCCTCCCGATCCCGGATCACCGTCGACCACGCCGCCCTCATCCAGGGCCTGCGCGAGCGCGCCGAATCCGACACGGAGCGGCCGCTGCTGCGCATCTACTGGTTCGACGGTGCCCCCGACCGCGTACCACAGCCGGAGCACCGCAGACTGCGCGTGATGCCACGTGTCACGGTGCGGCTGGGCGCTCTGACCCGCAGCGACGGGCGGTGGGCCCAGAAGGGCGTCGACGCCGCCATGCACGCGGAGCTGACCGAGCTGGCCCGCAACCGGGCCTGCTCCGACGTGGTCCTGGTGACCGGCGACGGCGATCTGCTGCCGGGCATGATGGCGGCCAAGGAGCACGGGGTCGCCGTACACCTGTGGGCCGTGCAGGCGGCCGACGGGGACTACAACCAGTCCGAGGACCTGGTGGCCGAGGCCGACGAGCGCCGGGTGCTCGACCGGGCCTGGATCACCAAGGCCGTACGCGCCAAGGAACTCGGCGGGATCTGCGCGCCGTCGCCGGTGCCGCGCCCCGAGATCGCCGCGATCCTCTCCGCGCCGCTGCCCGAGTCGGCGCACGCCGCCGCGGCCGAGCGGTCCGCGCCGGAGACGGAGCACACCTCGGCGGACACGTCCGCGAACGGCGCCGAGGAGCGGACGCCCGCGTCCAAGGGCGTACCCACCCCTAAGGATCTGGCCGCGCTGCGTGGGCCCGGCACACAGCCCGCCCAGCACCCCGCGAGCGCGACCCTGCGCTGGTCGTCCGACAAGGGCTGGGTCGAGCGCCCCGGCGGCGCCGCCGAGTCCGCGGAGGCCGCCTCGCTGCCCACCCTCGCCCAGCTCACCTCCGCCGAGCAGCGCTGGGCGGACCGTGAGGAGGACATCACCACGGTCGGCGGCGATCCCTACGAGGTGGGGCAGGTCTTCGCGCGCCGCTGGATGGGCCGGCTCACCGACCAGAGCCATCTCCAGAAGCTGTCCACGATGTACCCCCGCGTTCCGCACCGGGTGGACGGCGAACTGCTGCGCTACGCGGCCCGCTTCGGGCTGCTCGCGCACAAGGACGACCAGATCGACGAGCACGACCGGTACGCGATCCGGGCGGGCTTCTGGCGCGAGATCGACGTGCGGACGGCGGCGGAACACGCGCCGGCGGGGGACTGAGCGCGAGACGGTGGGCCGCCCCCGCGACGAGTGGGCCACGGGCGCGGAACGGGCCTCCCGTGGGCCGGTCACAGGCCCGCGAGCGGTCTCGCGGCGGGGTGAGCCGAGGCCCCGGGCTCATATCGGGGCATCGGACCCCGTAGTCTCGTCCTTCGTGAGTACGCGCAGGGCAGGGGCAGTCCGCAACGGGCACAGGGGTGATGTCGTGTGCGCGGTGCGCGGGCTCACCAAGACCTACCCGGCCGTGCGCGGCCGGCGCGGTACCCCCGCCACCCCGGAGATACGGGCCACCGACGGGGTACGTCTGGACATCCGGCGCGGTGAGATCTTCGGGCTGCTCGGGCCGAACGGCGCGGGCAAGTCCACCGTCGTACGGCAGCTGACCGGGCTCCTGCGTCCCGACAGCGGCAGCGTGGAGATCCTCGGGCACGACATCGTGCGCCACCCCGAGCGGGCGGCGCGGATCCTCGCGTACCTCGGCCAGGAGTCCACCGCCCTCGACGAGATGACCGTGTCGCTCGCCGCGGAGACGACCGCGCGGCTGCGCGGGCTCGAACTCCGCGCGGCGCGGACCGAGCGGGACGCCGTTCTGGAAGAGCTGGGTCTCACCTCGATCGCCGCCCGGCCTCTGAAGAAGCTGTCCGGCGGACAGCGGCGCCTCGCCTGCGTCGCCGCCGCACTGGTGGGGGAGCGGCCGCTGCTCGTCCTCGACGAGCCGACCACCGGCATGGACCCGATGGCCCGCCGCGCAGTCTGGGCCGCCGTCGACCGGCGCCGGGCGGAGCGCGACACGACCGTGCTGCTGGTCACCCACAACGTCATCGAGGCCGAGACCGTCCTCGACCGGGTAGCCGTCCTCGACCGGGGCCGGGTCATCGCCTGCGACACCCCGGCCGGGCTGAAGGAACAGGTCGCCGGGGAGGTGCGCGTCGAGCTCGTCTGGCGCGAGCGTGCCCCGCTGCACGTCCCCGAGGTCGCCGCGCTGCGTGAGCGCGCCGTCGAGTCCGGCCGGCGCTGGACCCTGCGGCTGGGCCCCGAGGAGGCCCGCGCGGCCGTCGCCACGGTCACCGGCGGAGCCGCCTTCGCCGCCCTGGACGATTTCACCCTGGCCACGCCGAGCCTGGAAGATGTGTATCTGGCGCTGGGCGGCGCCGCCACGCAGGGACTGGTGAAGGCGTGAGCGACCTGAGTGTGCGGAGCGACCTGAGTGTGCGGAGCACGGAATCCGTACGGACTGTCATGGGCCGTGAGAGCAGGACTGCTGCCGGAGTGAAGAGGAGCAGCTCGACGTGAGTGTCGTACCCGCTGAGGTGCTGCCGGGCAGTGTGCTGTCCGTGGCCGAGGACGTCTCCGATGCCGCGGAACTGGGGCCTCGGGCGCGGCTGTGGCCGTCGCTGGCCGCCGTGTACCGGGCACAGCTGTCCCGGGCGCGCGTCGCGCGGATCCCGCTGCTGTTCGTGGCCACCTTCCAGTCCGTCGGGATCATGATCCTGATGCGTGGCGTGGTGGACGGCGGGGGCGAGGCCCGGGCCGTGGTGGCCGGGTCGTCGGTCCTCGTGGTGGCCTACGTCGGCCTCAACCTCCTCGCCCAGTACTTCGGGCAGCTCCGCGCCGACGGCGGGCTCGACCACTACGCGACACTGCCGGTGCCGCCGGCCGCCGTCGTGCTCGGCGCGGCGGGCGCGTACGCGTCCTTCACGGTGCCGGGGACCGTCTTCACCGCCGTGTTCGGCTGTGTGCTCTACGGGCTGCCCCTGACCAACCTCTGGGTGCTCGTCCTGGTGATCCCGCTCGCGGGAGCCGCGCTCGCCGGGCTCGGCGCGGCGTTGGGGCTGCTCGCGCCGCGCCCCGAACTCGCCACGCTGCTGGGGCAGTTGGGCATGTCGGCGGCGCTGCTGCTGGGGGTGCTGCCGGCGGACCGGCTGCCGACGGTGGTGCAGTACGGGCGTGACCTGGTGCCCTCGACGTACGGGGTGGAGGCCTTCGCGCGGACCTTCGGGGACCATCCCGACTGGGCCGCCGTCTTCGGGAACCTCGCCGTCTGCGCGGGCGTCGGGGTGGCCTCGCTGGCTCTGGCGACCTGGGCGTACCGCCGGGCGGCCGTCCGGTGACGCGGCCGACAGGCGGGCCTGGCACGATGTCAGGGTGACCGCTCCGCTGACTCCGCCTCCGCCGCCGCACCATCAGCCCTCGCACGACGCCTGGCAGGTTCCGCCCGCCCATGGCGCGGCGGGGGCGTCCGAGTACGACCAGGACGGCCCCGGGATGAAGACCGAAGTGCGTGAGGCCGCCGTGATCGCGGTGGCCGTGGCGCTCGGCGGGGTGCTGCTCGGGCTGCTGTGGTGGTGGCTGGCGCCGTCGGTGCCGCTGATCGCGGACGACAGCGCGGTGTACCTCAAGGACAGTGAGGGCGAGCAGGCCATCGGAGTCGACGGAACGTTCACTCTGCTGGCACTGGCGTTCGGGGCGGTGAGTGCGCTGGTGGTGTTTCTGCTGCGGCGGCGTGGGGGTGTGCCGCTGGTGGTCGGTCTCGCGGTCGGGGGGCTGCTCGGGTCGTTGCTCGCGTGGCGGATCGGGATGTGGCTCGGGCCCACGTCGGATGTGGTCGCGCACGCCAAGGAAGTGGGGAAGGGGGTTGCCTTCTCCGCGCCGTTGAAGCTGGGGGCCAAGGGGGCGTTGCTGGCGTGGTCGTTGGCGGCGCTGGTGGTTCATCTCGGACTCATGGCGCTGTTCGGGCCGCGGGATCCTGATCCGTTTCTCAGCCCTTACGAGGATGCGCCGCCGGCCGTCTAGGGGCCGCGGGTGGGGCGGGCCTTGTTTCCTTCGCCCCCTCCGCCCCTTCCCGTCCCGTTCCTGGGGGCTGCGCCCCCAGACCCCCTGTCGCGCTTCGCGCTCGTCCTCAAACGCCGGACGGGCTGAAAGAGCTCCCCGGACGCGCTGAAAGATCTCTACGCCGGGCGCCTCCCGTGGTTCGCTCGGCCCTTCCTGGTGCGCCACTTGCGTTTCCGGGTTCTCTTCGACATGTCTCTCGTGCTTAACCGAGGACGGGGGAAACGTCGAGGGGTCAGGCACGGCCGATGGGGGCGGAGACCGCGTCGGTGAGGGTGCGGAGGTCGTCGGGGGCGAGTTCGACCTCCAGGCCGCGGCGGCCGGCGGAGACGCAGATCGTGGGGTGGGCGGACGCCGAGGCGTCCAGCACCGTGGGGAGTTTCCTGCGCTGGCCCAGGGGGGAGATGCCGCCGCGGACGTATCCCGTGGTGCGTTCGGCCGCCGCCGGATCCGCCATCGTCGCGCGTTTGCCGCCCACCGCGGTGGCCAGGGCCTTCAGGTCGAGGGTGCCCGCGACGGGGACGACCGCGACGGTCAGCGTGCCGTCCACGTCCGCCACCAGCGTCTTGAAGACCCGCTCCGGGGAGACCCCCATCGCCTCGGCGGCCTCCTCGCCGTAACTGGGGTGGGCGGGGTCGTGCTCGTAGGCGTGCACCGTGAACGGGACGCCCGCCGCGGTGAGGGCCACGGTCGCCGGGGTGCCCCCGGCCTGCTGCTTCTTCGACTTCTTCGCCATCGGCCTTCTCGGATGCGTCAGTTGAGACTCGTCGGGCCGCGTGTCAGTTCCGCCGCGGGCAACGACGGCAGGTTGCGGATGATCGCGGTCTCCGTGCGCAGGAGTTTCAGCTCCTCGCGCAGCCGGGCGGCCGTGTCGGGGGCCTGGAGCAACTGCTGCTTCGCCGGGATGTCCAGCATCGCGGCGGCCGCGACGAGGTAGGAGACGACCGACGGCTCGTCCGGAAGGTCGGCTCCGGTGGTCAGGGAACGCTCCCGGGCCCCCGCCAGTCGCTTCTGGTACTGCCGGAAGGCCCGCAGGACGCCCTCAGCGAGCGCGCCGGCCTCCTCGCCGGGGTCCTCGGGCAGTTCCTCCAGTTCGGCCGTGAGGAACGCGCCGGTGGCGTCGACCGAGAGCAGCCGCACGCGGGTCGTCCCCGTCGCCAGCACCTCGAAGCTGCCGTCGTCGCGCTCCCGGACGGTCGCCGCGTCCGCGATGCAGCCCACCTCGTGGAAGGCCTTGGCCGGGTCGTCGCCGAAGCCGGCCCCGGGCCCGCGCTGGGGTTCCGCGGTCTGGTCCGGCATGCCGGGTGCGGTGGGCGCGACCTCGTGGCCGTCGCGGATGGCGACGACGGCGAACCGGCGCGGTTCGTCCTCCGGGGTCTTGAGCAGGTCGCGCATCATGGCGCGGTAGCGCTCCTCGAAGATGTTCAGAGGAAGCACGAGCCCCGGGAACAGAACCGAGTTCAGGGGGAAGAGCGGGAGCCGGACGGTGGTCACGACGGGAGAGCCTAATGGTCGCCGGAGCGAGCGCGTCCGCCGCGCTCACTCCGTGGATGCAGGGGCATACCCGAAGCGACCTCGAGACGGACCCCGTCACGCAGCTCCAGGAACTGCCCCAGGGGGTCGTCCGAGACCCGGTCCCAGGGGAACGAGGTCGCGTACGGGCCGATCGCGCGCAGCTGTTCCAGGGCGTCCTCCCAGCGTTCCAGCCTGACCAGGACGTACGTGAGGAGGTTGCGGACCTCCGCGGGCCAGGCGTCGCCCGCGCCGTACGTCGCCGAGACCCCGATCGCGAGGCCGGCCGCCGCGTCGAGGCGCTCGCGCGGCACCGGGGCGCCGCCGCCCTCGGTCAGATACGCGAAGGCGGCCCGCACCGGCAGGGCCTGCACCAGGGAGCCGGGCAGCGCGTCCTGGGCGGCCCGCTCGGCGAAGTCGAAGCACTCGCGGTGCGAGCCGTACCAGGCGGCCGACAGATACCGCAGGGCGGCCACATGGCAGCCGTAGTGGTGCGGGGAGCGGCGTACTGCCTCGCCCCACAGCTGCTCGAACTCGGTGTGCCCGGCGTTCGTGCCGCGGGCCTGGTCGAGCGCGATCCGCCAGGGCACCGGGTCGCGCGGGTCGCCCTCGGCGGCGGCGGCGATCAGCGGGCCCACCTCGCGCAGCAGTTCGACGCGGGCCGGGGACTCCCAGCCCCGGGACACCGCGAGCTCGGCCTTGACCAGCAGGGCGTCCGGGTCGTGCGGGGAGGCGGCCTGCCATTCCCGCAGCCACTCGTCGCGGGAGCGCGCGAAGAGGGCGAGGCGCGTCGCGTACCGGTCGCGGTTCTCCCACTCGGCCGCCTCGCGCGTGGTCGTGAGCAGTTTGGCCGCGGGGGCGTACTCTCCGCGGCCCGCCGCCACCAGCGCGGGACCGAGCCGCTCGTCCGGGACGTCGAGCAGCACCTCCTCGTCGGCCGGCAGCCCGGCAGCGAGGCGCGAGGTGTGTGCGGCCATCCGGGCGGCCCGGATGAACGCGCGTAGCATTGCCATGGTGGAGACCATTGAAAGCAGCGTTTCGGGGCGGTGACAGGGAGACGCGGTGAAGCTTTCGTAACCCCCGATTGGTTGTACGCCCCTTGGTCAAGGGGAAGTAAAATGTGACTGTTGTTCTACTGTCGGTCAGCTGTCGGGCCGGCCGACCGGGTACGGCGCGCGGCCCGTCAGCCGCGCCGCAGCAGCCGGGTCGCCCCCGCCGCGACCGTCGTCGCCAGGATCCAGCCCAGCAGGATCACCACGGCGGCCAGCCACTGCCAGCCGCCGCGCAGCTGCCAGAAGCCCACCTGGCCCAGGTCGATCACCGGAAGCAGCAGGTCCAGGGCGAACAGCGACGGGTTCCACGGCGGGTGCTCGCCGTTCTTGAGCGGGGGATGGTCGGCGTGCCGGAAGGCGATGGACGTCGCCGCCCACAGCACCGCCATCCACAGGGCGGCCCGCCCCGGCCGGTACCCGTAGGCGACCGTCCAGTCCTGCGCGTAACCCCAGAGCTTGGCGGCGAGCGGCAACGTCTCGCGCCGGCGGCGCTGCTTGGCGAGCAGTACCTCGCGGGCGTCCTCGTCCTCGCCGGAGTTGCGCAGCACGGTGGCCAGCCGCTCGTACGGCTCCGGGTTGTACTCGGCGGTCGCCGCGGCCACCCACTCCAGGCGCCGGGTCAGCGGGAACGCGCCCTGCGGCACGAGGTTCTCGTAGCCGAAGCCGCCCATGTGGAGGCCGCCGGGCCCCGGCCAGCTGGCCGCGCTGTCGACCAGGTTGACCACTTTGGCGCCCGACAGCACCACCTTGCCGCGCTCCGGTCTCTCCCCGAGGAAACGCAGCTCGGGCGTCTGGACCCGGCGCAGCGACAGCTCCTGGTCGTCGTCGAAGGTGAAGCGAGCCCGCTCCAGGTCGAGCGCGTCGCCGAACCGCCCGTCGTCCAGGCGTATCCCGCCCCGGCACTCGAACCGCTGCACCACCGTGCCGCGCGCCGGGGTCGTGCCGCTGGTCAGCGGCGGATTGCTGACGCCCGCCGGGGTCATGTAGAGCGTGCGGTTGACGGTCAGCTGGGGCGCGTTCAGCGCGAGGCGGGTGTAGGGGTTGCTCAGCCTGCTGCCGCGCAGGCTGAGCGAGACGCCGACGCTGGCCCCGCGCAGGCTCAGCTCGCCGTGCGATTCCAGCATCTCCGCCTGGAGGTCCTGCCCGACGGTCATGCCGTCGCCGGTGATCGAACGCCCGCGCCGGTCCCGGTAGACCACGGCCTGGTTCAGCAGCAGGTCCGTGCCGATGTGCGCGTCGGTGAGGCGTACGCCGTTGTGGAAGCGGCAGCGCGGCAGATGCAGGTCGCCCTCGGTGTGCAACCGGGCCGCCTCCAGCCGCGGCACCGAGCAGTTCACCAGCCGTACGGTCCGGAACCGGGCCTCCGGCAGCAGGACCTCCTTCTCGAACCGGCACTCCTTCAGCTCGACGTACGGCTCGACGCTGCCGCCCGCGAGATCGAGCACGTCGGTGATCTGCACGCCGGTCAGCTTCAGGGAGGCGACGCGGCCCTGGAGGGCGGGCGGTCCGTCGAGCAGCAGCCACGCCACGATCCGGGCCCGCACACTGCGCTCGGGACCCCAGGGATGGCCGCCGTGCGGATCGTCGGCGAGCGTGTCCCCGCCCCGCAGGTCGTACACGCTGCCGTTGCGGAAGGACTGCCACATTCCGGCCTCGGCGGCGGTCAGCTCGTCCGGCAGTTCCCCGCCTCGGATGCCGGCACCCTCGCTCACGGCTCTTCCCTTCCTCCCCGGCTACTGGCGTCATCCCCAGCCACTCGCGGGTTTCGGACAACCGTTCAATGCCCGCTCGGTGACGTCCCGAACGCTAACGGTGCTGTGGTCTCCGGGGGGACACCTCCCGGACCCCCCTGATCTTCCATGGCTTGTATCAGCCATTGATACGGGCGTCCGACGCCCATTCGCAGTCTGAGAGAATTGGCCCCGTGATCTCCCGAATCGACCTGCGCGGCGACGCCCTCCCCGAGGGTGCCGCCCTGCGCGACCTGCTGCCCCGAGCCGACTTCGACGTCACGGCCGCCCTGGAGAAGGTGCGTCCGATCTGCGAGGCCGTCCATCATCGGGGAGACGCGGCACTGATCGACTACGCGGAGAAGTTCGACGGCGTACGGCTGGAGTCCGTACGGGTTCCGGCGCGGGCGATCACGGACGCGCTCGATCAGCTCGACCCGGCCGTGCGCGCGGCACTGGAGGAGTCCATCCGCCGGGCCCGCCTGGTCCACCGCGAACAGCGCCGCACCACGCACACCACCCAGGTCGCGCCCGGCGGCTCGGTCACCGAGAAGTGGGTGCCGGTGGAGCGTGTGGGGCTCTACGCGCCCGGTGGCCGGTCCGTGTACCCCTCGTCCGTGATCATGAACGTGGTCCCGGCGCAGGAGGCGGGCGTCGAGTCGATCGCCCTCGCGTCCCCGGCGCAGTCGGAGTTCGGCGGTCTGCCGCACCCGACGATCCTCGCCGCCTGCGCGCTGCTCGGCGTCGACGAGGTGTACGCGGCAGGCGGCGCGACCGCCGTCGCGATGTTCGCCTACGGCACCGAGTCCTGCCCGCCCGCCAACATGGTCACCGGCCCCGGCAACATCTGGGTCGTCGCCGCCAAGCGCTACTTCACCGGCAGGATCGGCATCGACTCCGAGGCCGGCCCCACCGAGATCGCCGTCCTCGCGGACGAGACCGCCGACCCGGTGCACGTCGCCTCCGACCTGATCAGCCAGGCCGAGCACGACCCGCTGGCCGCCGCCGTCCTCGTCACGGACTCCGTGGCGCTGGCCGACGCGGTCGAGAAGGAACTGGAGCCGCAGGTCGCGGCGACCAGGCACATCGAGGACCGGATCGTCCCGGCGCTGGCGGGCAGGCAGTCCGCGATCGTGCTGGTCGACGGCATCGACGAGGGTCTGCGGGTGGTCGACGCGTACGGAGCCGAACACCTGGAGATCCAGACGGCCGACGCGGCTGCCGTGGCCGACCGGGTCAAGAACGCCGGCGCGATCTTCGTCGGCCCCTGGGCGCCGGTCTCCCTCGGCGACTACGCGGCCGGCTCCAACCACGTACTGCCCACCGGCGGGTGCGCCTGCCACTCCTCGGGGCTGAGCGTCCAGTCCTTCCTGCGCGGGATCCACATCGTGGACTACACGCGCGACGCCCTCGCGGACGTGGCCCACCACGTGGTGACGCTCGCGGAGGCCGAGGACCTGCCCGCACACGGGGCGGCGATCAAGGCACGGTTCGGATGGAAGGTGCCGGGTCAGTGACCTTCGGAATCGACGACCTCCCCGTACGCGACGAGCTGCGCGGCAAGACCCCGTACGGCGCGCCCCAACTCGACGTCCCCGTACGCCTCAACACCAACGAGAACCCGTACCCGCTGCCCGAACCGCTCGTCGAGCGGATCGCCGAGCGGGTCCGCGAGGCCGCCCGGAACCTCAACCGCTACCCCGACCGCGACGCGGTCGAGCTGCGCACCGAGCTGGCCGCATACCTGACGAAGACCGGCAAGCACCCGGTCGGCGCCGAGAACGTCTGGGCGGCGAACGGCTCCAACGAGGTCATCCAGCAACTGCTCCAGACCTTCGGCGGACCCGGCAGGACCGCGATCGGTTTCGAGCCCTCGTACTCGATGCACGCGCTCATCGCGCGCGGCACCGGGACGGGCTGGATCTCCGGCCCGCGGAGCGCGGACTTCACCATCGACCTCGCCGCCGCCGAGCAGGCGATCGCCGCGCACCGGCCTGACGTCGTCTTCATCACCACCCCCAACAACCCCACGGGCAACGCGGTCCCGCCCGAGACGGTCCTCGCGCTGTACGAGGCCGCGCAGGCGGCCAAGCCGTCCATGGTCGTGGTCGACGAGGCGTACATCGAGTTCAGCCACGGCGACTCGCTGCTGCCGCTGATCGAAGGTCGGCCGAATCTCGTCGTCTCCCGGACGATGTCGAAGGCGTTCGGCGCGGCCGGACTGCGCCTCGGCTATCTCGCCGCCCACCCCGCGGTCGTCGACGCCGTCCAGCTCGTACGGCTGCCGTACCACCTGTCGGCCGTCACCCAGGCGACCGCGCTGGCCGCCCTGGAGCACACCGACACCCTGCTGGGATACGTGGAGCAGCTCAAGGCCGAACGGGACAGGCTGGTCGCCGAACTGCGCGCGATGGGCTACGAGGTGACCGAGTCGGACGCCAACTTCGTACAGTTCGGGCGGTTCGCCGACGCCCACGAGGCCTGGCGGAAGATCCTCGACCGGGGCGTCCTGGTCCGGGACAACGGCATCCCGGGACGGCTCCGGGTCACCGCCGGAACTCCCGCCGAAAACGACGCGTTCCTGGACGCGGTACGTGAACTGAAGAAGGAGCAGAGCGCATGAGCCGCGTCGGAAGAGTGGAGCGGGTGACCAAGGAGACGTCGGTCCTCGTCGAGATCGATCTCGACGGAACCGGCAAGGTCGACGTGTCGACAGGGGTCGGGTTCTACGACCACATGCTCGACCAGCTCGGCCGGCACGGTCTGTTCGACCTGACCGTGAAGACCGAGGGCGACCTGCACATCGACTCGCACCACACCATCGAGGACAGCGCCCTCGCGCTCGGCGCCGCCTTCAAGCAGGCGCTCGGCGACAAGGTGGGGATCTACCGCTTCGGCAACTGCACGGTCCCGCTGGACGAGTCGCTCGCCCAGGTCACCGTCGACCTCTCCGGCCGCCCCTACCTCGTGCACACCGAGCCCGAGAAGATGGCGCCGATGATCGGCGAGTACGACACGACGATGACCCGGCACATCCTCGAGTCCTTCGTCGCGCAGGCCCAGGTCGCGCTGCACGTGCACGTCCCCTACGGGCGCAACGCGCACCACATCGTGGAGTGCCAGTTCAAGGCGCTGGCCCGCGCCCTGCGGTACGCCTCCGAGCGCGACCCGCGCGCCGCCGGCATCCTCCCCTCCACGAAGGGCGCGCTGTGACCGGCCTGTCGAGCATCCTGATCGTCGTCGGACTCTTCCTGCTCGGCGGGGTGTACTCCTTCGTCAAGCAGAAGATGCCGGCGAGCCTCATCGTGCTGGTCTCGATCGGCGCCGCGATGTGTCTCGTCGCGGGTGTGATGCGACTGGCGGTGTGGAGTTGACCGCCCCCAAGAAGGTCGTCGTCTTCGACTACGGCTTCGGAAACGTGCGTTCCGCCGAGCGGGCCCTCGCGCGCACGGGCGCCGAGGTCGAGATAACGCGTGACTACGACAAGGCCATGAACGCCGACGGGCTGCTGGTCCCCGGTGTCGGCGCGTTCGCCGCCTGCATGAAGGGCCTGCGAGCGGCGCGCGGCGACTGGATCATCGGCCGGCGGCTGGCCGGCGGCCGCCCGGTGATGGGCATCTGCGTCGGCATGCAGATCCTCTTCGCGCGCGGCATCGAGCACGGCGTGGAGACCGAGGGCCTCGACGAGTGGCCCGGCGCGGTCGAGCCGCTCCAGGCCGACATCGTGCCCCACATGGGCTGGAACACCGTCGAAGCCCCGGCGGGCTCCCGGCTCTTCGCCGGGCTCGACACGGACGCGCGCTTCTACTTCGTGCACTCCTACGCCGTCCACGACTGGTCCCTCGAGGTCGGGAACCCGGCGCTGCGGGCGCCCCTGGTGACCTGGTCCACGCACGGCAAGCCCTTCGTGGCGGCGGTCGAGAACGGCGCCCTGTGGGCCACCCAGTTCCACCCCGAGAAGTCCGGCGACGCCGGAGCCCAGCTGCTCACCAACTGGATCGGAACCCTGTAGACAATGGCCAAGCTCGAACTCCTCCCCGCCGTCGACGTCCGTGACGGCCAGGCGGTCCGCCTCGTCCACGGCGAGTCCGGCTCGGAGACCTCGTACGGTTCCCCCTTGGAGGCGGCCCTCGCCTGGCAGCGGTCGGGCGCCGAGTGGCTGCACCTCGTCGATCTCGACGCCGCGTTCGGGACCGGTGACAACCGCGAGCTGATCGCCGAGGTCGCCGGCGCCATGGACATCAAGGTGGAGCTGTCCGGCGGCATCCGCGACGACGGCACCCTCGCCGCCGCCCTCGCCACCGGCTGCACCCGCGTCAACCTCGGCACCGCCGCCCTGGAGACCCCCGAGTGGGTCGCCAAGATCATCACCGAGCACGGCGACAGGATCGCGGTCGGTCTCGACGTACGCGGCACGACGCTGCGCGGCCGTGGCTGGACCCGCGACGGCGGCGACCTCTACGAGACGCTGGAGCGCCTCGACTCCGAGGGCTGCTCGCGGTACGTGGTGACGGACATCGCCAAGGACGGCACCCTCCAGGGCCCGAACCTGGAGCTGCTGCGCGGTGTGTGCGCGGCGACCGACCGTCCTGTCGTCGCCTCGGGAGGCGTTTCCTCCCTGGACGACCTGCGCGCCATCGCCGAGCTGGTGCCGCTCGGCGTCGAGGGCTCGATCGTCGGGAAGGCGCTGTACGCGAAGGCGTTCACCCTGGAAGAGGCGCTGGAAGCGGTGGCTGCCCTGTGAGCGGCGTACGACGTATCCAGACCGGCGCGCCCTGGGAGGAGGCCTTCGGGTACTCCCGCGCGGTGGAACTGCCGAACGGCCTGGTGCTGGTCGCCGGATGCACCTCCGTGATCAACGGGGAGATCGCCGCCGGCGACCCGTACGAGCAGACGGTCAACTCCTTCAACGTGGCGTTCGCGGCGCTGGAGCAGCTCGGTCTCGGGCGCGACGACGTCGTCCGTACGCGCATGTACATCACCCACGCCCGGGACGTGGAGGACATCGGCCGCGCGCACAAGGAGCTGTTCGACTCCGTGCGCCCCGCGGCTTCGATGATCATCGTCTCCGGTTTCGTGGACCCGAGTCTGGTCGTCGAGGTCGAGGTGGAGGCGTTCCGGGGGGAGTCGGCGTCATGACCCTGGCGGTTCGAGTCATCCCCTGCCTGGACGTCGACAACGGCCGGGTGGTCAAGGGCGTCAACTTCCAGAACCTGCGCGACGCGGGCGACCCCGTCGAGATGGCCAAGGTGTACGACGCCGAGGGCGCCGACGAGCTGACCTTCCTGGACATCACGGCGTCCTCCGGCAACCGCGGGACCACGTACGACGTGGTGCGCCGTACGGCCGAGCAGGTGTTCATCCCGCTGACCGTGGGCGGCGGTGTCCGCACCGCCGAGGACGTGGACAAGCTGCTGCGGGCGGGCGCCGACAAGGTCGGGGTCAACACCGCCGCGATCGCCCGGCCCGAGCTCATCCGGGAGATCGCGGAGCGGTTCGGGCGGCAGGTGCTGGTGCTGTCGGTGGACGCGCGCAGGACCGGGAGCGGCTCCTTCGAGGTCACCACCCACGGCGGGCGCACCGGCACCGGCATCGACGCCGTCGAGTGGGCGCACCGGGCCGCCGAGCTGGGCGCGGGGGAGATCCTGCTCAACTCGATGGACGCGGACGGCACGAAGGACGGCTACGACATCGAGATGATCGAGGCCGTACGCAAGCACGTGACCGTTCCGCTGATCGCCAGCGGCGGTGCCGGCCGGCTCGACCACTTCCCGCCGGCCATCGCGGCGGGCGCCGACGCGGTGCTGGCCGCTTCCGTCTTCCACTTCGGCGATCTGCGGATCGGCGAGGTGAAGGAGACACTGCGGGGGGCGGGGCATCCCGTCCGCTGAGCTTTCCGCGCCACCGTCCACGGCCCGCCCCCGGCAGCTTTCGTCTCCGGGGGCGGGCCGTGTTCTGTGTGCGGGGGTGCTTCGCGGGTGCTTCGTGTGTGGTGCCGGGGGTGCTTCGCGTGTGGTGCCGTGTGGGCGGTGCGGCGGTGCTTCGTGTGTGGTGCCGCGTGGGGCGGGGGTCCGGGGGTGTCGGGGCGACACCGGTGATTTTGCCGATGTACGGGGTCGGGGTCGGGACGGACAGTTGCCAACGCAACCACCGAGACGGACCCCGCCGCTTCGCAGCGTGCGTCTTCCACCCTCATGCCATGGCGGCGTTACGGCCGCGGCGCGGGTCCGTCGCCCCTCACCGAGAGGATGCACCCGCCGTGCAGCAGTCGAACCCCGCAGTCCCCGCCACACCCACCCCCCACCGCCCGCACCGGCTCACCGGCCGTCTGGCGCGGGCCGGCCTCGCGACCCTGCTGGCCGCGGGCGGTCTCGTCGCCGCGCAGGCCGCCGGAGCGCAGGCGATCACCGCCCCGGTCACCAAGGCGCAGGCCGCCGCGAACCCCTACGAGCGTGGCCCCGCCCCCACGGTGTCCAGTATCGAGGCGTCCCGTGGGTCCTACGCCGTCTCCCAGACCAGCGTCTCCTCGCTGTCCGTGAGCGGGTTCGGGGGCGGCACGGTGTACTACCCGACCTCGACCAGCGACGGCACGTTCGGCGCGGTGGTCATCTCGCCCGGGTACACCGCGTACCAGTCGTCCATCTCCTGGCTCGGGCCCCGGCTGGCCTCCCAGGGCTTCGTCGTGTTCACCATCGACACCAACACCACCCTCGACCAGCCCGACAGCCGCGGGCGGCAGTTGCTCGCCGCGCTCGACTACCTGACCCAGAGCAGTTCCGTGCGGACCAGGATCGACAGCAGCCGGCTCGGCGTGATGGGTCACTCGATGGGCGGTGGCGGCACGTTGGAGGCCGCGAAGAGCCGCCCCTCGCTCCAGGCGGCGATCCCGCTCACCGGGTGGAACCTGGACACCACCTGGCCGGAGGTCAGGACGCCAACCCTGATCGTGGGCGCCGACGGCGACACGATCGCACCGGTGGCCTCGCACTCCGAGCCGTTCTACCGGAGTCTGCCGAGCTCGCTCGACAAGGCGTACCTGGAGCTGAGGGGCGCCACCCACTTCACGCCCAACAGCTCGAACACCACGATCGCGAAGTACAGCATTTCGTGGCTCAAGCGATTCATCGACAATGACACCCGCTACGAGCAGTTCCTCTGCCCGCTGCCGCAGGCGTCGCTGACGATCGCCGAGTACCGGGGCAACTGCCCGCACACCTCCTGACCGCGCGCGGCACGGTCTGATCCCGTGCGTGAGTGACGGCCGCCGTTCTGGCGGCCGTCACCTGCGTGCGGGTTGCGGCTCCGGCTTGTGCGGGCGCACAAGCCTTGCCCGCCGAGTCTGGGAGCCCGCCCATCCGCTTCCTCCGTGAGGGCGGTCTTCGCGCTGGTCACCGGGGGTGCCGGGGTGTGCGGGGGCATGCGAACGCAGGGCTTCCGCCTTCGTTTACGCGGAAGTAACCTGACGGTCGTGACGGGAAACGCGACTGTGCGAAGTCCACTCCGGACGGTGCCCCGGAGCGCATCACCGCCGCCCTCCCGGGGGGTGTCGACCGAGCAGGGCCGGAGCCGCGCGCCCGCTCGGCCACCGTCCCCGGGACGCGCGCCGGACACCCTCCCCGCAACGGGTTCCGCGACTCTGCCGCCTGCCCCGACCGGATCAGCGGCGGTCCCCGGAACCGACCCGGTCGGCGACGGGAGTCCGGGCCGGCGGCTGAAGAGGCTGGAGTATCCGGAGGCCGGGGACGGCGGCGACGCCGGGATCGTCGTATACGACGTTGGTGCGACGGACGTCGGTGTGACGGGCGCCGGCGTGACCGGCATCGGGGTGACCGACACCGAGGTGACGGACGTCGGTGTGTCCGGCGTCGGCGGCGCGTGGGTGTCGCAGGCCGGGGAAGGGGCGGGGCCCTGCGGGGCGCCCGCTCCATCGTCCGGCGCCGGTGAGTACCCGGTCGGTACGCCAGCTGTCCTTCAGCCGTCCAACTCGGCGGGCCACGGCGGCGGTTCGCCGGGATCGGGGTCGGGGTCGGGGTCGGCGACGGCGCAAGTCGCGGCCGACCTGCTGCTGTTGGTGGCGGTCGAGCGGGAGCGGGATGCGAGGGGTGTCGGGGCGGACGCCGCGGTGGTGCTGCGGGCGGCCGGGGCGGGCGGAGTCGACGCGGGGGCACTCGACGCCGCCGAGGCCGCTGGGCTTCTCCGGCTCACCGGAGGCCGGATCGGCATCGTCGACGCCTACCTGGCCCGCACCCTCTACGGAAACGCCCCGCGCGCTCGACGACGTGCGGCCCACCGGCTGCTGGCCGACGCCCACACCGGTGACCCGACCGCCCTGCCCGCACTGTTCCACCGGGCCTCGGCGGCCACGGCTCCCGCGCCCGGTCTCGGCGACGCACTCGCCACCGCCGCCGCGGCATCGACGCGGGGGAGCGGGCCGACCCCCGCGGAGCGTTCGGCGGCCTGGGCGCGGTCCGCCGAACTCGCCGCCGACCAGGGGCTGCGAGCCGTCCGCCTGATCAACGCCGCCGATCAGGCCAGGCTGGCGGGACTGCCGTACCGCGCACGGGAGTTGCTCGCGCAGGCCGGGTGCGAGGGTGTGCAGGACGCCGTGCGCGGAGCGGCCCAACTGGTGAGCGGGCAGCTCGCTCTCCAGGACGGCCCGGTCGCCGACGCCCGCGAAGCGCTGCTGCTGGCCGCCGAGTTGCTGGCCCCGGCCGACGCCCCGCGGGCGCTGGCCGCACGGCTCGCCGCCCTGGACGCGGCCTGGGCGATGGGCGACGCGGCGGCGTACCTGGAAGCCCTGGATCACACTCCGGAGCAGCCGGAACCGGACACGCGGCTCGCGGCCTACCGGGCGGGGATGTCCGCGGTGATGCACGGCCGGCTGGACAGCGGACGACAGCTGTTGCGGGAGGTGGTCGCCGGGGCGGGGGCGGAAGGAGTCCCCGACGGTCCGGACGTCCTCCTGCGGGCCGGGGGTGCCGCCCTCGTCGCCGGTGACCTCCCCGCCGCGGGCCGGGCCAACTCCCGTGCGCTCGCCGTCGCCAGAGCCCGTGGCCCGTACGTCCTGGTCGCCCAGGCGTTGGAACGCCTGGCCTACGGAGAACTGCGCGCCGGCCGGCACGCCCGTGCCCGCGCCCACGCCGAGGACGGCCTGCGCACCGCCCTCGGCGCGGGCCAGCACAACCTCGCCGCCCACCACCACGCGATCCTCGCTCTGGTGGCGTCGGTCGAGGGGTCCTCGGAGGCGGTCGCGGAGCACGCGACCGCCGCCGAACGCGTCGCCGCGCCGCACGGCCTCGCGCAGGCGGCCACACTGTCCCAGTGGGCGAGGGCCCGTGCCGACCTGGCCCGCGGCAGACTCCCCGAGGCCGCCGCCCGGCTCGGCCCGCTGGTCGGTGCCGGCCCGCGCGGAGGGCACTTCGCGGTACGGATGCTCGCCGTTCCCTGCTTCGTGGAGGCGGCGGCCCGCACCGGCCAGGCGGCGGCCGCACGGTCGGCGGTGGCCGAGTTCGCCCACTGGGCCGCGCAGGGCGCCGATCCGCAGGCCCCCGCCCAACTCGCCCGCTGCCGTGCGCTGTTGAGCGACCCCGAGGACTGCGAGGCGCTGTTCATCACCGCGCTCGCCCGCCACGACGACGCGGCCGGGGACTTCGAACGCGGCCGCACCCAACTCCTGTACGGCGCCTGGCTGCGGCGGCAGCGCAGACCGGTCGAGGCCCGCGGCCGGCTGCGCGACGCGCTGATGTCCTTCGAACGCGGCGGCGCCCTCGGCTGGGCCACCCAGGCGAGGGCCGAGCTGCGGGCCTCCGGGGACGCCGGAGCGGCTGAACCGGCCGGTCCGCTGCGGCTCCTGACGCCCCAGCAGCTGCGCATCGCCCGCTGCGTGGCCGAGGGAGCCACCAACCGAGAGGTGGCGCTGCGCCTGTCCGTGAGTACCCGCACCGTGGACCATCACCTGCGGAATGTCTTCGCCGCGCTCGGGGTCCGCTCCCGTGTCGAGCTGTCCCGTTGGGTGGACCGGGCGGAGAAGACCGACGCACACCCCTAGGTACCGACTGGGCGGTATGTCATCCTGCGGGATCAGGAGGTCCGGAGTGCCCTGTGTGCCGCGCGTCCGCGCGTCGGCCGACCGGGCCGGCCGGATTGAGCCGACTCCGGTGGAGGACAGCGATGCAGCACCTCGTACCCGCCCATGTCCGTACCCTGCCCGGACCGCGGCCCCTGGTACCGGCCGTCCGTCCGGCCGTCGACGCGGAGGCCCTCTTGGTCCTGCACCGCGCCGCCCGGGCGCTGATGGCGGGGCTGCCCGAACTCACCGAGCGGCTGATGGTCCTCCTGAGGGAGCGCGAACCGGCGTACCGCACCGCCATGGAGGCCGACGTCGACAGCGTGCGCGACGAGGTGCAGCGCTCGCTGCGGCTCAACGTCGGCTCCCTGATCCGGCCCGGTGAACTGCGCGAGGCGGCGCACCGCTGCTCCTGGGCCATCGGCAGGGCCAGGGCCGAACGCGGCCTGCCGCTCGACGCGTTGCTGCGCGCCTTCCGGCTGGGCGGCGGCATGGTCTGGCAGGGACTCGTCGACGAGACGACCCGACGCCACCCCTCCGACGCGCGGCTGCTCATCCATGTGGCCGCCGACGTGTGGAACTTCGTCGACGACCACTGCACCGTCGTCGCCGACGCCTACCGGCAGACGGAGCGCGAGCTGATGTGGCGCCGGGAGAACCGGCTGCGGCTGATGACGGCCGCGCTGCTCGACGGCACCGCGCGTATCGCCGACCTGCCGGCCACCGCGGCCGCCCTCGGGCTGCCCGAACGGGGCCGGTACGCGGTCGTGCTGGCCCGGCTGCCCGTCGGCCAGGCGTTCACGGACGCGCGGAGTCAGGTGCACCTCTCCGGCCTGCGGGTCCTCTGGTACCGCGACGCCGACCGCGACAGCGGCGGGAGCTACGGCATCGTGCTGCTCGGCGGTCACCCCCATGACGGGGACGAGCCCGGGCACGGCCACGAGAACGGTCTCGTCGATGAAGGCCTCGGCCTCGGCGCCGGTGCCGAACCGGTGACCGGCGCCGACGGCCGTGAGGGGGAGCATCCCAGGACGCACGGGTTCGACCTGGACGCCGGGGAGATCGCCCGCCGGCTGACCGCCCCGTCCGTGGCACGGGTCGGCGTGAGCCCGGTGGTGGACGGGCTCGCGGCGATCGGTGACGCCCGCCGCCTGGCGGACACGGCGCTGCGGGCCTGTCCGCGGTCCGGGGGGACCGTCGTACTGGAGGAGCATCTGCCCGCCGCGCTGGTCGTCTCCGCTCCGGTCCTCGGGGCGGCGCTCGCCGAGCGGGTGCTCGGGCCCCTGCTCCGGCTCGACCCGTCCGACCGGGACGTCATGGTGGACACGCTGACGGCCTGGCTCGCCTGTGACGGTTCCGCCCAGCGGGCCGCCGGGCGGCTCTACTGTCACCGCAACACGGTCCTGAACCGGCTGCGCCGCTGCGAGCAGCTCACCGGCCGCTCGCTCACCCGCCCCGCGGACGTGGTGGAACTGTCGCTCGCCCTGGCCGCCCATTCCCTGCTCGACCTGTAACCGCCCGGCCGCGACGTCCGGCCGGACGTCGCGGAAGAGAAGTTGCGCGAGACCGGCGCCGCCGTCCTCACGGTGGCCGCGCCACTGTTCGCGACCGCGCGGTGGCGATCGGGGCGCTCGTGTACGTCACCACGGTCGCCGTCGGGGTCGCCCTCCGCGTCGGACTGCCGGCGGGACTCAGCGGAGCCCTGTGCGCCGCGTTGCTCCAGACCTACGTGCACCCCGCCCACCTCGGGCGGGTCAGCTCCGTGTCCGGCATCGTCAGCTTCGGCCTCGCCCCGCTGAGCATGCCGCTGACCGCCGCCGGGATCGGCTGGTGGGGCACCGGGCCCGTCTTCGCCGCCGGCGCGGTCGTCCGAGGCCTCGGCGGGGTGCTCGCCCTGTGCGTCGCCCCGCTGCGCCGCGCCGGACTCCCGGCGCGGCGATCAGATCGCGGTGATCAGAGCCCGAGCTGCTTCGTCTCGTGCAGCTTGGCGATCGCGTCCTTGTCGCCCTCCAGCTCGACATCGGCCGCGCTCTGCCGCCCGAACGCGAACATCAGCAGCTCCGAGGGCTCGCCGGTCACCGTCACGACCGGTGTCCCCTTGTGCGCGACCGCCGTCTGGCCGTCCGGCCGGCGCAGCACCAGGCCGGTCGGCGCCCCCCGCCCCGTCAGCCGGGCCGTGCGCTCCAGCCGGGACCACAGGGCGTCCTGGAACACCGAGTCCAGCACCCGGGGCGTCCAGTCGGGCCGCGCACGGCGTACGTCCTCGGTGTGGACGTAGAACTCGACGGTGTTCGCCGCCTCGTCGATCTGCTTCAGGTTGAACGGGGAGAAGCGCGGCGGCCCCGTACGGATCAGCTGGATCAGCTCCTCGTACGGCTTCTCGGCGAACTCCGACATCACCCGCTCGAGCCGCGGCGCGAGCTGTTTGATCCACGTCCCGCCGGCGGCGTCGGCGCGGCGCTCGCGCACCACCACGTGCGCGGCGAGATCACGGGTGTTCCAGCCCTCGCACAGGGTGGGGGCGTCCGGTCCCTCGGCCTCCAACAGGTCGGCGAGGAGAAGTCGTTCACGCTTTGCATGGGTCGACATACCAGCAAGCGTACGACCGCCCCACCCGTCCGCCCAGTGGACGTCGGCCAGTAGGGCCGGGCGGCCCGCCCCTGTGGACAACGGCCGGACCGTACCCGGTCCGGCCTGTGGACAACCGCGGGGCGTGTCCCACCGGCGCGGCACAATGGACCGCATGACCAGTACGCCCCCGCCCAGCAGGCCCAGCAGCCTGGACCCCGAGATCGCCGCGCGCCTCAAGCGCGGGGCCGACGGGCTCGTCCCCGCCATCGCCCAGCAGTACGACACCGGTGAGGTGCTCATGCTCGGCTGGATGGACGAGGAGGCGCTGCATCGCACGCTCACCACTGGCCGCTGCACGTACTGGTCGCGCAGCCGCCAGGAGTACTGGGTCAAGGGCGACACGTCCGGCCACTTCCAGCACGTGAGGTCCGTCGCCCTGGACTGCGACGCCGACACCGTCCTGGTGAAGGTCGACCAGGTCGGCGCGGCCTGTCACACGGGCGCCCGCACCTGCTTCGACGCCGACGTGCTGCTCGACGTACGCCTCGAGGACGCCGATTCCGGCGTACCCGCACTGGATCAGTAAGGTCAGCCGCCATGGACCTCGAGACGTTCCGCAAGCTGGCCACCGACCGCCGTGTGATCCCCGTCAGCCGCAAGCTCCTCGCGGACGGCGACACGCCGGTCGCGCTCTACCGCAAGCTGGCCGCGGAGCGCCCTGGCACCTTTCTGCTGGAGTCCGCGGAGAACGGCCGGTCCTGGTCCCGCTACTCCTTCGTGGGCGTCCGCTCGGCCGCGACGCTCACCGAGCGGGACGGGCAGGCGCACTGGCTCGGCACCCCGCCCGTCGGCGTCCCCGTCGACGGGGACCCGCTCGCCGCGCTGCGCGCCACCATCGAGGCCCTGCACACCCCCCACGGCGAGGACCTGCCCCCGTTCACCGGCGGCATGGTCGGCTATCTGGGGTACGACATCGTGCGCCGGCTGGAGAAGATCGGCCCCGGCGAGCGCGACGACCTCAAGCTCCCCGAGCTGACCATGCTGCTCACCAGCGACCTGGCGGTCATGGACCACTGGGACGGCTCGGTCCAGCTGATCGCCAACGCGATCAACCACAACGACCTCGACACGGGGGTCGACGAGGCGTACGCGGACGCCGTCGCCCGCCTGGACGCCATGGAGGCGGACCTCTCGCGCGCGGTCTCCCAGCCGCCCGCCGCGCTGCCGCCCTCCGAGCTCCCCGAGTACACCGCGCTCTGGGGCGGCCCGGACTACCAGGACGCCGTCGAGGACATCAAGGAGCGCATCCGGGCCGGGGAGGCTTTCCAGGTCGTCCCCTCCCAGCGCTTCGAAACGCCGTGCACGGCAAGCGCGTTGGACGTGTACCGAGTCCTGCGGGCGACCAACCCCTCCCCGTACATGTACCTCTTCCGCTTCGACGGATTCGACGTCGTCGGCTCGTCCCCCGAGGCCCTCGTCAAGGTCGAGGACGGGCACGCCATGGCGCACCCCATCGCGGGCACCCGGCCGCGCGGCGCCACCGTCCAGGAGGACCAGGCCCTCGCCGACGAGCTGATCGCCGACCCCAAGGAGCGCGCCGAGCACCTCATGCTCGTCGACCTGGGGCGCAACGACCTGGGACGGGTCTGCGAACCGGGCTCCGTCGAGGTCGTCGACTTCATGTCCATCGAGCGGTACTCCCACGTGATGCACATCGTCTCGACGGTGACCGGCCGGGTCGCGGCGGGACGTACCGCCTTCGACGTCCTGACCGCCTGCTTCCCCGCGGGCACCCTCTCCGGCGCGCCCAAGCCTCGCGCGATGCAGATCATCGACGAGCTGGAGCCCTCCCGAAGAGGGCTGTACGGCGGCTGCGTCGGCTATCTCGACTTCGCGGGCGACTCCGACACCGCCATCGCCATCCGTACGGCGCTGCTGCGGGACGGCACCGCCTACGTACAGGCCGGGGCGGGCGTGGTCGCCGACTCCGACCCGGTCGCGGAGGACAACGAGTGCCGCAACAAGGCGGCGGCGGTGCTCCGCGCGGTGCACACGGCGAACCGGCTCGGGCAATAGGACAAGACTCACGTGAACCCCGGGTGACGTATCGCCCGGGGTTCAGGCGATAGTGGAGTACGTGACTGCTGTTCCGCACCCCCGATCCGAAGCCGCGGGACCCACCGGGTCCGGCCGCCGCAGCCTTGCCGCAGCCCTGCTCAGCGGCGCCCTCGGCGCGGCCATGGCGCTGCTGTCGACCCGGCAGAACTGGGCGTCGGGCACCGCCTCGGTGGCCGGTGGCGACTTTCCGCTGACCGCCTCGGGCAGCGACGTCACGGGCGTGCCCGCGGCGCTCGCGATAGTGGGCCTCGCCGCGCTCGTCGCCGTCTTCGCGGTCCGCCGCTCCGGCCGCTCCCTCGTCTCCGCGCTGCTCGCGCTCGTCGGAGCGGGCATCGTCGTCGCGGCCGTGCTCGGCGCCGGTGACAGCTCGGCCCTCGACGAGAAGGCCGCGGCGGCCTCCGGCGACACCGCCGCCACCGCCGCCGCGCTCAGCCACACCGCCTGGCCCTACGCCGCCGCCGCGGGCGGCGTCCTCATCCTCCTCGCGGGGCTGCTGGCGCTGCGCTACGGCCGGCTGTGGCCCACGATGTCGGGCCGCTACGAGCGCGACGGGACCCCCCGGCCGCGCAAGGCCAAGCCGGTCGACCCGGACCGCCCGGAGGACATCTGGAAGGCGCTCGACCGCGGCGAGGACCCGACGGGACCGGACCCGGCAGGGACCTGAACTCCGCGCGGACCGGGCCCCCGAGGGCCTTCGGCCCCGGGACCTTCGTCAGGGATCCGGCGCAACCGACGCGCAGGAGTGACCCCCGCTCACGGCCGTCCCGTGAGTACGGGACAATGGCCCCAGAGCCTCCGACCCACCACACGTACGCAGCACATACACAGCAACGAGGAGCAAGTCATGGCGGGCAGCAGCCACGGTCACACCCCGGCCGCCTGGACCGGTGTCACAATCGCCTTCATCGGTTTCTGCGTCTCCGGTGCCTTCACGGTGCTGGCCGACCCGCTGGGCTTCTGGGCCGGTCTCGTCATCGTCGCCCTCGGCGGCGTCGTCGGTCTGGTCATGCAGGCGGCGGGCCTTGGCAAGTCGAAGACCAAGCCCGCGCACCCGGTCCGCGAGACCGTGGGCGTCGAGGGCTGAGCAGTCCCGTAGAGCCTGTGGGAGGCGGTTCCGGCGCGTTCGCCGGGGCCGCCTCTCGCGCGTACGGGCGTTCCGGGCGGGCGGGGGGCACAATGCGTGGGGTGAACGCCGAATCCCAGAGGGTGACACAGGGCGCCGAGTCCGGAGCGGGCACCGTCCTACGCCGGGTCGCCGTACCCGGCGGGGTGCTCGCGGCCGTCGTCGGCGCCTTCGCCTACGTCGGGGCCGTCGACCCCAACCAGCCGGGCCACTACCCCGTCTGCCCGCTGCTGCGGCTCACGGGTGCGTACTGCCCCGGCTGCGGCGGTCTGCGCAGCGCGCACGCCTTCGTGCACGGTGACTTCGCGGCGGCGCTCACGGACAACGCGCTCGCCGTCGTGGCGTTCCTGGGCTTCGCAGTGGTGTGGACCGTCTGGGTGGTCCGGTCGGCGCGCGGGCGCCCGGCACGGATCGAACTGGGACGAGTCCACCTGTGGACCATCGGCACATTGGTGCTGGTCTTCACGGTTGTCCGGAACCTGCCCTTCGGTGGCTGGCTGCACCCTTGATCAAATGGCAAAGGTCCAGGTAGTGGGACCGGCGTCAACCGGATGCGAGGTCCAGGCCTTCCTCCGGATACCATCGCAGTGACGCGTCTGACACGTCCCAACCGTCCGAGGCGGTGAACCCGGGTCAGCCGCTCGACCGCTTCAACTCTTCACCGCAGGGAAGGGGGCCGCTCGCGTGAGTGTGCTCGACGAGATCATCGACGGAGTCCGGGCCGACCTCGCGGAGCGGCAGGCGCTCGTCAGCCTCGACGAGCTCAAGGAGCGCGCGGCGAAGGCTCCGGCTGCCAGGGACGGCGTGGCGGCCCTGCGTGGCGACGGCGTCAAGGTCATCTGCGAGGTCAAGCGCTCCAGCCCGTCCAAGGGCGCGCTCGCCGCGATCGCCGACCCGGCCGGGCTCGCCGCGGACTACGAGGCGGGCGGCGCGGCCGTCATCTCGGTCCTCACCGAGCAGCGCCGCTTCGGCGGTTCGCTGGCCGACCTGGAGGCCGTCCGGGCCAAGGTCGACATCCCCGTACTGCGCAAGGACTTCATCGTCACGTCGTACCAGCTGTGGGAGGCCCGTGCGTACGGCGCCGACCTCGCGCTGCTGATCGTGGCCGCCCTCGACCAGCCCGCCCTGGAGTCCCTCATCGAGCGTGCCGAGTCCATCGGGCTCACGCCGATCGTCGAGGTGCACGACGAGGACGAGGCCGAGCGGGCGGTGGGCGCCGGCGCGAAGGTCATCGGTGTCAACGCGCGGAATCTGAAGGACCTCAAGGTGGACCGCTCCACCTTCGAGCGCGTCGCCCCCGAGATCCCGGCCGGCGTCGTCAAGATCGCCGAGTCCGGCGTCCGGGGTCCGCACGACCTCATCGCGTACGCCAACGCCGGCGCCGACGCGGTGCTGGTCGGCGAGTCGCTCGTCACCGGCCGCGACCCCAGGACCGCCGTCTCCGACCTGGTCGCGGCGGGCGCCCACCCCGCCCTGCGCCACGGACGGGGCTGACCCGCCGGTGCCCGCCTCGCCCCACGCTCCCGCCGCTCTCCGTCCGGGCCTGTGCCCCGACGGGGGCTCGGCGCGCGTGGGGCCGGCCGTGCCGCCGGCGGACCGGGGTGACCTCCCCGTCGCGCGCCCCGGCCGGGGGACCGCTGTGCGGCTCCCGGGCCGCGTCGGCTCGCACGCCGTGCCGGCCTGTGTGCGGTCTGCCGCGCCGCTCCCGGTTGCCTCCGCGGCCAGGGACGCCTACGCCCGCCTCGCCCGGGGCTGCCGCCCGCGCGGCTGCCGGGCACCCGCGCGCCGGGTCCACGGCCGCCGGGTCCGCTATGTGATCGGCGATGAGCCGGGCCAGGTCAACGGCATGCGATGGCGCCTCGCCCACGCACGCTGACGCCGTCTCCCGCCGGTTCCGCCCTCCGGGCGACCTGCCACCCGGCACGGCCGGATCACGCCGGGGCTCTCCGCCTTCACGGCTGAGGAACTCCGGCTCCGGCAAAGGGCTTCCCCGCGCGGCCAGTTGCCGCGGGCGTGCGTGCGTACGCGGATAACGTGACCTCTGTCCGACCTGTAACCGGGGCCGACGCCCCTGCGAGGTAGCAGCATGCCCAGCGAGTTCTTCATTCCCGACCCCGAGGGTCAAGTTCCCAGCGCCGAGGGGTACTTCGGCGCGTACGGCGGCAAGTTCATCCCGGAGGCGCTGGTCGCCGCCGTGGACGAGGTCGCCGTCGAATACGACAAGGCGAAGTCGGATCCCGAGTTCGCCCGCGAGCTCGACGATCTGCTCGTCCACTACACCGGGCGGCCCAGCGCACTGACCGAGGTGCCTCGGTTCGCCGAACACGCCGGTGGCGCAAGGGTGTTCCTGAAGCGGGAAGACCTCAACCACACCGGATCCCACAAGATCAACAACGTCCTCGGGCAGGCACTGCTCACCCGGCGGATGGGCAAGACGCGCGTCATCGCGGAGACCGGGGCGGGCCAGCACGGCGTCGCCACCGCCACCGCCTGCGCGCTGTTCGGCCTCGAATGCACCATCTACATGGGCGAGATCGACACCCAGCGGCAGGCACTCAACGTCGCGCGGATGCGCATGCTGGGCGCCGAGGTCGTCGCCGTGAAGTCCGGCAGCCGCACCCTCAAGGACGCCATCAACGAGGCCTTCCGCGACTGGGTGGCCAACGTCGACGGCACCCACTACCTCTTCGGGACCGTGGCCGGACCGCACCCCTTCCCCGCGATGGTCCGCGACTTCCACCGGGTCATCGGGGTCGAGACACGCCGGCAGATCCTGGAGCGCGCCGGACGCCTCCCCGACGCCGCCGTCGCCTGCGTCGGCGGCGGCTCCAACGCCATCGGGCTCTTCCACGCCTTCATCCCCGACACCGGCGTACGCCTGGTCGGCTGCGAGCCCGCCGGGCACGGAGTGGAGACCGGGGAGCACGCGGCGACTCTCACCGCCGGTGAACCCGGCATCCTGCACGGCTCGCGGTCCTATGTCCTCCAGGACGAGGAAGGGCAGATCACCGAGCCGTACTCCATCTCGGCCGGACTCGACTACCCCGGCATCGGACCCGAGCACGCCTACCTCAAGGACAGCGGCCGCGGCGAGTACCGCGCGGTCACCGACGACGCGGCGATGCAGGCTCTGCGCCTGCTCTCCCGCACCGAGGGCATCATCCCGGCGATCGAGAGCGCCCACGCGCTGGCCGGCGCCATGGAGGTCGGCAGGGAGCTGGGCAAGGACGGCCTGATCGTCATCAACCTGTCCGGCCGCGGCGACAAGGACATGGACACGGCCGCCCGCTACTTCGGCCTGTACGACACCGACGCGTCCGTCGCCGCGGACGCCGAGGCCGAGAACGCCGAGATCGAGGGGGACGCCAAGTGAGCGGCAACATCGGGCTGTTGAGCGACACGCTCGCCGGCACCAAGGCGGAGGGCCGGGCCGCGCTCATCGCGTACCTGCCCGCCGGGTTCCCCACCGTCGACGGCGGGATCGCCGCCGTCAAGGCCGTCTTCGACGGGGGCGCCGACATCGTCGAGGTCGGTCTGCCGCACAGCGACCCCGTCCTGGACGGTCCCGTCATCCAGACCGCCGACGACATCGCCCTGCGCGGCGGAGTCAAGATCGCCGACGTGATGCGGACGGTCCGCGAGGCGCACGGGGCCACCGGCAAGCCGGTGCTCGTGATGACGTACTGGAACCCGATCGACCGCTACGGCGTCGAGCGCTTCACCGCCGAACTGGCCGAGGCGGGCGGCGCCGGGTGCATCCTGCCCGACCTGCCGGTACAGGAGTCGGCGCTGTGGAGGGAGCACGCGGAGAAGCACGGGCTCGCGACCGTCTTCGTCGTGGCGCCCAGCAGCAAGGACCACCGGCTCGCCGAGATCACCGCGGCGGGCTCCGGCTTCGTGTACGCCGCCTCGCTGATGGGCGTCACGGGCACCCGGGCGTCGGTGGGCGCGCAGGCGCAGGACCTGGTGGCGCGCACCAAGGCCACCACCGGACTGCCCGTCTGTGTCGGCCTCGGTGTCTCCAACGCCGAGCAGGCCGCCGAGGTGGCCGGCTTCGCCGACGGAGTGATCGTCGGGTCCGCCTTCGTGAAGCGGATGCTGGACGCGCCCGACGAGCCGGCGGGCCTCGACGCCGTACGCGCGCTCGCCGCCGACCTCGCGAAGGGTGTGCGAGGAGCGCGGTAACAGACGGCGTCTATATGTACGAAGGGGACAATCCACTCACTCGAACGGGTGGACCTGGGACCGGGGAGGCGCGCTGCGCCTCCCCGGTTCGTTCTGCCGGATGTGAGCGAGAAGAACCGTGACGGAAAGCGCAATGCCCGCGAGCGGCTGGCAGTCGAGCGAGAGAAGCAGAAGACCGCGGAGAAGCGCCGGCGCGCGCTGATCGTGGGGGCTTCGGTGGTCTGTGTCCTTGGCCTGGCCGCGGTGGTGGGCGTCGTCGCCGCCAACTCCGGCAAGGACAAGAAGAGCGATGCCTCCGGCCCGGTCGTGACGCCCTCGGGCGCGACCGGCAAGAACAGCCTCGCCATCCCCGTGGGGAAGGACAGCGCCAAGTCGACCCTCACGGTGTGGGAGGACTTCCGCTGCCCGGCGTGCAAGTCCTTCGAGAGCGCCTACCGTTCGACGATCCACGAGCTGGTGGACGCCGGCCGGCTGAACGTCGAGTACCACCTCGTCACGATCATCGACGGGAACATGGGGGGCAGCGGCTCCCGCAAAGCCGCCAACGCCGCGGCCTGCGCCCAGGACGCCGGAAAGTTCACCGCGTACCACGACGTGCTGTACGAGAACCAGCCCGAGGAGACCGACGACGCCTTCGCCGACAACGGCAAGCTCATCGAGCTGGCGGGCAAGGTCGACGGTCTGGACACACCCGCGTTCCGGAAATGCGTCAACGACGGAACGCACGACAGCTGGGTCGCGAAGTCGAGCGCCGCTTTCCAGACCAGCGGTTTCAACGGCACGCCGACCGTGCTCCTCGGCGGCACGAACATCTACGCGGACCAGTCGATGACCCCGGCGAAGCTGAAGCAGATGGTGGAGGCGGCGAACAAGGGCTGAGCCCTTCCCGCGGCGCGGGTGCCCCCGGCTTCTCGCAGGCCGGGGGCACCGCTCGTTATGGAGCCGTTGCCGGGCCGCCCGCCGTGGGCCGCGTTCGGCACGGTAGCGTCGACCCTGCCATGGAAATTGCCTTCATTCCCAGTCCGTCGCAGGGTGTGCTGCATCTCGGCCCCATTCCGCTGCGCGGCTACGCGTTCTGCATCATCATCGGCGTCTTCGTAGCCGTCTGGCTCGGCAACAAGCGCTGGATCGCCCGCGGCGGGCGGCCCGGCACGGTGGCCGACATCTCGGTCTGGGCCGTGCCGTTCGGCCTGGTCGGCGGCCGGCTCTACCACGTGATCACGGACTACGAGCTGTACTTCAGCGAGGGCCGCGACTGGGTGGACGCCTTCAAGATCTGGGAGGGCGGGCTCGGGATCTGGGGCGCGATCGCACTCGGTGCGGTGGGTGCGTGGATCGGCTGCCGCCGGCGCGGCATCCCGCTGCCCGCCTGGGCGGACGCCCTCGCTCCCGGCATCGTCTTCGCGCAGGCCATCGGACGCTGGGGCAACTGGTTCAACCAGGAGCTGTACGGCAAGGCGACGGATCTCCCCTGGGCGCTGAAGATCACCTCGGGGACGGACGGGCGGCTGCCGGGCACGTACCACCCGACCTTCCTGTACGAGTCCCTGTGGTGCGTCGGTGTCGGCTTCCTGGTCATCTGGGCGGACCGCCGCTTCAAGCTCGGGCACGGACGGGCGTTCGCGCTGTACGTCGCGGCGTACTGCGTCGGCCGTTTCTGGATCGAGTACCTGCGGGTGGACGACGCCCACCACATCCTGGGCCTGCGTCTGAACAACTGGACCGCGATGGTGGTGTTCGTCCTCGCGGTGGTCTACCTCGTGCTGTCGGCCCGCATGCGGCCCGGACGCGAGGAGGTCGTGGAACCTCTCGCCGAGGGCGAGGGCGAGGGCGACGCGGCGGACGCGGTCGACCTGGAGAAGGGCGAGCCCGCGGAGTCGGCCGACACCGAGGCCGAGGCCGCGGAGCCGGTGGATTCCGAGGAGTCGACGAAGCCCGGGAAGCCCGCGGAGATCGCGGATCCGGAGGAGTCCTCCGACTCCCCGGAGTCCGGCAAGGTCTCGGAGGCCGAGGCCGAGGCCGAGGCGGAGTCGGCCAAGAAGGCCTGACGGGTTTCTGTACGACGAGAAGGGCGCCGAATCCAGGATTCGGCGCCCTTCTCGTCGTGCGGGCGACGAGTTCCGGCAGGCCCCGCCGGAACCCAGCGCGGGGGTGCCCGCTGTCGCGGCGGGAGTCGGAGGTGCCGCCGTTCGCCGTGGTGGGTGGAGTCGGCGGCGCCGCCGGAGTGAGCCGGGACCTGCCGTGGGAGTGCGCGCGGGTTCGGCGGACTCGGCGGTCCCGCCGGAGCCCGCGGGTGGCGTCTTCGGGGTCGCCGGTTCGGCGTCGGCGGCTCCGTCGGGCATCCGCCGCGCGAGTGCTCGACGGTGCGGCGGGCTCGGTGAATCCGCCGAAGCCCCGCGGGTGGCTGCTTCGGGGCGCCGGTTCAGCGGCGGCGGGCCAGGGTCAGGGTGCGGTGGGCGGCGGCCACGACCGCCGCGTCCACGAAGCTGCCGTCGGGGAGGGCCTGGGCGCCCGGGTCGGCGGCGGCTGCTTTGAGGATGGCCTCAGCGGTCTCGATCTCCTCCGGGGCCGGGAGGTAGGCCCGCTCGATGACCGGGAGCTGGCGGGGGTGGATGGCCGTGCGGCCAAGGAAGCCGAGGTCGCGGCCGTGGGCGCAGGAAGCTGCGAGGCCTTCGAGGTCGCGGATGTCGGGGTAGACGGACTGGGCGGGCGGGGCCAGACCGGCGGCGCGGGCGGCCACGACCACCCGGGCGCGGGACCAGTCCAGGCCCGCGTCCCCCCGTACGCCCAGGTCCGCCCGTAGGTCCGCCTCGCCGAGCGCGATGCCGCGCAGCGCCCGGTGGGAGGCGGCGATGGCGAAGGCCTGTTCCACACCGAGGGCCGTTTCCAGGAGGGCGTACAGCGGGATCGCACCTCCGCCGGAGGAGGGCGCGCCCTCCGCGACCCGTACGACCTCGGCCGGCGAGGTCACCTTGGGCAGGCGGAGTCCCGCCAGGCCGGGCAGCGGGGAGAGGGTCCTGAGGTCGGCCTCCGCGTAGGGGCTGTCCAGGGCGTTCACGCGGACGTGGACCGGTACCGGCGGGGAGTCGGAGAGGAGTTCCGCGGTGGCCGCGCGGGCGTACTCCTTGCGGTCCGGGGCGACCGCGTCCTCCAGGTCGACGAGGACGACGTCCGAGCCGGACACCAGCGCCTTGGCGACGGTCTCCGGACGGTCGCCGGGAACGTACAGCCAGGTCAGCGGGAGGGGGGCGGTCACAGGGCGCCCTCCGATCGCAGGGTGTCGATCTCCCCTTCCGTCAGGCCGAGTTCGGTGAGGACCGTCTCCGTGTCGGCGCCGTGCGGGCGGCCCGCCCAGTGGATCGCGCCGGGGGTGGAGGAGAGCCGGAAGAGGACGTTCTGCATGCGGAGGGGGCCCAGCTCGGGGTCGTCGACGGTGGTGAGGGTGCCCAGCGCCTCGTACTGCGGGTCCGTCATCACGTCCCGTACGTCCTGGATCGGAGCCACCGCCGCCTCCGCCTTCTCGAAGGCCCCCAGGACCTCCGCGCGGGTGCGGCCCGCGATCCACGTGCCGACCGCCTCGTCCAGGACGTCCGCGTGACGCGCGCGGTCCGCGCCGGTCGCGAACCACGGCTCGTCGATCAGCTCCGGGCGGCCGACCAGCCGCATCAGGCGTTCCGCGATCGACTGGGCGGAGGTGGAGACCGCGACCCAGGAACCGTCCGCCGTCCGATAGGTGTTGCGCGGCGCGTTGTTCGCGGAGCGGTTGCCGGTGCGGGGCTGGACGTGGCCCAACTGGTCGTACCAGAGCGGCTGCGGGCCGAGGACGGTCAGGATCGGTTCGATGATCGCCATGTCGACGACCTGGCCCTCGCCGGTGCGCTCGCGAGCCGTCAGCGCGGTCATCACGGCGTACGCCGTCGCCAGGCCCGCGATCGAGTCGGCCAGGCCGAAGGGCGGCAGGGTCGGCGGTGCGTCCGGCTCGCCGGTGATCGCGGCGAAACCGCTCATCGCCTCCGCGAGCGTGCCGAAGCCGGGGCGGTGCGCGTACGGGCCGAACTGGCCGAAGCCGGTGACCCGGGCGAGCACGAGACGGGGGTTCGCCGCCGAGAGCTCCTCCCAGCCGAGGTCCCACCTCTCCAGCGTGCCGGGGCGGAAGTTCTCGATGACCACGTCGGCGGTGGCGGCGAGGCGGAGCAGGGTCTCGCGGCCGCCCGGCTTCGACAGGTCGAGGGTGATGGTGCGCTTGTTGCGGCCGAGGAGCTTCCACCAGAGGCCGACGCCGTCCTTCGACGGGCCGTGCCCGCGCGACGGGTCGGGCTTGGCCGGATGCTCGATCTTGATGACCTCCGCGCCGAAGTCGCCGAGCATCGTCGCGGCGAGCGGGCCGGCGAAGAGGGTGGCGAGGTCGAGAACGCGCAGGCCGGTGAGGGGTGCCTGCCCCGGGTGCGCGGTCATGAGGCGGGCCACGGATGCAGCGCGGCCTGGGCCTCGATCTCGGAACGGTAGGGCATCGAGGACGAGGCCCCGATCCGCTGCACCGACAGGGCGGCGGCCACCGACGCCCAGGCGAGGGCCTCCGGCATCTCCCGGCCCTCGGCGAGCGCCACCGCGAGGGTGCCGACGAAGGTGTCGCCCGCGCCGGTCGAGTCCACGGCGGTCACCGAGGGCGCGGGCACGCTCAGGGGCTCAACGCCCCGGGCCGCGTACAGGCTGCCCGCCGCTCCCAGGGTGATGACGACCTCCGGGACCTGGTCGAGCAGCGCGACGGCCGCGGCGCGGGGGTCGGTGGCGCCGGTGAGTGCGGCGGCCTCGTGTTCGTTGGGCACCAACAGGTCGATGGCGGAGAGGAGTTCGGGTGGCAGTGGCTGGACGGGGGACGGGGTCAGGATGGTGCGTACGCCGTGGCTGCGCGCGGCCTCGGCGCCCGCGAGGACCGCGGAGCGCGGGATCTCGAGCTGGAGGAGAAGCGCGTCGGCGGTGGCGATGAGCCCCTCGTCGCCGGGGGCGAGCGCGGTGACCGTGCTGTTCGCGCCGGGGATGACGACGATCGCGTTGCCGCCCTCGTCGTCGACGACGATGTGCGCGGTGCCGGACGGGCCCTCGGTGGTGCGCAGATGATCGGTGTTCACCCCCGAGTGCTCCAGCGTGGAACGGAGTTGGCTGCCGAAGGCGTCGACGCCCACCGCGCCGATCAACGAGACGTCGGCACCCGCGTGCACCGCGGCCACCGCCTGGTTGGCGCCCTTGCCGCCGGAGATCGTCCGGAACTCCCGTCCGGTCACGGTCTCTCCGCGCTGCGGGGCCTTGGCGACGTATGCGACGAGGTCCATGTTCGTGCTGCCGAGCACGGCGATATGGGTCATGGGCGGGGTGCCTCCCGGCGGGTGAGCAGGTGCGTCAGTCGGGCGAGGTTGTCGAAGCCGGTGCCGTCGAAGTCGGCGACCGAGGTGGCCAGACGGTTCTTGAGCGGGCTGGTCCAGCGGTCGGGCAGTGCGGCGGGGTCTCCCGCGAGCAGACCCGCGACGCTTCCGGCCGTCGCGCCGTTCGAGTCCGTGTCCCAACCACCCGACACCGCACGGCAGATGGAGCCGGAGAAGTCGCCGTCGGCGTGGGTGAGGGCCGCGGCGATCAGGGCGGTGTTGGGGATGGCGTGGACCCAGTGGTAGGTGCTGTGGACGCTGTGGAGTTCGTCCACGACCGCGTCGAAGTCGTCGGTGGTGCAGGCGAGTTGGACGGCGTGGTGGATCGCCTTGGCCAAGCGGGAGGCGGGGGGTACGACGGTGAGTCCGGTGCGGAGACAGGCGTGGATGTCGCTCGTTCCGGTGGCCGCCTCGGCGATGGTGGCGGCCGTGAACATCGCCGCGTAGACGCCGTTCGCGGTGTGGGTGAGGGTGGCGTCGCGGTACGCCTGGTCCGCGGCGGTCGCCGGGTCGCCCGGGTTGGTCCAGCCGTGTACGTCCGCGCGGATCAGGCCGCCGATCCATTCGCGGAACGGGTTGCGGTGGCGGGCCGTCTCCGGCGGTTCGACGCCGGTGAGGAGGTTGCGGTAGGCGACGCGTTCCGCGGTGAACGTACGGCCCGCGGGGAGTTCGTCCAGCCAGAGCCGGGCGACGTCCGCGGTCGTGAAGTCCCTGCCGTTCCGCTGGAGCAACAGGAGGTTCAGGAGCGGGTAGTTGAGGTCGTCGTCCTCCGGCATGCCGTCGATGTTCTCGGCGAGGGAGGTGGGGGCGGAGCGCCTGTTCCAGGGGTGGGCGCGGGTGAGCTCCCCGGGGACGCCCCGGGCGGTGAACCAGGTGCGCAGCGGCCAGTTGCCGGCGGCTCGGGCGAGGTCCCGGATCCCTCGCAGGGGGAGCTTCTCCACCGGTTTGCCGAGCAGGCAGCCTGCGGCTCGGCCCAGCCAGGCGGCTTCCAGGCGGGCCTGGGCGGGGGCGGGCGCGGGCACGGCGGGGGAGGGCCAGTTCGGGCAGAGGGCCTTGATCTCGGCCGGGCCCGTGGGTTCTGTGTCCCCCAACTCGCCCGGCAGGCGCGCCAGTTCGTCCAGTAGGTCTTCCGCCAGTGCCCGGAGGCGCGGTGCAGCCGGAGACGGGGACGCTCCCGCCCGGGACGGGGCTTCCGCACCGCCCGCCGCGCGCCAGCGTGCCGCGATCGCTGACGGGTCGCGGCCGTCCTGGGTGGCCTGGGCGAGTTCGTGGCCGAGGAGGTCCTCGGGCTGGACCCAGGTGAGGCGGAGGGCGGTCACCGTCGGTCCGCCAGCACGGCGTACGCCGACTCGTGCGCTCGCCTGCGCCGTACGTCCCGTTCGAAGATCTCCTGGGTCACCTCGGTGAGCGACCTCGCGGGAGCGTCGAGGTCGAGGCGGCTCGACTCCGCGACCGTCTTGGCCCAGTCGCGGGGGATCTCCGAGCCGAGGGCGCCGGCGATGGCGCCGGACATGGTGGCGATGGAGTCGCAGTCGCGGCCGTAGTTCACGGAGCCGAGGACCGCGTGGCCGTAGTCGCCGCCCGCGATGACCAACATGCCCAGGGCGATGGGGAGTTCCTCGATGGAGTGCAGCCGGGAGGGGCGGCGGGCGCCGAGGGAGGGGGACCGGTAGTCGGGGCCCACCGTGTCGTACGGGGCCACCGCCTCGCGGAGCGGGTCGAGCGCCGACTCGAAGTTGGTGTGGCGGGCGGCGACTTCGCAGACCGCCTCGATGGCGGTGCGCGTGCCGTCCTTCGCCAGTTCCAGACACGCGGCGACGACCGAGTCCGGCGTCGCGCCCGGTACGCAGGCCGCCGCCACCGCCGCCGCGAAGACGCCGGCGGCCTCGCGGCCGTACGACGACTGGTGGGCGCCCGCGATGTCGAGTGCCTCGGCGTACGCTCCCGCCGGGTTGGCGGCGTTGACCAGGCCGACCGGGGCCATGTACATCGCGGCACCGCAGTTGACGATGTTGCCGGTGCCCGCCTCCCGAGGGTCGATGTGTCCGTAGTGGAGGCGGGCGACCAGCCACTTCTCCGCGAGGAAGATCCGTTGGAGGGGGAGAGCCTCGGCCTCCAGCTCGGGGATCCAGCGCGGGGTGCCCATCAGGTCGGGGACCAAATGCTCGGCGACGGCGTACGCGTCGAGGTGGTCGCGGACCGTGGCGTACACACGTACCAGCGCGTGGGTCATCAGGGTGTCGTCGGTGACGTGTCCTTCGCCCTTGTGGTACGGCGCGATGGGGCGGGCGGTGCGCCAGGAGTCACCGTTCCAGGGGCCGACGATGCCGCGCACCCGGCCGCCGTGCCGTTCCACGATCTGCGCGGGGGTGTAGCCCTCGACGGGGCCGCCGAGGGCGTCACCCACGGCGGCACCGACGAGGCTTCCGGTGATCCGCTCTTCCAGACTTGCTGCTCCTTTGGGCGTCATGCCCGAATCATCCCTCTGGGGCGGCCAGTTCCGTCGCTTCGAGGAGATCGGCGAGTCCGATCAGATCGGTGCCGGTCAGCCGGGGCAGGGCGCAGCCGGAGAGGGTGCGGCAGGCGTCGCGCCAGGCGGCCGGGATCGCGGCCCCACCGCCGAGGGCACCGGTGAGTGCGCCGGCGAGGGCGGGGGCCGAGTCGGCCACCCGGGACAGACAGGCGGCGGCGGGCACCGCCTCGGCGATCCGGCCTCGCGCGGCGGTGGCGAGGGCGAGGGCGACGGGGACGGTTTCCGCCGCCGCGATGCCGTAGCTGTACACGTGATCGACGATCTGGTGTTCCAGTAGGGGGATCAGGGCGAAGGTGCCCTCGCTGGCGCGAGCCAGCTTCAGCGCGTGCCGGGCGTTGCGGCCGATCTCCGTCGACTCGGGGAGTTCGGCGAGTGCGGCGTCCGCGCAGGCGTCGACGTCGGCGCCTGCGAGGGCGAGCGAGATGGCGGCGGCCATCGCGCGGGCGCCGTGCACGCCGTCGCCGTCCTGGGTGTAGCGGGCGTCGAACTCGGCGAGTTCGGCGGCGATTCGGGGGTCGCCCGGGTGGGCGACCGCGAGCACGCAGGCCCGTACGCAGGCCGCGTCGTCGAAGTAGTGGGGGTTGTCGTGGCCGGTGGCGGGCGGGCGCAGGCCGGTGGCGAGGTTGCCGAGGCCGGCCCGTACGGAGATCCGGGCGCGGAGGGGGAGCAGGGCGGACTCGACCTCGGGGGCGCGGTCGGCCGCGGCGGCGACCTCGCTGGCGATCGCGTTCCACGACAGGTCGATGGACGCGCGCATCCGCCGCTCCCGGCTCAGGTCCCCGAGCGCGCTCGCGTCCCCGGCCCGCAGTACCGCCTCCGCCGCGAACGCCGCCCACTCCGCGTCGTCCGACGGACCGAGCCGGAGCGGCTCCGGCGGCTGGTTCAACGCGATCGGCACCGGCAGCGTCGTCGTCGCGTTCTGCTCCGCGAACGTGTCCAGCTCCCGTGTCAGCCGCCGCGTCCACTCAGGCATCCGCGCCGCCCGATGCCGCGCCGCGGGCCACCCCGCGGCGTCCCCCGCGGCAAGCCCGAGAAGGAGGCCTTCGATGCGGCGGGGGCGCCCCGAGGGGGCGGCGACTCTCGCGGCGCCGGGGACGGGAGCCGCCGTGGTGGCGGCAGCCGCCGGGTGAGCGGTGCTCGCGGAGCGGGCCGAGTCGGCGGCACCCGCCGCCTCGAGCTCCGTTGCCGTCGCCCCCTCGCCGGAGGCCTCGCTCGGGTCGTTCCCGAGCAGCCCGGGGCTCATCGCTGTGCTCCCTCTTCGCCGGAGGCGAGCGCGCGGGGATCCGGCGTCCTGTCGGCGACGAGCGCGGGGGAATCTGGCTCCCCGGCGTCGATGAACGCGCGGGGATCTGGCTCCCCGGCGTCGATGAACGCGCGGGGATCTGGCTCCCCGGTGGCGACGAGCGCGTAGGAATCCGGCTTCTCGGTGGTGGCGAGCGCGCGGGGATCCCGGGCCAGGGGCTGCCAGCCGGTCGCTGGATCTCGTACGCCGACCGCGCCCCACTTGCTGTCGTCTCCCGGGGTGAGGAGTTCCGCGATGTCCAGGACGTGGTGGCCCTCCATGGAGGGGAGGCAGCTGCCGCGGGCGGGGCCGATCGCCGCGGCCCAGGCGGCCGGGATCGAGGAGGCGCCCCGGGTCGCTCCCGCCAGGGCGCCCGCCACCGCGGCCGTGGTGTCCGCGTCGCGGCCCATGTTCACCGCGGTGAGGACGGACTCGGTGAAGTCGCCGTCGGCGGCGGCGTACGCGCCGAAGGCGAGGGCGACGGCCTCGGGGGCGAGGTCGGTCCACGGATAGCCGCCGATCACGACCGCGGAGCGGACCGCGCGCTCGCCGCGGTGGGCGACGGCGACCGCGCGGCGCAGCGAACGGGCGGTCCAGGAGTCGTCGGGGATGACGGCCAGTGCCGAGGCGACGACGGCGATGGCCGGGGCGCCCGCCATCGCCGCCGCGACACCCGCCGCGACCGCCTGGCCGCCGTAGATGCCCTCCCCCTCGTGGCTCACCGAGCCGTCGATCGCCACCAGCCGGGCCGCCTCGGCGGGGCGGCCCGCGGCGAAGACGCCGAAGGGCGCCGCGCGCATCGCCAGCCCGTCGCTCCAGGCATGCCGGTGCTGCGCGGAGATCGGCGCGGCGAGACCGCGGCGGAGGTTCTCCAGGGTGCCCCGTTCGCTGAAACCGGCGCCCCGGAACGGGCCCTCGTCCTGGTCCGCGATCCACTGGTGCCAGGCCGCCTCGACATGGGCCACGGTGAGCGCCGAGCCGTGCCGGGCCAGCAGCAGGCCCGAGAAGATCGCGTACTCGGTGTCGTCGGTCCCGGCCGGGTTCTCGGCGACGTACCCCGTGATCCGCCCCCACTTCGCACGGATCTCGGACGGTTTCATGTTCTCGGCGGGCGCGCCCAGCGCGTCTCCGACGGCGAGGCCGAGCAGCGCGCCGCGCGCCCGTTCGCGGAGTCCGGCGGCGTCGCCGGGGGCCGGGGCCGAGGGAATGCAGGCGATGGAAGCCATACGGTGCTTCTCCTCTCAGGGCTCCATCGCCGCGGTTCGCGACGAGTCGACGCGCAAGAGCCTGGGAGACCCGCGCGGAACCCTTTGCGGATCTGTCCCACTTCCGCGGTTCAGCAGAGCCTCACGCGCCTCAGCATCACCCGGTCGACATCTGGGCGTCACCTGGCACGGATGAGCGAAAAACCGTAAACGTGCAGCTAAGCGCAGCCTTTCCTTGCTGGCGAGCTCGAAATTATCGGCGTAGTTTGGGCGTTGTCAAAGAGTAGAACCAGTCCAAATCAAGTGACGCGAGGGGGCCGACATGGCCATCATCGAGACCGAGGCGACGCTGCACGAGGCGCACCGTGACAACCACACCCACCGGGACGTCAACGGCGGCTGGCTGCGCCCGGCGGTGTTCGGCGCGATGGACGGCCTGGTCTCCAACCTGGCGCTCATGACCGGCGTCGCGGGCGGTGCCGTCTCGCACCGGACGATCGTGATCACCGGACTGGCCGGTCTCGCGGCCGGCGCCTTCTCCATGGCGGCCGGCGAGTACACCTCCGTCGCCTCGCAGCGCGAACTCGTCGAGGCCGAACTCGACGTAGAGCGGCGGGAGTTGAGAAAGCACCCGAAGGACGAGGAACGGGAGCTCGCCGAGCTGTATCAGGGGCGCGGTGTCGAGGAGGGGCTGGCGCGCGAGGTCGCCCGGCAGCTGTCCCGCGACCCCGAACAGGCCCTGGAGATACACGCCCGCGAGGAGCTGGGCATCGACCCGGGTGACCTGCCCTCCCCGGGCGTCGCCGCGGTGTCGAGCTTCGGCGCCTTCGCGCTGGGCGCCCTGCTCCCCGTACTGCCCTACCTCCTCGGCGCGACCGCCCTGTGGCCCGCGCTGCTCCTCGCGCTGATCGGCCTCTTCGCGTGCGGCGCGCTCGTGGCCAGGGTGACGGCGCGGACCTGGTGGTACAGCGGGCTGCGGCAGCTCGCTCTCGGAGCCGCCGCGGCGGGTGTGACGTACGCCCTGGGCAGTCTGTTCGGCGCGGCCGTAGGATGACTTGGTCGGCCACTTATGCAATCGACTGCATAAGTAGTCGTTACTCGGCGGTTTCGAACGCTTAACCACTGGGCATGACCCGTAAGCGCTGTGGGTAATGGAGCCTGCTCCGCACAACCGTGGCGGGTGAAGTCGTCCGCCACGCTCCGGGTCGACGGACAACGATCTGTCCGCTTAGACCCCCCTTGAAACCACCGCTGCGCGGAACCCCGCCGCGACTCCCCGGTGTCCGCATGTTGGAACGTGGTATCCGGTTACCGAGAACCGCCCCATCATGTAACCTGCACGAAATTTTGCGCACATAAAGCAGAGGGCCAGAGTCGTCCCTCGGCACACGCACCCCCAGAGCCCTTGAACGCCTGGGAGGTGCCCCAAAGCCACGACGACGACGGGAGAGCCGATGCGTACGCCGCGCCAGCCGTCCCAGCACTCCACGAATGGCCAGAAGTGGTCCTTCATGGATGCTCGCCCTGCCGCGCAGGGTATGTACGACCCCCGCAACGAGCACGACGCCTGTGGCGTCGGCTTCGTGGCCACCCTCACCGGTGAGGCGAGCCACGCGCTGGTCGAGCAGGCGCTCACGGTTCTGCGCAACCTGGAGCACCGAGGAGCCACCGGCGCCGAGCCCGACTCGGGTGACGGCGCGGGCATCCTCTCCCAGGTGCCGGACGCCTTCTTCCGTGAGGTGGCCGGATTCGAGCTGCCCGCGGCCGGCGCGTACGCGGTCGGTATCGCCTTCCTGCCCGAGGACGGCATCACCGAAGCCGTCTCACGGATCGAGACGATCGCCGCCGACGAGGGCCTCACCGTCCTCGGCTGGCGCGAGGTCCCGGTCGCTCCCGGACTGCTCGGCGCCACCGCGCGTTCGACCATGCCCTTCTTCCGCCAGGTCTTCGTGACCGACGGCGTCTCGGAAGGCATCGACCTCGACCGCAAGGCCTTCGTGCTGCGCAAGCGTGCCGAGCGCGAGGCCGACGTGTACTTCCCGTCGCTCTCCGCCCGCACCATCGTCTACAAGGGCATGCTGACCACCGGCCAGCTGGAGCCCTTCTTCCCGGACCTGTCCGACCGCCGCTTCGCCTCCGCGATCGCGCTCGTGCACTCCCGGTTCTCCACGAACACCTTCCCGAGCTGGCCGCTCGCACACCCGTACCGTTTCGTCGCGCACAACGGCGAGATCAA
The DNA here is from genome assembly GCF_044457665.1 of Streptomyces sp. NPDC050535. NCBI lineage: Bacteria > Bacillati > Actinomycetota > Actinomycetes > Kitasatosporales > Streptomycetaceae > Streptomyces > Streptomyces sp. NPDC050535. Next base: position 157,332 of record NZ_JBITHE010000009.1, read on the forward strand.
CACGGTCAAGGGCAACCGCAACTGGATGGCCGCCCGCGAGTCCCAGCTCGTCTCCGACCTCTTCGGCGACCAGGACAAGCTCGACCGCGTCTTCCCGATCTGTACGCCCGAGGCGTCCGACTCCGCCTCCTTCGACGAGGTGCTCGAACTCCTGCACCTCGGCGGCCGGTCCCTCCCGCACTCCGTGCTGATGATGATCCCGGAGGCCTGGGAGAACCACGCCTCCATGGACCCGGCCCGCCGCGCCTTCTACCAGTTCCACGCCACGATGATGGAACCCTGGGACGGCCCGGCCTGCGTCACCTTCACCGACGGCACCCAGGTCGGCGCGGTCCTCGACCGCAACGGCCTGCGCCCCGGCCGCTACTGGGTCACCGACGACGGCCTCGTCGTCCTCGGCTCCGAGGTCGGCGTCCTCGACATCGACCCCGCGAAGGTCGTCCGCAAGGGCCGCCTCCAGCCCGGCAGGATGTTCCTCGTCGACACCGCCGAGCACCGCATCATCGAGGACGACGAGATCAAGGCGGGCCTCACCGCCGAGAAGCCGTACGCGGACTGGCTGGAAGCCGGCGAGATCGAGCTCTCCGACCTCCCCGAGCGCGAGCACATCGTGCACACCCACGCCTCGGTCACCCGCCGCCAGCAGACCTTCGGCTACACCGAGGAAGAGCTGCGGATCATCCTCGCGCCGATGGCGAACACCGGCGGCGAACCGCTCGGCTCGATGGGCACGGACTCGCCGATCGCGGCCCTGTCCGAGCGCCCCCGGCTGCTCTTCGACTACTTCACCCAGCTGTTCGCGCAGGTCACCAACCCGCCGCTGGACGCCATCCGCGAGGAGCTGGTCACCTCGCTGCGCTCCTCCCTGGGCCCCGCGAGCAACCTCCTCGAGCCGACCGCCGCGTCCTGTCGCAGCGTCACGCTGCCCTTCCCGGTGATCGACAACGACGAGCTGGCCAAGCTCATCCACATCAACGCCGACGGCGACATGCCGGGCATGAAGGCCGCGACCCTGTCCGGTCTCTACCGGGTCTCCGGCGGCGGGGACTCGCTGGCCGCCCGGATCGACGAGATCTGCACCGAGGCCGACGCCGCCATCGAGAACGGCGCCCGGCTGATCGTCCTGTCCGACCGGCACTCCGACGCCGAGCACGCGCCGATCCCTTCGCTGCTGCTCACCGCCGCCGTCCACCACCACCTCATCGGCACCAAGCAGCGCACCCAGGTGGGCCTGCTCGTCGAGGCGGGCGACGTCCGCGAGGTCCACCACGTGGCCCTCCTCATCGGCTTCGGCGCGGCGGCCGTCAACCCGTACCTGGCGATGGAGTCCGTCGAGGACCTCGTCCGCGCGGGCACCTTCCTTCGGGGTATCGAGTCCGAGCAGGCCATCCGCAACCTGATCTACGCGCTCGGCAAGGGCGTCCTGAAGGTCATGTCCAAGATGGGCATCTCGACCGTCGCCTCCTACCGCGGCGCCCAGGTCTTCGAGGCCGTCGGCCTGGACCAGGCCTTCGTGCAGAAGTACTTCAGAGGTACGGCGACGAAGATCGGCGGTGCCGGTCTCGACGTCGTCGCCAAGGAGGTCGCCGCCCGGCACGCCAAGGCGTACCCCGCCTCCGGCATCGCGCCCGCGCACCGCGCCCTCGACATAGGCGGCGAGTACCAGTGGCGCCGCGAGGGCGAGCCGCACCTGTTCGACCCGGAGACGGTCTTCCGCCTCCAGCACTCCACGCGCTCCGCCCGCTACGACATCTTCAAGAAGTACACGAGCCGCGTGAACGAGCAGTCCGAGCGGCTGATGACGCTCCGCGGGCTCTTCGGCTTCACGTCGGACCGGCCCTCGATCCCCATCGACGAGGTCGAGTCGGTCGAGGAGATCGTCAGGCGCTTCTCCACCGGCGCCATGTCGTACGGCTCCATCTCCAAGGAGGCGCACGAGACCCTCGCCATCGCCATGAACCAGCTGGGCGGCAAGTCCAACACGGGTGAGGGCGGCGAGGACGCGGACCGGCTCTACGACCCCGCGCGCCGTTCGTCGATCAAGCAGGTCGCCTCCGGCCGCTTCGGTGTGACGAGCGAGTACCTCGTCAACGCCGACGACATCCAGATCAAGATGGCGCAGGGTGCCAAGCCCGGCGAGGGCGGCCAGCTGCCCGGCCACAAGGTGTACCCCTGGGTCGCCAAGACCCGGCACAGCACCCCGGGCGTGGGCCTCATCTCCCCGCCGCCGCACCACGACATCTACTCCATCGAGGACCTTGCCCAGCTGATCCACGACCTCAAGAACGCCAACCCGCAGGCCCGCATCCACGTGAAGCTGGTCTCCGAGGTCGGCGTCGGCACGGTCGCCGCGGGTGTCTCCAAGGCGCACGCGGACGTGGTGCTCATCTCCGGCCACGACGGCGGTACGGGTGCCTCTCCCCTCACCTCCCTGAAGCACGCGGGTGGTCCCTGGGAGCTGGGTCTCGCCGAGACCCAGCAGACGCTGCTCCTCAACGGCCTGCGCGACCGGATCGTCGTACAGACCGACGGCCAGCTGAAGACCGGCCGTGACGTCGTCATCGCCGCGCTGCTGGGCGCCGAGGAGTTCGGGTTCGCGACCGCGCCGCTCGTCGTCTCCGGCTGCGTCATGATGCGCGTCTGCCACCTGGACACCTGCCCGGTCGGCATCGCCACCCAGAACCCGGTGCTCCGCGAGCGCTTCGCGGGCAAGGCCGAGTACGTCGTGAACTTCTTCCGGTTCATCGCCGAGGAGGTCCGCGAGATCCTCGCCGAGCTGGGCTTCCGCACCATCGAGGAGGCCGTCGGCCGCGCCGAGCACCTCGACGTGGAGCGGGCGGTCACCCACTGGAAGGCGCAGGGCCTGGACCTGAGCCCCCTCTTCTACGTGCCCGAGCTGCCCGAGGGCACCCCGCTGCACCAGGTCATCCAGCAGGACCACGGCCTGGAGAAGGCGCTCGACAACCAGCTCATCAAGCTGGCCGCCGACGCGCTGGCCGCGGACTCCGCGACCGACGCCCAGCCGGTCCGCGCCCAGGTCGCGATCCGCAACATCAACCGTACGGTCGGCACCATGCTCGGCCACGAGGTGACGAAGAAGTTCGGCGGCGCGGGTCTGCCCGACGACACCATCGACATCACCTTCACCGGCTCGGCGGGCCAGTCCTTCGGCGCCTTCGTGCCGCGCGGTGTCACGCTGCGCCTGGAGGGCGACGCCAACGACTACGTCGGCAAGGGCCTCTCCGGCGGCCGGGTGATCGTCCGTCCCGACCGGGGCGCCGACCACCTCGCCGAGTACTCGACGATCGCGGGCAACACCATCGCGTACGGCGCGACGGGCGGCGAGATCTTCCTGCGCGGCCGCACCGGCGAGCGCTTCTGCGTCCGCAACTCCGGTGCGACGGTCGTGGCCGAGGGCGTGGGCGACCACGGCTGCGAGTACATGACCGGCGGTCACGCGGTCGTCCTCGGCGAGACGGGGCGGAACTTCGCCGCCGGTATGTCCGGTGGTATCGCCTACGTCCTCGACCTGGACCCCGTGAACGTGAACGTCAGCAGCGTCGGAGCCGTCGAGACCCTCGACGACGCCGACGTGCGATGGCTGCACGACGTGGTGCGGCGGCACGCGGAGGAGACCGCGTCGACGGTCGCCGGAAAGCTCCTCGCCGAGTGGCCCGCGTCGGTGGACCGCTTCAGCAAGATCATCCCCAGCACGTACAAGGCAGTGCTCGCCGCCAAGGACGCCGCCGAGCGAGCCGGACTCCCCGAGTCCGAGATCACCGAGAAGATGATGGAGGCGGCGACCAATGGCTGATCCCAAGGGCTTTCTGAACCATGGCCGTGAGGTCGCCAGGACCCGTCCGGTCGGCGAGCGCGTCAAGGACTGGAACGAGGTCTACGTTCCCGGTTCGCTGCTCCCCATCATCAGCAAGCAGGCCAGCCGCTGCATGGACTGCGGTATCCCGTTCTGCCACAGCGGCTGTCCGCTGGGGAACCTGATCCCCGAGTGGAACGACTACGTCTACCGCGAGGACTGGACCGCCGCCTCCGAGCGCCTGCACGCCACGAACAACTTCCCGGAGTTCACCGGCCGGCTGTGCCCCGCTCCCTGCGAGTCGGCGTGTGTGCTCGGCATCAACCAGCCCGCCGTGACCATCAAGAACGTCGAGGTCTCGATCATCGACAAGGCGTGGGACAGCGGCGACGTCGCCCCGCAGGCGCCCGAGCGGCTGAGCGGCAAGACGGTCGCGGTCATCGGCTCCGGCCCCGCCGGTCTCGCCGCCGCCCAGCAGCTCACCCGGGCGGGCCACACGGTCGCCGTCTACGAGCGCGCGGACCGCGTCGGAGGCCTCCTCCGGTACGGCATCCCCGAGTTCAAGATGGAGAAGCGGCACATCAACCGGCGTATCGAGCAGATGCGCGCGGAGGGCACCAAGTTCCGTACGGGCGTGGAGATCGGCCGCGACATCGACGCGGCGAAGCTGCGCAAGCGGTACGACGCCGTGGTCATCGCCGCGGGTGCGACGACGGCCCGTGATCTCCCCGCCCCCGGGCGGGAGTTGACGGGCATCTACCAGGCGATGGAGTACCTGCCCCTCGCCAACAAGGTGCAGGAGGGCGACTTCGTGGCGCCCCCCATCACCGCCGAGGGCAAGCACGTCGTGGTCATCGGCGGCGGCGACACGGGCGCGGACTGCGTGGGCACCGCCCACCGGCAGGGCGCGGCCTCGGTCACGCAGCTGGAGATCATGCCGCGGCCCGGCGAGGAGCGGAACCCGGGCCAGCCCTGGCCGACCTTCCCGATGCTCTACAAGGTCACCTCCGCGCACGAGGAGGGCGGCGAGCGCGTCTACGCCGTCTCCACCACCCACTTCGAGGGCGACGAGGACGGCAACGTCCAGTGGCTGCACCTCGTCGAGGTCGAGTTCGTCGACGGCAGGCTGAGCCAGAACCCGGGCACCGAGCGCAGGATCCCCGCCCAGCTGGTGACGCTCGCGATGGGCTTCACGGGTACGGACGTCGAGAACGGCCTGGTCTCCCAGTTCGGCCTGGAGCTGGACGCGCGCGGCAACATCGCCCGCGACGCCGACTTCGCGACCAACGTCCCCGGCGTGTACGTCGCCGGTGACGCGGGCCGCGGCCAGTCCCTCATCGTCTGGGCCATCGCGGAGGGCCGCTCGGCCGCCCGCGGCGTCGACCGCTTCCTGACGGGCGTCAGCGACCTGCCGGCCCCGATCCGCCCGACAGACCGCTCACTGATGGTCTGAGCCCCACCCCAACACACGTCCCGTACAAAGGCGTACGGAACTGAACGCGGCGCCTGCCTTGTCCCCGACCGGACGGTGGTGGGCGCCGCAGTGCGTCCGCCTCCTGGCGGGTGGGCCTCAGACGGGCTAGCCGGCGCTGCTCACGGCACCTTGTACGTCTCCCCGTACACCTTCCACTCCAGCGGGGTGTCCAGGTCCAGGTTTCCGTCGTACAGGAACTGTCGTTGGGCGGTGTCGATGCGGGTGGTGTCGCGGTGGGCGTTCTGGGATTTCATCGTCTTGCGGCGGATGTCGAGGAAGGCGTCGAGGTAGGACTTCTCGGAGCCGCCCTCGGCGGGGGTGTCGGCCTGGGCCATGGCGCGTTTCCGCAGGCCGTAGAAGCCGTTCGTGTGGGTGCCGGGGCCGTGCATGACCATGGCGTCGTAGTAGATGAACTGGCCCAGGGTGCCCAGGCCGTCGAGTTCGGCGCGGCGGACCGCGGGGTCGAAGTAGACGCGGTCGCGTACGGCGTCCTGGGCCTTGCGGAAGGCGGCCACCGAGGCCTCCTTGCGCCAGGCCTCGGTGAAGCCCGGGTCGAGGCCCTCGTGCGAGTCCGTGCCGTCGACCTCGCGCAGGGCGGGGAGATAGCGGGCGAGGCCGTTGTCCGGGTGGTCCTCGGTGTAGTCCTCGACCAGGACGAGCAGGTCGTGGGTGCCCGTGCAGAATCCGATGATGCCCGCCGTGTAGCCCTGGCCGTCGTCGATGTCCTCGATGTAGGCGTACGCGCTGCGCCAGTCCAGCGTGGAGTTCTCGGCGCTCGCCACGAGCTGCTGGGCCAGTTCCTTCTTCTCGGGGCTGCCGAGACCGGCGCCGCCCGGGCTCGACCGGCCGGTCCGCGAGGGTGCCGCGTCGTCCGGGTCGGAGAGGCCCGGCACGGAGAAGCAGGCGGCCGTGGCGACGAGGGGGAGGACCGCGAGCAGCAGGAGACCAGCACGTTTCATATGACCAGGGTAGGGAGCTGCCAGGCCTTTCCCGCGCAATCCGCCGGAAAGGCCTCAGACTCACAGGTTGTGCGGGTCGTGCGGGTCGCTCAGCTTGTCAGGGAGGACACCTTCACCACGGTCAGTACCAACAGCAGCACCAACAGGCCCACGCACACTCCCGCCTGTATCGGCGTGCGGCGCCGGTCGCGGGGCGCGTACGCGTACGCCAGGGTGACCGCGCCGCCCGCGAGAAGGCCGCCGAGGTGGCCCCGCCAGGAGGTGAAGGCGGCCGAGAGCAGCAGCCAGAGCAGCAGGCCGGCCATGAAACGGTTGACGTCGCGCATGTCGGCGCCGAGCCGGCGGGCCATGACGTAGTACGCCGCCCCGAGCCCGAAGATCGCGCCGGAGGCACCGACCGTGGCCGTGCCGGGCGCGACCAGCAGGACCAGGACGGAACCGCCGAGCGCGGACAGGAAATAGAGGGCGAGATAGCGGGAGCGGCCGAGCTGGGACTCCACGACACGGCCGATGTTCCACAGCGTGACCATGTTCATCACGATGTGCAGAATCCCGAACGTGCCCTCCGTGGGCGGCAGATGGAGGAAGGCTCCGGTCAACAGCCGGTACCACTCCCCGTCCACGACCCCCTCCGGTTGGAAGTCCGAGGGATGGACGGACTGCCAGACGTAGTGGAAGCCGTCCGGCCCCACCAGCCCCGCGCCCAGCATCTGGAACCGGTCCACGACCGCCGGACGCACCACCTCGGCGAGGTAGGCCAGCACGTTGAGACCGATCAGGACGTACGTCACCACGGGCGCCGTCGAGATCCGGCCACCGAACGCCGTACGGGCCTCCCGGACGGACCGGGCGCCCTCCCGCACACACTCGGGGCACTGGTGGCCGACGGACGCCTCGCGCATGCAGTCCGGGCAGATGTGACGGTCGCACCGGGTGCAGCGCACACGCGACTCCACCTGGGGGTGGCGGTAGCAGGTGGTGACGGTGGACTCGGGCTCCACGTCGGCTCCTCGGGAGGGGGTGTGCGGGGGACAGCGGGGTGGTGAGCCGGTGGGGCTGCGTGAGCCGGTGGGGCTGCGCGACCTGGTGGGGCTGCGGCGAACAAAATAGCGAACGCGGAGGTAGGCCGGTCCAGGCGGGGGACGGTACGGGCAAGTAGCGCCCGCGGTGGCTGCGGTGACGTACCCTCGGCCTCCGCAGCCTCGCCCGATGGGAGCCACGCATGGCCGGAATCAGCCTCACCAAGGTGGAGGAGACCGCGCCCGCGCTGGTCAGTCTTTACAAGAGCGCCGGGGTGTCCCTCACCAAGCACGGGCTGAGCGGCCGGCGAGCCGCCGTCTACCTGGTCGTCGACTACTCCGGCTCGATGAAGCCGTACTACCAGGACGGCAGTGTGCAGGCCCTGGCCGACCGGGTGCTCGGCCTGGCGGCGCACCTCGACGACGACGGGACAGTCCCCGTCGTCTTCTTCTCCACGGACATCGACGCCGTCACCGACATCGCCCTCGTCAACCACCAGGGCCGTGTCGAGCAGATCGTGTCCGGGCTCGGGCACATGGGCAAGACCAGCTACCACCTCGCCATGGACGCGGTCATCGACCACTACCTCGACAGCGGCTCCAAGGACCCCGCCCTCGTCGTCTTCCAGACCGACGGGGGCCCGATCAACAAGCTCGCGGCGGAACGGTACTTGTGCAAGGCGGCGAAGCTTCCGCTGTTCTGGCAGTTCATCGGGTTCGGGGATCCGAAGAGCAAGCAGTTCGACTTCCTGCGCAAGCTCGACGAGTTGGCGGTGCCGCAGAAGCGGGCCGTGGACAACGCCGGCTTCTTCCACGCCGGTTCGGATCCGCGGAAGGTGTCCGACAGCGAGTTGTACGACCGGATCGTGGGCGAGTTCCCGCAGTGGCTGACGGAGGCACAGGCACGGGGGATCGTGCGGTGACCCGGCTGTTCCCCGCCTCCGGACGCGGAGCGGTGCCCTGGAAGAACGGCGCCGGCGTCACCCGTGAGATCGCGGTCCGGCCCGAGGGCGCGGGCATGGACGACTTCGACTGGCGGGTGAGCCTCGCCGAGGTCGCCGCCGACGGGCCGTTCTCCGCCTTCCCCGGCATCGACCGCACCCTGACCCTCGTCGAGGGCGCGGGCATGGACCTGACGGTGGGCGGCGAGCGGCGGCTCGTCGACTCCCGTTACACACCAGGGGACTTCCGCGGCGACGTCCCGACCGACTGCCGGCTTCTCGACGGCCCGGTCGTGAACCTCAACGTGATGTGGCGCAGGGGCGGCGGCCGTACGCCCCCGACGGTCGCCGTCGTACGCGGCCGTCTCCCGCTCCCCGCCGCGCCCGCCCTGGTCGTCGCCCTCGACGGCCCCGCCGAGGTGGCGGGCCTGACAATCGGGCCGTACGACGCCGTGCTGTTGACGGGCGAGGGCGCGGTGTTGCACGCGGGCGGCAATGCGGTGGTGATCGGTCTTACGCGGTAGCGCCGCATCGGGCCGCGCCGCATCGGGCCGTGACTCACGGGCGCGGATCGCCGCCACCGGCTGCCGTACGGCCGGCGAGGACTTCGGCCCTGCACTCGGCCGGGCTGCCCCACGCGGTGTGCAGGGCACGGGACTTGGTGAGCCAGAGGGACAGGTCGTACTCGGCCGTGTAGCCGATCGCGCCGTGCGCCTGGAGCGCCGTACGGGCGGTGGCGTACGCCGCCTCACAGGCCGTCACCTTGGCCGCCGCGACGTCCGCCGGGTCCATGGACAGCGCCGCGCCGAAGAGCAAGGGCCGCGCGAACTCCAGGGCGACCTTCGCGTCGGCGAGTTGGTGCTTGACGGCCTGGAACGAGCCGATCGGAACACCGAACTGCGTGCGCCGCTTGACGTACTCCACCGTCATGTCGAGAAGGGCGAGTCCGACCCCCAGCGCCTGCGCGGCCGTCGCGAGCCGGGCCCAGGTGAGGGCCTGGGCGGCGGCACGGGTCACATGGGGTCCGGCGGCGAGGAGCTCGCCGCCGGGGCGGGGGAGGGTGAGCCGCCGGGCGCGGTCGAGGGAGGGGCGCGGGGCGGGGGCGTCAACTCCGGGCGTGATGGGGGTCGTTGGGCTGCTGCCGGTGCCGGTGCCGGTGCCGGTGCCGCTGTCGTGCGGGTGCGGGTGCGGGTGCGGTGTCTGTGTCAGGTGCAGCTGTGCGGGGGCGGCGCTGGTGTCGGGCGGGCCCGTGCCCGTGTTCTGTGTGCTGGTGTCAGGTCTGCTGGTATCGGGCACCCCCGCGTCTCGCGTCTCGGTGCCCTGTGTACCCGCGTCTCGCGTGCCGGTGCCGCGCGCCCCCGCGTCTCGCGGCCCGGTGTCGCTGATGCCCGGGTCGACCCGGCCCACGTCACGCGCCGTGTCGCGGGTGCCCGAGCCGCGCACCCCCGCGTCACGCCCAGCCGGATGCTCTCCACGGCCGGCCCCGGGATATGTCACCGTCAGACAGACTTCCGCCGCGTCCGCGTCCAGTACGAACGGCCCCCCGCCCGGCAGGGCCACCGTGGCCAGCGCCGCACCCGAGGCGAGCGCCGGCAGGAGGCGCTTGGCGGGGCCCGACTCGTCGAGCCGGGAGAGCAGCGCGGCCGCCGCCACCGTCTCGACCAGCGGGCCCGGGACCCCGTGGCGGCCCAACTCGACGAAGGCGACGGCCAGTTCCACGGGCAGGGGGCCCACCCCCTCGTAAGCCTCCGGTACCGCCAGCGCGAAGACGCCCGCGTCGGCGAGCCGGGACCACAGGGCGCGGCCCGCGGTGTGGTCGCCCGCGGCCCAGCCCCGGATGACGGCCGGGGTGTCCGCCGCGGTCAGCAGCGCGTTCAGGGAGTGGGCGAAGGCGCGCTGCTCGGGGTCGAGGAGGAAGCGCATCAGCGGCGGCCCTTCGGGAGGCCGAGGAGTCGCTCGGCGATGATGTCGCGCTGGATCTCGTTTGTACCGGCGTAGAGGGGTCCGGCGAGGGAGAAGACATAGCCCTCGGACCAGTCGGTGTCGGCCAACTCGCCCTCGGGGCCCAGGAGATCGAGCGCTGTCTCGTGCAGCGCGATGTCGTATTCGGACCAGAAGACCTTGTTCAGGCTGGACTCCGGGCCGATCGGCTCCCCGGCGGCGAAACGGGAGGCGCCCGCGTAGGCGAAGAGCTGGTACGCGCGGGCGCCGATCACCGCGTCGGCCACCCGGTCGCGCAGGGCCGTGTCCGCGGGGTCGGCGCGGGTGCGCCAGAGGTCGACCAGCCGGTCGGCGGCGGCCAGAAAACGGCCCGGTGACCGCAGGGTCAGCCCGCGTTCGTTGCCCGCTGTCGACATGGCGATCCGCCAGCCCTGGCCCGGCTCGCCGATCACGTCCGTGTCGGGGACGAAGACGGAGTCGAGGAAGAGCTCGGCGAAGGCCGGTTTGCCGTCCAGGCGGCCGATCGGACGGACCGTCACGCCCGGTGCGCGCAGGTCGAACATCAGGTAGGTGAGGCCCTGGTGGGGCTTCGGGGCGTCCGGTTCGCTGCGGAAGAGGCCGAACGCGCGGTCCGCGAAGGCCGCCCGCGACGACCAGGTCTTCTGCCCGCTCAGTAGCCAGCCCCCGTCCGTGCGCACCGCCCGGGAGGTGAGCGAGGCCAGGTCGGAGCCCGCCTCGGGCTCGGACCACGCCTGCGCCCAGATGGTCCCGCCCGTGGCCATCGGCGGCAGTACGCGCGCGCGTTGCTCCTCCGTCCCATGGTCGAGGAGGGTGGGGGCGAGCAGGCTGATGCCGTTCTGGCTGACCCGGCCCGGCGCGCCCGCCGCGTAGTACTCCTCCTCGAACACCAGCCACCGCACGATGTCCGCGCCCCGGCCGCCGTACGCCGTCGGCCACGACACCACCGACCAGCGGTCCGCGGCGAGTTCGGCCTCCCACGCGCGGTGCGCGGCGAAGCCCTCCTCGGTCTCCAGCGAGGGGAGGGGAGCGGACGGCACGTGGGCGGCGAGCCAGGCGCGGGCCTCGGTGCGGAAGGCCTCGTCGGCCGGGGAGTGGGCGAGATCCATGGGCAGCACCCTTCGGGGGAACCCTGCGGCGGCAACCTTCCCTAACAAGTGTTTGGTAGGTTAGCGTGAGGTCATGAACGACGTCGAGAGTCCGGCGTACGTATCCGGGCACGGGCTGCTGAAGGGGCGCACCGCCGTCATCACCGCGGCGGCGGGCGCCGGCATCGGCGGGGCCACGGCGCGCAGGTTCCTGGAGGAGGGGGCCCGTGTGCTGGTCAGCGACGCGCACGCGCGGCGGCTCAAGGAGAGCGCCGAGGTCCTGGCCGGCGAGTTCGGCGTCGAAAACGTCGCCGCGGCGCCCTGCGACGTAACCGACGAGGACCAGGTCCAGGCCCTCTTCGGCACGGCTCTGGAACGGCACGGCGGCCTGGACATAGTCGTCAACAACGCCGGTCTCGGCGGCACTTCGGACCTCGTCGACATGACCGACGACCAGTGGTCGCGCGTGCTCGACGTGACCCTCAGCGGCACCTTCCGCTGTACCCGGGCCGCCCTGCGACTGCTCAAGGAGCGGCGCGGCGGCGGTGTGATCGTCAACAACGCCTCCGTCGTCGGCTGGCGCGCCCAGGCCGGGCAGGCGCACTACGCCGCCGCGAAGGCGGGGGTCATGGCGCTCACCCGGTGCGCGGCGATCGAGGCCGCCGCGTACGGGGTGCGGGTCAACGCCGTGTCGCCGAGCCTCGCCATGCACCCGCACCTGGTGAAGGTGACCACGCCCGAGCTGCTGGAGGAGCTGACGGCCCGCGAGGCGTACGGGCGGTACGCCGAGCCCTGGGAGGTGGCCAACGTGATCGTGTTCCTGGCGTCCGGCTACTCCTCGTACCTCACCGGGGAAGTCGTCTCCGTCAGCAGTCAGCATGCGTAGGACAGGTGGCCGTATGACCACAATGGCCCGGTGCCTACCAAGAAGAAGCCCCCGGTGACCGCCTCGCCGGAGCGGCGCCGCGAACTGCTCGACACGGCCGCCGAGGTCTTCGCCGAGCAGGGCTACAACGCCACCACCGTCCGCACCATCGCCGACCAGGCCGGCATGCTCGCGGGCAGCCTCTACTACCACTTCGACTCCAAGGAATCGATGCTGGAGGAGATCCTGCGGACCTTCCTCGACGAGCTCTGGGGCGGCTACGACACCGTCCTGGACGCCGAACTGGGCCCCCGGGAAACCCTGGAGGCCCTGGTCACCGAGTCCTTCCGGGAGATCGACCGGCACCGCGCCGCCGTCGCGATCTACCAGAAGGAGTCCAGGCAGCTCGCCACGCAGCAGCGCTTCGCCTTCCTCGCCGAGTCCCAGCGCAACTTCGAGAAGGCGTGGCTGAGCACGCTGGAGCGCGGTGTCGCCGCCGAGGTATTCCGGGCCGATCTCGACATCCGGCTCACCTACCGGTTCGTGCGCGACACGGTGTGGGTCGCCGCGTCCTGGTACCGGCCCGGCGGGCACCACAGCCCGGAGGAGATCGCCCGGCAGTACCTGTCGATGGTCCTGGACGGGATCTCCGTACGCGAACAGCCCCCATTCCGCTAACCCCATACCCGGGTGTCCCCGAGGGAGTTGCCATGGCCGAGGCCTACATCGTCGAAGCGGTCCGTACGCCTGTCGGGCGGCGCAGGGGAGGCCTGAGCGGCGTCCACTCGGCCGACCTCGGCGCGCATGTCCTCAAGGCCCTGGTCGAGCGGTCCGGCGTGGACCCGGCCGCCGTCGAGGACGTCGTCTTCGGCTGCCTCGACACGGTCGGGCCGCAGGCCGGGGACATCGCGCGCACCGCCTGGCTGGCGGCCGGCCTGCCCGAGGAGGTGCCGGGCGTCACCGTCGACCGGCAGTGCGGCTCCTCCCAGCAGGCCGTGCACTTCGCCGCCCAGGGCGTCCTGTCCGGCACCCAGGACCTGGTGGTCGCGGGCGGCGTGCAGAACATGAGCCAGATACCCATCGCCTTCGCCTCCCGCCAGGCCACCGAACCGCTCGGCCTCACCCAGGGCCCCTTCGCGGGCAGCGAGGGCTGGCGGGCGCGCTACGGCGACCGGCCGGTCAACCAGTTCCACGCCGCCGAGCTGATCGCCGCCAAGTGGGGGATCAGCCGCCGTGACCAGGAGGAGTTCGCCCTCCGCTCCCACCAGCGGGCGATCCGTGCCATCGACGAGGGCCGCTTCGCGCGCGAGAGTGTCGCGTTCGGCGACGTCACGGTCGACGAGGGCCCGCGCCGGGACACCTCCCTGGAGAAGATGGCGGCCCTGAACTCCGTCATCGACGGTGGCACCGTCACCGCCGCCTGCTCCTCCCAGGTCTCCGACGGCGCCGCCGCCATGCTCCTCGCCTCCGAACGGGCCGTCCGGGAACACGGGCTGACGCCCCGCGCCCGTGTGCACCACCTCTCCGTACGCGGCGAGGACCCCATCCGCATGCTGACGGCCCCCATTCCGGCCACCGCGCACGCCCTCAAGAAGACCGGCATGTCCATCGGCGACATCGACCTCGTCGAGATCAACGAAGCCTTCGCCCCGGTCGTCCTCGCCTGGCTGAAGGAGACCGGCGCCGACCCGGCCAAGGTCAACGTCAACGGCGGCGCGATCGCCCTCGGTCATCCGCTGGGCGCCACCGGCGTGAGGCTGATGACGACCCTGCTGCACGAACTGGAGCGCACCGGGGGGCGGTTCGGGCTCCAGACCATGTGCGAAGGGGGCGGCCAGGCGAACGTGACGATCATCGAGCGGCTCTGAGGGCCTCCAGGCACTTCAAGGTCTCCTCGGCCTCGGTCATGATCCGGTTCACCAGCTCCTCGCACGAGGGCAGGTCGTCGATCACCCCGGCGACCTGGCCCGAGGCCATCACCCCGAGGTCCGTACGGCCGTCCACCATCGCGGATCTGAGCAGCATGGGGGTGTTGGCGGCGAGGAGGACCTGGCTCCAGGACAGGTTCTTGCCGTGCTTCATCGCGAGGCCGTCGCGGATCATCGCGGGCCAGGAGAGGCCGGACATTCTCCGGAAGCCCGCCGCCCTGCGGACGGCCTGAGCCAGCACCCTCGTACGGCCGGACCTCTCCAGGGAGTCCACGAGGTCCGTGCGCAGCATGCGGTGCGGGAGGCCGTCGACGGCCGTGGTGACCGTGACGTCCTTGACCGTCGCCGCCAGGTATCTCGCCTTCACCGCGGCGGGGACCGTCGAGTCGGAGGTCAGCAGGAACCGCGTGCCCATGGCGACGCCCGCCGCGCCCAACGCCAGCGCGGCGACCAGCCCCCGCCCGTCGTGGAAACCGCCCGCCGCCACGACCGGGACACCGACCGCGTCCACCACCTGCGGCAGCAGTACCGTCGTCGCCACCTCGCCGGTGTGACCGCCGCCCTCGCCGCCCTGCACGATCACCGCGTCCGCACCCCAGGCGGCCACTTTCTCGGCGTGCCGGCGGGCCCCGACGGAGGGGATGACGACCACGCCCGCGTCCTTCAGCTCCGCGATCAGCTCGCGGGAGGGGGCGAGCGCGAAGGACGCCACGCGGACGCCTTCGTCGATGATGATCCGCACTCTGTCTCGCGCGTCCCCCGCGTCGGCCCGCAGGTTCACACCGAACGGAGCGTCCGTGCGGGACCTGACCTCCCTTACGGCGCTCCGCAGTTGGTCGAGGGTCATCGTCGCGGAGGCCAGAATGCCCAGCGCGCCCGCGTTGGCCGTGGCGGACACCAGACGAGGGCCCGCCACCCAGCCCATCCCGGTCTGCACGACCGGGTGACGGACACCGACGAGCCGGGTGAGGGCGGTGTCCATCAGCGCCCCCCGGCCCTGGTTGCGCCGGGGACCTCGCGGTCCCGGGTGCCCTTCGGGTCGATGACCTCGCGGATCAACTCCAGCTCCGCCGGGGTCGGTTCACGGGTGTACGGCACCTCGTCGGGGATGTGCAGCCCGAAGCCCGTCGCCTCCCTGACCCGCTCCACGGTGACACCCGGGTGCAGGGAGGCCAGACGCATGGAGTGGTCGGGGGTGGCGAAGTCGAAGACGCCGAGGTCGGTCACCACACGCGGGATGCGGTGGAAGCGGGTGGCGCTCGGTCCCGCGGCGGCGGCACGGTCGTACCCCACTCCGCACACCATGTCGACCTTCTCGACGAACACCCGCGGGGAGTGCTTCGGGATCCAGTAACTCGTCGGGTTGTTCAGGGTGTTGACGGGGGCGCCGCGCACACCGAGCAGCTGGCGGCTGGGTCTGGCCCAGTCGCCGACGCACGAGATGTTCTGGTTGCCGAAGCGGTCGATCTGGCTCGCGCCCATCATCACGTGACGGCGCCCGCCGGTCACCATCGTCAGGTGCTGCCGGTAGGGCAGCCAGCCCTCCGGTGTCCCGTCGAGACCGACGAGCATCGCCTCCCCGTCGGTCAGCAGCAGATCGGGGGAGAAGGTGCGCCTGGCGAGGCGGGCGCCGATGGAGGGGATCAGGCCCATGGGGCTGGCGAGCACCTCGCCGTTGTCCCGCCAGGCCTCGGCACAGGCGATCACGCAGTACTCCGCCGGGGTCGCGCTCATCGGCGCTGCTCCTTCTGCCAGGCCTGGACGGCGCTCTGATAGGCGTGCTCGTCGCCGTGCAGGAACCGCTCGGCGAACTCGGCGTACGGCGTGGTCGCGTACAGCTTCTGGAAGGCCTCGTCGCGTCCGTGGTCGGGCGCGCAGGACGTGAAGTGCGCGCCGTTCGGCGCCTCCACGACGCCCGTCACGCTCGACCGTTTGAGCAGCAGGGTCTGCGGCGCGGCCTCCTTGGTGAGCTCCGCCGTGTCGACGATCCGCTCGCAGGAGACGTACGCCGCGTCGGCCGCCTCGCAGAACAGGTCGTCGAAGTACGGATCCGGGCCCAGATACTGCCCGTTGCCCAGCCGGTCCGCGCGGTTCATGTGGACCAGGGCCGCGTCCAGCCGCAGGGCGGGCATGGCGACGAACTCCTCCCTGACGCCGGAGACCTCGTCGGCGTACGGCGAAGTGACCGTCCGCAGACCGGGGTTGACCCGCATCACGTCCGAGCCCAGCCCCGCGCGCACCGGCAGGAAGGGCAGCCGGTTCACGGCGGCGCGCAGCCCCCACATGAACATCGCCTCGTCGACCTCCATCAGCTCGAAGGCCCCCCTCTCACGCGCCGCGCGGTAGTGCGGTTCGAGCGGGATCGAGTCGAGGGTCGCGAACGCCGTAACCAGCTTCCGTATCCGCCCGGCGGCGGCCAGCATGCCCACGTCCGGGCCGCCGTACGAGACGACGGTGAGATCGGTGATCTCGGACCGGAGCACCGCTCTCACCAGGGCCATCGGTTTGCGGCGCGACCCCCAGCCGCCGATGCCGAGGGTCATCCCGCTCTCCAGCCGGCCCACGGCTTCCTGGGCCGACATGGTCTTGTCGCTCACTGGGTGGCCTCCTTGCCGAAGGTGTCGCGGACGCGGTCGGCCACCCCGCTGAGGCCGGCCTCGTAGGTGAAGCCCTGCTCGAAGCGGTAGCTGCGGCGTACGTCGACGGGATCGATGCCGTTGATCGCGGCTTTGGCGAGGCGGAGGAGACGGCCGTCCTTCGCGGCGATCTCGCGGGCCAGCTCCAGGGCCGCGGCGGGCAGTTGGGCCCGCGGCACGACCTTCCACACCGAGCCGTGCGCGTGCAGCTCGGCGGCGGTCGCGGTGCGTGAGGTGTAGTAAAGGACGCGCATCAGGTGCTGCGGCACCAGGCGGGCCAGATGGGTGGCCGCGCCGAGCGCCCCGCGGTCCAGCTCGGGCAGCCCGAAGGTCGCGTCGTCGCTCGCCACGATCGCGTCAGCGTTGCCGACGAGGCCTATCCCGCCGCCCAGACAGAAGCCCTGGACCGCGGCGACCACCGGCACCTCGCACTCGTAGACCGCCGCGAAGGCCTCGAAGCAGCCTCTGTTCGCGCCGATGAGCACGTCATGGCCCGTGGTGTCCCGCTGTATCTCCTTGATGTCCACGCCCGCGTTGAAGCCGCGGCCCTCGGACGTCAGCACGACACAGCGGGTCCCGGGGTCGCGGCCCGCCGCGCGGACGGCATCGGCCAGGTCGAACCAGCCCCGCACCGGCAGCGCGTTCACCGGCGGGAAGTCGGCCGTGACGACGGAGATCCCCTTTTCCGGGTTCGAGACGGAGACACCCATGGGCACATCAGCTACCTTCGGCTATCTTTCCACCAAACGTTTGTTAGGTGAGATTTCGAAGCTAGCAGCGAATGCATCCCAGCGGGAGGCCCTGTGGACAACGTGGATCTCGGCGGCAGGACCGTCGTCGTCACGGGCGGTACCCGCGGGGTCGGGGCCGGGATCGCGCGGGCCTTCGCGCGGGCGGGCGCCGAGGTGCTGGTCTGCGCCCGCAGGCCGCCCGAAGTACCTCTGGAAGGGACCGAGTTCACCGCCGTGGACCTGCGGGACCCGGCCGCCGTCCGCGACTTCTTCGCCGCCCTGCCCCGGCTCGACGTGCTGGTCAACAACGTGGGCGGCGCGCCCTACCGGCCACTCGCGGAGGCGGACGCCGAACGCCACGCGCGCGTGATCGAGCTCAACCTCACCGTGCCGCTGACCGTCTCTCTCGCCGCGTACCGCCATCTCCAGCGGGCCAGGGGCTCCGTCGTGATGATCGGCAGTGTGAGCGGGGCGCGGCCGTCGCCCGGCACGGCGGCGTACGGCGCGGCCAAGGCGGGCCTGGAGAGCCTGGCCCGTTCGATGGCCGTCGAGTGGGCCCCCGACGTCCGAGTCAACACCCTCGTCGTCGGCATGGTCCGCACCGAGCGAGCACACCTGCACTACGGCGACGAGGACGCCGTGGCCGCCGTCGCCCGGACCGTGCCGCTGGGCCGCCTCGCCGAGCCGTACGACATCGGCCAGGCCGCCGTCTTCCTCGCCTCGGACTCCGCCGCGTACATCAGCGGGGCGAGTCTGCTGGTCCACGGCGGGGGCGAGCGGCCCGCCTTCCTCGATGCCGCGACCGCGAACAAGGAGAGCTGAGATGAGTGGACCGTTGCTGTGCGAGGGGCGCGTCGTCGTGGTCACGGGCGCGGGGCGCGGGCTCGGCCGGGCACACGCGCTCGCGTACGCCGCGGAAGGCGCCCAGGTCGTCGTCAACGACCTCGGCGTCGGTCTGGACGGCACCCCCGGCCCCGGCTCTCCCGCCGGGCAGGTCGTCGACGAGATCCGTTCGGCGGGCGGGGCGGCGGTGGCCCACGGAGGCGACGTCGCGATGACCGAGGGCGCCGCCTCCCTCGTACGCACCGCCCTGGAGACGTACGGGCGCCTCGACACGCTCGTCAACAACGCGGGGTTCCTGCGGGACCGGATGCTGGTCAACCTCGACGAGGACGACTGGGACGCCGTGATGCGGGTTCATCTGAAGGGGCACTTCCTGCCGCTGAAGCACGCGGCGGCGCACTGGCGGGCGGAGGCCAAAGCGGGGCGGCGGCCCCAGGCGCGGGTGGTGAACACCAGCAGTGGAGCCGGGCTGTTGGGGTCGGTCGGGCAGGGGAACTACAGCGCGGCCAAGGCCGGCATCGTCGGGCTGACGCTGGTCGCCGCCGCGGAACTCGGTCGGTACGGCGTCCAGGTCAACGCGGTCGCTCCCGCCGCGCGGACGCGGATGACCGAACGGGCGTTCGCGGAGGCGATGGCCGCGCCTGACGGGGGCGGGGTCTTCGACGCGATGGCGCCGGAGAACGTGTCGCCGTTGGTGGTGTGGCTGGGGTCCGCGGCCGGCTCCGGTGTCACCGGGCGGGTCTTCGAGGCCGAGGGTGGGCGGA
This sequence comes from Streptomyces sp. NPDC050535, assembly GCF_044457665.1. Classification (NCBI taxonomy): domain Bacteria; kingdom Bacillati; phylum Actinomycetota; class Actinomycetes; order Kitasatosporales; family Streptomycetaceae; genus Streptomyces; species Streptomyces sp. NPDC050535. The sequence continues at coordinate 176,353 of NZ_JBITHE010000009.1, forward strand.
TCACCGTGATGGAGGGGTGGCGGGCGGGGCCCGGTGTGGACAAGGGGGCGCGGTGGACTCCGTCGGAAGCCGGGGATGCCGCGTTGAAGTTGTTGGCGGGGGCGGAGGTTCCTGGGGCGGTGTACGGGGTGGAGTGACCTGCGGGTTTCGCCCCCTCCGCCCCTTCCCGTCCCGTTCCTGGGGGCTGCGCCCCAGACCCCCCTTTCGCGCTGACGCGCTCGTCCTCAAACGCCGGACGGGCTCAAGAGCCCGCACCGCTCAGGACCGCTTCGAGCAGGCCGGCTATCTCCGCGTGCCCCGTCTGCTGGTCGTTGCCCGCCAGTGGGTTCCCTTCCGCGTCGACGATCCGGACCTCGACGATGTCGCCGCCGTCCTGCGGATAGCGGTGCGTGACGAAGGTGCGGTCGGGGCCGTACGCCTGCTCCAGGCCCGCGCGGAGTTCGGCCTCCACGTCGAGGGCCAGCCAACGGCGTGCCTCCGCGAGGGACTCGGACCGGGCTCGCGCTCCGTGTGCGAGGAGCGCGCGCACGCAACCGGGGGACCCCCGGCGGGTGGCCGCCACCAGCGGGGGCTCGCCGGTCGGGCCGGCACGGTCCGGGTCCGCGCCGCCCGCCAACAGGGCCTCCGTGACGGCGACATGGCCGCACCGCAACGCCCACGCCAGCGCCGTGAACCCGAATTCCTCCACCGTGTCGGGACCCGCCCCGGCCGCGAGCAGGGCCCGTACGACCTCCGTGTGGCCGCCGCAGGCCGCCCCGCACAGCGGAGCGTCGGAGCCCGAGCTGAGCCGGTCGGGCGCGGCGCCGGCCGCCAACAGCAGTCGTACGATGTCGGGTTGGTCGCTCACCGCCGCCAGGTACAGCGCCGTCTGGCCGTCCTCGTCCACGGACTCCGGATCCGCGCCGGAGCGCAGCAGCCGGACGACCGCGTCCTCGTCACTCTCGTACACAGCGGTGAAGAGAAGCGCCGTGGGGTCGTTCGTGCTCATCCCTCGACCCTCGCTCCCGAGGGCCGCGTAAGCAAAGGCTTTTGGGGTGTTCTGGCTCACCCCTCCCGTCACTCAGGTGTCGCACTCCAGTACCGTCCGGCAGAGCGCGCAGCGGGCCCGGACCCGGCCGCGCACCGGAACCCTGATCCGCTGGTGGCAGGTCGGGCACGGGAACGACACCCGCAGCGGGCCGCGGCCGTCGGGGGTGAAGGTGTAGGGGACGCCGGGCGGCGGGCCGGCGGCGGGGTGGTCCTGGGCGTAGCGGCGGTCCTTGGCGTAGCGGCGGCGGCCCGCCCAGCCGGCGGCGGTCAGCGGGGGCTGCTGCTCTTCGCGGCGGGCCCGCGCCATGCCCTTGGTGTACGCGGTGTACGCCTGCGGGCTGGTGAACCAGATCGAGGGGTCCTCGCCGAAGACCAGGGCGCGCTTCGCCAGGACGTATCCGAACTCCTCCGGCGTCAGATAGCCGAGCTTCTGCGAGGAGGCCGCGTCCTCGCGGTAGGCGTCGAGAAGGAGCCAGCCCGCGCCGAGGTAGGCCGCCGCGGTGTCCGTGAGGATCTCGGTGTCCCGGGTGCCGGGGAAGGCGAGGTCCAGGCGGTGCAGGTACACGTGCATGACCTCGTGGGCGAGGGCGGCACCGATGTCCCGGCGGTGGGTACGAAACCGGTCGTTGAGTTCGATGAAGTACTCGGGGCCCGCGGCGAGTTCGACGTTCGCCGCGTGCTCCATCTCGCGGAATCCGATGATCATCCGGGCGTCCGGCAGCCGGTAGTGCCGCACCATCTCGCGGGCCACGCGCTGGGCGCCCAGATGGAGGTCGTCGATGTCGCTGAAGGCCACGTCGGCGGGGATCACGCTGGTCGCGAAGGTGTGGATGGTGTCGTACGAGAGCCGTTTGTAGAGCGCGGTGATCGAGGCCCGCACCATGTCGAGGTGCGGGTAGCCGTGCTCGACGGGTCCGCCGTTGGCCACGTCCGCACCCCCTGAAGACGCCGGAGCCGACTTCCACTGTAGGCCGGGGTTCCGGCAGGCGGCGGAGTGCGGACGGGGGCGGGGGAGCGGAGGTGGCCGGAATGAGGCCCTTGCCGGGGTCGCGGAGCGCTCCCCATAATCCGCAGCAGCTTGGCAGGAACATGCCAGGCGTGTCGGGTCGGTCGGCGCTACCGGTGTCGCGGCCCAGTGCTGTGCGTGACGCGCGGCTCCCCGCCGCGCGTTCAACCCCCCACGAAGGGAAGCACGTTGAAGTTTCTGAAGAAGTTCACCGGCGTCAAGAGAACGCTCGCCATCGGCGCAGTCCTCCTCGCGGCCGTCTCCCTCCAGCCGCTGTCCAGCGCGCAGGCCGCGCCCGCGCCCGTCGTCGGCGGAACCCGGGCCGCGCAGGGTGAGTTCCCGTTCATGGTCCGGCTCTCCATGGGCTGTGGCGGCGCGCTCTACACCCAGCAGATCGTGCTCACCGCCGCGCACTGCGTGAACGGCACCGGCGCCAACACCAGCATCACCGCCACCGCCGGCGTCGTCGACCTCCAGTCCACCACCGGCCGGGTCCAGGTCAAATCCACCTACGTCTACCGCGCCCCCGGCTACAACGGCAACGGCAAGGACTGGGCGCTCATCAAGCTGGCCTCGCCCATCACCACCCAGTCCACCCTGAAGATCGCCACCACCACGCAGTACAACACCGGCACCTTCACCATCGCGGGCTGGGGCTCGGCCAGCGAGGGCGGCGCCCAGCAGCGCTACCTGCTGAAGGCGACCGTGCCCTTCGTCAGTGACGCCACCTGTCGCTCGTACAGCGGCTACAGCGGTCTGGTCGCCAGTGACGAGATCTGCGCCGGCTACACGGCGGGCGGCGTCGACACCTGCCAGGGCGACTCCGGCGGCCCGATGTTCCGCCGGGACAGCGCGAACGCCTGGATCCAGGTCGGCATCGTCAGCTGGGGCATCGGCTGCGCGCGGGCCAACGCTCCCGGTGTCTACTCCGAGGTCTCGACGTTCGCATCGGCCATAGCGAGCGCCGCGGCGACGCTCTGATCTCCGGCCCGTCTCCGGCGGTCCCCGGCTGATCCAATCCCCGGCCGGTCTCCGGCTCTTTGACGCCGTACGCGGGTTGGTGGGCGTCCGTGACCTGTTCTGGTGTCGCGGGCGCCCTGGCGTGTGCGTGCGTGCCTTCGGCCGGCAAGGGTGTGGCCGGTCGGGTGCGGCCCGCTGTATGTGTCCCGCTGTGCGTGGTTTGCCGTGTGTGGTCCGCCGTGCGCGCCGCGGGAAAAGGGTTCGGTTCCGGTCGGCGGGCGCTGACATACTCCACGCCATGAGCACCGGACAACAACCCCCTGTCTCCGCGTCGTTGCAGGTCGGCGGCAAGGACGACGCGTTGGAGCAGCGCCTCGACGACGAGCTGACCGCGTTCAACGCCCGGGCCACCGGCGCCGGGGATCCGGTCCCGTTCTCCGTCCGGGTGACCGACTCCGGGGACGAACTCGTCGGCGGCCTCACCGCCTGGGTCTGGGGCAGCCTCTGCGCGATCGACATGCTGTGGGTACGTGAGGACCAGCGGCACGCGGGCTGGGGCGGCAAGCTGCTGCGGGCCGCCGAGGAGGAGGGCGCCCGGCGGGGCTGCACCGAGGCGATCGTCTCGTCCTTCACCTTCCAGGCCCCCGGCTTCTACCAGAGGCGGGGGTATCGCGAGTCGGGCCGCACGGAGGGGATTCCGGGCGGTCATCAGGACGTGCACTTCCACAAGGCGCTGACGGCCCCGCGCTGAGGTGGACCGGCGACGCGCGGCCGGCGACCTGCCCGGGCCGTACGGGGAGCGTCGCGGGCCGATGACAGCGGAGTCCGCACGCCCCTTACGCTTGGACCCCATGACCACCAGCAACACCGATGAGACGGCGGGCGGCGCGGGCGGCCGGACCGACCCGGCCGTCCGCGCCGAACTGGCCCGGCTGCGCGACAGCATCGACAACATCGACGCCGCCGTCGTCCACATGCTCGCCGAGCGCTTCAAGTGCACCCAGCAGGTCGGCCACCTCAAGGCCGCCTACCAACTGCCGCCCGCCGACCCGGCCCGCGAGGCCCAGCAGATCGCCCGGCTGCGCCGCCTCGCCGAGAACGCCAAGCTGGATCCGGCCTTCGCCGAAAAATTGCTCAATTTCATCATCGCCGAGGTCATCCGCCACCACGAGCGCATCGCGGACGGCGCCGAGGGCCCCGCGGCCGCCACGGGGGAGTGACACCGGGCGGTCCGACCGTGCATCCTGCGCTGAGCACTCCGCACCGCGTTCGTGTCGAGCACTCCTTGTCAACCACGGATACACGCTGTGTGTCCGGACGGGCATAAGCTGGTATGTCCAAACGAGGGGACGTCGGGCCATGCCTTCGGATGCCAGGATCCTCATCGTCGACGACCACGAGGACACGCTGTACGCCCTGGAGAACGCCCTGGCCCCGCTGGGCTACCTGCTGTCCCGGGCGACCAGCGGCGACAGGGCCCTCAAGGAAGTCCTGCGCGGCCAGGTCGGACTGCTCGTCCTGGACGTACGGATGCCCGGCGTCAGCGGACTCGACGTCGTGCGCTACATGCGGCGCCTGGAACAGACCCAGCACATCCCCGTCCTCCTGGTCACCGGCTTCGGTTCCGACGCCGAACTGACCTCCGCCGCCTTCGGCCTCGGCGTCGCCGACCTCGTCATGAAACCCATCGACCCCTGGACGCTGCGCACCAAGGTCCGCTACCTGTACGACACCCACCAGCGCTACCAAAGCCTGGAACGCGAGGTGCGTGAACTGCGCGCCCTGGTCAGGGAACACCCCCCGGACGTCACGCCCGCGCGCCAGGACACCCGCGTCCCCGTCCAGCGCGACGCCCACCACGGGAAGCTGAAGCGGGACAGAACCCCGTAAGCGCGACCAGGGACGGAAACAGCGACGGAACCCCACAAGGACAAAAGGGGTACGACGGACCGCCTCTGTGCGCTGCCGGGCCGATCAGGCAGCATGTCCCCCATGTCCGTACTGACGCGCGACGAAGCGCAGACCCGTGCCAGGCTCCTCGACGTCCACCACTACGGGATCGCACTCGACCTGACCGGCGGGGACGACACCTTCGACTCCCGAACCGTCATCCGGTTCACCGCCCGTGCCGACGCGGACACCTTCGTCGAGCTGAAGCCCGCCGAGCTGCGCTCCGTCACCCTGGACGGGCAGCCCCTCGCCCCCGAGACCCTCGACGAGAACCGGCTGCCGCTCAAGGGCCTGACCGCCGGCGAGCACGAGCTGCGCGTCGACGCCGCGATGCGCTACTCCCGTACCGGCGAGGGCATGCACCGCTTCACCGACCCCACCGACGGCGAGACCTACCTCTACACCCAGCTCTTCATGGAAGACGTCCAGCGCGTCTTCGCCGCCTTCGACCAGCCCGACCTGAAGGCCGTCTTCGAGCTGTCCGTCACCGCCCCCGAGGGCTGGACCGTCCTCGCCAACGGCGTCACCGAACACCTCGGCGAAGGACGCTGGGAAGCCGCCGCGACCCCGCTGATCTCCACCTACCTGGTCGCCGTCGCCGCGGGCCCCTGGCACTCCGTACGCACCGAGCATCGCGGCCTCCCCTTCGGCATCCACTGCCGCCGCTCGCTGGCCCCCTCCCTGGACGCCGACGCCGACGAGATCCTCGACATCACCCGTGCCTGCTTCGACCGCTACCACGAGAAGTTCGACGAGCCCTACCCCTTCGACTCCTACGACCAGGCGTTCGTCCCCGAGTTCAACGCCGGAGCCATGGAGAACCCCGGACTCGTCACCTTCCGCGACGAGTTCATCTACCGCTCCGCCGTCACCGACACCGAGCGCCAGACCCGCGCCATGGTCATCGCCCACGAGATGGCCCACATGTGGTTCGGCGACCTCGTCACGCTGCGCTGGTGGGACGACATCTGGCTGAACGAGTCCTTCGCCGAGTACATGGGCTACCAGACCCTCACCGAGGCGACCCGGTTCACCGACACCTGGACCGAGTTCGGCGTCACCCGCAAACCCTGGGGCTACGACGCGGACCAGCGCCCCTCCACCCACCCCGTCGCCCCCGACCCGGAGGCCGTCCCCGACACCGCCTCCGCCATGCTCAACTTCGACGGCATCTCCTACGCCAAGGGCGCCTCGGCCCTGCGCCAACTCGTCGCCTGGCTGGGCGAGAAGGACTTCCTCGCCGGCATCAACACCCACTTCGCCCGCCACAAGTTCGGCAACGCCACCCTCGCCGACTTCATCGACTCCCTCGCCGGAGCGACCGAACGGGACGTACACGCCTGGGCCGACGCCTGGCTGCGCACCACCGGCGTCGACACCCTCACCACCACCGTCACGGAGAACAGCCCCGGCTGGACGCTCGCCGTCGACCGCGCCGGCAGCCGCCCGCACCGCGTCGAGGTCGGCCTCTACGACCGTGAACCCACCGACGGCCGCGCCCTCGTCGCGCGGGAACGCGTCCACCTCGAACTGCCCATGGGCGACGCGGCCCAGAGCTTCCCCGGCCACCGACCCGCCCTGATCGTCCCCAACGAGGCGGATCTGACCTACGCCAAGATCCGCCTCGACGAGGCCTCCCTGGAGACCGTCCTGCGCGGCCTCTCCGCGATTCCCGACGGCCTCACCCGCGCGGTCATCTGGAACACCCTGCGCGACATGGCCCGCGACGGTGAACTCGCCCCGGCCGACTACCTGGAGACCGCCGCCGCCCACCTGCCCGAGGAGACCGACCTCGCCCTCGTCCAGGGCGTGCTGTCCTTCGCCTCCGCCCAGCTCGCCGACCGCTGTGTCCGCCCCGAGGACCGGCCCGCCGCGCTCGCCACCCTCGGCTCCCTGTGCCGGGACCTGATCCGCCGCACCGAGGACGGGTCCCACCCCGGTCTGCGCCTCACCGCCGTACGCCACTTCATCGACGTCGCCGCCCATCCCGACACCATCAGCGCCTGGTTCTCCGAGGGCACCGTGCCCGGCGGGCCCGAGCTCGACCCCGAGCTGCGCTGGCGCATCCTGTCCCGGCTGGCCGTTCTCGGCGCGATCGACGACGCCGTCATCGACGCCGAACTCGTGCAGGACCCCAGTGCCACCGGGCAGGAGGGCGCCGCCCGTTGCCGTGCGGCGCTGCCCGATCCGCAGGCCAAGAGGGCGGCGTGGGAGTCGATGTTCGCCACCGACGATCTCTCCAACTACCTCTTCACCGCCACCGCCCAGGGGTTCTGGCAGCCCGAACAGGGCGATCTCGTACGAGAGTACGTCGAGCGGTACTGGCCCGACGCCGTCGCGCTCGCCGCCCGTCGTGGGCCTGCCATCGCCGAGGCCGCCGGGCGCTGGGCCTTCCCCGTGTACGCCGTCACGCCGGACACCCTCGCTCTCGGCGAGGCCTGTCTCCGTGACGCCGACCCGATCCCGGCGCTGCGTCGCAAGCTCGCCGATCAACTGGACGATCTGGCGCGGGCGTTGAGGGTTCGGGAGGGGTAGCCGGATTTCTCGCCCCCTCCGCCCCTTCCCGTCCCGTCTCTGGGGGCTGCGCCCCCAGCCCCCCTGTTGCGCTTCGCGCTCGTCCTCGAACGCCGGACGGGCTGGAATGGGCGGAGCTCAGGAATAAGGGACGGGTCGGGGCGGAGGGGGCGAAATGCCCTCCTAGCACCTCAGCCGCTCCGACACATTTCCTCCGTACGGCAGTACCCCCTTTTGGGTCGGATCGTTGGGCTTCGCGGGCGCTGCGAGCCGAATCGCGTGCAGGCTTGGAGTCCATCCTGCCGCGCCCAACGGAGGACACCCCTATGAGCACGCCGCCCCTCGCCTCAGGTCCAGAAGGCCCCGGTGCGCTGCGGCCGTTGCTCGACACCGTGCTCGGCGCGCTGCGCGAGGGCGCCGAGGCCAGGGGCGGCCCGCTGCCGGCCGGGGGACCGGAGGAGGTGGCGCGGCGGGTGCGGGACGCGGTCGGCGACGTACTGCCGCGGCAGGGAAGCGAAGACGCCCTGCACATCCTTGTGCGGGCACTGGCCGAAGGCGCCGCGGACCCCGCGCATCCCCTGTGCGTCGCCCACCTGCACTGTCCGCCCCTCGCCGTAGCCGTCGCCGCGGACCTCGCCGCCTCGGCTCTCAACCCCTCCCTGGACTCCTGGGACCAGGCCCCGGCCGCCTCCGAGCTGGAGGCGCTGGTGACACGGGCGCTGGCACGGGAAGCCGGCGCGGCGGACGCCCTCGTCACCACCGGCGGCACCGAGTCCAACCAGCTCGCCCTCCTGCTGGCCCGAGAGGCACACGGCGGCGTACGACTCGTCCACGGGGCCAACGCCCACCACTCTCTGCCCCGCGCCGCCTGGCTGCTGGGCCTGCCCGACCCCGTCGTCGTCCCCGCGCCCGCCGGCACCATGGACCCCGTAGCGCTCTGCGAGGCCCTCACCGAGCTGCACGGCCCCCTGCTCGTCGCCGCCACCGCCGGCACCACCGACGCCGGGCTCATCGACCCGCTGCCCGAGATCGCCGACCTGTGCGCCACCCACGGCGCCCGCCTCCACATCGACGCCGCCTACGGCGGAGGCCTCCTCCTCAGCGACCGCCACCGCGGGAAACTCGACGGACTCGACCGCGCCGACACCGTCACCCTCGACCTGCACAAGCTCGGCTGGCAGCCCGTCGCCGCGGGCCTCCTCACCGTCCGCGACGAGCACGACCTCACCGCACTGGCACACCGCGCCGACTACCTCAACGCCGACGACGACACCGAAGCGGGCCTCCCCGACCTCCTCGGCCGCTCCCCGCGCACCACCCGGCGGCCCGACATCCTCAAGATCGCCGTCACCCTCAAGACACTGGGGCGCGACGGGATCGGCGCGCTCGTCGACCAGGTATGCGCCCACGCCGACGAGTTCGCCGAGCTCATAGCCGCCCACCCCCGCTTCGAGCTCTACGACCGGCCGGTCATCAGCACCGTCCTGTTCCGGCCCGCCGAAGCCACCGACGACGCCATCGCCGCCGTACGCCGCACCCTCCTGCACGAAGGGCGTGCCGTCCTCGGACGCGCCACCCTCGACGGCCGGCGCTGGCTCAAAGCCACCCTCCTCAACCCCCACACCCGGCCCGGCGACCTGGCCGAACTCCTGAAACTGGTGGAAGGACACACACCCCGATGAGCGCGACGCCCAACCCCCCACGCCCAGCCGCCGAAGCACCCCGCGACCTGGTGGGCATCGGCATCGGCCCCTTCAACCTCTCCCTCGCCGCCCTCGCCCAGCCCCTCACCGAACTCGACACCGTCTTCTACGAACAGCGCCCCGGCTTCGACTGGCACCCCGGCCTCCTCATCGACGGCACCACCCTCCAAGTCCCCTTCCTCGCCGACCTGGTGACCCTCGCCGATCCCGCGAGCCCCTGGTCGTTCCTCAACTACCTCAAGGCCCGCGACCGCCTCTTCCCGTTCTACTTCGCCGAGCGCTTCCACATCCAGCGCGCCGAATACGACGCCTACTGCCGCTGGGTCGCCGAGGGCCTCCCCGGACTCCACTTCGGCCACCAGGTCGACGCCGTCCGCTGGAACCCCGAACGCGCCCTGTTCGAGGTCGACTTCACCCAGCTCGACACCGACGGAGAAGCCGAATCCCTCGGCCGCGCCTACACCCGCAACATCGTCCTCGGCGTCGGCACCGCCCCCCACATCCCCGAGCCCCTCAAACCCCTCGTCGCGGCCCCCGGCGTGCCCGTCATCCACGCCGCCGACTACCTCGAACACCGCGAGCGGTTCCTCACCGCCGAACACATCACCGTCATCGGCGCCGGACAGTCGGGCGCGGAAGTCTTCCTGGACCTGCTGCGCAACCGGCCCGTCGGACGCGAGAAGATCCACTGGCTCGCCCGCTCCGAAGCCTTCGCACCCATGGAGTACTCCAAGCTCGGCCTGGAGCACTTCACCCCCGACCACACCCGCTACTTCCACGCCCTCACCGAACCCGTGCGCGACCGGCTCGTCGCCGCCCAATGGCGGCTCCACAAAGGCATCGACGCCGGCACCATCGCCGCCATCCACGACGAGCTCTACCGCCGCAGCCTGGACGGCGGCTGGCCCGACGCCGTCCTCACCCCCGGTGTCACCGTCCGCACCGCCGGACGCGTCGCCACCACCAAGGTCGAACTCCACCTGGAACACGTCCAGCAGGGCGCCCGCTCCCGCCTCACCACCGACGCCGTCGTCCTCGCCACCGGCTACCGCGAACGCCCCCTGGGCCGCATCCTCGCCGGCCTCGACCCCTACCTCCGCCGCGACAGCTCCGGACGCCCGCGCGTCGACGACCGGTTCCGCCTGGTCCTCGACCCCTCCGTCACCGGACACGTACACGTCCAGAACGCCGAACTCCACACCCACGGCGTCGGCGCCCCCGACCTCGGCCTCGCCGCCTGGCGCAGCGCCACCATCCTCAACTCCCTGACGGGCAAGGACCCCTACCCGCTCCCCGCGCGAACGGCCTTCACCACCTTCGGACTCGAACAACAGGCCCAGATCCCGTCCGCCCGCCAGGAACGCGTCCTGACCCCCCTGACGGACGGGATCCGCAACAGCCGAGCCTGATCCGTCAGAAGACGGGCGTGCCGTCGCGCGTCAGCTTCCAGTCCACCGACGCGAACTCCGCCGGATCCAGCGCGCCCTTCGCCGTCACCCACTCCGCGATCCGCGTCCGGATCTCCGTCGACTCCGCCCACAGCTCCGTCGCGGACGCCACATGCGGGAACGCGCCACCACCATTGGCCCGGTAGTTGTTCACCGCCAGCACGAACTGCTGCGCGTCATCCAGCGCCGCCCCGTTGTACGTCAGGTTCTTGATCCGCGAACCCTCCGCCTGCGCGATGTCGATGTCGTACCGCAGACCCGACACGTAGTCGTAGTTGTAGTCCGGGCGGTTGTTCGCGTTCGTCAGCTTCTCCGTGTCGATCACCGCGCCCGCCGCCGTCCGCACGAAGTAGTTCGCCGAGTACTCCAGGTACGCCCGCACCTGAGCACCCGTCAGCAGCTTCGCCACCAGCGTGTTGTCGTACACGTACAGGCTCGACAGATCCCGGATCGTCACGTTCCCGGCCGGGATCTCCGATGTGCGCGAGAAGGGCGAAGCCTGCGCGATCACCGGCAGCGACGCGTACGCCGTCCCCACCAGCGCCGCCTTGACCACGTCCTCCTGCACCTTGGTGATCAGGTCGATGATCGGAGCGTCCTTGTACCGCGCCTCGACCGTCGTCAGCGTCTCCGTGGCCGTGCCCACCACCTGGTTGACATACGCCACCACCACATCGTGCTCGTCCTTCAACAGCCGGGTGATCCGCGGATCGTCGGCGACCGAGTTCGAGTTACGGACCGACGCCGCCACCGACTCGACCGTCCACTTCCCCTTCTCGAAAACCAGCTCGAAGTCGAAGAGGGACAGCCGCTCCGCGTAGGCCAGCGGCTCCGAAAGGACCACCGTCCTGCCGGTCGCCGTGTTGGTGACCTTCAACTCCGGGATCTCCACATGCGCGTGCCCGACCAGAATCGCGTCGATACCCGGCACCTGCTGAGCCACCAGCGCCGCCGAGTTCTCCACGTACGGCAACTGGTCACCGTACGACGACGTACCCGACGAACCGGAGTGCGCCGACACCACGACGACGTCCGCGCCCATCGACCGCAGCTTCGGCACCCACTTCGCCGCCTGCTCCTCCAGACCCGGGAACACCAACTTGCCCTGCACATACGCCTTGTCCCAGATCGCGATACCCGGGTTCGTCAGACCGAGCACCGCCACCTTCACCGGCGGCGCACCCCGCACCTGGAACTTCTTGATGAAGTACGGCGGGAAAGCCGGCTTCAGCGTCTTCGCGTCCAGCGCGTTCGCACCCAGCAGCGGGAAACGGCACTGCTCCTCGAACTTCCGCAGCGTCTCGATGCCGTAGTTGAACTCGTGGTTGCCGAGAGCCACCGCGTCGTAGCCGATGGCATTCATCGCCTGCGCCATCGGGTGGACCGGACCGCCCTTCGCGGTGATCGGATCGACCTTCGCGTAGTAGTACGTCAGCGGAGTGCCCTGAATCGTGTCACCCGCGTCCAGAAGCAGCGTGTTCGAGCGGCCCCTCTCCTTGCGGATCGCGTTCACCAGCGTCGAAATCCGCGCCAGGCCCTGCGCGTTGCCCGCCGTGTCCTGGTACTCCGCGTTCTTGAAGTAGTCCCAGTTGAAGACATGACCGTGCAGATCCGTCGTGCCCATCACCGTCAGCGAATACCGCTTCTTCATGGGCCTTCCGCCCTTCTTCGACTCGGCGGCCTCGGCCGCCGGAGCCGCCACCGCCCCGGCGAGCGCGACCCCCGCCCCCGTCACGGCGGACTTCTTCAGGAACTTACGGCGGTTCAGCGACATCTCAGAGACTCCTCAGGAAACAGTCAACAACGCGCGTAGATTCTGGCCCACGAGCCACTGCCGCAACAGGTCCAGGACGTTTCGATCTGGTGACCTGTAGACGCCACAACACGCCTCCTGGTGACAGAGTGGGGCGTATGGCACCCACCGCAGAGGAACCCCAACCCGCCCTCCCCTACGGCACCCCCGACTCGCCCCGCATCGCCGTCCGGGGGGAAGCCCACCTCGAGGTCGACCCCGAGATCGCCCGCATCGGCATCACCGTCAGCGCCCGCGGCACCGACCGCCGCGACGCACTCGCCGACCTCACCCGCCGCAACACCACCGCACTCGACCTCGTAAAGACCTACGGCGACGCCGTCGAACGCGTCGAGACCGGCGCCTTCTCCATCAGCCCCGAACTCACCAAACACGGCCGCGGCGAACGCGTCCGCGCCTACCACGGCCGCGTCCACATCACCGCCGAACTCACCGACTTCACGGCACTCGGCGAACTGACCACCCGCCTCGCGGACCTCGACCTCACCCGCGTCGACGGCCCCTGGTGGGCGCTGCGCCCCACCTCGCCCTCCCACCGCCAGGCCCGCCAGCAAGCCGTCCGCGAAGCCGTCCAACGCGCCCGCGAATACGCCGAAGCCCTCGGCACCACCCTTTCCGCCCTCGTCGAACTTGCCGACATCGGCGCCGAGAACGCCCAGCAGTACTCCCAGGCCCCGGGTCGCGCCATGCGCTCCATGGCCTACGCGGAGGCCGCCGCCGACGAAACCGCCGCCCTCGACCTCGAACCCCAGCGCCAGCACGTCTACGCCCAGGTGAACGCCCGGTTCACCATGGCACCGCCGCGGCTCTAGTTCCCCTCCGGTTCCCCGGGAAAGACTTATTCGGAATTGTGCCCGAGGGAGCACGGAAAGCGACCCCCGCGCTCATCGGAGCACCCCCGCGCACAATTCAACGCTTGGCAATAACCCTTCACGCAAAGGTTGTTGAGTAGTCATGCGGCGCCAATTACCTACCCGCCGGTAAGGCCTACGCTCGAAACATGCGCCGAGTAAAAATCGTCTGTACATTGGGCCCAGCCACCGACTCGTACGACCAGATCAAAGCACTGGTCGACGCCGGAATGGACGTAGCCCGCTTCAACCTCAGCCACGGCACCTACGCCGACCACGAGGAGCGCTACCACCACGTGCGCAAGGCCTCCGACGAGTCCGGCCGCAGCGTTGGCATCCTCGCCGACCTTCAAGGCCCGAAGATCCGGCTCGGCCGCTTCGCCGAAGGCCCCGTACTCCTTGAACGCGGAGACACCTTCACCATCACCGTCGAAGAAGGCGTCCAGGGCGACCGCCAGACCTGCGGAACGACCTACGAGGGACTCGCCGCCGACGTCACCACCGGCGAACGCATCCTCGTCGACGACGGCAAGGTCTGCCTCGAAGTCACCTCCGTCGACGGCCCCCGCGTCCACACCACCGTCATCGAAGGCGGCATGGTCTCCGACAACAAGGGCCTCAACCTCCCCGGCGTCGCCGTCTCCGTCCCCGCGCTCTCCGACAAGGACGAAGCAGACCTGCGCTGGGCCCTGCGCACCGGCTGCGACGTCATCGCGCTGTCCTTCGTACGCAGCGGACGCGACATCGAGGACGTCCACCGCATCATGGACGAGGAGGGCCGCCGCCTCCCCGTCATCGCCAAGGTCGAGAAGCCCCAGGCCGTCGACAACATCGACGACATCGTCGCCGCCTTCGACGGCATCATGGTCGCCCGCGGCGACCTCGGCGTCGAAATGCCCCTGGAGCAGGTGCCGATCGTCCAGAAGCGCGCGGTCAAGCTCGCCAAGCGCAACGCCAAGCCGGTCATCGTCGCCACCCAGATGCTCGACTCGATGATCGAGAACTCCCGGCCCACCCGCGCGGAGGCCTCCGACGTCGCCAACGCGGTCATCGACGGCACGGACGCCGTGATGCTCTCCGGCGAGACGAGCGTCGGCAAGTACCCGATCGAGACGGTCCGCACCATGAGCCGCATCGTGGAAGCCGCCGAGGAGGACATCCTCGAGAAGGGGCTCCCGCCGCTCACCGACCGCAACAAGCCCCGCACCCAGGGCGGCGCCGTGGCCCGTGCCGCCGCCGAGATGGGCGACTTCCTCGGCGCCAAGTTCCTCGTCGCCTTCACCCAGTCCGGCGACACCGTCCGCCGCCTGTCGCGCTACCGGTCGCCGATTCCGCTGCTCGCCTTCACCCCGGCGCCGGAGACCCGCTCCCAGCTCAACCTCACCTGGGGCGTGGAGACCTTCCTCGGGCCGCACGTCGACTCCACCGACGCCATGGTCGACCAGGTCGACGAGCTCCTCCTCAAGTACGGCCGCTGCGAGAAGGGCGACATCGTCGTCATCACCGCCGGCTCCCCGCCCGGAGTCTCCGGCTCGACCAACCTCGTACGCGTCCACCACATCGGCGAGGACGACAGCCCCAAGTAGGGGGCGTCAGTACTTGGGACCTACGTGGGTGTCCATGAGGGTGGTCGAGGCCCTGCGGGCGATGGAGATGTTGAAGGGGTCGCTTCCGCGGGCGAGGGTCGTCCACCCGACGCCCACCTTGTCGAGGGTGTCGCTGAAGAGCTTCCGGATGTCGTCGGACTTGTTGGTGAAGAAGTACCGGGGGTACTCGTAGCGCTTGCGCTCACCGCCGACGAGGCGGGTCGTCCAGTTGGTAACGCGGCAGCCGTCGGAGTGGATGAGCCCCCGGATGAACTCCCAGGGGTGGGCATCGACGATTTCCTGCTGCCAGGGTTCGAGGAAGATTCGGCGGTCGTGCTTCTTGCCGGGGCCGTGCTGGGGGAAGAGGCAGGGCCAGTGCCGGCTGTAGCCAACGACTGAGACGTAGCCCACGGCCTGAACTCGGTTCGACTTCCTGCTGGGGTTGATGGTCTCGATGGCGGCAGCGCAGGCCTCGATGAGGCCCGGCCAGGTGTTGGCGCACGCGATGCGCAGCACGTAGCCCGCTCGCATGCCGCTGATGCAGCCGTCGCCAAGGTAGAGCCCCAGGAGGTAGCTGTAGGCCGCCTTGTCGACGGGCGGCTCAGCCCTTGGACCGCATCTCGCGCACGGCCTACGCCGCATCCGCGGCAACGGGTCGATTCGTGACTGCCAGGAACGGATCGCTGCTCGGGAGACCCCGGTCTCCTTGCTCACCGAGTTCATGCTGCGCCCCTGGGCGACCATGGTCAGCGCCCGCTTACGTGTGCCCATGTCGTACATGCGGCCACCCTGAGCGACTGATCGTCACGGTGTGCAGCGAAAAGCGGATGTTCACGAGAACGGGAACATCCGCTTTCCGGTAGTGACCTTGGAATGTAAGGAAAAGTGCCCCGAGTCGGATTCGAACCGACGCTGTATGGGTTTTGAATCCATCGTCTCTACCGCTGGACTACCGGGGCTTCCTCTAAAACAAAGGCTGGCGGTCACCCGCCGTGTCCT
Organism: Streptomyces sp. NPDC050535; assembly: GCF_044457665.1. Taxonomy (NCBI): domain Bacteria; kingdom Bacillati; phylum Actinomycetota; class Actinomycetes; order Kitasatosporales; family Streptomycetaceae; genus Streptomyces; species Streptomyces sp. NPDC050535. Next base: position 192,212 of record NZ_JBITHE010000009.1, read on the forward strand.
TACTTTACCGCAGCTAGGTAGGCTCTTGTCAGCAGTACCCCGCCCCGAACGAGGAGCCCCCGTGACCGCCCCCGAGTCGCCACAGCCCGTAGACGCGCCCGACGACGACAAGTCGCACGTGCCTCCGCTGACGACCCGCGTCGTCATCGCCGAGGACGAGGCGCTGATTCGTCTCGACCTCAAGGAGATGCTGGAGGAAGAGGGTTACAGCGTCGTGGGTGAGGCCGGTGACGGTGAGCACGCCGTCGAGCTGGCCCGGGAGCACAAGCCGGACCTCGTGATCCTCGACGTGAAGATGCCCAAGCTCGACGGGATCTCCGCCGCCGAGAAGATCGCCGAAGAGGGCATTGCCCCCGTGCTGATGCTGACCGCGTTCTCCCAGCGCGACCTGGTCGAGCGGGCCCGCGACGCCGGCGCGATGGCGTACCTGGTGAAGCCGTTCAGCAAGAGTGACGTGGTGCCGGCCATCGAGATGGCGGTGTCGCGGTTCACCGAGCTGAAGCAGCTGGAGCAGGAGGTCGCGGACCTCAGCCAGCGCCTGGAGACCCGGAAGCTGGTCGACCGCGCGAAGTCGGTTCTGCAGACGCAGTACGGACTGACCGAGCCGGCCGCGTTCCGGTGGATCCAGAAGACGTCGATGGACCGCCGGATGTCGATGCAGCAGGTCGCCGAGGCGGTCATCCAGGACGCCGAGGAGAAGAAGTCCGCGAAGGGCTGAGCCCGCCGGATGTGCGTACGAGAAGGCCCGCGGCCCCTGTCCGACAGGGGCCGCGGGCCTTCTCGTACGCACCGGAGGAGCTAGTCCTCGCCCAGGTACGCCTTCCGGACGGACTCGTCGTGCAGGAGGTCCTGACCGGCGCCGGTCAGAACGATGCTGCCGACCTCCATGACGTGGCCGTGGTCGGCGAGGGAGAGCGCCGCCTGGGCGTTCTGCTCGACGAGGAGGATCGTCGTGCCCTGGGACTTGAGCTCGACGATGGTGGACATGATCTTCTGCATCATGATCGGCGAGAGGCCCATGGAGGGTTCGTCGAGCATGAGCAGTTTGGGCTGGGACATGAGCGCACGGCCCATGGCGAGCATCTGCTGCTCACCGCCGGAGAGGGTTCCCGCGGCCTGCTTCCTGCGTTCCCCGAGGATGGGGAAGAGGTCGTAGGCGCGCTGGATGTCCTTCTCGATGGCCGGCTTGTCGTCGCGGAGGAAGGCACCGAGGCGCAGGTTGTCCTCGATGGTCATGCGGGGAAAGATGTGCCGGCCCTCGGGGGAGTGGGCGAGTCCCAGCGCGACGATCTGGTGTGCGGGGGTCTTCTTCAGGGACTTGCCGTTGAACTTGATCTGGCCGCCGGCGGGCTTGAGGAGGCCGGACAGGGTGCGCAGGGTGGTGGTCTTGCCGGCGCCGTTGGTGCCGATGAGGGTGACCACCTCGCCGGCCTCGACCTTGAAGGAGATGCCCTTGACGGCCTCGATCTTGCCGTAGGCGACCCGGAGGTCCTCGACTTCGAGCAGTGCGGTCATCGGTCGGTCTCCTTGCCGGGCGCGTCCTTCGTGGTGCCGGCGTTCGCCTCGGCGGCTTCGACTTCGGCGACCTCTTCGTCGCCCGGGGCGTCCTCGAAGGGTTCGCCGAGGTAGGCGGCGATGACGCGTTCGTCGCCCTGGACGGTCGCGCTGTCGCCCTCGACGAGCTTCTCGCCCTGCACGAGTACGGCGACGCGGTCGCACAGGTTGAAGATGAACCGCATGTCGTGCTCGATGACGAGTACGGCGATGCCCATGTCGCGGATGGCGAAGACGAGTTCCTCGGTGGCCCGGGTCTCCTGCGGGTTCATGCCGGCGGTGGGCTCGTCGAGGAGCAGCAGGCCGGGCTCGCTGGCCAGGGCTCGCGCGATCTCGAGCTTGCGCTGCTCGCCGTAGGGGAGGTTCCTGGCGAGGTGGTCGCGCTTGGCGGCGAGGCCGATGAACTCGAGGAGTTCCATGGCGCGTTCCTCGGACGCCTTCTCGGCCTTCTTGAAGCCGGGTCCGCGCAGGAGTGCGGACCAGAGGCCTTCCTTGGTGCGGGTGTGCCGGCCGACGAGGACGTTTTCCAGGACCGTCATGTTGGCGAAGAGACGGATGTTCTGGAAGGTGCGGGCGACGCCTGCCGCGGTGACCTTGAAGGACTTGGGCGGCAGGACGGTGCCCTTGTAGCGGACCTCTCCCTCGGTGGGGATGTAGAGGCCGGTGAGGCAGTTGAAGAAGGTCGTCTTGCCGGCGCCGTTGGGGCCGATCAGTCCGACGATCTCGCCGCTGTTGACGGTGAGGTCGACGTTGCGTACGGCGGTGAGGCCGCCGAAGCGCATCGTGACGCCGCGGGCGTCGAGTACGACTTCGCCGGGTGCGTTGGCGCCGGAGGAGGCTGCCGGTGTGGTGGTCTCGGTAGTCATGGTGGTCAGGCCCCTGCCTTGCTGAGGACTGTGGGTGCTTCCGCGTCTTCGTGGAATTCGAGCTGGCGGCGCCGGTTCGGGATGAGGCCTTCCGGGCGGAAGCGCATCAGCAGGACGAGCGCGAGACCGAAGGCGAGGAGCTGGTAGTCGTCGAGGAACTGGAGCTTGGCCGGGATGAGGTAGAGCAGTGCGGCGCCGATGAGCGGTCCGCTGATGGTGCCCATGCCGCCGAGGACGACTGCCGCGAGCAGGAACGCCGAGTTGGGGGGGACGACGTTGGCGAAGGTGTACTGCTCGGGGGTCACGGTGTAGGTGACGTGTGCCTGGACGGTACCGGCGAGGCCGGCGAGCGCGGCGCCGAGGGCGAAGGCGATGAGCTTGACCTTGAAGCCGTTGATGCCCATGGCGAGCGCGGCGGTCTCGTCCTCGCGGATGGCGACCCAGGCGCGGCCGATGCGGGAGTCGCTGCTGCGTCGGAAGACGACGACCACGACCAGGGTGATGAGGAGCATCAGCAGGAAGTAGTTGGCGAATCGCGCGATGGTGAATCCGCCGAAGCTGTGTTCGGCGCCGAAGTCGAAGCCGAGGATGTTGAGGTTCGGGATCGACGCGATGCCGTTGGAGCCGTTGGTGATGTCGGGGCCCGAGGTGCCGTCCATGTTGAGGACGCCGATGCGGAAGATCTCACCGAAGCCGAGGGTCACGATGGCGAGGTAGTCGCCGCGGAGCCGCAGGGTGGGGGCGCCGATCAGGACACCGAAGACCATGGCGACGGCCGCGCCGAGCAGGGCGGAGGCCCAGAACGGGAGCTGGACGTCGAACGGGGAGGACGGGGAGCCGGAGACCATGGCCGCGGTGTAGGCGCCGACGCCGAGGAAGGCGACGTATCCGAGGTCGAGGAGGCCGGCGAGGCCGACGACGATGTTCAGGCCGAGGGCGACGGTGGCGAAGATGAGGATGTAGACGCCGATGGTCGCGTACTGGTCGTCGGACTGGGTGAAGGGGAAGGCCGCGGCGGCGAGGAACGCGCCGAGCATCGTCACGTTGCGGTGCTCCGCGGTGATGGCGGAGAGCCTGCTGACGAGGCCGGCCTTGGCGGCGGCGGCGAAGCCGAAGCCCGTGATGATGAGGAAGCCGACGAAGAGTTCGTCGTACTGGGTGCCGATGCCGTACGTGAAGACGATCAGGCCCAGGGCGAGCGCCGCGACGATGATCAGGATCTCGGCGTACGCGGGCAGCTTGCGGGCCGGCGCGGGGGTGCCGGAGGCGAAGGCGGCCTTGATGACGCTGACGCTGTTGCGTACGTCGAGGGCAAGCCGCTCGCGGGGGGTGTCCTCGGGGTCGGCGATGTCCGGCTCCGGCCGCTGGAACGGCAGGGCGAGGGCGCCGAGGAGGGCGCCGAGGGTGGCGATGGCGGCGATGTAGCCGCCGGGTTCGAGGTTGACGACGCCGCCGAGCTGGACGGTGATCGCGATGACCGTGAACCAGGCGGTGGCGAAGGCGCCGAGCGCGGAGAGCTTGATGGCGCTGTCGGCGCTCGCGGGTACCAGCCAGCCCAGGCCCTTGATGCCGTAGGAGGCGAGGCCGAAGAGGGTGGTGAGGACGCCGCCGATGAGGACGAGGACCTGGAGGCCGCCCGGGTAGCCGTAGACGGTGAGGTCACCGGGGAACTCGGAGGTCCAGGTCCAGGCGAGGAAGGCGGAGACGACGGTGAGGACGCCGCCGCCGGTGGCGAGGGCGCGGCCGATGGCCGGGGGGATGGCGACGAGGCCCGTGGGCTTTCCCTGGGTGGGGGTGCCGGGCGTCTCGGGAGCGGTGGTCTGTGTGGTCATCGGTGTCACGCCCTGTCCGCCACGCGCTCACCGAGCAGGCCCTGTGGCCTGAACAGGAGCACGAGGATGAGAAGTACGAAAGCCCAGACGTTGGCCCAGGACTGGCCGCCGAGCTGCGACATGCCGGGGACGTCGGCGATGTAGGCGGTGGCCATGGTTTCGGCGAGGCCGAGGACGAGTCCGCCGATCATGGCGCCGTAGATGTTGCCGATGCCGCCGAGGACGGCGGCCGTGAAGGCCTTGAGGCCGAGGAGGAAGCCCATACGGAAGTCGATCTGGCCGTACTTGAATCCGTAGGCCACGCCCCCGATGGCGGCGAAGGCGGCGCCGAGGGCGAAGGCGACCACGATGATGCGGTCGGTGTTGATGCCCATGAGCTTGGCGGTGTCAGGGTCCTGGGCGGTGGCCTGCATGCCGCGTCCGGTGCGGGTCTTCATCACGAAGTAGGCGAGGATCGCCATGCTGATGGGGGCGGCGACGAAGAGGAACACGTCGCCAGTCTGGATGGTGACGCTGCCGATCTCGAAGGGTCCGCCGGGGATGCTCGGGAAGGTGATGGCGGACTTGGCGTTCGGGTACCAGGCCCAGACCGCCTGCTGGAGGGCGAGCGAGAGACCGATGGCGGTGATGAGGGGGGCGAGGCGTGGCGCGGTGCGCAGCGGGCGGTAGGCGAACCGTTCCGCTCCTACGGCGACCGTGGTGGAGACCACGATGGCGCCGATGAGCATGAGGGGCAGCGCGAGCCACATGGTGGTGCCGTCGGGCAGGATGTACAGGTAGACCGTGAGGGCGCCGAAGGCCCCGGTCATGAAGATCTCGCCGTGGGCGAAGTTGATGAGCTGGACGATGCCGTAGACCATTGTGTAGCCGATGGCGACGAGCCCGTACATGGATCCCAGTAGCAGGCCGTTGACCAGCTGCTGCGGCAGTTCGTTCACCGCATGTCCTCCGAGACGTTCGGATGTCGGATTGTTCGACGGGTGGGGCCGGATGCGAGTCCGCGCGGGGCGCCTGTGGTGCGGCGCCCCGCGCGGCTCGTCGGTGTGCGGGTGGGGATCAGCCTGTGTAGGTACCGGACTTCACGGGCTTCCAGGCACCGTTCTCGACCGCGTACACGGTGAGCTGCTTGTTGGTCGCGTCACCGAACTCGTCGAAGGAGACCTTGCCGGTCACACCGTCGAAGGAGACGTTCTGCATGGCCGCGGTGACCTTGGCGCGGGCGTCGTCCGGGAGCTTGCCGTCGTTGTCCTCGACGACCTTCTTCACGGCCTCGATGATCGCCCATGCCGAGTCGTAGGAGTAGCCGCCGTAAGCCTCGTAGGCGTCCTTGTAGCCGGCTTCCTTGTAGTTGGCGACGAACTCCTTGGCGGAGGGCAGTTCCTCGACCGGGGCGCCGACGGAGGTGGCGAGGTCGCCGGTCGCGGTGGCGCCGGCCAGCTTGATGAAGTCGGCGCTGTAGATGCCGTCACCGCCGACCACGGGGATCTTGGCGCCGGCGGCCTTGATCTGCTTGCTGAGCGGGCCGGCCTGCGGGTACTCGCCGCCGTAGTAGACGACGTCCGCGCCGGAGCTCTTCACCTGGGTGGCGATCGCGGAGAAGTCCTTGGTGTCCGGGTCGATGTGCTGCGTGCCGGCCACCGTGCCGCCGAGCTTCTTGAACTCCTCCGTGAAGGTGGCGGCCAGACCGGCGCCGTAGGTCTTCTTGTCGTCGATGACGAAGACCTTCTTCTTCTTGGAGTCGTTGTAGACGTACTGCGCGGCGAACGGGCCCTGGATGGCGTCCGTGGTCGCGGTGCGGAAGTACGACTTGTACGGGCGGGCCTTGGTGCCGCCGTTCCACTCCGTGCCCTGGGTGAGCGCCGGGTTGGTGTTGGCGGGGGAGACCTCGACGAGCTTGGCGTCGTCGAAGACCTTCTGCATGGACTCGGCGACGGAGGAGTTCAGCGGGCCGACCACGCCGAGGACCGCCTTGTCGGCGACGAGCTTGGTGGCGTTCTGCTGGCCCGAGGCGGGCTGCGCCTGGTCGTCGAGGGCCTCGATCTTGAAGGTGACGCCGTCGACGAGCTTCTGCTCGTTGGCCTGCTTGGCGGCGAGGTCGACCGAGTTCTTGATGCCGAGACCCAGAGCGGACAGGTCGCCGGTCAGCGGGGCGTCGACGCCGATGGTGACGGTGGTGCCACCGTCACCGGAGCTCGAGTCGCCGTCGTCGTCGCGCGAGCCGCAGGCGGTAAGGGTCAGTGCCCCCGCCGCCAGCGCGGCGGTGATGGCGATGAACGAACGTTGGCGCACGGTCAGTCCTTTCCCTGGCGCGGCCCTCCCCCATGGAAGCGGCCGAGTCGAGCGCTGAGCCGAAATAGTTTCGAATCCTTGGCGCGGTGACTGGGCGTGACTCTAAGCGGGTGATGGGAAAAACGAGGAGGGTCTGGGGAAGGCTGTGACTCTCTTGTTATGACACGAGGTAATGCAGAGCGGTACTGAGTGGGTGGAACAGCGGAATTCAGGCCGATTCGCCCTGTCCGCATGCTGAGAACGCGCAGGACTCGGAGGGGTGTGTTCAGGAGTGTTCTAGGGCTTTGGTGATGACCCGGAATTGTTGCCGCAGGCTACCTGGAGGGCTTCCGAGAGGTCTTGGGCGTATCGCTCGCCCAGGATGAAGCTGTGCACTTGTATTGCGCTTGCATTACGCAGCGTTACATCCAGGAAAGGGAGTCCGGCGTTCCGGGGCACTTTCGCGCATTCGCCCACGTGCATGGTGATCGTGATCCGGCGGGGAGATCCCGCTCTCGTGCGGAACGGAGGGCGCGGCACGGAGGTGAGGGAGAGGCCGGCGGAGGGCTGTCCGATCCGCGTCACGGTGACCGGGGGACCGGAACTCACGGTGAACTCGACCGCGAAGGTGAAGGCCCCCGGCGGCTCGTCCCGGGGCGGGTCCGCCCTGCCCGCGTAGCGGACATCGGTCACCTGGGAAGGGAACGGAAGGGCGGGCGGCGGTGGCTGCCGGGGCCGGGTGACGTAGAGAGAGCCGCCTGCGACGAGGACGGCGCCGGACAGCGCGCCGGCCAGTACGGCACGGCGGTGCCGGACGTACAGCCCGGTCAGCGGCCCGCGCGGGGCCTCGGCGGGCAGCGGGGTGCCCGGTTCCGGGGCGTCCCGCGCGCGGGTGCCCTCGCCCGGCTCGACGGGACCGATGCCGCTCACTGCCACCCGCCTTCGGCCGGGGAGACGTGCGCTGCCGCGGCGGGCCCTTGCGCGAGGGCGCCGCTCACCGCTGCGGCGGCCCTTCGTGCGGGCGCGCCGTTCACCGCGACGCGTCTTCGCTCGGGCGCGCCGTCCACCGCGACGCGTCTTCGCTCGGGTAAGCCGGTCGCTGCGACGCGCGATCGCCCGGTGGCGCCGTTCACCGCCACAGGCCTTCGCTCCGGGTGCCGTTCACTGCCATGGACCTCCGCTGGGGGTGCCGTCGCGATAGCGCTCCGCGCACAGGTCGCGCGATCCGCGATCAATCAACTGCTCGGCCGCTTCGGGGCCTTGGCGCTTCCTTTCGGCCCGGGCGGCGTCCACGACCTTCATCAGGATCTCGTACTGCCCGTTGGACAGGCCCATCGACTGGTAGTCGCCGTAGGTGTCCTGGCCCAGTGCCTCTCGCGACCAGTGTGAGACGAGACGCGCGCACAGATCCTCAGGAGGCGTGGACGCCGACGGCGCGGCGGAGCCGGGGCGCGCGGAACTCCCCGCGCCCTCGGCGCCGGACTCCCCGCAGCCGGTGAGCGGGCCACCGGTCAGGAGCGTCAGACCGATTCCGAACCCGAGCGCCGTCCGCGGCCAAGGTGCTCCAGCCGTTCGCATAGGTTGACGCTAAGCCGCCGGGTGCCCGGGATCAACGGATGAGGACATCAACGGTCGAGGACATCGTCGGTCTGGGGCGTCAACGGACGAGGACGGGACGGGGCGCGGGACTGTGAACTGGAGCGAGCACCTCGACGAGTACTGCGAGCGGGGTTCGGCGGCCTTCTGGGCCGAGCCCGTCAACGCGGTGAGCAACCTCGCCTTCCTCGTGGCGGCGTTCGGGCTCTGGCGCGTCCTGCGGCCCTGCCCGCGGGTGCCCACGAGCATCGCGCTGCTGGCCCCGGGCATGGCGCTCATCGGCATCGGCAGCTTCGCCTTCCACACGCTGGCGACGCGGTGGTCCCAGGTGCTCGACGTTCTGCCCATCACCGTGTTCGTGCTCTTCTGCCTCGCGTGCTTCCTGCGCTGGTTCCACGGTCTCGGGTGGCGCAGATGTGCCCTGGGCGTGGCCGCCTTCGTGGCCTTCACCGCCGTGTTCGGCGCGCTGGCCGGCGACCTCGTCCCGAACCGCTCCGGCATGTACGTGCCGGTGCTGCTGCTGTTGGCCGGGCTCGCGGTGACCCTGCGCGGGTCGGGGGAGGCGGGCCGGGCCGCCCAGTGGCGGGAGTTCGCGGTGGCGGCCGTCGTCTTCGCGGTCGCGCTGGCCGCCCGCACGGTGGACGAGGGGATCTGCGGCGCGTTCCCGCTGGGCACGCACTTCCTGTGGCACACCCTCGACGGCGTACTGGTCTTCCTGGTGTCCCGCGCCCTGGTCCGCCGCTGGCGGTACCTGGCGGACCAGGGTCCTGCGACGGCCGTGGGGGAGCGCCCGGCACCGGTGAGCGGCTGAGCCTCCGCCGCTCGGTAGGGGGGGCGGAACTCCGGCAGGAGGTCGGTGGGACGGGCGGAACCCCGGCAGGTCGGCCCGCCGGAGTGATCCGTGTCCTCGGCCCGCCGGTCCCTGGCGTGCCGAGGAAGCCCGAGTGCCTCATCGCCGAGCTGCAGGCGGTCAGCCGGTGGGCGCGTCCTTGAGCATGCAGGTCAGCCGGGCGGTGCAGACGCGCTTGTCCGCCTCGTCCGTGATGACGATCTCGTACGTCGCCGATGACCTGCCCCGGTGCACGGGCGTGGCCACGCCCGTGACCAGCCCGGAGCGCACCCCGCGGTGGTGCGTGCAGTTCAGGTCGACGCCCACGGCGATCTTGGAGCTGCCGCCGTGCAGCATGGCCCCGACGGAGCCGATGGTCTCCGCGAGGACGGCGGAGGCGCCCCCGTGCAGGAGGCCGTACGGCTGCGTGTTGCCCTCCACCGGCATCGTGCCGACCACGCGCTCGGCGGAGGCCTCGATGATCTGCACGCCCATCCGACTGCCGAGGTGGCCCGCCGAGAAGAGCGCGGACAGGTCGACGCCCAGCGCGGCGTACTCGTCGATGACCTCTTGCGGGAACTTCACGGTGTGCTGCTCGCCCATGGGGCCCGACTCCGTCCGTCGTGGATCACTGTGGAGTGGTGGGCCGGTCCGGGCGGACCGATCTCACCGGTTCACTGAGCGAACGCTCAGTCGGTCGCCGATTGTTCCAGACGTACGACCACGGATTTGCTGGCGGGGGTGTTGCTGGTGTCGGCGGTCGCGTCCAGCGGGACCAGGACGTTGGTCTCCGGGTAGTAGGCGGCCGCGCAGCCCCGGGCGGTGGGGTAGTGCACGACACGGAATCCGGGGGCGCGGCGCTCGACGCCGTCCGTCCACTCGCCGACCAGGTCGACGTAACTGCCGTCCGCGAGGTCGAGCCGCCGCGCGTCGTCGGGGTTGACGAGCACGACCCGGCGGCCGTTCTTGATGCCCCGGTAGCGGTCGTCCAGGCCGTAGATCGTGGTGTTGTACTGGTCGTGCGAGCGAAGGGTCTGCAGGAGCAGCCGTCCCTCGGGGAGCTTCGGGTACTCGACGGTCGCGGCCGTGAAGTTGGCCTTGCCGGTGGCCGTCGGGAAGCGGCGTTCGTCGCGCGGGGCGTGCGGGAGCGCGAAGCCCGCGGGGTTCGCCACCCGGGCGTTGAAGTCCTCGAAGCCGGGGATCACGCGGGCTATTCGGTCGCGGACGGTCGCGTAGTCCTTCTCGAACTCCTCCCAGGGCGTGCGGGATTCATGGCCGAGGACGCGACGCGCGAGCCGGGCGACGATGGCAGGCTCGGACAACAGGTGCTCGCTCGCGGGCTCCAGCCGGCCACGCGACGCGTGCACCATGCCCATGGAGTCCTCGACGGTCACGAACTGTTCGCCGCTGCCCTGGAGGTCACGCTCGGTGCGGCCGAGGGTCGGCAGGATCAGGGCACGCGCGCCGGTGACCACGTGCGAGCGGTTCAGTTTCGTCGACACGTGCACGGTGAGGCGGGCGCGGCGCATGGCCGCCTCGGTCACCTCCGTGTCGGGGGACGCCGACACGAAGTTGCCGCCCATCGCGAAGAAGACCTTCGCGTCGCCGTCACGCAGCGCGCGTATGGCCCGTACGACGTCGTAGCCGTGCTCGCGCGGGGGCGTGAACCCGAACTCCCGCTCCAGGGCGTCCAGGAAGGCCGGGGAGGGCCGCTCGAAGATGCCCATCGTGCGGTCGCCCTGCACGTTCGAGTGGCCGCGGACCGGGCACACGCCCGCGCCGGGGCGGCCGATGTTGCCGCGCAGCAGCAGGAAGTTGACGACCTCCCGGATCGTCGGCACGGCGTGCTTGTGCTGGGTGAGGCCCATGGCCCAGCACACGATGGTTCGCTCGGAGGCGAGGACGAGGCGGAGCGCCTCGTCGATCCTCTCCCGGGTGAGGCCGGTCGCGGTGAGCGTCTCCTCCCAGTCGGCGGCGCGGGCGGCCTCGGCGAACTCCTCGTAGCCGTGGGTGTGTTCGCGGACGAAGTCCTCGTCGACCGCGCCCGAGCCCGCGCCGGAGGCGCTGTCGGACTCTTCGAGGATCAGCTTGTTCAGGAGGCGGAAGAGTGCCTGGTCGCCGCCGAGGCGGATCTGGAGGAACAGGTCGGTGAGGGCGGCGCCCTTGAGCATGCCCTGGGCGGTCTGCGGGTTCTTGAAGCGCTCGAGTCCCGCCTCGGGCAGCGGGTTGACGGTGATGATTTTCGCGCCGTTGGCCTTGGCCTTCTCCAGCGCGGACAGCATGCGGGGGTGGTTCGTGCCCGGGTTCTGTCCGGCGACGATGATCAGGTCCGCCTGGTACAGGTCGTCGAGCAGGACGCTGCCCTTGCCGACGCCGATGGTCTCGTTGAGCGCTGAACCGGACGATTCGTGGCACATGTTGGAGCAGTCCGGCAGGTTGTTCGTGCCCAGCTCGCGGGCGAACAACTGGTAGAGGAAGGCCGCTTCGTTGCTCGTGCGTCCGGAGGTGTAGAAGAGGGCTTCGTCGGGGGAGCCGAGCGCGGCGAGCTCCTCGGCGACGATGTCGAAGGCGCGCTCCCAGGTGACCGGTTCGTAGCGGTCGGCGCCCTCCGCCAGGTACATGGGGTGGGTGAGGCGTCCTTGCTGGCCCAGCCAGTAGCCGCTGCGGGTGGCGAGGTCGGCCACGGTGTGCGCGGTGAAGAAGTCCGGGGTGACGCGGCGCAGGGTGGCCTCCTCGGCCACCGCCTTCGCGCCGTTCTCACAGAACTCCGCCGCGTGCCGGTGCTCGGGCTCGGGCCAGGCGCAGCCCGGGCAGTCGAAGCCGTCCTTCTGGTTGACCCGGAGGAGGGTGAGCGCGGTGCGGCGCACGCCCATCTGCTGCTGGGCGGCGCGCAGGGTGTGCCCGATGGCGGGCAGTCCGGCCGCGGCGTGCTTCGGCTCCGCGACCTGCGGCGCGTCCTGAACCGGATCGCTCGTGGGCGGCTTGCTGGCCATCGCGGGGATCCCTTCGCATGCAGGTGTGATGTACGTCTCCGATCTTCGCACGCGTGTCCGACAACGACCCTGCCGGGCCGTGCGGGCTCTCACTGTCAGTGCCACGTGGCAGGATCGGGGTCGTGGCAGAAACAGCAGCGAAGAAGACCGACAAGACCTCCGGCGAGACGCGTCCGCGGCTGATGCTCATGGACGGGCACTCGCTGGCGTACCGCGCGTTCTTCGCGCTGCCCGCGGAGAACTTCACGACGGCGACGGGCCAGCCGACGAACGCGATCTACGGCTTCGCCTCGATGCTGGCGAACACGCTGCGCGACGAGTCGCCCACGCACTTCGCGGTGGCGTTCGACGTCTCCCGCAAGACCTGGCGCTCCGAGGAGTTCACCGAGTACAAGGCGAACAGGTCGAAGACCCCGGACGAGTTCAAGGGGCAGGTCGAGCTGATCGGTGAGCTGCTCGACGCGATGCACGCGGAGCGGTTCGCGGTCGACGGCTTCGAGGCGGACGACGTCATCGCGACGCTCGCCACCCAGGCCGAGGCCGCGGGCTTCGATGTGCTCATCGTCACCGGTGACCGCGACTCCTTCCAGCTCGTGTCCGAGCACACGACGGTGCTGTATCCGACGAAGGGTGTCTCGGAGCTGACCCGCTTCACTCCGGAGAAGGTCTTCGAGAAGTACGGTCTGACGCCGGCGCAGTACCCCGACTTCGCGGCGCTGCGCGGCGACCCGTCCGACAACCTGCCGGGCATCCCCGGTGTCGGCGAGAAGACCGCGGCGAAGTGGATCAACCAGTTCGGTTCGTTCGCGGAGCTGGTCGAGCGCGTCGACGAGGTCAAGGGCAAGGCCGGGCAGAACCTCCGCGACCACCTGGAGGCGGTGAAGCTCAACCGCCGTCTCACGGAGATGGTGAAGGACGTGGAGCTGCCCAGGACGGTCACCGAGCTGGAGCGCGCCGCGTACGACCGCAAGGCGGTGGCGATGGTCCTGGACACCCTGGAGATCCGCAACCCGTCACTGCGTGAGCGGCTCCTCGCCGTCGACCCGGGGGCGGAGGAGACCGAGGACGCCCAGCCGGTCACCGAGGGCGTCGAGCTGGACGGCAAGGTGCTGGGCGCGGGCGAGCTGAAGCCGTGGCTCGCCGAGCACGGTACGAAGGTCCTGGGGCTGGCCACGGTCGACACCTGGGCGCTCGGCGTGGGCTCGGTGACCGAGGTCGCGCTCGCCACCGCCGACGGCGCCGCCGCGTGGTTCGACCCGACGGGGCTGGACGAGGCGGACGACAACTCGTTCGAGAAGTGGCTCGCCGACCCCGGCAGGCCCAAGGTCCTGCACAACGCCAAGGGCGCGATGCGGGTCTTCGCCGAGCACGGCTGGACCATCGAGGGCGTGTCCATGGACACCGCGCTCGCCGCGTACCTGGTCAAGCCGGGGCGCCGTTCCTTCGCCCTGGACGCGCTGTCCCTGGAGTACCTGGGCCGGGAGCTGGGGCCCACCGCGGCGGCCGACGGGCAGCTCGCCTTCGGCACCGACGACCAGGCCGAGGCCGACGCGCTGATGGTGCAGGCCCGCACGATCCTCGACCTGGGCGAGGCGTTCGGCGAGAAGCTGGCGGAGGCCGGCGCCGAAGATCTGCTGCGGGACATCGAGCTGCCGACGTCCGCGTTGCTGGCCCGCCTGGAGCGGCACGGCATCGCGGCCGACCGGGCGCACCTGGAGGCCATGGAGCAGATGTTCGCGGGTGCCGTGCAGCAGGCGGTGAAGGAGGCCCACGCCTCCGTGGGGCACGAGTTCAACCTCGGCTCGCCCAAGCAGCTCCAGGAGGTCTTCTTCGGCGAGCTCGACCTGCCCAAGACGAAGAAGACGAAGACGGGTTACACGACGGACGCGGACGCGCTGGCCTGGCTGGCCACGCAGACCGACCACGACCTGCCGGTGATCATGCTCCGGCACCGTGAGCAGGCGAGGCTCCGGTCGACGGTCGAGGGCCTGATCAAGACGATCGCGGTGGACGGCCGTATCCACACCACCTTCAACCAGACGGTGGCGGCGACGGGCCGTCTGTCGTCCACGGACCCGAACCTGCAGAACATCCCGGTCCGCACCGACGAGGGCCGGGCGATCCGCCGCGGTTTCGTGGTCGGCGAGGGCTTCGAGTCGCTGATGACGGCGGACTACAGCCAGATCGAACTGCGCGTGATGGCCCATCTCTCCGAGGACGAGGGCCTGTTGGAGGCCTTCACGTCCGGCGAGGACCTGCACACCACGGTGGCCTCGCAGGTGTTCTCCGTGGAGGGGGCCGGGGTCGACGCGGAGATGCGCCGCAAGATCAAGGCGATGTCGTACGGCCTGGCGTACGGCCTGTCGGCGTTCGGCCTCTCCCAGCAGCTCAACATCGACGCGGGCGAGGCGCGCGGGCTGATGGACACGTACTTCGAGCGTTTCGGCGGCGTACGGGACTATCTGCGCCGCGTGGTCGACGAAGCCCGCGCCACGGGCTACACGGAGACGCTGTTCGGCCGCCGCAGGCACCTGCCCGACCTCAACAGCGACAACCGTCAGCGGCGCGAGACGGCCGAGCGGATGGCGCTCAACGCGCCCATCCAGGGCACGGCCGCCGACATCGTCAAGATCGCCATGCTCAACGTGGACCGTGCGCTGACCGAGGCGGGCCTCAACTCCCGCATGCTTCTCCAGGTCCACGACGAAATCGTGCTGGAGATCGCCCCCGGCGAGCGCGCGAGGACCGAGGAGCTGGTCCGCCGGGAAATGGCGTCCGCCGTACAGCTCAGGGCTCCCCTCGACGTCTCCATCGGCTCCGGGGACGACTGGGAATCGGCGGCGCACTAGTTTTTCCGGGCCCGGGGGCCCTTAGCCCGCCCGGAGGGTTCGCCTCCCCGGCAGGGGTAAGGGGCCCCGGGCGAGCGCCGTCACCCGCGTGGCCCACGCAAAGACGCCCGTGCCGGGGGTGCCCGCAAGGATGCGAGCATGGGTATACGCATGCTCGATCGACGTACGGTCATCGCCACGGCCGTCGTCTCGGCGCTGCTGGCGCCGATACCCGCGGTCGCCGCGCACGCGAGCGCCGCTCAGGTTCCCGCTGCCTGCCGCTCCGTCCGCGACCCCGACCTCGCCGCCCGGATGTCCCGCGACATCCGGGCGGCGCTGTCGTCACGCGAGGGCACCGTCTCCGTGGCGGTGCGCGACGACAAAACCGGCCTGACCTGCGGACTCGCCAGCGCGCGCCAGTACGACTCGGCGAGTGTCGCCAAGCTCGTGATCATGGAGGGCGCCCTTCGCCGGGCGGAGGAGCTGGGGCGCGGGCTCACCAGGTGGGAGCGGACCAACGTACGGCCAATGATCATCAAGTCCGACAACGAGTCCGCCGTGCGCCTGTGGACCGACATCGGCCGCGTCCGGCTGAGCCGGTTCCTGACCCGTGCCGGGACGACGGGCACCGCCCTCGGCCCGAAGGGCTACTGGGGTCTGACCCGCACCACGGCCGCCGACCAGATGCGGCTGCTGGCGGTGCTCACCGACACCCGCTCCTTCCTGAAGACCCGCGACTACGGTCTGAGGCTGCTCAGCCAGGTCCGCCGCGACCAGCGCTGGGGGGTGCCCGCGGGTATGCCGAGAGGTCTGCGGGCACACGTCAAGAACGGCTGGCTGCCGCGCGCCACGCACGGCTGGCGGGTGCACAGTGTCGGCGCGTTCACCGGCCGCGACCGGATGTACCGCATCGTCGTCCTGTCGCACGACAACCCGACGATGGCGTACGGGGTCCGCACCATCGAGCGCATCGCGCAGGCGGTGCACCGCGGCCTGGGCCAGCGGCACGGTCCGGTGCGCAGCCTCACCCCGGAGAGCGAGATCAGCGAGGAGCCGGACGGCTCGGCTCCGAGCGAACCGCTGCCGGGCTGGGACGAGCCGGAGCCGGACGCCACATCCTGACCCCGACCGCGTACAGCGCGAGGCCCGGCAGGAGCCCGGCGCCCGCGCCGAAGCACAGCGTCGGGATCCACTCCCAGGGCTTCGCGTCGGCGCCCCGGTAGGACAGCCAGTGCGAGGCGCGCTGCACCGCGCCCGCGAGCGTGCACCCCCCGACGACGGCACCCGCCGTCCAACGGTCGGAACGGGACAGCGCGGGCACCCCCACGGGCTCGCCCGACGGAGTCCGCCGCACCGCGACGACCACGAAGAGCACGAGGACGACGGCCGCCACCGCCGAACTGCCGTACTGCGCGTACCAGTACACCGGTGAACCGGCCATATCCCGGCCCAGGAAGGGCAGCAGCTCCACACCCCACCGGTCGTGATGCGTGAACGCGTCCCACACGACATGCGTCAGCGCGCCGAGCGCCGCCGAGACGTACCAGCACGCCGCCGTCGAAGGACGCGGACGCTCGCGTGCGGCTCCGCACCGCAGCAGCCCCGCCACCCGCCCCTGCCGGGCCCGCGGCAGCAGCGCCACCAGCGGCTCGCGCAGTACCAGCCAGGCGCCCACGAGCGCCCAGGCGACGAGTACGTCGAAGGTGAGGACGCCGGTGAAGGAGTGGGTGAAGGCGCCGAACTCCATCGCTCCGGGCACCACACTCGCCACGTAGTAGGTCAGATCGGGAGCGAACGAACCAGCCACCAGAACCGCCGGCACCAGCCGGTCGCGACCGCTTCCGTCACCGCGCACGGCGGGCAGTACGGCGGCCGCGTGGCTGAGAGTGAAGGGCAAGTCGACCCCTTGTGGCTTACGTTGGCCGGGTGTGCCGGTCGCGGCGATCGCCCGCGTCCGGTGGACGCCCAGTATGAGGGACGGATGAGAACCGTCCGGCTGAGCACCCGGTCGGCTACCTACCGCACAAGCGGACATGGCCAACTGGTGAAAATCGGGCACGAACGGGTGCCCGCGCAACAGGAGTTGTCGTAGGGTCACCTGGGTCGTCGTGGCGGGGAACGCGGTCGAACGCCAGAAGAAGAACCGAAGAAAAACGCCGAAGAGAACACGAAGAAGACGCGGAAGAAAAGCACCAGAAGCGCGCACGCGGGAACAAAACGTACGGCACTAGGGCGCGTAAGCGGTCGTCCACGGGAGGGACTCACTCAATGGTGGCGCATTTCGGCACGAGGCTGCGCAAGGGGGCGATGACCACGGCTGTGGCCGCGGTCGCGGTCGCGGCTCTGTCCGCCTCCCAGGCCCCTGGAGCGACCACCGACGACCAGGGCAGACAGACCACCGGCGCCGACGCAGAGTCCACGCCCGATGCCGGCGGCGACGACAGCGCGACCGGCAACTCGCCCTACTACACGGACCTTCCGCCGCTGAACACCCCCAGCCCCTCGCCGACCATCGGCACCCCGGTCTCCGTCGGCGAAGCCGAGGCCGGGATACCCGCGACCGTCCTTGACGCCTACAAGCAGGCCGCGGCCTCGCTGACCGCGTCCAAGGCCGGTTGCAACCTGCCCTGGGAACTCCTCGCCGCCATCGGCAAGGTCGAGTCGGGCCAGGCCCGAGGCGGCAACGTCGACGCCCAGGGCGACACGCTCACACCGATCCTCGGCCCGGTCCTGAACGGCGAGGGCTTCGCGAACATCGGTGACACCGACGGCGGCGCGTACGACGGCGACAGCACCTACGACCGCGCGGTCGGCCCGATGCAGTTCATCCCCTCCACCTGGGAGTGGGCGGGCCGCGACGGCAACGGCGACGGCAAGAAGAACCCGAACAACATCTACGACGCGGCGCTCGCCGCGGGCGGCTACCTGTGCCGGTTCGGCTGGGACCTGTCCGACGAGGCCGACCTGCACACCGCGATCCTCAGCTACAACAACTCCACGGAGTACCTCAACACGGTCCTGTCGTGGCTGGAGTACTACCGCGAGGGCACCCACGAGGTGCCGGACGGCACCGGCACGCTGCCCTCGAACCGCAGCGACGGCTCCGACGGCGTCACCACCTCGCCGAGCGTGACGCCCAGCACGCCGAACACCCCGTCGCCGAGCACGCCGAGCACGCCGAAGCCCACCCCGCCGAAGGGCGACGGTTCCGCGAGCCCCGTCCCGACGCTGCCCGCCACGCCCATCCCCAGCCCTACCCCCACCCCCACGCAGACGGTGGACCACCTGGAGGACGCGGGCACCGGGACGCTCACCGCGACGGCCGGTGACTCCTTCGGCGAGCGGGTCGCGGTGCGGACCGAGACCTCGGCGGGCAAGGCGGTCGCGAAGGTCCGGGTACGGTTCACGATCGTCGGCGCCGCCACGGACGCCACCTTCACCGGCGGCGAGACCGTCGCCACGGTCGTCACCGACAGCAAGGGCACGGCCACCGCGCCCGCGCTCGTCGCGGGCGAGAAGACCGGCTCCTTCACCGTGCGCACCAGCGTCGTGGGCCGCACGCTGACCGGCCTCGACTTCACCGCGAGCGTCACCGCCCGTCAGGCCGACGCCCTCGCGCGCACCACCACGACCGCGCTGACCTGCGTGCCGGGCGGCGAGTTCGCGGACCCGGTCGAGGTGAAGGCCACCTACAACGGTGCCGTGGCCGGCAAGGTCGCCGCCACCGCCACGCTCATCACCTCGGCGGACGACGCGACCGTGAACGACAAGGGCCCGTACTTCAAGGACGCGGCCGGCAACCAGGTACGCACCCTCGCGGACCTCACCACGGACGCCGACGGCCTGCTGAAGCTCCCGCAGCTGTACGCGGACGACACCACCGGCACGTTCCAGCTCCGCGTCACCACCACCGGCGGCGCGACGCTGACCATCGAACTGACGGTGGCCGCGCCGGCCACCCCGGAGCCGACGGCCACGGCCACCCCGTAGTCGCCACCCGCACGGTCAGGGCGCCCCTCCGCTTCCCGCGGAGGGGCGCCCTTGTTGTGTGTGCGACGTGTTCTCATCTCGCCCCGCCGTTGCTACGGTGCCGGACCTGACGACGTATCAGCTCCTGGCCCCCGGGGAGGCCCGCATGCGTGCCCTCATCGCCGCCGCCACCGGTCTCGCCGCGGCGCTCGTCCTGGTGCTCACCATGACGGCCATGGGCTCACCGGCCGGCGAGACCTCGCCGAAGCCGCTGCTCACCACCGTGCCCACACACCCGTAACGCACCGGTTCCACGCCACCGGCAACGCACCGGCCCCACGCACCCGGCCAGGCACAGGGAGGACGCCACCATGCGCCGCAAGGTCAGCCTGATCCTGCTCGCCCTCGCCGTGTTCTTCGCGGCGCTGTCCCCCCTGCTGCGCTGGTACGCCTTCCCGCGCGTGGCCAAGGTCCCCGCCGACCAGTACCAGGACATGGTCCTGGAGGCGAAGGACGCCACCCTCCTCGACTACGGCACCATGACCGCGAAGAAGGTCCCCAAGGTCACCGTCGTACAGACCCTCAAGGGCAACGTCGAGGCCTCCGAGAAGATCGAGAGGACCGCGGGCCGTGACGTCGTCGTCTGGGACTCGCTCTCCTACGTCCAGGGCCCCGACGGCGAGATGGTCTCCAAGCTCCCCGAGCGGTACATCTTCGACGCGCACACCCAGGAGCCCGTCCACGCCACCGGCGAGTCGGTCGACGGCGAGCCCGTCACCCGCGAGGGCATCGAGTTCAAGTGGCCCTTCCTGACGGAGAAAAGGGACTACGAGTACTTCGACGCGCAGACCCGCACCTCGGCCCCCATCCACTACGAGGGCACCCGGGACTTCCGGGGCGTAGACGTTTACTACTTCGAGCAGACCATCCCCTGGACCAAGGTCGAGTTCCCGAAGATCCTGCCCGTGGAAGGCGTCACCCCGGACTCGATCGCCAAGTCGGGCACCACCCGCTGGTACACCACGGTGCGCAGGTTCTGGGTGGAGCCGGTCACCGGAGCGCCCGTCTACGGCGAGGAGATCCACCGGGAGGAGCTGCGCGGCGGCACCCTCCTCGGGGACCGCGACAAGGTGACCGCCTTCTCCGGGCACGTGAAGATGCGCGAGGACTACATCGATTACACGGTCGACCTGGTCAAGTCGAACCGCACCGTGGTCCT
Organism: Streptomyces sp. NPDC050535; assembly: GCF_044457665.1. Classification (NCBI taxonomy): domain Bacteria; kingdom Bacillati; phylum Actinomycetota; class Actinomycetes; order Kitasatosporales; family Streptomycetaceae; genus Streptomyces; species Streptomyces sp. NPDC050535. The sequence goes on from NZ_JBITHE010000009.1 coordinate 212,166, forward strand.
GCTGATGACCACGTACCTCCCCTGGGGCTTCCTGATCCTGGGCGCGGGACTCCTGACGCTCTCCCTCTACCTGGAGGCCCGCAGCCGCCGCCCCCGTGACCCCGCGCGCGCGGACGCGGTGGAACCGGATCCGGTCAGCGCCTGAGCCGTGCGTTCGTGTACCGCGTCGGCTCGGCGGTCGCCGGGTCCTCGGGCCACGGATGCTTCGGATAGCGCCCGCGCAGCTCGGCCCGTACGGCCTTGTAGCCGTCCCGCCAGAACGAGGCCAGGTCGGCGGTCACCGCGGCGGGCCGCCCCGCGGGCGACAGCAGATGCACGAGCACGGGCACCCCGGCGACGGCGGGGGAGGCGTGCAGGCCGAACATCTCCTGCAACTTGACGGCGAGTACGGGCTGTTCGGGGTCGGTGTAGTCGATCCGGATCCTGGATCCGCTGGGTACCGCGATCCGCTCGGGGGCGAGCTCGTCCAGACGGGCCGCTTCCCCGGTCGCCCAGGGCAGCAGGAGGTTGAGCGCCTGACCGGCGTCGACGCGCGCCAGGTCGGCCCGCCGCCGGGCGCGGCTCAGCTCCGGCTCCAGCCACTCGTCCACGCGCGCGTGCAGCGCTTCGTCGGAGACATCGGGCCACGGGGCGCCCAGGTGCAGCCGCAGGAACGCGAGCCGCCGCCGCAGCACTTCGGCGTCCGGTGACCAGCGCAGCAGGCCGAGCCCGTCCTCCCGCAGCCCTTCGAGCAGCGCGTCCCGTACGAGCCCGGCGTCCGCCTTCTTGAGCGGCCGCACCGCCAGCTCCACGGCCCCGAGCCGCTCGACCCGCCGCGCGACGACGTCGCCGTCGGCCCAGTGGACCTCCTCGCCCGCGGAGCGCAGGGGCGCCGCGGCCCGCAGCGCGGTCTCCTCGTCGATGACGGCGGCGAGCCGCACGCGCGCGTGCCCGGCGCCGACGGGGCGGTCCGCGACAGCCACCGCGAGCCAGGGCGCCCCGCGCAGCCCCGAACCGTCCCCCACCTCGGCCCGGGTCCCCGACACCATGAGGTACGAGCCGCCCTGGGCCCGCGCGACCCGTTCGGGGAACGCCAGGGCGGCGACGAGCCCGGCCACCCTGTCGTCCCCCGCGTCGGAGGATGTGCGACGGGCGGGCGGACCGGACAGGGACGTGGACGACGTGCGCAGCCGGCGTGACTCCGTGCGCCAGCGGGCCGCGTAGGAGTCGCCCCCGCGCCGGGCCGTCCGCCAGGCCGCCGCCAGATCGTCGCCGTACTCCCGTGGCGGTTCCTCGCTCAGGAGGGCGACCACCTCGGCCGCCCGGTCCGCGCCGACCTCGGGCGCCGCGTCCAGCAGGGCCCTGGCGAGCCGCGGGTGCAGGCCGAGCCGGGACATCCGTACCCCTCGCTCCGTCGCCCGCCCCGCGGGGTCGACGGCCCCCACGGCCGACAGGACCGAGTGCGCCGCGGCCATCGCCCCGGCCGGCGGCGGGTCGAGGAGCGCGAGTCCACTCGCGTCCGGATCGCCCCAGCAGGCCGCCTGGAGGGCGAAAGCCGTCAGGTCGGCCACCTTGATCTCCGGCGCGGGGAAGCGGGGCAGACGCGCGTCCTCCGCCTCGGACCAGCAGCGGTACACCCGTCCCGGCGCCTCACGTCCGGCCCGCCCCGCTCGCTGCCGACCGGCCGCCTGCGAGGCCCGCACGGTCGCCAGCGCGCTCAGCCCGCGCGCGTGGTCAACCCGTGGCTCCCGCGCGAGCCCCGAGTCGACGACCACGCGCACCCCGGGAACTGTCAGCGACGACTCGGCGACGGAGGTGGCCAGGACCACCCGGCGCCCCGCCCCGCCCGACAGGACCGCGTCCTGCACGGCGGCCGGCGCCCGGCCGTGCACCTGGAGCACCTCGACACCGCCGAGATGCCCCAACTGCCCGGCGACGCGCGCGATCTCGCCGACCCCGGGCAGGAAGCACAGGACGTCCCCCTCGTGCTCGGCCAGCGCCCGGCGCACCGTCGACGCCACGTGGGTGAGCAGGACCGGGTCCACCCGCATCCCATGGGGCGGCCGCACCGGGCGTGCGGGCGGCGCCCACACCACCTCGACCGGATACGAGATCCCCTGGGCCTCGATCACCGGCGCGCCGCCCAGCAGCCGCGCCCACCCCTCGGCGTCGGTGGTCGCGGACGCGGCCACGAGCCGCAGCTCGGGGCGCAGCGCGGCCCGTACGTCGACCAGGAAGGCGGCCACCGTGTCGGCGTCCAGATGCCGTTCGTGGCACTCGTCGAGCACGACCACGTCGACGCCCGCCAACTCCTGGTCCCGCTGGAGCCGTTGCAGCAGCACACCGGTCGTGACGACCTCCACGCGCGCGCGTGGACCCACCACACGCTCGCCGCGCACGGTGAAGCCGACGCTCTCGCCGACCTTCTCCCCGAGCAGCCACGCCATCCGCCGCGCGGCCGCACGCGCGGCGATGCGGCGCGGCTCGGCGACGACGACCCGGCGTGCCGGGCCCGCGTCCAGCAGCCCGGCGAGTGCCAGCGGCACGAGAGTCGTCTTGCCGGTGCCGGGCGGCGCGACGAGGACCGCCGTGCCGTGCGCCTCCAGGGAGGCGCTCAGGCCGGGCAGCGCCCCGCGTACGGGCAGCGGGTCCAGGGCGTCGTATCGGATCACCCGCTCAGTCTCTCCCCCAGCCTCCGGCCGGGGGTGCCCCCATCTCGCTTCGCTCGCACACGAAGATCGCCGTGCCCGGGATCAGGTTCCCGCGCAACGGCGACCAGCCGCCCCACTCCTGGGTGTTCCACGCGGGCCACTCCGGTTCGACGATGTCGAGGAGACGGAAGCCGCCGGCCACGACGTCGCGGACCCGGTCGCCGACGGTCCTGTGGTGTTCGACGTACACCGCGCCGCCGTCCTCGTCCTGCTCCACGTACGGAGTGCGGTCGAAGTATGAGGAGGCGACCGACAGGCCCTCGGGGCCCGGTTCGTCGGGGAAGGCCCACCGGACCGGGTGCGTCACGGAGAAGACGAAACGGCCGCCGGGGCGCAGCACCCGACGCACCTCGCGCAGCACGCGGACCGGCTCGGCGACGAACGGCAGCGCGCCGTACGCCGAGCACGCGAGGTCGAAGGATCCGTCGGCGAACGGCAGGGCGCTCGCGTCGGCCTCCACCAGGGGAACGGTCCCGCCGATGCGCAGCGCGTGCTGGAGCTGGCGGTGGGAGAGGTCCAGGGCCACCGGACGCGCGCCCTGGCCGGCCAGCCAGCGCGAGCACTGGGCCGCGCCCGCGCCGATCTCCAGGATGTCCTTGTCCTTGAGGTCCTCGGGCGGGCCGAGGAGTTCGGCCTCCACCTCGTCGAGGCCCTCGGGGCACCACACGAAGCGGTCGTCCCCGAGGAAGGTGCCGTGCTCGGTCTGGTAGTCGTCCGCGTTCCGGTCCCACCAGCCGCGGTTGGCACGGGAACTCTCCGTGCCGTCCGCGTCGCGCCGGGTGGCTTCGGGTTCGAACGGTTCGGGCTCTTGGATGATCGGCTCCCTCGTATTAGTCTGCGGTCTCTTCCGCCCGGCCGGTCCCGGGAACGTCACGGCAGGGGCCGAGTACGGCCCGCGTGGCCTCGTGAGACTGGTCGTGTGCCGGGTATGCGGCGATCCGCCCCGGGTGTGCGCCTTCGCGCATTGACCCTGTCCGGCTGCCCCCGTATGCTACAAGTTGCGCTGCGGGCCTGCGCGCCTCAGACGTAGCAGGTCGCGCTCGCATCTGTATGTATGTCCCCTCGGTTGTCGAGGCGCCACCGGCGGTGTTTGGTCACAAGCACCCTCCGGATTCGGCGCTTCCTTGGCTGTCCGGCCGTCTGCAGAGCGAAACGGGCTCCCGGCGTAAGCAGTACCTACGACTCACTGTCCGTACCGGAGCCCTTTCCCACATGACGAGCAGCACCGAGACCACCGCCACCACTCCGCAGGTTGCGGTCAACGACATCGGTGACGAGGAAGCATTCCTCGCAGCGATCGACGCGACGATCAAGTACTTCAACGATGGCGACATCGTGGATGGCGTCATCGTCAAGGTTGACCGGGACGAGGTTCTCCTCGACATCGGTTACAAGACCGAAGGCGTGATCCCGAGCCGCGAGCTCTCGATCAAGCACGACGTCGACCCGAACGAGGTTGTCGCCGTCGGCGACGAGATCGAGGCCCTGGTCCTCCAGAAGGAGGACAAGGAAGGCCGCCTCATCCTGTCCAAGAAGCGCGCTCAGTACGAGCGGGCCTGGGGCACGATCGAGAAGATCAAGGAAGAAGACGGCATCGTCACCGGTACCGTCATCGAGGTCGTCAAGGGTGGTCTCATCCTCGACATCGGCCTCCGTGGCTTCCTGCCGGCCTCCCTCGTCGAGATGCGCCGCGTCCGCGACCTCCAGCCGTACGTGGGCAAGGAGCTCGAGGCCAAGATCATCGAGCTGGACAAGAACCGCAACAACGTGGTCCTGTCCCGCCGTGCCTGGCTCGAGCAGACCCAGTCCGAGGTCCGCCAGACGTTCCTCACGACCCTGCAGAAGGGTCAGGTCCGCTCCGGCGTCGTCTCCTCGATCGTCAACTTCGGTGCGTTCGTGGACCTGGGTGGCGTCGACGGTCTGGTCCACGTCTCCGAGCTCTCCTGGAAGCACATCGACCACCCCTCCGAGGTTGTCGAGGTCGGCCAGGAAGTCACCGTCGAGGTTCTCGACGTCGACATGGACCGCGAGCGTGTCTCCCTGTCGCTCAAGGCGACGCAGGAAGACCCGTGGCAGCAGTTCGCCCGCACGCACCAGATCGGTCAGGTCGTCCCGGGTAAGGTCACGAAGCTCGTTCCGTTCGGTGCGTTCGTCCGCGTGGACGAGGGCATCGAGGGTCTGGTCCACATCTCCGAGCTGGCCGAGCGCCACGTGGAGATCCCGGAGCAGGTCGTCCAGGTCAACGACGAGATCTTCGTCAAGGTCATCGACATCGACCTCGAGCGCCGCCGCATCAGCCTCTCGCTGAAGCAGGCCAACGAGGCCTTCGGTGCCGACCCGGCCTCGGTCGACTTCGACCCGACGCTGTACGGCATGGCCGCGTCGTACGACGACCAGGGCAACTACATCTACCCCGAGGGCTTCGACCCCGAGACCAACGACTGGCTCGAGGGCTTCGAATCCCAGCGTGAGGTGTGGGAGACCCAGTACGCCGAGGCGCAGCAGCGCTTCGAGCAGCACCAGGCGCAGGTCATCAAGTCCCGCGAGGCGGACGCGCAGGCCGAGGCCGAGGGCGTTGCCGCCCCCGCCGCCGGTCCTGCCGCGGGTGCCTCGAGTGGTGGTTCGTACTCCTCGGAGTCCGACGACACCTCCGGCGCCCTGGCGTCGGACGAGGCGCTGGCCGCCCTCCGCGAGAAGCTGGCCGGAGGCCAGAGCTGATCGCTTGATTCGGCTTCAGCCGAATACCGCGGGCCCGCACCCTTCTGGGTGCGGGCCCGCGGTGCGTTGTGCCCTGCGCCTTCCGGCCTGTGCCGGGGTTCGCCGCGCCGCTGAGCTCACGGAAACGTGGCGGATACACCAGCAACGGACCTGCCGTAACGGGGTGTTGGGAGGCTTCCTCGGTCGCTCAAGATCGAAAGAGGAGGCGGAGTCATGGCAGAACTTCTCGGCGGGCCGGGCGCGAGCCGGCGTTCCTTCCTGCGCAACGTGGGTCTCACCGGTGGCGCGGGCGCGATGTTCGCGACCATGGGAGCCCTCGGCCTCGCGCCCACCGCGCAGGCCGCTCAGCGTGAACAGCCTTTCCGTGCCCCGAATCCGAGCGACTTCACCCTCACCGGGCGCGGCGCCGCCAAGGTCGTCATCGTCGGCGGCGGCATCGCCGGACTCGCGGCCGCCTACGAACTCGGCAAAGCCGGCTACGACTGTACGGTCCTGGAGGCCAGGGACCGTACCGGCGGCCGTAACTTCACGGTCCGCGGCGGCGACTCGACCACCGACCTCTACGGCAACACCCAGAAGGCCCGCTTCAGCGAGGGCCAGTACATGAACGCCGGCCCCGCCCGGCTCCCGCAGTGGATGGTCACCCTCGACTACTGCCGCGAACTCGGTGTCCCCGTAGAGGTGTTCACCAACACGAACGCGGACGCGTACATCTACAACGAGTCGGCGGGCATGACCAGGCCGACGCGGTACCGGACCGCGAAGGCCGACGTCTACGGCTATGTCTCCGAACTGCTCGCCAAGGCCACCGACAAGGGCGCCCTCGACAAGGAGCTGACCGCCACCGACCAGGAGAAGCTCGTCGAGTTCCTCAAGGACTTCGGGGAGTTGGGCGACACACTCGCCTACGAGGGCGGCGAACGCCGCGGCTACACCACGGTCCCGGCCGCCGCCGGAACCCCGGGCGTGCTCCTCGGCGATGTCCCCTCCGCCTCCGAGGTCTTCGCCAGCGGGGTGGGCCGCTACTTCTCCTTCGAGTTCGGCTTCGACCAGGCGATGCTGATGTTCCAGCCGGTGGGCGGCATGGACCGGATACCGCGCGCGCTCACGAAGGCGATCGGGGCCCACCGCATACGTACAGGGGCGGCCGTTTCCAGAATCACCGACAAGGGGAGTGGCGTTAAGGTCACTTACACCCAGGGTGGCCGCACCGGATCCCTCGACGCCGACTACTGCATCGGCGCCCTGCCGCCCAACATCCTCGCCAAGATCCCGCACAACCTCGGCACGGGGGTGCAGACGGCCCTTCAGGCGATCACTCCCTCGTCGGCGGGCAAGATCGGGCTTGAGTACCGTTCCCGCTGGTGGGAGCTTGATCACAGGATCTACGGCGGCATCACGGAGACCGACCTGGACGTCTCGCACATCTGGCATCCGTCGTACGGTTTCCACGGCGAGCGCGGCGTGATGATCGGCTACTACAACTACGGCGGCGACGCGGACTCGTACGCGAAGCTCACCCCCAAGGGGCGCGAGGAGCGCGCGGTGGCGGTGGGCGTGAAGATCTACGGCGAGAAGTACCGCACCGAACTCGCCTCCTCCTTCTCGCACCACTGGCGCCAGACACCCCACCTGGAGGCCGCCTGGCACAGCACTCCCGGCGGTCCCGACCATGCCCGCTACAAACCCCTCACCCAGCCCACCGGACGTGTCCTGTTCGCGGGCGACTGGCTCAGCTACACCGATGCCTGGCAGCACGGCGCCTTCACGTCCGCCCGGAACGCGGTCACCGCGCTGCACGCGCGCGTCCTGTCCGCCTAGGCGCTCGGTTCCGCCGTCCGCGGGCGGAGGCTGAAAAGTCGGTAAGAGGTCCTCGTGCGGGGCGCGGGCGGGGAATGCCCGTGCTCCGCACCATGTTGTGCAGTACGAACACGAGGAGGAGCGGTCACAGTGCTTGATCCGCAGGGTTTGTACGCATGGGAGCCGAAGGGCTTGGCTGTTGTCGACATGGCGCTCGCCCAGGAGTCGGCAGGACTGGTCATGCTCTACCACTTCGACGGATACATCGACGCGGGCGAGACCGGCGACCAGATCGTCGACCGGCTGCTCGACTCGCTGCCCCACCAGGTCGTGGCCCGTTTCGACCACGACCGGCTCGTCGACTACCGGGCCCGGCGTCCGCTGCTGACGTTCAAGCGCGACCGCTGGACCGACTACGAGGAGCCGACCCTCGACGTACGGCTCGTACAGGACGCCACCGGCGCGCCCTTCCTGCTCCTCTCCGGCCCCGAGCCGGACGTCGAGTGGGAGCGCTTCGCCGCCGCCGTCCAGCAGATCGTGGAGCGGCTCGGCGTGCGCCTTTCCGTGAACTTCCACGGCATCCCGATGGGCGTCCCGCACACGCGCCCCGTGGGCCTCACCCCGCACGGCAACCGCACCGACCTGGTGCCGGGCCACCGCAGCCCCTTCGATGAGGCGCAGGTGCCCGGAAGCGCCGAGGCGCTGGTCGAGTACCGCCTCATGGAGGCCGGCCACGACGTCCTCGGGGTCGCCGCGCACGTGCCGCACTACATCGCCCGGTCCGCCTATCCCGACGCCGCGCTGACCGTCCTGGAGTCGATCACCGCCGCGACCGGCCTGGTGCTCCCCGCGATCGCGCACTCCCTGCGCACCGAGGCGCACCGCACGCAGACCGAGATCGACCGGCAGATCCAGGAGGGCGACGAGGAGCTCGTCGCTCTCGTCCAGGGCCTTGAGCACCAGTTCGACGCCGCTGCGGGCGCCGAGTCGCGGGGCAACATGCTCGCCGAGCCGGTGGACATCCCGTCCGCGGACGAGATCGGGCAGGAGTTCGAGCGGTTCCTGGCGGAGCGGGAGGGCGAGGGCTGACCTCGCCCGGGGGTCCGGTCCCATTCGGGGCCGAGCACATGGAGGCGGACGCCGTGCGGGGGTTGCACGCCGTGCGGGGCCGACCTCGTGCGGGGGCTCACAGCCCCGCTGTCAGAGGCAGGCCCTAAGCTTCTCGGCATGCTGAAGGTGGGCCTGACCGGTGGAATCGGCGCCGGCAAGAGCGAGGTGTCGCGGCTGCTCGTCGAGCACGGCGCGGTGCTGATCGACGCGGACAGGATCGCGCGCGAGGTCGTCGCGCCCGGAACTCCCGGGCTCGCGGCGGTCGTCGACGCCTTCGGCGAGGACGTGCTCGCTCCGGACGGCAGCCTGGACCGCCCCAAACTCGGCTCGATCGTCTTCGCCGACCCGGAGAAGCTCGCCCTCCTCAACTCGATCGTGCACCCCTTGGTGGGCGTCCGCTCACGGGAGCTGGAAACCGCCGCCTCCGAGGACGCCGTCGTCGTGCACGACGTGCCGCTGCTCGCCGAGAACGGCCTCGCGACGCTGTACGACCTCGTGATCGTCGTCGACGCCCCACCCGAGACCCAGCTCGACCGGCTCATACGGCTGCGCGGCATGACCGAGCAGGACGCCCGCGCGCGCATGGCCGCCCAGGCCACCCGTGAAAAGCGCCTGGAGATCGCGGACGTCGTCATCGACAACGACGTACCTCTCGAGGAGCTGGAGCGGCGCGTCCGGGACGTATGGGCAGACCTCGTGGAGCGAGCGTCCGGTACGAACTGAGAGACAGGTGGGGGACTGATCGTACTCGCCGCTCCGACGGCCCTGGGGGGTCTGGTGGCGCTGCTTGCCGGGGCGTACGGCCTACGGCAGACCCGGCGCATCAGCGCGGCGGGGCACGTCACCCAGGCGCTGGTGAAACCTCCGCAACCGGGTCTGGACCGACCGTCGCTCCAGTTCGAGACCGCGGACGGACGAGTCGTGGAGGCCGGATCCCCGGTGCCGCGCAGCCGACGCCGGCCACTGCCCGAAGGCGAGTACATACTTCTCGCGTACGACGCCGACGACCCGCGTCAGACGGTACTGCTCGGGAACGAACGCTCCGGAGCGGACTGGGTCTTCGTCGCGGCAGGCGGCGCGCTGATCCTGCTGGGTCTGGTGTTCGGGCTGCTCGCTCTGTGACGGTCGGCGACCGAAGCGGCATGACGACCATGGGATCGGGACACCTGCCGATGGGATCGCGATGAGGACATGGGATCGGGACGACGACCATGGAATAGGGTCTGGCGATCCGCGCGTTGAAACGGTGCAGTGAGGGAAGGAGTCAGCCGTGCCCGAGACCAGCGGTTCCACCGGACGTACTCCGGAGACGCATGTCATCGACTTCCGTGCCGCCGAGCAATTGCTCGCCGCCCGTGATCCGCGGGGCGCGGTGAAGTTGCTCGACTCGGTCATCGACGCGCACCCGGAGAACACGGCCGCGCGGCTGCTGCGCGCGCGTGCCTTCTTCGCCGCCGCGCAACTGCGCCCCGCCGAGCTGGAGTTCACGATCGTCCTGGAGCGCGAGCCGGACAACGCGTTCGCGCACTTCGCGATCGCCCGCACCTACGAGCGTCAGCTCCGCCCCGAGCAGGCGAAACGGCACTTCAGGCTGGCGGCGGCGCTCGACCCGAATCCCCGGTATCTGGAAGCGGCACGCTTCGACTCGTAGATGGGCCGCTGGTCATGGGCCATGGGTCGTCATGAGCCGCGGGTCGCGGGTCATGGGTCACTGTGATCCGGTGGGCTGTACGGCGGGACGTCGCGGCCCGGCTGATAGCGCGGGCCCTGACGGATGTGTCGTAGGACGATGACCATGTCCACGGTGACGATCAGCCACAGCGCACCGCAGGCGGCCGCCCATCCGGGGCGTCCTGCCAGGGCGAACCCGGCGGTCCCCGCGGACGCCCAGATCAGGCCCCAGGCGCTCAGCCAGAAACGCATCCGCAGAGCACTGCGCGCTGTCGTCGGTTCACTGCCTGTACGCATCCCGATCACCACTCCTATCGGAAAAACGTACTCTTCGTGGTGCATGTTCACCATGGGACAGCGGTCCGAGGACGGGGGAGGGCGACGTGCTGCTGGAAGCGCTGCGAGCGGACGCGAGACTGGCCGACTGGCTGAGGGACCTGGAGAGCGAGGACGTTCCCCAGGTGGAGGTGCTGCTGCCGGACGCCGAGGAACTGCCGGACGTCCTGCTCGACCTCGCTGTGGCCCATGAACACATCAACGAACTCGTCGCGCTGCGTGCCCGGTTGGTGACGGACGCGGACGCGATGGCGCTCCTCACGCTGTGCGTCAGCCGCTTCGTGCGGAACTTGGGGGAGGTCGGCAGGGCTTGGGCGCCGCCGCAGTTCCCGGCGTCGGCGGGTGCGCTGGGGCGTTGTTTCCACCTTTTCGTCTTTGTCGCGGCGTTCCCGTTCGTGCGCGAGTACCACCGCTCCCGCGGTGTCCCGGACGACGTGTCCCGGCGTACTCTCGCCGACCTCGGACGGCAGGTGGCCGTGCACCACAGAAGGCTCGGTACGCCAGGGCTGCTCTTTCCGGAGTGGATCGCCCTGCACTTCCACGGTGAGCTGTTCCAGCTGGGCCGGCTCCAGTTCGAGCGGGCGCGACTGGGGCAGCGGATGGGGCAGGCCCTCGCGTCGGCGGGTTCGGACGCCGGGCCGGGCGACCCCTGTCTGAGCCTGCACATCAGCGACTTCCGCGGCCCCTTGTCGCCCGTCGCCTGTGACCGTTCGCTCGCCCTGGCGCGGGAGTTCTTCGCGCTGCACTATCCCGACGAGCGCTACGACGTCGCCGTCTGCCACTCGTGGCTGCTCGATCAGCAGCTCAGGCGATATCTGCCGGCGTACTCCAACATCGTCCGCTTCCAGGACCGGTTCGAGGTGGCCTACGAGGAGACCACCCCGGACGACGGGATGCCCGTCGGGTTCGTCTTCGGTGATCCCGAGCTGCCGGTGGCGGAACTGCCGCGCCGCAACAGTGTCGAGCGGGCGGTGGGGGACCATCTGCGGGCGGGTGGGCATTGGTATGGGGGGCATGGCTGGTTCGCCTTGTGACCTGGGCCTTTCGGCTGCGCCTTCGACCGTTTGGTTACGGCCTCGACGGTTTGGTTGCGACATGGACCGTTTGCTTGCGTTCCGGGGCGTGCGGGTTGTGATTCGGGCCGTTGATGATCCGGACTGGTGTGCGTCGAACGGTTCACTCGAACGAGTGGTGGTGGGTGGGAACGGGCCGACGGAGGCCGCCCGTTGGACGGGTATGAGTGTGGAGATGCGTGATGGTTATGAGGGAACCGGACCTGGTTCGATCACTCCGGACGGCTGCGCGGTCGAGCTCTACACGCGGCTGACCGTCGGGGACGAGCCGGACATCATCAGCGCGGCCGTGCCGGCGGGCGCGCGAATTCTGGAGCTGGGCAGCGGGGTGGGCCGGATGACCCACGCGCTCCTGGAGCGCGGGTTCACCGTCACGGCTGTGGACGAGTCGGCCGAGATGCTGGAGCGGGTCCGCGGGACACGCACGATATGCGGCCCGATAGAGCGCCTCGATCTGGGTGAGACGTTCGACGTGGTGCTGCTCGCGTCGTTCCTCGTGCACAGCGGGGACGTCGAGGTGCGGCGCGGGCTGCTGAAGGCCTGCGCCCGCCATGTCGCCGAAGGCGGCTGCGTGTTGATCCAGCGCGAGCCGGCCGACTCCCACACGAACGTGCCCCGCGAGCGGGTCGACCCCACCGGCTTCACCACACGGATCGTGTCCGCGGAGCCGGTCGGCGACGGGGTGGACTCGATCCACGTGGAATACCTGTTCCCGGACGCCACCTGGACGCAGACGTTCCTGTCCCGACCGCTGACGAAGCAGCAGTTCGAGGGGGCGCTGGCGGAGGCGGGGCTGAGGGTGGACCGGTATCTGACTGAGGACGAGGTGTGGGTGAGGGTGGTGAAGGGCTGAGCGCGAGGGGTTGGCTATGGCGGGAGCGGGAGTAGATGAGGGAGCAAGGGCGGGAGTGTAGGGGCAGGGGCAGGGGCTGAGGCAGGAACAGGGGGGCGGCGGGGCGTATCAAACCCCTTCTCACGCCGATGAGTTCCGGACGGCCGCTCGGTCTATCTCTGTGAAAGCAACAGCGACCGCTTCACACAGGAGACCCCGATGTCCGAGACCGCGATCCCCGCCCCTTCCGGCACCTCCGTCACCCGCACCCCGTCCGCCGCCGCCGGAACGCCTCGCAGTCGCGGCGCCCGGATCTCCCTCGGCGCCCTCCAGGTCACGCTCGGTCTCTTCTACGCCTTCGCGAGCGCGCTGCCCAAGCTGATCGCGCACCCGTCGGCGGCCGAGGGCTTCGACAAGCTCGGGTGGGGCAGCACGGGGATGTACATCATCGGCGCCCTCGAACTCGCCGGAGGCATAGCGCTGTTGATCCCGCTGCTGTCCTCGGTCGCGGCGGTGTCGCTCAGCGCGCTGATGGTCGGTGCCTTCATCGTGAACGTCACCGTCCTGCACGGGCCGTACGTGGCGACACCTCTCATCCTGATCCTGCCGCTCGCGCTGATCGCCTGGGCACGCAGGAGTCACACCACGGAGCTGCTCCGCCTGGTGCGACGACGGGCGTGACCGTCGGCCGGCCGTCGACCGTCAGCCGCCGTACGAGGCCGAGGATGCCCCGCTCGTCGTGGGGCGCCCTCGGCCTCGTACGGCGGCCCACGCTGCTCGGCCCACGCTGCTCGGCCCACGCTGCTCGGCCCACGCTGCTCGGCCCACGCTGCTCGGCGACCGGCGACCGGCGACCGGCGACCGGTGCAAGCGCGCCCGCGAATCAGGGGCCGTCGGGACCGGGCGGGGGGACGGAGAGGCCGCGGAGGCGTTCCAGCTCGCGGCGGTCGCGCTTGGTGGGGCGACCGGCACCGCGGTCACGGATGCCCGCGGGGGCGACGGCCTCGCGCGGCGGGGGCGGCGGGCTGTTGTCGACGAAGCACTCGGCGGCGACGGGCGGGCCGACCCGTTTGCGGATCACGCGCTTCACGATGACGACCCGCTCCCGGCCCGCGTGCCGCAGGCGCACCTCGTCGCCGACGCGCACGGCGTAGGCGGGCTTGACGCGCTCGCCGTTCACCCGGACGTGCCCGCCGCGGGCGGCGGTGGCACCCATGGAGCGGGTCTTGACGAGACGTACGGACCAGATCCAGCTGTCGACCCGTACGGTTTCACCACCGCCAGGACCGGCAGCCTTGGCCGCGGCTACGGCATCGGCCGAGCCGTCGGCGCCCTCCGAGCCGCCGGTTTCCCTGTCTCCGGTGCCCTTGTCGTCGTCCGCACCCTCAGAAGCCATGACCCGACTTTAGTCCCCCGAGCCGGACGGGCCGGGAGGATTTTCCGTCACACGGCTCACCCCGGATGCGGCTGCTCAGGGCGGCCCGGAGGCTGTTGCCTGATGCCGTCCAGGGAACAGCGAGGGGCTCCACGTGGAAACAGCAGCGAAGGTCGACACCTTGATGGACGGCCTCCGCGCCGACCTGGTGCGGCTGGCCGAGATCCCCTCCGTGGCCTTCCCCGGTTTCCCGGCCGAGCCGGTCCAGGAGGCCCACGATCTCCTCGTACGACTGCTGCGCGAGGCCGGCGTCGAGCGGATCGACCGTATCGACCTTCCCGGCACCGCCCCCGTGATCTTCGGTGAGATCCCGCCGCCCACTCCGGACGCACCGACCGTCCTCCTCTACTCGCACTACGACGTGCAGCCGCCCGGCGACGAGAAGCTGTGGCTGTCGCCGCCCTTCGAGCCGACGCCCGTCGAGGGCGGCCTCAGGGCGCGCGGGATCGCCGACGACAAGGCGAACGTGATCGCGCACCTGGGGATGCTGCGGGCGTACGAGGGTCGGCCGCCGGTCGGGGTCAAGATCGTTTTCGAGGGGCAGGAGGAGTACGGCAGTCCCTTCGACGACTATCCGCCGAGCGATCCCGATCGGTTCGCCTGCGACGCCATGGTCATCGCGGACCTGGGGAATCTGCGGCCCGGCACGCCCACGCTGACCACCGGGCTGCGCGGCGCCTCCGAGGTGATCGTCGAGGTCCGCACCCTCGAAGAGCCGCGCCACAGCGGGGAGTTCGGCGGCGCGGCACCGGATGCGCTGCTCGTCCTGCTGAAGGCCCTGGCCACGCTGCACGACGTGCACGGTGACGTGGCCGTGGCGGGGCTCAGGCGGGAGGAGTGGACGGGGACGACGTACACGGAGGAGGAGTTCCGTGGCCTCGCCGGTGTCCAGGAGGGGCTTCCGCTGATCGGGAGCGGGAGTCTCGGCGAGCGGTTGTGGAGCGGGCCCGCGATCACCGTGATCGGGCTGGACGCGCCGAGTGTCGAGCACGCGGCGTCGGCCGTCGTCCCCTACGCGCGTGCCAAGCTCAACCTCCGCTTCCATCCTCGGCAGGACGCCAAGGAGGCACGGGCGAAGCTCGTCGATCACCTGCGCTCGCTGCGGCCCTTCGGCATTCCGCTCACCGTCACGCCGGGGGACACCGGCCCCGGTTACGAGGCCTCGACCGGCGGTCCCGCCTACCGCGCGGCGCTCACCGCGTTGCGCGAGGCATGGGGCGAGGAGGCGTCGTACGTGGCCACGGGTGGTTCGATCCCGCTGGTCAACGGGCTGGCCCAGGCCGCTCCGAACGCCGAGGTGCTGCTCTTCGGCGCGCAGGACAGCATGTGCAACCTGCACGCACCCAACGAGCGCGTGCTCCTGTCGGAGCTGCGCAACACGGTCGTGGCGATGTGCGCGTTCGTACGGGAGTACGCGGCCGACTTCCGGGCCGAGGGGGCGTCTTGACCACCAGCACGACCGAAGAGCAGCAGCACGAAGAGCCGCCGCACAAGCGGAAGTTCACCTTTCCCAGCGCGCTGACCGTGCTCGCCGTGGTCACGATCGCGGTCTGGGCGCTGGCGTTCCTCATCCCGGCCGGACAGTACGACCGCAACGAGTCCGGCGCGCCCGTCCAGGGGACCTACCACCGGGTCGACTCCGGCCAGAGTTTCGTCGACCGGCTCAACGACCTTTTCCTCTCACCCGTCAACGGCCTCTACGGCATCCAGGACGAGAAGAGCGGCCAGGTCGGGCCCGACCTGGCCGGTGAACTGTACGGCAGCGCGGGCGTCTTCCTCTTCGTGCTGGCCATCGGGGCCTTCATCACCGTCGTCTTCGCCACCGGCGCGCTCGACCGGGGCATCGGCCGGCTGGCGCACCGGCTGCGGGACCGCGGGGCGTTGCTCATCGCGGGTGTGATGGTGGTGTTCTCCGTGCTCGGCACGGTCGAGGGCTTCGCCGAGGAGACGCTCGGCTTCTACGGCCTGATCGTGCCCTTGATGCTGGCGCTCGGGTACGACCGGATGGTGGCCGTCGGCACGATCATCCTCGGCGCCGGGATCGGGGTGCTGTGCTCGACGGTGAACCCGTTCGCCACAGGCGTGGCCTCGTCCGCCGCCGACATCTCGCTCGGTGACGGCATCGTGCTGCGGTTCGTGATGTGGGTGGTGCTGACGGCGGTGACGGTCGCGTACGTCATCCGGTACGCGCGGCGCGTGCGGCGGAATCCGGAGCGGTCGCTCACCGGGTTCCTGCCCGGCGACCGTGAGCACGCGAGTGAGGCCGCGGGCGAGGTGCCCGAACTGACCGGCCTGCACAAGGCGGTGATCATCGCGACGGCGCTGGTCTTCGCCTTCATGATCTTCTCGGTCGTGCCCTGGGCGAGCGCGCTCACCGGCGACGCGGACGCGACACCGTACGGCTTCGAACTCGGTTGGTCCTTCCCGCAGTTGGCGGCGTTGTTCCTGTGCGCGGCTGTGCTGGTCGGGCTGGTGGCGCGGATGGGCGAGCAGAAGCTGAGCGCCACGATCATCCAGGGCGCGGCGGACTTCATCTCCCCGGCGCTGGTGATCGTGCTGGCCCGCGGAGTCACCGTGATCATGAACAACTCGAAGATCACCGACACCGTGCTGCACTCCATCGAGGGCATCGTGAAGGGCACGTCGTCCAGCGTCTTCGCGATCATCGTCTTCCTCGTGAACCTGCCGCTGGCCTTCCTCATCCCCTCCACCTCCGGCCACGCGACCCTCGCGATGCCGATCCTGGCGCCGCTCGCCGACTTCGCCGGAGTCTCCCGCGCGGTCGTCGTCACGGCCTGGCAGTCCGCCAGCGGCTGGATGAACCTCTGGGTGCCCACCACCGCCGTCACCATCGGAGGCGTCGCCCTCGCGAAGGTCGGCTACGACAAGTACCTCCGCTTCGTCTGGCCGCTCCTCGCCATCCTCTTCCTCCTGATCTGCGGGTTCGTGGCGGCGGGGGCGGCGATGACATAGCCGTCCCCGCCGTTCGGAAGGTGTCCCGGCCGTACGGAGGCCGTCATGGCCATCCGGGAGCCGTCCCGGCCGTACGGTGGAGGCATGGACAGCGGCGGCCTGGCGGAACTGGACGGGCGGATCACCGGGTGCCGGGCCTGTCCGCGCCTGGTCGAGTGGCGTGAGGAAGTGGCCCGCACCAAGCGCGCCGCCTTCGCCGACCAGACGTACTGGGGCCGGCCCGTTCCGGGGTTCGGACCCGCCGACGCGTCCCTGCTGATCGTCGGACTGGCGCCCGCCGCGCACGGCGCCAACCGGACCGGGCGGATGTTCACGGGCGACAGGTCGGGCGACGTGCTGTACGAGGCGATGTACGACGTGGGGCTGGCGTCGCGGAGTACGGCCGTGAGCGCGGACGACGGGCTGACCCTGTACGGCGTACGGATCACCTCACCCGTGCGCTGTGCTCCGCCCGCCAACAAGCCGACGCCGACCGAGCGCGACACCTGCCGGCCATGGCTCGTAAGGGAGTTGGAGCTGCTCCGGCCCTCGCTGCGGGCGGTCGTGGTGCTCGGGGCGTTCGGATGGCAGGCCCTGCTGCCGACGCTGGCGGCGGCCGGGTGGGCGGTGCCTCGGCCTCGACCGGTGTTCGGGCACGGGGTGCGGGTGGTGATCGGTTCGGAACCGATCGGCGAGGCGAGCGACGCGGCGGAGGCCGGCCCGACACCCACCGCCTCGACGCCCACCGCCTCCATCGACCTCTTCGGTTGCTTCCACGTCAGTCAGCGCAACACCTTCACCGGTCGCCTCACCCCCGCCATGCTGCGGGACGTGCTGAGTACGGCGGCGCGGGCGGCGGGGCTGCCGACGAGGGTGTAGGAGGGATAGCGCGGCGCCCGCCTAGGGGGTCCCCCGTTCGTCGCCGAAGAGGTGGCGCACCGTCGAGCGGTAGTTGGCCTGGACGTGGGCGAGCGCGTGCGCGCGGGCCCGGTCGGGGTCGCCGGACGCGATGGACTCGTACAACTCCCGGTGTTCGGTGAGGAGTTGCGGCCACTCCTCGTTCTGCCGGGTGAGCCAGCGCAGCCGGCCGTCGACCGGTTCCATGACGGAGATCAGCAGGCTGTTGCCGGCCATGGCGAGGATGCGGTCGTGGAAGCGGGTGTTGATGTCCGTGATCGCCTCCGCGTCATCGGCCAGGGTCGCGGCCTCCGCCTGGTCCAGCAGTTCCGCCAGTTCCGCCAGGGACTCCGGCGTGGCACGGGTCGCGGCGAGCCCGGAGGCGTACACCTCGAGCGCCTCGCGCAGCTCGAAGAGTTCCGCCACGTCCGTGGGGGTCAGCCGGCGCACCACCGTGCGGCGCGGAGTCTCGAAGTGCACGAACCCCTCGCCGACCAGGGAGCGGATCGCCTCACGCACCGGGACCCGGGAGACCCCGAAGCGCTCGGCGAGTTCCCGCTCGACCAGCCGGTCGCCGGGGCGCAGCCGTCCGGCGATGATCTCCTGCCGCAGCGTCGCGAGGACCCGCTCGCGCACCGCGCCCAGGGGTTCGATCTTCGTCATGGGTCCATGTTCGCCGATTCCGGGGGTGTTTTACGGAGTCGTAACTGCGAGGACATGGCCGTGAGTCATCGGCGGCGGGACCATGACGACAGTTTGGTATACCAAAAATGCCGAACGAGACCGCAAGGCCGCCCTCCGTCCCCTCGTCCATGGAGGCCCCGTGTCCCTCGCCGACCGTGCCGAAGCCACCGGTACCACCGAGTTCGTCCCCGATCCCCGGCTCACCAACGAAGACCTCGCGCCCGCCGAGAAGCGCAACTGGAAGGTGTTCGACCTCTTCGCCATGTGGATGTCCGACGTCCACAACCTCGGCAACTACACCTTCGCCGCGGGCCTGTTGGTCCTCGGCATGAACGTCTGGCAGATCTTCACCTCGCTGCTCGTCGGCTTCGTGATCATCTACGTCGGGATGAACCTGATGGGCCGGATCGGACAGCGCACCGGCGTGCCGTTCCCCGTCGTGAGCCGGATCAGCTTCGGTGTCTGGGGCGCCAACATCCCCGCGCTGATCAGGGCTGTCATCGCCATCATGTGGTACGGCATCCAGACCTATCTGGCGTCGGTCGCGGTCAACGTGATGCTGCTCGCGGCCTGGCCCGGCCTGGTGTCGTGGACCCATCACTCCTTCCTCGGCCTGGACGCGCTCGGCTGGGTGTCGTTCGTCGCGCTGTGGCTGGTCCAGGCGATGATCATCAGCCAGGGCATGGAGTCGGTCCGCAAGTTCCAGGACTTCTGCGGTCCGGCCATCTGGCTCGTGATGATCGCGCTCGCCGTCTGGGTGCTGTCCAAGGCGGGCTGGACGATCTCCCTCACCTCGACCCCGCACCCGGTGTCCGTCGGCGAGCAGTGGCGGCAGTGGTTCGGCGCGATCGGGCTGATCCTCGCCACGTACGGCACCCTGATGCTCAACTTCTGCGACTTCTCCCGCTTCGCGCCCAGCTACAAGACCGTCAGGCGCGGCAACTTCTGGGGCCTGCCGGTCAACTCGACGGCCTTCGTGATCGTCTCGGTCATCGTGACGGCCGGCTCCATCGAGGTGTTCGGCGAGGCCATCACCGACCCGGCGCTGCTGGTGGCCGAGGTCGGCAACACATGGGTGCTGGTCCTCGGCGCCCTGACCTTCGCCATCGCCACCATGGGCGTCAACATCGTCGCCAACTTCGTCTCACCGGCGTACGACCTCGCCAACGTCTGGCCGCAGAAGATCACCTTCAGGATCGGCGGCATGATCAGCACGGTCGCCGCGCTGCTGGTGACGCCCTGGAACCTCTTCTCCAACCCCACGGTCGTCAACTACTTCCTCGGCGGCCTCGGCGCCTTCCTGGGACCGCTGTTCGGCGTGATCATGCTCGACTACTACTGGGTCAAGCGCGGCCGCGTCGACATCGACCAGCTCTTCAACGCCCAGCCGGGATCGCCCTATTACTACCGCAAGGGCGTCAACCCCAAGGCCCTGTGGGCGTTCCTGCCCTCCGCCGCCCTCGCGGCGGTCCTCGCGCTGGTGAAGGACTTCAGCGACGTGGCCCCGTACTCCTGGTTCATCGGGACGGCGCTGGCGGCCGGACTGTACGCCGTGCTGTGCCGCTCGGAGCGCGCCGCCGTCCCCGCGTCCGCGGCGGTCTGAGCGTGCGGATCGTCGTCACCAACTGCAACACCACGCGGGAGATGACCGAGGAGATCGTACGAGGTGCCCGGGCCGCCGCAGGCCCGGGCACCACCGTGACCGGACTGACCCCCGCCTGGGGACCCGAGTCCGCGGAGGGCTGGCTCGACAGCTACCTCTCGGCCGCGGCCGTCCTCGACACCCTGCGGACGTACGAGGGCCCGTACGACGCCGTCGTCATGGCCGGCTTCGGCGAACACGGCCGCGAGGGCGCCCGTGAACTGGTCGACGTACCCGTCGTCGACATCACCGAGGCCGCCGCCCACCTCGCGTGCCTGCTCGGCCGCCGGTACGGCGTCGTCACCACCCTGGAGCGCTCGCGCGGCCAGATCGAGGACAGCCTGTACGCAGCCGGGGTCGCCGCCCACTGCGCCGCCGTCGTCGGCACCGGCCTCGGCGTCCTCGACCTCGGCGACGCGCGCCGCACCGAGGATGCCTTCGTGACCGCCGCCGAGCGCGCCCGGGCGGCCGGGGCCGAGGTCCTCGTCCTGGGCTGCGCCGGAATGACCGGGCTTCAGCGGGCGGTGGGGGAGAGGCTGGGGATGCCTGTCGTCGACGGGGTCGCGGCCGCGGTCAAGCTCGCGGAGTCACTGGTTTCGCTGGGGCTCGGGACCAGCCGGGTGGGGACCTACGCGCGGCCGTTGGGGAAGCGGCGGGTGTGGGGGTCCCCGGGGTCTTCCCCTGACCTCTCCCCGGCCTCCCCTGCGATCACGACGGGGATCCCTCGATCGGGTCGGGCACCACGGCGGTCGCCGTGATCTCCGCGAGCCGGCCGGGGTGTCCGAGGCAGGCCGTCCCGACGAATAACCCTTCGAGATCGGCCAGTTGACACTGCTAGCGTTCGTGACGTGGCGAAACTCAATCAGATCATCGCAGTGGAGAAGGGCATCAAGTCCAAGTCCCATCAGGACCTGACGTCCGCTCATCACGGGCTGCAGAAGCCCGCGTTGCTGGCCGGAATCTCGCGGACGTACCAGCCCAAGGACGAGGAGGGTGAGCAGTTGCCGCCCGAGTCGACCCGGGTGCAGGTGCAGGCCGAGGATGTGCTGCGGGACACCGCCGCGACCCTCACGCGGCTGTTCGATGTGACCGCCACCAAGGACTGGGCGAACTGCACGGCGCGGGCGGACGTGAAGGTCGACGGGCGGGTGCTCGTTCCCGAAGTACCCGTGTCCTACCTGCTGTTCCTGGAGAAGCAGCTCACCGACCTGCACACCTTCGTGCGGAAGCTGCCGCTTCTCGACGCCTCCGAGTCGTGGGTGCGGGACCCCTCCACCGACGCGTGGAAGACCGAGCCGGTGCGGACGCTCCGTACGAAGAAGGTGCCTCGCAACCACGTCAAGGCCGAGGCCACCGAGAAGCACCCGGCTCAGGTCGAGGTGTACTACGAGGACATCCCCGTCGGTTACTGGACGACCGTGAAGTTCTCCGGAGCCCTGCCCGCCCGGCGGGTGAACGAACTCCTCGACCGGGTCGAGAAGTTGCAGCAGGCCGTCAAGTTCGCCCGTGAGGAGGCGAACGGCGTGGATGTCGTCGACCAGCGCGTCGGTGACGCCGTGTTCGGCTACCTGTTCGGGTAGCCTCAGAGACTCCCCGGCCAACACGCATCACGGCCGGGGTGCGCGAGGAGCGCAAACTGAAGCTGAAGCTTGTCGTGATGGATCGGTCAGGGCTCTCAACCCTGCCGTGATCAATCTCAGACTCTCGCTCCAGACTCAGCATTCGCCGCCGATCGCCGGATCGACCGGGCCCAGGCCCCGGGACGTCGAAATGCCGGTTCAAGTCCGGCCCGCACAGCTCGATGTGCGGTGGTCCAAAGGCAGGACGCGGCGACATGACGACTGACCTGGGTCCTCAAGCGTGCCGGCGTGTGAATTGGGTGGCATCACAGGGTCCGGGGGCCGGCTACGCCCTCGGGCCCGCTCCCGTTTCCGGGCGGCACCCGTACAACTGGGCGCCCCTCGGTCCACCGGCGCCGACGGCTTCGTACACCGGTCGTGTCCACAAAGAACTGCTCAAGGAACTGCGCATGAAGAACTGCGCATGAAGAACCGTTCATAAAGAACACGGCATTCCGGGGAAGTGTCACACCGCTGAAACCCCCGTGTTCGCTTCCCTACCGCGATCCGATCTACGGTGGAAACCACCACAGCCCGGCCGACGTCGCCCGAAGGCAGCCCCGCCCTCGCCCGACAGGAGCCCCGTGCCACTCCCCAGTCTCGCCGCACCGCCCTGGCTCGCCCATGCCCTGCGTGCCCAGCGGGGGCCGGTTCCGTGGAACGCGGTCCTCCGGGGTGCGCTGGCGGCCGGCCCTCTGCTGCTCGTGGCGGTGGTCGCCGGACAGCCCTCCGTCGGAGTGGTCGCCGCGCTCGGAGCCATGTTCGCCGGGATCAACGACAGGCCGGGGAGCCGCCGGGCCGCGGTCAGAAGGCTCGGGGTACCCGCTCTCGCGGGGGCGGGCGGGTTGCTCGTCGGGTCGTACGCCGGACAGCATGTCGGGGCGGTGACGCTCACCCTGCTCCTCACCGTGCTCGGGCTCGTCGCGGGCGCCGTGAGTGCCGTCGGGCCCGTCGCCTCGGGGGCCGGGACCCAGCTGCTGGTGGCCACGGCCATCGGGGCGGGGATGCCGCTCCCCGAGCCCGGCTGGCAGCGCGCGCTGTTCTACCTCGCCGGAGCCGGCTGGCTGGTCACCCTGCGGCTGGCGCTCCCCACGACCGGGGCCACCGCCGGTGACTACCGGTTCGACGGGGAACGTGACGCCGTCGGCGCGGTCTACGACGCGATCGCCGACCTGCTGGCCGCCGCCGGGGG
This sequence comes from Streptomyces sp. NPDC050535, assembly GCF_044457665.1. Taxonomy (NCBI): domain Bacteria; kingdom Bacillati; phylum Actinomycetota; class Actinomycetes; order Kitasatosporales; family Streptomycetaceae; genus Streptomyces; species Streptomyces sp. NPDC050535. The sequence goes on from NZ_JBITHE010000009.1 coordinate 234,817, forward strand.
ACCGGACGCGACCGCCCGCCGGGTCGCGCTGACCGCCGCGCTCGACCACGCGCAGGACGCGCTCGCCGGGCCCAGGCTGCGGAGATACGCCAGTTCCGGGGCCGAGCGTCGGCTGCACGCGCAGTATGCCGCCGCGCTGCCGCTCGCCGAGGCCGCGACCGCCCTCGCCTGGGCGGGAGAGGCGGTGCCCGCGCGGGCCGCGGAAGGACCCCGGCTGCTCGCCGCCACCGTACGGACCGGTGCGCACACCGGGCCCCTGCCCGCGCCCGCCCGCTCAGCGGCCGCACTGCGCGCCCTCGACGACGCGCTGCTGCACGCCGCCGACGCCTTCGACGGCGGCGGCGCCTCGAAGGCCCTGCACACCCGGCGGCGTACCGCCCTGTCCGTCGCGCGCACCGCCTTCGGTGCGGGAGGCCGGGAGTACGGACTCCGGGTCGCGCTCTGCTTCGGCGCCAGTGCGGCCGTGGCGCAGGCCCTGCTCCACGCCCAGTGGTACGGGAACCACTCCCACTGGTACTGGCTCCCCGCGACCGCCGTCTTCCTCGTCAAGCCCGATCTGGGGCCGCTCGCCTCGCGTGTGCTGTGCCGGGCGGCGGGAACCGCGCTGGGCGCCGTCGTCTTCGCCGGGCTCGCCGTGCTGCTGCCCCAGCCGGCCGGGCTCGTCGCCGTCGTGGCCGTCTGCGGCGCCCTGATCCCCGTCGCCACGCGGCACTTCGGCGCGCAGACCGCCGTCGTCACCGTGCTCGTACTCGCCCTCGTCCTGGTGGCGGGGGAGCCGCCGGCCGCCTGGAGCCGGATCGGCGAGACACTGCTGGCCTGCGCGATCGTGCTGCTCGTCGGGCATCTGCCGGCGCTCGGGCAGCGCGGCGGAACGGTACGGGCCCGGCTCACCCGCGCCGTGGAAGCCGCGGACGTCTATCTCACGCACGTGCTGAGCGACGACACTACGGACGACCGGGCGGGCCGCTGGACCCTGCGGCGCGAGGCCTACCGCACGCTCGCCGAGGCCCGTGCCGCGATCGATCTCGCCGCTGCCGAACTCCCCGCCCTCGCCCGGTACACGGAGGGCACGGGCGAGGTCGCGGCCACCCTCGGCCGGCTCGTCGACACGGCCACGGCGTGCGCCGTGCAGCTCGACGACTCCGGGCGGCTCACACCCCGCCACACCGAGCGGATCGCCGAACTCCTCGACGAACTGTCCGACCGGGAGGGGCGGGCGCGGCTTCGCGTCGGGCGGGCGACCGCCGGGATTCCCGTCGCGGTCTGACGCTCGTGCGGGTTGCCGGGTTGCCGGGTCGGCCGGTCCGCGGGTCGGCGGGATGGCGGGTCCGCGAACCCGCGGGTCGGCGGGATGGCGGGTCCGCGAACCCGCGGGTCGGCGGGATGGCGGGTCCGCGAATCGGCGGGGTCGGCGAGTCGGAGGAGCTGCGGTGGCGGCCCTTTGCGCGGGCCCGCGGCGTACCGAATTCGGCAGGTGCTCCGGGCCGGTTCCAGAAAGTTTCCGTCCCGCCGATGAGTTCCGCCGCTCCCTCCGGTCCACCCCACCAAGGCACCGTTTCGTAGGAGGGGCACATGACGCTTCCGCAGATCGTCTCGCGCAACGAGTGGCGCGCCGTGCGCGAGGAGCTGCTGGTGAAGGAGAAGGCCGCCACGCGTGCGCGGGACGCGCTCAACGCGGAGCGTCGCGGGCTGCCGATGGTCGAGGTCGACACGGAGTACGTGTTCGAGGGCGGTGACGGAAAGGCGACGCTGCTCGACCTCTTCGCCGGGCGGCACCAACTCGTCGTCTACCACTTCATGTTCGCGCCGGACTGGGCCGCCGGGTGCCGAAGCTGCTCGGGCTTCCTCGACCAGATCGGGCACCTCGCGCATCTACGCGCCCGGAGCACCGAGTTCGCCGCCGTGTCTCGCGCACCGCACACGAAAATTCTGCCGTTCAAGGCACGCATGGGATGGACGATCCCGTGGTATTCGGCGTATGAGAACGAGTTCAACTACGACTTCCAGGCATCCTTCGGCGGTGCGGAACCCTACGAGCGACCGGGAATCAGCTGCTTCCTGCGGGACCGGGACCGCGTCTTCCACACGTACTCGACGTACGAGCGGGGACTCGACGGGATCGGTTCCACGACCAGCCTGCTGGACCTGACCGCGCTGGGAAGGCAGGAGGAGTGGGAGGAGCCCAAGGGGCGCTCAGCCGCGCTGGGAGCGCCCGCCGGAAGTGAGCGGGTTCGATATCACGACGAGTACGAGGACTGACGCACACCCTTTATATGGAGTACGGACAGTCCGGTAGTTCCCCTTCGTCGAACCTGAGACGAAGCGTCGACTATGTCTCAGTACCGTTACGTTGCGAGCCGTTCACCCCATGAGGGGCGTTTAACTCTACGAGAGCAGCGCTACATGGAGGTGCAGGGTGAACGGGCGAACGGTACTGAAGCGCTTTCCCGCAGGTGGACCGCGTGGCTCATGGCCGGCGGAGGAGTTCGCGCAGGCGCGTCGGCTGGAAGGCCAGGCCGCCGAAGTGGTCATGGATCTCTCCTCGGACGCGTTCCTGGTGGTCGTGTGGGCCGGCGAGCTCGTCGAGTGAGGCAGGCGGCCCTCCTTTCCGACGCGTCAACGGGCCCCTCTGGTGGGGACCTTCGACGTGAACTGCCCGGCCTGGAGCGAATACAACTCCGCGTAGACGCCCCCGGTGGCCAGGAGCTCCTCCGGGCTGCCGGACTCCACAAGGCGGCCCTGGTCGAGGACGTGTACGAGGTCGGCGTGGCGTACGGATGCCAGCCGGTGCGTGATGAGGATGACGGTCTGGCCGGTGCCCGCCAGCGCCCTGATCTTCTCGAAGACCTCCAGCTCGGCCCGGGCGTCGAGCGCCGCCGTCGGCTCGTCCACGATCAGGATGGCGCCGCGGCGATAGGCGGCCCGGGCGATGCCCAGCCGCTGCCACTGCCCGCCCGACAGCTCGTGCCCGCCGCTGAAGCCGCGGGCCAGGAGCGTGTCGAGGCCGCGGGGCAGATCCGCCACGACGTCCTCGGCCCCGGCCTCGGCCACCGCTGAGGCGAGACGCTCGTCCGTGAGCGGCGCCGAGGCACGGCCGACCGCGATGTTGACGCGGGCCGTGAACGGCCACCGTTTGAAGTCCTGGGCCACCATCGCGATCCGCTCGGCGAGTTGATGCCGGTCCGCGGTCGCCGCGTCGACGTCGTCCCACAGGATCCGGCCGTGCTCGGGCGCGTACAGGCCCGCGAGCAGTTTCACCAGGGTCGTCTTGCCCGAGCCGTTCTCGCCGACGAGCGCCACTATCTTGCCGAGCGGCACGCTGAGGGTCACGTCCGCGAGCGCGGGGCGCGTCGAAGTGCCCGGATAGGTGAACGTGACGTTCTCGAAGCGTATTTCGCCCGGATCGTCGGGGAGCGGCTCGCCGCCCGGCGGGATGGCGCGCTCGGCGGCCTCGACGTACAGGCGCTGCAAGTCACCGACGAACAGGCCGTCCTCGTGGAGGGAGTTGATCTCCAGGACGAGGGTGCCGAGGCTCGCGGAGCCGGTGCGGATCGCGATCACCGCCGTACCGGCGACGGAGAGTGCCATCGCGCCGGCGATCAGCAGTCCGCCGAGGGTCGCGTACGTCGCGACGGTGGCGAGCCCTGTCCAGGCCGCCGCGATCAGACCGGTGCGGGCGGAGAGCCGGGCCAGCCGTGCCTGTTCGGCCTCGGCGGTCTCCGACATCGAGCGGAAGTGCCGCAGCAGGAAGGGACCGACGCCGTGGACCCGGATCTCCGGAGCCGCGCCGGGCTCGGTGAGCAGGTTGCCGATCAGACGCCCGGCGCGGATGTGCTGCACCCAGGTGTGGAACGACTGGTAGTGGCGCCGGGCGTTCGTCAGCGCGCTCCAGGCGCTCGGCAGCGTCATCGTCACGAGCAGCGGCAACAGCGCGGGATGCAGGACGGTCAGGACACCCGCCGCCGCGCAAAGCGAGATGATCGCGTTCACGACCCGGGCGGCGATCGTGATCATGCGGCGGGCGGAGTGGGCGCCGTACTGCGCGGTGTCCAGCAGTTTGTGGAAGGCGTCGTCCTCGATCGCGGCCAGCTCCACGGCCGCCGCGCGTTCCAGATAGAGCTCGGTCGCGACCCGCTCCACCTTCGGTTCCAGCCGGCCCGTCGCATAGGTCGACGCGGCCCGCAGCAGTGCCGCCACCAGCATCACGGTGGCGACCGTGACCAGCGCCGGGAGCGCGCCGCGCAGCCGGTCCTCGACCGGGCCGTTCGTCATCAGCCGCCCCAGCACGCTGTTGACGGCCAGCAGACTCACCGCCTGCGCCGCGCCACGGGTCAGCTCGGCGGCCAGGACGATACGGGCGGCGCGGCGGTCCGCGGTCCAGGCGAGCCGGAAACTGGACGCGAGCAGGGACGGCAGCCGCGTCATCATGGCGCGGAAGTTCAGCTCGAGGAACGCGTCGGCGTGCTGGGACCAGCCCATGTCGTAGCGCAGCGGGCCGCCGAAGAGCAGGTACTCCGACTCGGACGGCGCCGGTTTGCCGTCGTCGTGCTTCTTCTTCGACCTTTTCCGCACCGTTGGCCTCCCCCGGGAGTGGACGACCGGTGCATTCCCAGGGAACGGAGCGCTCCACCCGGGACGGACACGGGGATTCACGCCACCCGAGGCACTTCGGACACCTCCGGCGTACGCGGGGGTGCTTCCGGCGGGGTCCTACGCGCTGACTCGGACACCTCCGGCGTCCGCGGGTGATGCTCCCGGCGGAGTGGTCCTACGCGCTGATCGGACGCGACCAGACGGGTGTCGTTCCCACCACCTGGCAGACAGCCAGGAAGAGGGGTATCGGCGGGGTGTACGGAATGGTGCCGGTGGGCTTGTGGATGAGCCCGGGGGTGCCGGGCGCGTCGGCCACGACCGCACCTGTGGCGTACTGCGCGGGCGTCGGCCAGGCCAGGGCGACGTCGGAGTCGGAGGGCACGATCCACCACCAGTGCGCCTGGTCGGCGTAGATACAGCCCACCCGGGGCAGCAGCGGCAGCACCAAGGGCCCGAAACGGGCGGGCACGGACACCGCGTCGCAGCCCAGCGGCACCGTCATGCCCTCGGGCACGGGAAGACGTCTGACCGGTCCGGAGGCACGCAGACCGCGCTTGAGGCGGACCACCGTGTCCAGACTCAGAACCCGCGCTCCGACTCCCGCGGCCGACGTACCCCGCACGCTCATTCGGTCCCCGTTCCCCAGGACGCTTCCGTCCCGGTGCCCCGGCCGTCGGCCGGCGGCTTCTTCGCGCTCCACCCCAGGTCGGACCGGGCTCCGGTGTCGAAACCGGGCCCGTCTGCCCTGCGGAGGTCCGCCGAGTGCTCCAGCTCCGCCCACACCAGCAGCCCGGGGCCGGTTTCCTGAGCCCCCCAGGCTCTGCACATGGCCTCGACGAGGAGCAATCCCCTCCCGTGCTCCTCCTCGGGCCGCTGGGGCCAGGAACGCGGCTCACCCGGAGCGCATCCCTCGTCACGTACGGCTATGCGCACCAGGTCGTCGTCATGGTGCAGCTCACAGACGACGCGCTCACCCGCGGTGTGCACGATGGCGTTGGTGACCAGCTCGGAAACGACGAGCGTCGCCGTGTCGCAGGTGTCCTCGCACACCGCCCAGCCCGACAGCCACGCGCCGGTCAGGCGTCTGGCCTGGGCCACGGAGCCCGGGTGCGCGGCCAGCTCGAAGCGGAACCGGCGGTCTGCGGCCACGCCGGGGCGAGGCACCGCGACGGCACGCAGGCCGGTTCGGTCCTCGGCGGCGGCACCGGGACCAAGCGGGTCCTGGGCAGCGGCGGCGCCGGGACCGAATCGGTCCTCGGCGGCGTCTGTTCCTAACGGCACGGACGGAATCACGCTTGCCACTATCGCCCCGCCGTGAACACTTGGCAAGAGTCACTATGAAAAATGCAGAGTGCTGTGTGACTCGGTGAGGGCGCGTGGCACACTGCTCGCAACAGCACGCCGCGCGGCGCCAGTTGGGATCGTCGAAAAGGACCCCGAACGGCGCCGTCCGGGCTGTCAGGACTCTGTGAACCGGCTGTCAGTCACTCTGTGGAGGTGGGACGTGAGCGAACCGCGGTCCGCGCCGACGGTGGGCCAGGTCGTTCTGGGCCGGCGCCTGCTTGACCTGCGGGAACGTGCGGGACTCAAGCGCGAGGAGGCCGCACGCGTGCTGCGCGTCGCACCCGCCACGGTGCGCCGGATGGAAATGGCCGAGGTTTCCCTCAAGATCCCCTACCTCCAGCTCCTCCTGAAGTCCTACGGCGTCTCCGACGAGGAGGCCGAGTCCTTCGTCCTGCTCGCCGAGGAGGCGAACAAACCCGGCTGGTGGCAGAGGTTCCACGACATCCTGCCGGGCTGGTTCTCGATGTACGTCAGCCTGGAGGGTGCCGCCGCCGTCATCCGGCAGTACGAACCCCATTTCGTGCCCGGAATCCTGCAGACCGAGGACTACGCGCGAGGCGTCCTGAAATCGGGCGCCATCGGCCAGACCCAGCCCGAGGACATCGAGCGGCACGTGGCGCTGCGCATGCAACGCCAGGACCTCCTCACCCGTGCGGACGCCCCCCGGATCTGGGCCGTGATGGACGAGACGGCCCTCCTCCGCCCCATCGGCGGTCCCGAGGGGATGCGCGCCCAGGTCGACAAACTGCTCGAAGCCATGAAGCTGCCCAACGTGACGCTCCAGGTGATCCCGTTCTCCTCGGGACCGCACCCCGGCACGTACGGGCCCTTCGTGCTGTTCCGATTCGCCGTGCCGGAGCTTCCGGACATGGTCTACAGCGAGTACCTGACCGGCGCCGTCTACCTGGACGCGCGCTCTGAGGTGGCGACCCACCTCGAGGTCATGGACCGCATGGCGGCTCAGGCCGCTACTGCACATCGCACGAAGGAGATCCTCGAGGATCTCCGCAAGGAGCTGTGAATGGAACGTATGAAGCCGCGAATACGCAACGCGCGCATCTACAACGGCATGCCCGCCCGTGAACTGGGCAGCGAGGGATGGCACAAGCCGTGGAGCGGTGGCAACGGCGGCAACTGCCTGGAGGCGATGAAGCTCGCGGACGGGCGCATCGCGGTCCGCCAGTCGGCTGATCCGGACGGACCCGCCCTCATCTATACGCCCGGCGAGATGACCGCGTTCATCCAGGGCGCCAAGGCGGGGGAGGCGGACTTCCTCCTGTCCTGATCCGACTGCGCTCCTTTGTGTTCCTCTGGTGCAACTTCCTAATTCTGATGACCACTTGATCACTTGTCAGCACGCCGGCCCCGGTACTTCTCACAGCACCTTCGACAGGACGGACTTTCGGAGAACGGCACGACCGGACAGGGCGGCCCGTCCCGCGGGCTGCCGCCGTCGGCGTGCCGGGGTCAGCCCGGTGGCAGCACCCCGCACAACGCGTCGACCGCCGCCCCATAGGCGTGCTCGGCAGGAGTCGCGTATCCCACGACGAGCCCGTCCGGCGCCGCCGTCATCGCCTCCGGATGCCGGAACTCGGCCAGCCCGTCGAGCGCCACGCCCTGCCAGACCGCGGCCTTGACGGCCGACTGCTCGGTCCCCGGCGGCAGGCGCAGCACCGCGTGCAGGCCGGCCGCGATGCCGGTGACCTCGATGTGCGGGGCCCGCTCGGCGAGCGCGGAGACGAGACGGTCACGGCGCGCGCGGTACCGCTGCCGCATGCGCCGCACATGACGGTCGTAGGACCCGGACACGATGAAGTCGGCGAGCGCGAGCTGGTCGGGTACGCCCGCCCACGCCTCACGCTCGCCCTTGACCTCGAGCACGGCATCGACGTACCGCTCCGGAAGGACCATCCAGCCGAGGCGCAGCGCGGGCGACAGACTCTTGCTGACCGAGCCGATGTGGATGACCCGCTCCGGGTCCAGACCCTGTATCGCGCCGACCGGCCTGCGGTCGTACCGGAACTCCCCGTCGTAGTCGTCCTCCAGAATCACACCGCCACGCGCGCGTGCCCAGTCGATCACGGCGGTACGCCGCTCGGCGTGCAGCGGACCACCGGTCGGGAACTGGTGCGCGGGCGTGAGCAGTACGCCCCGCTCCCGCCCCAACTCGCCCACCTGGGCGCCGTCTTCGTCCAGGGGCAGCGGCACGGTCCGTACGGACGCGGCGGCCAGCAGCTCGCGATGGAAGCCGAGGCCGTACGACTCGACGGCCAGCGGACCCCGTAGAACCGCGGGAAAGAGCAGCCGCAGGGCGTGCGCGAAACCGGAGCAGACCACGATCCGTCCCGGCTCCGTGCGCACGCCACGCGCGCGTGCCAGGTACTCGGCGAGCGCCTGGCGCAGTTCGGCGCGACCGGCCGGATCACCGGGCCCGAAGGCCTCGTTGGGTGCCTGCTGGAGAGCCCGCCGGTAGGACGCGAGCCAGGCGGCGCGCGGGAACGACGACGCGTCCGGCGTGCCCTGCCGCAGGTCGTGCCGGGGCCCACGCGCGCGTGGAGGCGCCTTCACGGGTACGCGCGCGGGGGCGCCCAGCGGTTCCGCGCGCGCGGCGACCCGGGTGCCCGAGCCCTGCCGGGCGGTCAGCCAGCCCTCGGCGACGAGCTCGGCGTACGCGTCGGCGACCGTGTTGCGCGCGACACCCAGGTCCGCGGCCAGCGAGCGGTACGGCGGCAGCCGGGTGCCGGGGGCGAGCCTGCCGCCGCGCACCGCCTCGCGCAGGGCGTCGATCAGCGCGGCCCGGCGCCCACCGGACCCGGCCATCTCCAGATGCAGGTCGGCACCGATCCGCTCCGCTGAATTGACCCATTCTTTTGCCACAGAAATGCACCCTACAACGGGTCTTTCAAGCTCGTAGATTCATGGTCATGACGACGAACACGAACAAGAACACGAATTCGCAGGCCGCTGGGACCGTCGGAGCGGCCGCGACCGGCCAGGCCCGCATCGACTTCGCGAAGTCCGCCCCGAAGGTCTTCCGGGCGCTCATCGGCTTCGACGCGGCGGCCCGCGACGGGCTCGACCCCGCCCTCGTCGAGCTCATCCAGATCCGCGCCTCGCACCTCAACCACTGCGCGTACTGCCTCCACATGCACACCAACGACGCCCGCAAGGCAGGCGAGAGCGAGGACCGGCTGCACATGGTCGCGGTGTGGCGCGAGGCCGGGCACTTCTTCACGGAGAAGGAGCGCGCCGCGCTCGCCCTCACCGAGGCGGTCACCCTGATCGCCGACGGAGGCGTCCCGGACGACGTCTACGCCCAGGCCGCCGCGGTCTTCGACGACCAGGAACTGGCCCATGTCCTGGCCCTGATCCTCACGATCAACACCTGGAACCGGGTGGCACTGTCGACGGCGAAGAAGGCGGGCACGGACGAGCGCGCCTGACCCGGCTTCCGGCCTCAGCGCGGGTGTCGTGTCGCGATCGGCCGCACCGCCATGGGTGGTGGTACGGCTCGGTCGGCTACACCGTCATGGGTCGGTCGTAAGGCCCGATCGGCGCCGGCAGCGGGGAGTCGCGGCCCGTCAGCCAGCCGTCCACCGCGGCCGCCACCGCGCGGCCCTCGGCGATGGCCCACACGATGAGGGACTGGCCGCGGGCCGCGTCCCCGGCGGTGTACACCCCGGGCACGTTCGTCGCGAACCGCGCGTCGCGGGTGATCGTGCCGCGCGGGTCGAGGGCCAGGCCGAGCTGGTCGATCAGGCCGTCGTGCCGGTCGGGCCCGGAGAAGCCGAGCGCGATCAGCACCAGGTCGGCGGGGAGCGTCCGCCCGGAACCGGGTACCGGGCGGCGCCCCGCGTCCACCTCGACGAGATGCAGCGAGCGCACATGCCCGGCCGCGTCCCCGGTGAAGCGGAGCGTGGACGCCGCGAAGAGCCGCGCGTCCGCGTCCGCCGCGGGCGCCGTCTCCAGCGCGCCGGCCTCCTCGTGCGCGGCCGACAGCCGGTAGATCTTCGGGTACGTCGGCCAGGGCTCGGCGTCCTCGTCTCGCTCCGCCTCCGGCAGGGGATAGATGTCGAGCTGGGTCACGGAAGCCGCGCCCTCCCGCACGGCGGTCCCCAGGCAGTCGGCTCCGGTGTCGCCGCCGCCCACGATCAGGACGTGCTTGCCCGCCGCGGACAGCGGGGACTCCTCCAGGTCGCCCTCGCAGACCCGGTCGGCCAGCGGGAGGTACTCCATCGCCTGGTGGATACCCCGCAACTCGCGCCCCGGCACGGGGAGTTCACGCCAGGCCGTCGCGCCCACGGCGAGGACGACCGCGTCGTGGCGCGCCCTCAGCTCCGCCGCCCCGATGTCCCGCCCGACCGCCGTCGACGTACGGAACTTGGTTCCCTCCGCCCGCATCTGCCCGAGCCGCCGGTCCAGGTGCCGCCGCTCCATCTTGAACGCCGGGATCCCGTACCGCATGAGCCCGCCGATCCGGTCGGCCCGCTCGTACACGACGACGGTGTGCCCGGCCCGCGTCAACTGCTGTGCCGCGGCGAGCCCGGTGGGCCCCGACCCGACGACCGCGACCGTCCGCCCGGAGAGCCGGTCCGGCGGCCGTGGCGGTGTCAGCCCGTCCGCCCAGGCGCGGTCGGCGATGGCGACCTCGACGTTCTTGATGGTGACCGCGGGCTGGTTGATGGCCAGCACGCAGCCCGCTTCGCACGGCGCGGGGCACAACCGCCCGGTGAACTCGGGGAAGTTGTTCGTCGCGTGCAGCCGCTCGCTCGCCGCCGCCCAGTCCTCCCGGGAGACGAGGTCGTTCCACTCGGGGATCAGATTGCCCAGTGGACAGGCGTCGTGGCAGAACGGGATCCCGCAGTCCATACAACGGTCGGCCTGCCTGCTGATGATCGGCAGCAACGCCCCGGGGACATACACCTCGTTCCAGTCCCGCACCCGTTCCTCGACGGGCCGCCGCGGGTACTCCTCGCGCGGTGTGGTCATGAATCCCTTGGGATCGGCCATGGCCGTCTCCCTTACGTACGCGACGGGAACGGGGCCGCGGCCGACGGACGTCATCGGCCCACGGCCTGAACGCGGCACTCCTTTTCGGCCACGATACGTCGCCGCCGTGAGCCGCGCCGCTCGGCGGGGCCCGGCTCAGCGAGGTCTGGCTCGGCGCGGGCCGGCCCGCCTCAGCACGGGCCGGATCCGGTCGCGGCTCAGGCGAGGCCGATCATGTACGAGATCGACGCGGCGGCCCCGGCGGCCGTACGGACGTGGTTCCACACCATCCACTCGCGCACGTACGTGGGCCAGTACGCGGCGGCCTCCGGGCTGCCGGGGTCCATCCTGGCGAGCGTCTCGTTGCGGGGGACGTTCGCGGCGACGGTCACTCCGAAGCACCCGAACAGATACAGGGCGCTCCCCAGCAGCAGCTCCACCGTCCCCTCGTCGGGCAGCAGCACGAACGTGACCACGGCGAGGGCCGCGCACAGCAGCGCCGACCCGATGAACACGCTCATGAACGGGGGCCTCAGTACGACCACGTTGATCGACTTCATCGCGGCGACCCCCTGCGCGGCGGGCAACTCGGCGAGGGCCTTCAGCACGAACGTCGAGAACCCGTAGAACACCCCGGCCACCAGCCCACAGCCGAGCACACCCAGCACCGTCAGCACGAAGTACGGTCCCTCGATCATGTCCACTCCCACGTCGATCCCGAAGCCCAAGATCCTGCTCGTCACGAACCCTCACCACAAGTGAAAACCCGCACGGACGCCGCGACCATGGCCGAGCGCCGCACGGCCATGCGCGAGAGTCCAGAGGAGACCGGCTCTGCGACGCCGGGCGGGGGGCGGAGTTCTTGGCCGGTCCCGGTGGATGATTGGGCACGCCGCTCATCAGCAACCGGGTCGTACGGCGTGTCCGTGTGCCTTAGGTGTGCACGGCGATGTGGCCGTACGCGGCTCATTCCTCCGTCCGAGGCGCGATCCACGTCGTCGGCAAGTCGTCACCCCTGCCGTCCTCCTCGGGCAGGGAACCCGGATTCACCCCACAGGCGCCCCCGAGTTGAAGACCGACACCCGGGTACGGTGCGTCGTGGGCGCCTCGATCTCGTCGAGCACCGCCACCGCGAGGTCCGCGTACGACAGGTGCGCGGTGTCGTCCGGCGCGGTCTCGCCTCCCAACCGGTACCGCCCGGTGCGCGGGGCGCCGTCCTCCAGCCGGGCGGGCGGCGTGAGCATCACCCAGTCGACATCGGCCGCACCCCCCGTTCCCGTTCCTGCCCCGGACGCCTTCCGTAGCCGCCGCAGCCCTTCCGCGTGCGCCAGCGCGAACGGCCGGATCTCCACCGGGAACACCGCCGGATCATCCATCACCGCCCGCCCGTCCGCCCCGACCAGGTTCGCGAACAGCCCGACGGCGACGAGCCGGTGCACCCCCGCCCCGGCGAGGCCTTCGAGCAGCGCGTCCGCCGCCCTGGCGAAGAACTCCGGGTCGAGCGAGTCGAACCCCTGCTCCGGACCACTGAACGGCGACACGGCCTGCACGGCCGCGACATGGCCGCCGACCACCCCGGCAACCGACCCGGGGTCGGTGACATCACCCCGTACGACCGAGACACCGTCCGCCCCGAGCCCCGGATACCTCGCCGGCTCACGCACCACGGCCGTCACCCGCTGCCCCCGCCTCCGGGCCTCCTCCGTCACCGCCCGGCCCGCGCGACCACCCGCCCCGAACACGACGATCCCAGCCATCCCCAACCCCCTTGTCAGGCAGCGCGTTTCACCACCTGACCCGGACGGTATGCAGGGGCTACCGGTTACTTCAACGAAACCGGCGCCGGCCTCGAACGATGACCGAGCCGCCGCGCCCCGCCCTGCCGGACACCCCGGACCTCCTCGCGCCGGGGAACCTCGCCCCCGACCTCCCGCGACTCCTCGCGGTCGGCCACGCCAGCGAGGACGGCTTCCGCCGCGCCCGCGAGAACGCCTCCCGCTCGCGGCATCATGGGCCATGTGCGACTCCAAGCGATCACCTGGGAACGGCTCGGCGACCTCCTCGCCGAGCGACTGCTCGACCTGGAACCGGACGACGGCAGCCCCTGGCCACGCATCGCCTTCGACGGAGCCCCGGCCGCCCGTCCCGGTGAACTCGCGCACCACGTCTCCGAGGCGCTCCGCATACGGGGCCGGTCCTCGCTCGTCGTCGGTACGGAGGGCTTCCTGCGTCCCTCGTCGGTGCGGCTGGAATACGGCCGTGAGGACGTGGACTCGTACTACGACGGCTGGTTCGACACCGGGGCCCTGTGGCGTGAGGTCTTCGGCCCCCTCGAACCCGGCGGCGACGGCCGTGTCCTGCCCGACCTCTGGGACCCCGTCACCGACCGCGCCACCCGCACCCCGTACGTCCAACTCCCGCCCCGCAGTCCCCTGTTGCTGCACGGCCCCTTCCTCCTTCGCCACTGGTTCCCCTTCGACCTCAGCGTCCATGTACTCCTCTCGCCGGGCGCCCTCCGCCGCCGTACCCCCGAGGCCGAGCACTGGACCCTCCCCGCCTTCGCGCGCTACGAGACCGAGACGGACCCGGCCGCCGCGGCCGATGTCCTGGTACGCGCCGACGATCCACGCCATCCCGCGTGGAACGGCTGATCGCGGGCAGTCATCCAAAACCCTTCTGCATGCACGTGCATGTAGTTATGCTGAGAGGCATGACGATCTCCTTCGGTGAATCGGTCCGCGCCCTCCTCGACGCCAAGAACTTCGCCAGCGTCGCCACCCTCGGCCCCGGCGGCGCTCCCCAGAACTCGGTGGTCTGGATCAAGCGGGAGGGCGACACCGTACTGTTCTCCTCCACCGCCGGACGTCAGAAGGTGCGCAACCTCCGGCGGGACCCCCGGATCAGCCTCTCGGTCTTCGACCTCGCCAATCCCTACACCTCGGTGGAGATCCGCGGCACCGCCGAGATCCTCCCCGACGACGCCAAGAGTCTCCCGCGCGAGCTCTCGCACAAGTACCTCGGCATCGATCCTCCCGCGGAGAAGGACGACGAGGCCCGCGTGATCATCCGTGTCGTGCCCGAGAAGATCTCCGGGTTCTCGGCCTGACGCGAGGTGGCCCGGTACCGGGAACCTCCGGATGCGGTTGCCCGTGGACCCGGCGAGAATGTAGGGCGCCGGGACTAGCGGTGTGTTGCGCGCCGCGCCGGCCGCCCGGCACCGGGAGGTACTTCATGACCACCGCCGGAGACATCATGCACCGTGGGGCCCAGTGGATTCCCGCCCACGAGACCCTGGACCGCGCCGCCCAGCTGATGCGCGAACTCAACGTGGGAGCCCTGCCCATCAGCGACGAGAACGAACGGCTCTGCGGCATCCTCACGGACCGCGACATCGTCGTCGGCTGTGTCGCCATGGGGCACGACCCGGCGCGGGTGACCGCGGGCGAGATGGCCCAGGGCACCCCGCGCTGGATCGACTCGGACGCCGACGTCGGCGACGTGCTCCAGGAGATGCAGGGCCATCAGATCCGCCGGCTCCCCGTGATCGAGAACAAGCGGCTGGTCGGCATGATCAGCGAGGCCGACCTGGCCCAGCACCTGACGGACGAACAACTCGCCGCCTGGGTCGAGAAGGTCTACGCGAGGAGCGCGACGAGCCCGATGAGCTGATCTCGCCGATCCTCGCGATCTCGTGGATCTTCGCGAGCCGGTGGACTCTCGCGATTCCGTGGGCTCTCGCGATCCCGTGGTCCGCCGGAACCTGCGGGTCCGCCGGAACCTGCGGGATCGCGGTGGTGCCCATCCTCTCCGCCCCGGTCAGGAACTCTCAGGTTCTCTCAAAGCCAGCCGTTGCGCCGGAACCCCCGGTACAGGACGAGACAGGCGGTGGCGATCACGCCGAGGACCAGCGGGTAGCCGAACGTCCAGCGCAGTTCCGGCATGTGCTCGAAGTTCATGCCATACACCCCGCAGACCATCGTCGGTACGGCGACGAGGGCCGCCCACGCCGTGATCTTCCGCATGTCCTCGTTCTGCGCCACCGTGACCTGCGCCAGGTGTGCCTGAAGGATCGAGTTGAGCAGTTCGTCGAAGGCGGCGATCTGCTCGGTGACGCGCAGCAGATGGTCGGAGACGTCGCGGAAGTAGGCCTGTATCTCCGGGTCGATCACCCGTATCGGCCGGGTGGCGAGCTCCTGGACCGGGCGGGCGAGCGGCACCACGGCCCGCTTCAGTTCAAGGAGTTCACGCTTGAGCTGGTAGATGCGGCCCGCGTCGGCCCGAGCGCCGTTCTCCGCGAAGACGTCCGCCTCGACCTGGTCGATGTCCGCCTGGGCGGAGTCCGTGACACTCACGTAGTCGTCGACCACGTGGTCCGCGATCGCGTGCAGTACCGCGGCCGGGCCCTTGGAGAGCTGGTCGGGATTCGCCTCCAGCTCCTCGCGCAGCGGACCCAGGGACCCGTGCCGTCCGTGCCGCACGGTAATGACGAAGTCGGGCCCGACGAAGACCATGATCTCGCCGGTGTTCACCACCTCGCTGGTCGCTGTCAGTTCCTTGTGCTCGACGTAGCAGACCGTCTTGAACACAGCGAAGAGTGTCTCGCCGTACCGCTCGAGCTTCGGGCGCTGGTGGGCTTCCACCGCGTCCTCGACGGCCAGGGGGTGCAGGTCGAAGAGGTCGGCGAGGCCGGCGAACTCCTGGTCCGTCGGCTCGTGCAGCCCGAGCCAGACGAAGCCGTCGTCCTTCTTGCGGACCCGCTCCACCGTGTCGACCAGATCGCGGCCGCCGGGGATTCTGGCGCCGTCCTGGTAAGCCACGCAGTTCACCACCGCCGAGCCCAGCGGGGACCGGGCGGGATGGCTCAGGTCGACCCGAGGGCGTCGCCGTGCCAGCCGCGCGACCTTGCGGAGACCGCCGACCTTGTCTAGGCCGGTGACCTTCCGCAGATTCCCTGCCATGGACATCTGGTCTCCTTGCGTGGATCCCCTCGCGCCGCACTTTGCGCCTTGGCGTGCCAGTTTGCCAGGCCGGATCGGTCGCCGGAAAAGCCTGTAGGAACGGAACATTCCGCTCCGGTACATCGGGCTGAGCGGGTGCGGATGTCGGGAGCGTCGAGGATTCGGGACAAGACGATCAAATGGGAAGATCTCCCCATGACGCGAACCGACGGGTACCTCCTCGACAACCGGCAGACCGAGGCGAAACAGCGCTTCGACGCCTTCGCCAATCTCTTCGACCCCACGACGTTCCGGCACATCGAACGGTTCGGTATCGGCTCCGGCTGGCGCTGCTGGGAGGTCGGTGCGGGCGGCACGTCCGTGGTGACTTGGCTCGCGAAGAAGGTCGGCCCCACCGGACGGGTCGTCGCGACCGACATCGACACGTCGTGGGTGGCCGCGGCCCGCCGGCCGCCGGTCGACGTGCGCGTCCACGACGTGGCCGCCGACGAGCCGCCGGGGGAGGGCTTCGACCTGGTGCACGCCCGGCTCGTGCTGGTCCATGTGCCGGACCGGGAGCGGGCGTTGCGGTCGATGATCAAATCGCTGCGGCCCGGCGGCCGGCTCCTCGTCGAGGACGCCGACCCCGCGCTCCAGCCCCTGTGCTGCCTCGACGAGTACGGCCCCGAGCAGCAGCTCGCCAACCGGCTGCGCCAGGGCATGCGCAGCCTGCTCGCGGACCGCGGGGCCGACCTCGGGTACGGCCGCAAACTCCCGCGACTGCTCCGCGAGTCGGGGCTGCGCGGCGTGGAGGCCGACGCGTACTTCCCCGTCACCTCGCCGGCCTGCGCCGCCCTCGAAACCGCGACGATCCGCCAGATCCGGGAACAGCTCGTCACCGCGGGAATCGCCACCGACCAGGACATCGACCTTCACCTGGCCAATGTCGCCTCCGGCTCGATGGACCTGGCGACGGCGCCGATGATCTCGGCGTGGGGGCGGAAGGGGTAGGGGAGGGCTGGACCGGCAGGGGGACCGGTCGCCATGGGTGGCGCCGGGGTCGCACCGGCGGGGGAGTCCGCCGGTGGGCTCCTTCGGTGTCGCCCGGCGCGCTTACGACTCACCGGGAGTCGGCATGTGCCTGTCGGCGTACGTCTCACCGGGCGCCGTCAGGTGACTGATGGCGGACGCTTGGCCGGGTGTCGGCGCTTGCTTACCGGCGTACGTCTCACCAGGCATCGTCAGACGGCCGACCGCACACGCGTGACCGGGCGCGGTCCGCGTGCCCAGCGGCGTACGTCTCACCGGGCACTTTCAGGTGTGCGCGTCGGCGGCCGCCCTCCGATCCGCTCCACGGCCATCGCTCCAGCCCCGCACCCTTCCACCGCGGCTTCCTCGGGTTCCGCGCCCGCGAGCAGGGCGGCGAGGAACGCTCCGGTGAAGGCGTCGCCCGCGCCGGTGGTGTCGCGGGGAGTGGCGGGCGACGCCGGAACGCGGGCGTGGACTGCGCCCGCACGGGCCACCAGGGCACCGTCGCGGCCCTGCTTGGCGACGACCAGGGGGACGTGCCGGCTCAACTTGGCCGCCGCGTCCGCCGGATCGGGCAAACCCGTCAGCAGGCAGGCCTCGTCACGGCTGGGGAGCAGGATGTCGACGCCCTCGGCCAGCGCGAGGAAGCGGTCCACACCCAGGCGCGTGAGAAACCCGGCGGACGCCGGGTCCAGGCTCACCGGTACTC
This sequence comes from Streptomyces sp. NPDC050535, assembly GCF_044457665.1. Lineage (NCBI taxonomy): Bacteria > Bacillati > Actinomycetota > Actinomycetes > Kitasatosporales > Streptomycetaceae > Streptomyces > Streptomyces sp. NPDC050535. The sequence goes on from NZ_JBITHE010000009.1 coordinate 252,418, forward strand.
CACGCGCGCGTGCCGACTCCAGCGCCACCGACACCAGTGCCCGGCCCGACTCGGAGAAGAGCAGATAACCCGACAGGTGCAGCCGCGCGACCCCGTCGAGCAACTCGTGAGACCAGTCGGCCGGTTCGAGCCGCAGGGAGGCCCCGCTGTCCGTGAGGAACGTGCGCTCGGCCGAAGCGCCCGCGTCCACCAGGCAGATGACCGTCCCCGTCGGCGCCTCCGGATCGACGACCAGGAGGGGCCGTACGCCGCAACCCGCCAGCTCACGTTCGTGCCAGTCGACCGCGTCCGCACCCACCCGCCCGAGCAACCGCACGTCCGCGCAGCCCCGGTTCGCCGCCCAGCACGCGACGTTGGCGCCCGCTCCGCCCGGCAGGGTCCGGATCACGGCGGCCGTGTCGGTGCCCGCGGCGAGTGGATCGCGATGCCGGGCGACGACATCCGTCACCACGTCACCGACGACGAGCAGCGCCCCCGTGGCCGCGCTTCCGCTTCGATCGGCAGCCGCGCGATCCCTCCCGCTCACACCGCCTCGGCCCAGGCGGCGGCGATCCGCCCCGCGAGGCGTACGTTGCCGCGTACCGCCGCGAGGTTGGCGCTCAGCGAGGCGCCGTCCGTGTGCCGCATCAGATAGTCGAGCAGGAACGGAGTCACGGCCTGCCCCGTCACGCCCTCCGCCTCGCACGCGTGCAACGCGTCGGCGAGCACGCGCGCGTGGAGCGTGGGATCGAGCTGCTCCTCCTCGGGGACGGGGTTCGCGACGATGAACGCCGACTCGGGGCCGTCCAGCGTGTCCTGCGCGCGCATGACATCCGCCACCTGTCCGGGCGACCGAAGCGTCCACTCCACCGGATGCCCGGAGTCCGACAGATAGAAGCCGGGGAACCGTTCCGTGTCGTACCCGGCCACCGCCACGCCCAGAGTCTCCAGGCGCTGGAGCGTCGCGGGCACGTCCAGGATCGACTTGACGCCCGCGCACACCACCGTGATCCGGGTACGCGCCAGAAGACCCAGATCGGCGGACTCGTCCTGCGTCGCCGTCCACTGCCGGTGCACCCCGCCGAGCCCACCCGTCGCGAACACCCGTACGCCCGCGCGGGAGGCCAGCAGCGCCGTCGCGGACACGGTCGTCGCGCCGCTCGCCCCCGACGCCACCGCGAGCGGCAGATCGCGGTGACCCAGCTTGCGGATCCCGTCCTCGTTCGCGACCCGCTCCAACTGCTCCTTGTCCAGTCCGACAAGAGGCTTCCCGTCTAGCACGGCGATCGTCGCGGGCACGGCGCCCTCCCGCCGTACGACATCCTCCAGCTCCAGAGCCACCTGTAGGTTGCGCGGGCGGGGCAGCCCGTGCGCGATGATCGTCGACTCCAGGGCCACCACCGGCCGGCGCGCGTCGAGCGCCTCCCGCACCTCTTCGGACACCACGATCACGCGCCTGCCTCCTGCCGGTCGGTCGTCTTTCCTCATCTCTGGCGAGCGGCACGCCAGGTCAAACCCCTGCGACCGCCGCCGCGTGCCCACAGCAAGGGCAATGACGGGCAACTCGGCACGACTCGACCACGTCGTCCTCTTGTACGACTCCGGCACCACGGGCGGCGCACAGGGGTGCCCACGCGCGTGGGCACCCCTGTCAGCCGGCTGGGTCGTATGCCTTTCCTTACCTCAGACGGGTCCTTACCTCAGACGGGTCGTACGCCGTCCAGGGCCCCATGTGGATTGATCACGTACTTGCGGCTGGCGCCCTGGTCGAACTCGGCGTAGCCGCGCGGTGCGTCCTCCATGCTGATGACCGTGGCGTTGACCGCCTTGGCGATGTGCACCCGCTCGTGGAGGATCGCCTTCATCAGCCCCCGGTGGTAGCGCATCACCGGGCACTGGCCCGTGGTGAACTGATGGCTCTTCGCCCATCCCAGGCCGAGCCGCACCTTCAGGGTCCCTGTCCGGGCGTCCTGGTCGATCCCTCCCGGGTCGTCGGTGACGTACAGCCCGGGTATGCCCAGGGCGCCGCCCGCGCGCGTGACGCCCATCAGCGAGTTCAGGACCGTCGCGGGCGCCTCCTGGGCGTCCGGGCCGTGGGCGCGGGCCTCGAAGCCGACCGCGTCCACAGCCGCGTCGACCTCGGGCTCTCCGAGGATCTGCGCGATCTGGTCCTCCACGCTGCCACGTGACACATCGACCGTCTCGCAGCCGAAACTCCTTGCCTGGGCGAGGCGTTCGGTGTTGAGGTCCCCGACGATGACGACCGCGGCGCCGAGGAGCTGCGCCGAAGCCGCCGCGGCGAGACCGACCGGGCCGGCCCCGGCGACGTACACCGTCGAACCGACCCCGGCGCCCGCGGTGACCGCACCGTGGAATCCGGTCGGGAAGATGTCCGACAGCATGGTGAGATCGAGGAGCTTCTCCCGTGCCTGGTCCCGGTCGGGGAACCGCAGGAGATTGAAGTCCGCGTACGGGATCATGGCGTACTCGGCCTGCCCGCCGCCCCAGCCGCCCATGTCGACATATCCGTAAGCGGCGCCCGGGCGGGCCGGGTTGACGTTCAGACAGATGCCCGTTGCCCGCTCCTTGCAGTTGCGGCACCGTCCGCACGCGATGTTGAACGGCACCGACACGATGTCCCCGACCTCGATGAACTCGACGTCCGGGCCCCGTTCCAGTACCTCTCCGGTGATTTCGTGTCCGAGGACCAGCCCCTCGGGCGCGGTCGTACGGCCCCGCACCATGTGCTGGTCACTTCCGCAGATGTTGCTGGCGAGCACCTTCAGGATGACCCCGTGCCGGCACTTGCGGCCGACGTTCTCGGTTGCCACTCCTGGCCCGTCCTGCAGTTCAAGCGTCGGGTGGTCGATGGTCCTGACCTCCACCGCACCCGGCTTGAGATACGCGACTGCCCTGTTTCCGCTCATGCCTGATCGCCGTCCCTTCGGCCCCGTTGCTTCGGACGCCAGCGGCTGTGCGCATGGCGGAGTCTGCTACCAGCCGTGCCTTCCGGCCACCCTCCGCGGCAGGGCCTTTTCCGAGGAGAGCCGACCCCTCGTCGCCCGCTGGGTCCGCGAGCCCATAAGGTGACCGCTCATGACCACGAACTCCCAGGCCACGCCCTCATTCGCCGTGCACATCCCCGACGCGGAGCTCGAACCGGAGCCGCTCGACCCGGCCCAGATCGTCTCCGGCGACCCGGTCGTGACGGGCAAGGTTCTGTGGGAGTCGGCCGACGGCAAGCAATTGCGCGGCATCTGGCAGATCACGCCCGGCGTCGTGACCGACACCGAGGCGAACGAGCTCTTCGTGGTCGTCAGCGGACGCGCCACGATCGAGGTCGAGGGAGGCGACGTCATCGAGGTGGGCCCGGGCGACGCGGCGATCCTGCGCGAGGGCGACCGCACGACCTGGACGGTGCACGAGACGCTCCGCAAGGCGTATCAGATCGGGCTCTGAGGGTTCGCTCGGCCGCCAGCCGCCAGCCGCCAGCCGCCAGCCGCCAGCCGCCAGCCGCCAGCCGCCAGCCGCCAGCCGCCAGCCGCCAGCCGCCAGCCGCCAGCCGCAGCTGTCAGCCGCGCCAGCCGAGCGCGGCGCAGGCCGTGGGTGTGCATCACCGGCCCGCTGAGATCTCCCGCGGCGCGAACGACGAGCTCCGGCAGCGACGTACTCGATGAGCCCCCGCGGTGATCCACCGAGGAGCCCCCGCGCCGATCCACCGACGAGCCCAGCGGCGACGCACCAAAGCCCCCCGGCGACTCACCGAGGAGCCTCCGGCGGCGACGCTCCAACGCGCCCCGGCGAGTCACCGAGGAGCCGGACCGTGCCCTCTCGGTGGCTCACGGCGGTAACTCATCGAGGTGCGGTCAGAACAGCGGCTCCGGAAGCACCCCTTCCAGCGCGAGCAGCTTCCGCTTGGTCTCCAGCCCGCCCCCGAAGCCCCCTATGCCGCCGTCCCGCTCGACGACCCGGTGGCACGGCACGACGACCGGCAGCGGGTTGGAGCCCATGGCCACACCCACGGCCTGCGCCGCGCCCGGCTGGCCGACCCGTCCGGCCAGGTCGCCGTAGCCCACGACCGCGCCGTACGGAACGCCGGACGCCAGCTCGCGCAGCACCTGGCGGTTGAAGCCGGAGATCAGCGACCAGTCCAGCGGCAGCTCGAAGTCGCGCCGCTCGCCCGCGAAGTACGCCGTCATCTGACGTATCGGCTCGGCCAGGAGCGGGGAGTCGGGTGCCTCGACCGGCTCGCCGCCCAGCCGTGAGGCGAGCCGGTCGAGCGTCCTGTCGCGCACCGCGTCCGTGGCGTGGAACACGACGTTCACCAGGCCGTCCCGCGTCGCCGCCAGCAGCAGCGGCCCGATGCTCGTGCCGACGACCGCCCACACGACCTGCTGCTCGTACTGCCCGTGGCTGTTCATGCGATCCACCGTACGGCGAGCCACTGACAACGCCCGCGGCGCGGCCGCCGGCCCGCGACCGAGCCACCTGCAGGGGGAGCCCTCAGCGCAGCGCCCGCCGGACCACGTCGGGTGCGTTCGTGATGATGCCGTCCACGCCGTATCCCGCCGCCCGCCGGGCACTGTCCGAGTCGTCCACCGTCCAGGTGAAGATCTCCATCGGCCTGCCGTGCGGGCCCTGGAGCGCGCGGACCGCGGCGACATAGCCGGTGGAGAGGGAGGTGTACGCCGGGTTGATCTGGTCGGCGAAACGCGCGCACTCGGAGAGCTCGCCGAACGAAGGCGTGCCCAGGAGGGCCGTCTTCACGCTGGGGCGCAGATCGTGGACCGTCCGCACGCTGTCGGCGCTGAAGCTCTGGATGATCAGGCGGCCCTCCACATGTGCCGGGTCGAGCCAACCCTCGTTGCTCAGCAGCTTGAGGGTCTGCCGTTCGATGCCGGGGTAGAGCTCGGGACTCTTGATCTCCAGGAGGAGCTTCTGGTGGTTGCGCGAAACCTGGTTCACGTACTGCTTCAGTGTCGGCACGCGCGCGCCCGCGTGCTGGGGGCCGAACCAGCTTCCCGCGTCCAGGAGGGCGATCTCCGCGGCGGTGAAGTCCTTGACCTTCCAGGGCGTCCGGCCGGGACGGAGCTCGGCGACATCGGTCGTGCGGTCCAGCGTGGCGTCGTGGAGGACGACGAGCTCACCGTCCCTGGTGCGCTGGACGTCCGTCTCCACCCAGTCGAATCCCAGCTCGGCCGCCTTGTCGACGGCGGCCAGGGTGTTCTCGGGCGTGTAAGCGCTGGCGCCTCGGTGGGAAATGATCACCGGACCGGTGCCCCGGGGCCTGAGCTCGGTGTGGTGGCCGGGGAACATCAGGAGGGTGCCCCCTAGAAGTGCGGCGGTGGTGACGGCGGCAACGCGCGCGTGCATACGTATTCCCCGCGTCGTGCGGTCGCGGACAGCGTGAGGGTGACGTGTGAGGGTGACGACGGACACTCGACGAGAGAGGCCGGCGCCAGGCTGACACCGCGAGGACAACGGAACAGGGGCGCGGGATGACCACACATTGAACGGAGATGCCCAAGTCCGCACACCTGTGCCGCACAAGTGGGGTGAGGCCGTAATTCTTTGCCGGAAAATCGTTCGACCATTCCAGGGGGAGTCATACTCTCTGCCTCGACCCTGACCGTTCTCACGGTCTCGAGGGTGGGGGAATTTCATGGATTTTCGGGCATAACAGGGCGGGAAGGGCAGCCGTACATGCAGGGCACGGTCGACGACTTCAGCTACGGACTCGTCACGCCTGTGGTGGCATATCTCATGGCCTGTCTGGGTGGAGCGCTCGGTCTGCGCTGCACCACCAGATCCATGCTCGTCACCCGGTCCTGGCGTGCGGGCTGGCTCGCACTCGGCTCGGCCGCGATCGCCTCGGGCATCTGGACCATGCACTTCATCGCGATGATGGGGTTCACCGTCGAGCAGACCCCGGTCCGCTACGACAAACCGTTGACGTTCGCGAGCCTGGGCGTGGCGATCGTGATGGTCGGCATCGGGATCTTCATCGTCGGCTACAGGGGAGCCACCGGAACGGCGCTCTTCACCGGGGGCACCATCACCGGCCTGGGAATCGCCTCGATGCACTACCTGGGCATGGCCGGCATGCGCCTCAACGGGAAGCTCGAATACAACACCCTCACCGTCTCCGCCTCGGTCGTCATCGCCGTCATCGCCGCCACCGCCGCCCTGTGGGCGGCGGGACAGGTCCGCGGATTCCTCTGGAGCGTGGGCGCCAGCCTCATCATGGGGCTCGCCGTCAGCGGCATGCACTACACGGGGATGGCCGCCCTCAGGGTCCATCTGCACAGCGCCTCAGGCAATCCCGCCGGGGACTCGCCCGCCGCCCTGCTCGCACCGATGATGATCGGCCCGCTGGTCTTCCTCTGTCTGGCGGGTGTCGTCGTGATGTTCGACCCGCTGATGGTCATGGGGAAGCCGGACTGGACACCTGTGGAGAACAGGCCGGGTGTCCCCGCCCACCCTGTCGTCCAGCATCCCGGACGTCGCCCGCCGGCCCGCCCCGGCCGGGACCGTGGAAGGCGCAGGTCCCGCACCCCGCAGAGCTGGTGATCCGGCCCCGTTGTCAGTGCGGGGTCGTACCGTTGATTCCATGCGGCCCGTATCCAAGATCGAACGTTCGGTGGCGCCCTTCGAGGTCGTCAGCTCCTACCAGCCGAGTGGTGACCAGCCCGCGGCCATCGCCGAGCTGGAAAAGCGCATCCTGGCAGGTGAGAAGGATGTCGTCCTGCTGGGCGCGACCGGCACCGGCAAGTCCGCCACCACCGCCTGGATGATCGAGAAGCTCCAGCGCCCCACGCTCGTCATGGCGCCGAACAAAACCCTGGCCGCCCAGCTGGCCAACGAGTTCCGCGAGCTGCTGCCGAACAACGCCGTCGAGTACTTCGTCTCGTACTACGACTACTACCAGCCCGAGGCCTACGTCCCGCAGTCGGACACCTACATCGAGAAGGACTCCTCGGTCAACGAGGAGGTGGAGCGCCTGCGCCACTCCGCGACCAACTCGCTGCTCACCCGCCGTGACGTAGTCGTGGTCGCCTCGGTCTCCTGCATCTACGGCCTCGGCACGCCGCAGGAGTACGTGGACCGGATGGTGCACCTCAAGGTCGGCGACGAGATCGACCGGGACGACCTGCTGCGCCGTTTCGTCGACATCCAGTACACGCGCAACGACGTGGCCTTCGCGCGAGGCACCTTCCGGGTCCGCGGCGACACCATCGAGATCTTCCCGGTCTACGAGGAGCTGGCCGTCCGCATCGAGATGTTCGGTGACGAGATCGAGGCCCTCTCCACGCTCCACCCGCTCACCGGAGAGGTCATCACCGACGACACCTCCCTGCACATCTTCCCGGCGTCGCACTACATCGCCGGCCCCGAGCGTCTGGAGCGCGCCGCCAACGACATCGAGAAGGAACTGGGGGAGCGCCTGACCGAGCTGGAGAAGCAGAGCAAGCTCCTGGAGGCCCAGCGCCTGCGCATGCGCACGACGTACGACCTGGAGATGCTCCGCCAGATCGGCTCCTGCTCCGGCGTCGAGAACTACTCGATGCACTTCGACGGCCGAGAGCCCGGCACCGCACCGAACACACTGATCGACTACTTCCCGGAAGACTTCCTGCTCGTCCTCGACGAGTCGCACGTCACGGTCCCGCAGATCGGCGCCATGTACGAGGGCGACGCCTCCCGCAAGCGCACCCTCGTGGACCACGGCTTCCGGCTGCCTTCCGCACTGGACAACCGACCCCTCAAGTGGGAGGAGTTCCAGAAGCGGATCGGACAGACGGTCTATCTGTCGGCCACCCCGGGGAAGTACGAGCTCTCCCGGGGCGACGGCTTCGTCGAGCAGATCATCCGTCCCACCGGCCTCATCGACCCCGAGGTCGTCGTCAAGCCCACCGAGGGACAGATCGACGACCTGGTGCACGAGATCCGCAAGCGCACCGAGAAGGACGAGCGCGTCCTGGTCACCACGCTCACCAAGAAGATGGCCGAGGACCTCACGGACTACTTCCTCGAGCTCGGCATCCAGGTGCGTTATCTGCACAGCGACGTCGACACCCTGCGCCGCGTCGAGCTGCTGCGCGAGCTGCGCGCGGGCGAGTACGACGTCCTGGTCGGAATCAACCTCCTCCGTGAGGGCCTCGACCTGCCCGAGGTCTCCCTCGTGGCGATCCTCGACGCCGACAAGGAGGGCTTCCTGCGTTCGGGCACCTCCCTCATCCAGACCATCGGCCGCGCGGCGCGCAACGTGTCGGGGCAGGTCCACATGTACGCGGACAAGATCACCCCGGCGATGGAGAAGGCCATCGACGAGACCAACCGCCGCCGGGAGAAGCAGGTCGCCTACAACAAGGAGAGGGGCATCGACCCGCAGCCTCTCCGCAAGAAGATCAACGACATCGTGGCCCAGATCGCCCGCGAGGACGTGGACACGGAACAGCTGCTCGGCTCGGGCTACCGCAAGGGCAATGACGGCAAGAGCGCCAAGGCCCCGGTGCCCGCCCTCGGCGGCAAAGCGGCCAAGTCAGCCAAGGGCAAGGCCAGGGAGACGGTCCCGACCGACCGCCCCGCGGCCGAACTCGCCGGGCAGATCGAGGACATGACCACCCGGATGCGTGCCGCGGCGGCCGATCTCCAGTTCGAGATCGCGGCCCGGCTGCGCGACGAGGTCTCCGAGATGAAGAAGGAACTTCGGCAGATGAAGGAGGCGGGGCAAGCCTGACGGCGTTCCGCCGGTGCGGTGCCGGACGTCGGTCAATACGCACTGTGTTGCAAGACCGACACAAAGTTCGCCCCAGGGTGCGGCACTGTCAGTGCCGCTGCGTAGGGTTCTGGTCATCCGTGGATTCCGCGGAAACAGGGGACAGTCCGAGAGGGGAAACAGCGCGTGGTCGACGTATCCAAGGGCGGTACGCCCGGTGGGCCTGGCGTCAACCTGACCAAGGGTCAGGCCATCAGTCTGGAGAAGAGGGGCGGGGGAACCCTCACCGCCGTGCGGATGGGGCTCGGCTGGCAGGCGGCCCCCCGGCGCGGCCTGTTCGGTTCGCGTACGCGGGAGATCGACCTCGACGCGTCCGCCGTGTTGTTCGCCGACAAGCAGCCCGTCGACGTCGTGTTCTTCCGTCACCTCGTCAGCGACGACGGCTCCGTGCGGCACACCGGTGACAACCTCGTGGGCGGTGCGGGCCAGGGCGGTGACGACGAGTCGATCCTCGTCGACCTCCAGCGCATCCCGGTCCACATCGACCAGATCGTCTTCACCGTGAACTCCTTCACGGGCCAGACGTTCCAGGAGGTGCAGAACGCGTTCTGCCGTCTGGTCGACGAGACCAACGGACAGGAGCTCGCCCGCTACACGCTGGCAGGCGGTGGGCAGTACACGGCCCAGATCATGGCGAAGGTGCACCGGGCGGGCACGGGCTGGCAGATGACGGCCATCGGCACGCCGGCCAACGGCCGCACGTTCCAGGACCTGATGCCCGCGATCCTGCCGCAGCTGTAGGCGGCCGGGCGCGCGGTACACGAAGCGGTTTAGGGGGACAAGGCGATGACGGCTGAGCTGGTCCGGGGGCAGAACCATCCGCTCTCCCAGGTCCGTCTAGAGGTCCGCGTTTCGGCCGGCAAGCCGATCGTGGCCGGTGCCACGCTCAGCGACGCGCAGGGCCGGGTCCGCGGTGTCGAGTGGGTCGCCCACCCGGGCGCACCCACTCTCCCCGGACTCGAGGTCTCCAGGCAGGCCGCGGCCGACCACCGCCTCGCGATCGACCTGGGCGCCCTGTCGGATGCGGTGCACCGGGTCAGCGTGCTGCTCGCGCTGCCGTCCGGTGTCGGCGGTCCGGTCCGGTTCGGAGCCGTCGCCGCCCCCTTCGTCGCGGTCACCGGCCTCGACGGCTCCGAGGTCGCGAGCTACACGGTCACCGGCCTGGACGCCGAGTCGGCCGTCATCGCCCTGGAGCTCTACCGCCGACAGGACGCCTGGAAGGTCCGCGCGGTCGGTCAGGGCTACGCGGGAGGTCTCGCCGAACTCCTCACCGACCAGGGCCTGCCCGAGGCACGGCAGCTCGCGGGCACCATCAACGAGGCGGTCGCGCAGGGCCTGGCCCGCTCGGTGGCGGCGCCTCCGTCCCGTACGCCCGACGCTGACCGCTCACGACAGGCTGCCGCATCGGCGACGGGAGGGGATCAGCCGTACGCCGCACCGCCCCAGGGCGCCCCCGCGGACGTACCGCCGCCGCAGTCGCCGTACGACGTGCCCGGTGCGCAGGGCATCACGGCGCCGCAGACGAACTACCCGGCCGGTCCCGGGCAGAGCGATCCCTCCGCCGTCACGCAGCCGTCCGCGCCTGTCGCCGGAGGTCCGGTCGACTACAGCCACCCGAGCCGGCAGACCGCGCCGCCTCCACCCCCGCCGACCGCGCCACCCACTCAGCCCGGGCAGCCCGCACCGCCCGTCGCGGGCGACGCGACCGGCTGGTCCATGGACGAGCGGCTCTACAACCAGGTGTGGGGCATGTTCGAGGACCTGGCCCGCAGCGCCGCCGCGTATCGCAGCGCCGTCGACTTCGCCGACTCGCGCATGGAGCAGGAGCTCGACAAGGTCCTGTCCGACCCGCGCAGCCGGATCGGCGGGCAGGGCGACGCGGCACGCGAGGCGGCCCAGGCCAAGCACGCCCAGCTCGTCGATCAGGCACGGGCGGCCCTCGACCGGGACCTCGCGCAGCTCGGAGCCGAGGCCGACGTCGTCGAGCCCGCGCTGCCCGCGGCGTTCGCGCGCTGGGACAACCCGGTCTGGCACGGCTACCGGGTGCCCATGGAGGTCCCGATGGCCCTGCGCCTGGGCGACCTCCAGCTGCCCGAGAGCGAGCGGCTGAGCATTCCGATGCTGGTCCGGCTGCCGTTGGAGCGCGGCCTGTGGATCGACAGCGGCCGGGCCGGCCTCGGCGACTCGTTCGCCGACTCCGACGAACTGCGTCGCCTCGCCATGGACGCGGCGGTGTCGCATGCCGGGCGCCTGCTCGCCGTCCATCCGCCGGGCGAGTTCACCGTGCACGTCATAGACGCGGCCGGTTCGGCCGCCGCGTCCCTCGCGCCGCTGGTGCGGTCGGGGGTGCTGGACGGCCCGCCCGCCGTCGGCGCCACGGGGGTGGCCGACGTGCTGGCCCGGCTCACCCAGCGTGTCGACCTGGTGCAGATGGCGGTGCGCGGTGGAGCGGCCGACTCGCTGCCCCCGGACCTGGACACCGCTGAACAACTGCTGATCGTCAACGACTTCCCGCACGGCTTCGACGACCGTGCCGTGACTCAGCTGCGCTATCTCGCCGACGAGGGGCCGGCCGTCGGCGTCCATCTGATGATGGTGGCCGACCGGGAGGACGCGGAGGCCTACGGGCCGCTGCTCGACCCGCTGTGGCGATCGCTTTTGCGACTCACCCCGGTGCCCGACGACCACCTCGCCGACCCCTGGGTCGGGCACGCGTGGACGTACGAGCCCGGGCTGGTCCCGCCGGGCAGTCAGATCCTCCAGCAGGTGCTCACGCAGGTCGCGGCGGCCCGCCGTTCCTGGAACCGCTGACGCCTCACGAGCTTGTGCCAAGCATCGGTAAAGTCCTCTGACCAGGCGACTTGGCCTTTCTTTTACTAACGGCTTTACCTTTCCTTGGTGATTCGGGTACTGTTCTCCGTACGGAGGGGAGTACTCCCCATCAACTATTGCGACGTACCCGTCAATACGGATCAGGCCAGATCCCGGGGCGTCGGCCCGCAGGCACCGGGCGCACCACGCGTCCGGTCGCCTCGGGTGGAAGAGACCTCCGGCAGCGACGACGCTGAAATTTGCCGTTACGAACTGCCGGAGGCGCAGTGAATGTTTCCGTGGCCCTATGGGTCCTGACGATCGCGGGCCTTGCCGCCCTCATCGCCGTCGATTTCTTCATCGGCCGCAAGCCGCACGACGTGTCGATCAAGGAAGCCGGAATCTGGACGGTCGTCTGGATCGTCCTGGCCGGACTGTTCGGACTCGGCCTGCTCGTCTTCTCCGGCGGCCAGCCCGCCGGAGAGTTCTTCGCCGGCTTCATCACCGAGAAGTCGCTGAGCGTCGACAACCTCTTCGTCTTCGTACTGATCATGGCGAAGTTCGCGGTGCCCACGCAGTACCAGCAGCGAGTGCTCCTAGTAGGTGTGCTCATCGCCCTCGTGCTGCGCGCGATATTCATCGCCGCCGGAGCCGCGGTCATCGCGAACTTCGCGTGGGTCTTCTACATCTTCGGCGCGTTCCTCATCTACACCGCCTGGAAGCTGATCCAGGAGGCCCGGACGGACGCCGACGACGAGGAGTTCGAGGAGAACCGGCTGCTCAAGGCCGCCGAACGACGCTTCGGCGTGGCCGACCGCTACCACGGCACCAAGCTGTGGATCCAGCAGAACGGCAAGCGCGTCATGACGCCGATGCTGGTCGTGATGCTCGCGATCGGCACCACCGACGTACTCTTCGCGCTCGACTCGATCCCCGCGATCTTCGGCCTCACCCAGGACCCGTACATCGTGTTCACGGCCAACGCGTTCGCGCTGATGGGTCTGCGACAGCTGTACTTCCTCATCGGCGGCCTGCTCAGGAAGCTGGTCCATCTCAGCTACGGCCTGTCGGTCATCCTCGGCTTCATCGGCGTCAAGCTGGTGCTGCACGCGCTGCACGAGTCGGGTGTCCATGTCCCGGAGATCTCGATCCCGGTCTCCCTCGGCGTGATCTGCGGCGTCCTGGTCATCACGACGATCACCAGCCTCATCGCCTCCAAGAAGCAGGCGGCGCGGGAAGAGGCCGACGGTGCCCCGAAGGACAGCGACGGTGCTTCGAAGGACAGTGACGGTGCTTCGAAGGACAGCATCGACGTCTGACCACGCCGGCCGTAGGAACGCCGTAGGAACAAGCAGTCCTGGAGCGGTGCCCGGCGAATCGCCGGGCACCGCTCCCGCTGTTTGCCCGGATTCGAGGCCCCGGCCCGGGGGCGCCGTGGCCGGGCGGAGGCAGGCGTCGAGGCCGAGCCCTACGAAGACGCCATGCGAAACAGCAACGCGGTCGGCCCCGTGGCGGGCACCGCATCACCGAAATGCGGGGCCGCACCCCGCCTGAAAGGATCGCCGCATGATCATTCGGTTCCGGTCGCTCGTGACGCAATGGACGTCCCTCGTGCCGGTGATCGCGGTGGTCCTGTTGGCCTTCACCTGGGGACGTGATCTGTCCGGGGTGGTCGTCGCGCTGGTGACGGCGGTTCTCGCCGGGGCCGTGCTGGCCGCCGTGCACCACGCCGAAGTGATCGCGCACCGGGTCGGGGAACCGTTCGGTTCACTCGTCCTGGCCGTCGCCGTCACGATCATCGAGGTCGCCCTGATCGTCACCTTGATGGCGGACGGCGGTGACAAGAGCTCGACGCTGGCCCGCGACACCGTGTTCGCGGCCGTGATGATCACCTGCAACGGCATCGTCGGGGTGTGCCTGCTCGTCGCCTCGCTGCGCCACGGACTGGCGGTCTTCAACGCGGAGGGCACCGGGGCAGCCCTCGCGACCGTAGCGACACTGGCCACGCTCAGCCTGGTGCTCCCGACCTTCACCACCAGCAAGCCGGGACCGGAGTTCTCCTCGGCCCAGCTCACCTTCGCCGCACTCGCCTCACTGGTCCTGTACGGCCTCTTCGTGACGACGCAGACCGTGCGCCACCGTGACTACTTCCTGCCGATCACCCGGCAGGGCGAGGTCATCCACGTGGACGACCACGCCGACGCCCCGTCCGCCCGTACCGCCGGAATCAGCGTGGCCCTGCTCGGTGTGGCTCTCATCGGCGTGGTCGGGCTCGCCAAGGGCGTGTCGCCCACCATCGAGTCCGGGGTCGAGGCGGCCGGGATGCCGGCCGCGGTGGTCGGTGTGATCATCGCGTTGCTCGTGCTGCTCCCCGAGACCATCGCCGCACTGCGGTCGGCCCGCCGCGACCGTGTGCAGACCAGCCTGAACCTGGCCCTCGGCTCGGCGATGGCCAGCATCGGCCTCACGATCCCCGCCGTAGCGCTCGCCTCCATCTGGCTCTCCGGACCGCTCGTCCTCGGCCTCGGTTCCACGCACATGGTGCTGCTCGCACTGACCGTGGTGGTCAGCGCCCTGACGGTGGTTCCCGGGCGCGCCACGCCGCTCCAGGGCGGTGTCCACCTGGTGCTCTTCGCCGCGTACCTGGAGCTTGCCATCAATCCCTAACCGGCGGCCGCCCAGCGGTCGGTCCCGACGACACCCGTCAGCCCGGGGCCGTACGACGCTCGTCATGCTGGGGCCCGTACGACGTCCGTCAGCACCTGGCCCGTACTCCATTCCTCAGCCCCTGGCCTACGGCGTCCGTCAGTCCGTGGCCTGTACGACGGCCAGCCGTGGCACCGGCCGGGTCTCCGGCAGCAGGGCGAAGCATCCCAGGCTGAGCAGCGCGATTCCCGTCAGGTAGGCGGCCACGCCCCAGGGGGTGCCTTCCCCCTGGGACACCGCTGTCGCCACGATCGGGGTGAGCGCACCGCCGAGGACCCCGCCCAGGTTGTAGCCCACCGCCGCGCCGGTGCAGCGCACCCGGGGCTCGTACAGCTCCGGCAGATACGCGGCGATCACGGCGAACATCGTGATGAACGCGGTCAGGGCCACCAGGAAGCCGAGGAACATCAGCAGGGGCTCGCCGGTCGAGAGCAGCGCGATCATCGGGAACATCCACAACGCGGCGGTCGCGCAGCCCACGAGGCACAGTGGCCGCCGTCCGTAACGGTCGCCGAGCAGGGCCATCACAGGCGTCAGGGACCCCTTCACCACCACGGCCGCCATGATGCAGGCCAGCATGACGGTTCGGCTCACCCCGAGCCGTTCCACGCCATAGGCGAGTGCCCAGGTCGTCACCGCGTAGAACACCGCGTACCCGACCGCGAGGCCGCCGGCCGTCAGCAGCACCAGTCGCCAGTGATCGCGCACCACCTCGGCGAGCGGCACACGCGCGTGGTCGCCCATTTCCATTTCCAGAAACTGCGGGCTCTCCACGAGCGAACCGCGCAGCCACAGCCCGCCCGCCGCGAGCACCCCGGCGGCCCAGAACGGCACCCGCCACCCCCAGGCCGCGAACTGGGCGTCGGACAGCGTCGCCGACAGCACCAGCATCACGCCGTTGGCCAGCAGGAACCCCAGGGAAGGGCCGATCTGCGGGAAGCTCGACCACAGCCCGCGCCGCTCGGCGGGAGCGTGCTCGGCGGTCAGCAGCACCGCCCCGCCCCACTCCCCGCCGAGTCCGAGTCCCTGGATAAAACGCAGCATCAGCAGGAGTACGGGGGCGGCCACCCCGATCGTGCCGTACGTCGGCACGCAGCCGACGGCGACGGTCGCCGCACCGGTCAGCAGCAGTGAGGCGATGAGGACCGGCCGTCTCCCGCGCCGGTCCCCGAGGTGCCCGAAGAGCACCGAGCCGAGCGGGCGGGCGACGAAGCCGACACCGAACGTCGCGAAGGCCGCCAGCGTCCCCGCCAGTGGGGAGAACGTCGGGAAGAACAGCGGCCCCAGGACCAGCGCGGCCGCCGTCCCGTAGACGAAGAAGTCGTAGAACTCGATGGCCGTCCCCGCGAGCGAGGCGGTCGCGAGCCGGAGCATGGAGGGTTTCTTAACTGTGTGTACGTCGTGCATGCCGCGTCAACTACCCACGGTGACCGGCAGTTACGGGGGCGTGTGGGGCTTGTGCCGTGTCAGTAGGTGACCGTGATGCGCCGGGCGGGGCCGTCCACGCTGATCGTTCCCCCGTAGGGGACGACTGTCTGGGGGTCGGTGTGTCCGAGGTCCACGTCGAAGACGGTGAGCAGGCCGGGGGCGTACGCTTCCAGCGCGCGCAGTACGCTCTCGCGCTGCTCGGTGGCGTAACGGGCCCCCTCCTCAGGGCTGTTGGGGCACTCGAACGACCAGGTCTTGGGGCGGCCCATCAGCAGTGCGGAGAAGCGCTGGAGGAGACCACGCTCGCCCATGCTCCGCAGGACGCGGAAGACCTCCTCGGCGCTCGGCAACTCCTCCGAGGTCTCCAGGAAGAGCACTCCGCCGTCGTACACCGTGAGGTCGCGCGAGATCTCACGGTCTGCCATGAGCAGTTGGCCGACGATCTCCAGGCAGCCGCCCCAACTGCGGCCCCCGACCGCCTGGTCGGCATTCATCCAGGACCAGCCGGAGCCGGGCCGGGTCTCCGGCTCCGACTCGAACGTCACCGGGTCCGCCCAGTCGCGGTCGACGTCGCGCCAACGGGCGGCCGGCTTCAGCTCGTACTCGCCGGAGGTGAACAGCGCGGCCCGCAGCGACTCGGCGGTCAGCGGGTCCATGGCGCCGGGGCGGCCGAGTTCGCACATCACCGATCCGCCGTGGTAGCCGACGATCCCGGCGTTCCACAGGTACGCGAGGAGGTTCGTGTTGTCGCTGTACCCGAAGAACGGCTTCGGGTTGGCGCGTATCAACTCCCGGTCCAGCAGCGGCAGCACGGTGATCTGGTCGTCGCCGCCGATGGAGGTGATGACCACCTTGACCGTCGGATCGGCGAACGCCGCGTGTATGTCGTCGGCCCGCTCCCGCGGTGTCGAGCCCATCTTCCGGGTCGCCGGATACTCGACCGGTTCGAGGCCGTACTCCTCGCGCAGCCTCTCCAGACCCAGCTCGTACGGGAGCGGGAGGAGCCCGGGGAGTCCGGAGGAGGGCGAGATCACCGCTGCCCGGTCGCCCGGCGAGGGCTTGGGAGGGTAGGCAGGTGTCGTCATGGCGGGAGCGTATGGGGCGGTGCCGTCCGAGCGCACCGTGATAAACCGGGTCCGAGCAGCGGTCCTCGACGGGCCGGCATACCTGGAAGGACCGGAGGAACTGTGCCCCGCACACTCGCCAACGCCCCGATCATGATCCTCAACGGGCCCAACCTGAACCTTCTCGGGCAGCGCCAGCCGGAGATCTACGGTTCGGACACGCTCGCCGACGTCGAGGCCCTGTGTGCCAAGGCGGCGGCCGCGCACGGCGGCACGGTCGACTTCCGCCAGTCCAACCACGAGGGTGAGTTGGTGGACTGGATCCACGAGGCGCGCCTCAACCACGCCGGGATCGTGATCAACCCGGCCGCCTACTCGCACACCTCCGTCGCGATCCTGGACGCGCTCAACACCTGCGACGGCCTCCCGGTGGTGGAGGTCCACATCTCCAACATCCACCAGCGTGAGGAGTTCCGGCACCACTCCTACGTCTCCCTCCGCGCCGACGGAGTGATCGCCGGGTGTGGTGTGCAGGGGTACGTCTTCGGAGTGGAGCGGGTCGCGGCCCTCGCGGGGACGGGGCACGCGGAGGCCTGACGGCGCGCGTCGGCGCGGAGACCCGCCGGTGGTTCAGAGCCGTCCCGCCTCCACGACGCGCCGCAGGAAGCGCTGCGTCCGCTCCTGTCGCGGGTTCCCGAAGATCTCCTCGGCCGTGCCGTGTTCGAGGACCACGCCACCGTCCAGAAAGCAAACCTGGTCCGCGACCTCGCGGGCGAAGCTCATCTCGTGGGTGGCCAGGACCATGGTCATGCCGTCGTCCTTCAGGTCCCGGACGACGGCGAGGACTTCGCCCACGAGTTCCGGGTCGAGGGCGGCGGTGATCTCGTCCAGGAGCAGCAGCCGGGGACGTACGGCCAACGCGCGGACGATCGCGGCCCGTTGCTGCTGGCCGCCGCTCAGCCGGTCCGGGTACTCGCCCGCCTTGGCGCCGAGCCCGAGCCGGTCGAGCAGCTCACGGGCGTGTGCCTCCGCGTCCGCGCGGTTCGCGCCGTGCACGCGGCGCGGGGCGAGGGTGATGTTCTCCAGGACGGTCATGTGCGGAAAGAGGTTGTACGCCTGGAAGACCACGCCGATCCTGCGGCGTACCGCGTCCTGGTCGGCCCGTGGGTCGGTGATCTCCTCGTCGTCCAGCCAGATCGCGCCGTCGTCGATCTCCTCCAGGAGGTTGGCGCAGCGGAGCAGGGTGGACTTGCCGGAACCGGAGGCGCCGATCAGCGCGGTCACCGTGTGCGGGGCGACTTCGAGGTCGACGTCCCGCAGCACGACCGATTCGCCGAAGGTCTTGCGGACGGCCTCCATGCGCAGTACCGGAGCGGCGGTCATATGGTCCCTCCCTGTGCCCGCCGACGGTCCATCCGGGCCGTGACCCAGTCCGTGAAGCGGGTCATCGGGATGGTCAGGGCGACGAAGACCAGTCCCGCGACGATGTACGGCGTGTAGTTGAGGCTGCGGCCCACGATGATGTCCGCCGCGCGCACCGCGTCGACCGCGCCGCCGATCGAGACGAGCCCGGTGTCCTTCTGGAGGGACACCAGGTCGTTGAGGAGGGGCGGCACCTGACGGCGTACGGCCTGGGGGAGTACGACGAACCGCAGAGCCTGCCGGTTGGTGAGGCCGAGCGAACGGGCGGCGGCGCGTTGCGAGGGGTGCACGGACTCGATGCCGGCGCGGAACACCTCGGCGACGTAGGCCGAGTACGTGAGCGTGAGCGCGGTGCCCCCGAGGAGGATCGGGTCGACGGTGACGCCCTGGAGCCGCAGCGCCGGGACGCCCAGAACCACGATCATCAGGTTGATGATCAGCGGGAGCCCGCGGAAGAAGTCGGTGTACGCGGCGGCCAGCGCCCGGAGCGGGAAGAACACCGGGCCGCGCAGGGTGCGGGCGATCGCGATCAGCATGCCGAGGACGAGCACCGCGACACCGCAGACCAGGAGCAGCCGGACGTTGAGCCACAGCCCTTCGAGGACCTTGGGGAACGCCTCGCGCGCGTACTCGGCGCTGAAGAACGTCTCCTTGGTGCGCGGCCAGCCCGGCGCACTGACGACGACGAGGTACAGGACGACACCGGTGACCAGGGTGGAGAGCGTGGCGATCGCCGTCGCACGGCGGGAGCGGGTGCGCTTGTGGCGTTCCCGCTCGATCCGCCGCGGCGAGGGGACGTACGCCTCGCGCGTGTCCCCCTCGCCGGAGCCCCCGCCGGGCTCGTCCTTCACGACCGTCACTTGAGTACCGGGGCGTCGACGGCGTCGGACAGCCACTGCTTCTCGATCGAGGCCAGCGTGCCGTCCTCGCGCAGGGCGTCCACCGCGCCGGTCACGCACGAGGTCAGCGCGCTGCCCTTGTCGAGGACGAGCCCGAACTGCTCGGGAGTGCCGGTGCCGTTCTCGAACTGTCCGACGATCTTCGCGTCCGTCACCTCGGCCGCGGTGATGTAGAAGGCGGTCGGCAGGTCGACCACGATGGCGTCCACCTGGCCGTTCTTCAGCGCGGACTTGGCCTGGTCGTTCTTCGCGTACGCGGCCGGCGCCTCGGCCGGCTTCACCACGTCGTTGATGTAGTCGAGGCTGGTGGTGCCGACCTGGGCGCCCAGCTTCACGTCCTTGAGGTCCGCGATGCTCGCCGCCTTCGCCGCCTTGGAGCCCTTCAGCGCGATGACGGCCTGGCGTACGTCGTAGTAGCCGGACGAGAAGTCCACGGCCTTCTTGCGCTCGTCGCTGATCGACACCTGGTTGATGTCGAAGTCGAAGGTCTTCTCACCGGGTGCGAAGGCCTTGTTGAAGGGGACGCTCTGCCAGACGACGTCGCTCTCGGCGTAGCCGAGCCGCTTCGCGACGGCGTACGCGACCGCAGACTCGAAGCCCTCGCCGTTCGCGGGCTTGCCGTCCTTGAACCACGGTTCGTACGCGGGCTCGTCGGTCGCGATCGTCAGCTTGCCGGACGTCTCGGTGGCCAACTCGCCCTGCTCGCAGGCGTTCGCGGAGGGCGAGGCGGCCGCGTCGTCCTCGGGCTGCGGGGCGCAGCCCGAGGCGACGACGGCGAACAGGGCGACGGTGGCGGCGGACGCGGTGCGGCGCAGGGCGCGTTGGGCGAGAGGCATGGCGGGAGAGTGACAGTGCGGCGTCCTGTTTGTCGAGGTCACAGGGGCAACTGTCCGCATATTGGGAACGGGTGTTGCAGTCCTGTGAACACGTGTCCGGAGACTCCGCCGAGCGTCCCGTCGAGACGCTCGCCGGGGCCGCCGGCCGAGGGCGGGAACCGACAGGCCGGCGGCCCATCCGTGCAGGAGCCGTCATCCCGCGCGGGGCTGTTTCCAGTGGACTGCACCAGGGCGTACGCCGGGAGCGCGCGCGTGGCACCGGCGTGTGCGCTCGGTTCACACGGGGCGCGTACGGGGAGCGCATCTCAACGTTTCGCGCCCCCCGGAACCGGGGTTCACCACCCCCGGGCGCGCCACTCCGGCAGATGCGGTCGTTCGGCGCCCAGCGTCGTGTCGTTGCCGTGGCCCGGGTAGACCCAGGTCTCGTCCGGCAGCGCCGCGAAGATCTTCGTCTCGACATCGTGGATGAGGCTGGCGAACGCCTCCGGGTCCTTGCGCGTGTTGCCCACACCGCCCGGGAAAAGACAGTCCCCGGTGAACACGTGCGGGTGCCCGTGCGGATCGTCGTAGACGAGCGCGATCGAGCCCGGCGTGTGCCCCACGAGGTGGCGCGCGGTGAGTTCCACGCGCCCCACCCGGATCGTGTCGCCGTCCTGGACCGCGACATCGGTCGGCACCGGGATGCCGTCGGCGTCGTCCCGGCCCGCGTAGGTGCGGGCGCCCGTCGCCGTCACGACCTCCGCGAGGGCCTGCCAGTGGTCGCCGTGCTGGTGGGTGGTGACCACGGACGCGATGCCGTCGTCACCGATCAGCGTGAGCAGGGTCGAGGCGTCGTCGGCCGCGTCGATCAGGAGCTGCTCGTCGGTGGCCCGGCAGCGCAGCAGATAGGCGTTGTTGTGCATCGGGCCCACCGCGACCTTGGAGATCATCAGGTCCCGCAACTCGTGCACGTCGGCAGGGCCGCCGACCTTCACCGCTCCGCTGTACGTCATGGCGGCAGCCTATAGCGGGGGAAGGGCGGGCAGCGGGCCGCCGTCGGTGGTCAGCGCCGCATCGTCACGGCGCCCTGCGAGCCAGCCGAGCAGGTCGGCCCGGCGACCGGTGACCAAGATCGGCTCACCGTCCTGACGGCCGGAGGGGATCAAGCGGCCGTCGTCCTCCTTCATCAGGAACGCGGGTACGCCGGGGTGCCCCCGGAAACGCTCCGCGAGGAAGTCGGTCTCGCGCCGGGTGAACTCCTCGGGGAGGTCCTCCAGCTCGTACCCGATCCCCAGATCGACGTGGTGCAGCTCGACCTCGGCCCACCGCCGGAACGGCACCCGGGACGCGGAGTCCGTGACCCCGTTGCGCAGCTCCACCGTGCGGGACCAGTCCGCGGGCGCGGCCCCGGCCTCCTGGAAACGCACCGCGCTCTCCCGTACGTCTGTGACCTGCACGTTCAGGGGGCGCGGAGCGTCCCGCCGGATCTCGGCGTCGCGGGCCTCCCCGGAGGCGTACATGGGGCGTCCGGCGAGGACGTTCACCAGGGCGTCCGCGTTGCGGGCGATGTGAGCGAGCAGATGACCGCGACTCCAGCCGGGAAGCCGTGTCGGCTCGGCCACAGAAACGTTGTCCAGTCGGGCTGCTGCGGTGAGCAGCCGTTCGGTCGCGTCACGTACAGACGCCAGGTCACGCACATGATCGTTCATGGGTATGACGATAGCTCCGCCACACGTTCGGGTGAAGGCGGTCGACCACACCCACAAATCGAATGCACGTGCTATAGGCTCGGGTGCGGCGTCGGGCATGCTGGATGGCCCGGGATTGTTGTGAACCAGGGAAACCGACCCGGCGTTGTCAGTGGCTCCCCCTAGTCTGAAAACGACGGGGGCCCCGCCCCTGTCACTTCTCTCAAGAAAGGTGCGGACCGGCGTGGCCGACCGTCTCATCGTCCGTGGAGCGCGCGAGCACAATCTCAAGAATGTCTCGCTCGACCTTCCGCGCGACTCGCTCATCGTCTTCACGGGCTTGTCGGGGTCGGGCAAGTCCTCCCTCGCCTTCGACACGATCTTCGCCGAGGGGCAGCGCCGCTACGTCGAGTCGCTGTCCTCGTACGCCCGGCAGTTCCTCGGACAGATGGACAAGCCGGATGTGGACTTCATCGAAGGCCTCTCCCCGGCGGTCTCCATCGACCAGAAGTCGACCTCGCGCAACCCGCGCTCGACGGTCGGCACCATCACCGAGGTCTACGACTACCTGCGCCTTCTCTTCGCGCGCATCGGCAAGCCGCACTGTCCCGAGTGCGGCCGGCCCATCACGCGCCAGTCGCCGCAGGCCATCGTCGACAAGGTCCTGGAGCTGCCGGAGGGGAGCCGCTTCCAGGTCCTGTCGCCGCTCGTGCGCGAGCGCAAGGGGGAGTTCGTCGACCTCTTCGCCGACCTCCAGACCAAGGGCTACAGCCGGGCCCGGGTCGACGGCGAGACGATCCAGCTCACCGAGCCGCCCACGCTGAAGAAGCAGGAGAAGCACACCATCGAGGTGGTCATCGACCGCCTCACGGTGAAGGACGGTGCCAAGCGCCGCCTGACCGACTCCGTGGAGACCGCCCTCGGCCTGGCCGGGGGCATGGTCGTGCTCGACTTCGTCGACCTCCCCGCCGACGACCCCGAGCGCGAGCGGATGTACTCGGAGCACCTGTACTGCCCGTACGACGACCTGTCCTTCGAGGAGCTGGAGCCCCGCTCCTTCTCGTTCAACTCGCCGTTCGGCGCCTGCCCCGAGTGCACCGGTATCGGTACGCGCATGGAGGTCGACCCCGAGCTGATCGTCCCGGACGAGGACAAGTCCCTCGACGAGGGCGCCGTCCACCCGTGGTCGCACGGGCACACCAAGGACTACTTCGGCCGTCTCGTCGGCGCCCTCGCCGACGCGCTGGGGTTCCGGACCGACATCCCCTTCGCCGGTCTGCCGCAGCGCGCCAAGAAGGCCCTGCTCTACGGACACAAGACGCAGATCGAGGTCCGTTACCGCAACCGGTACGGACGGGAGCGGGTCTACACCACGGCGTTCGAGGGCGCCGTCCCGTTCGTGAAGCGGCGGCACAGCGAGGCGGAGAGCGACGCGAGCCGCGAGCGCTTCGAGGGCTACATGCGCGAGGTGCCCTGCCCCACCTGTGAGGGCACGCGCCTCAAGCCGCTCGTTCTCGCGGTCACTGTCATGGAGAGGTCCATCGCCGAGGTCTCCGCGATGTCCATCAGCGACTGCGCGGACTTCCTGGGCAAGCTGAAGCTCAACGCCCGCGACAAGAAGATCGCCGAGCGCGTGCTGAAGGAGGTCAACGAACGGCTGCGCTTCCTGGTCGATGTCGGCCTCGACTACCTGTCGCTGAACCGCGCGGCCGGCACCCTCTCCGGCGGTGAGGCCCAGCGCATCCGGCTGGCCACCCAGATCGGCTCCGGACTCGTCGGTGTGCTGTACGTCCTCGATGAGCCCTCCATCGGTCTGCACCAGCGCGACAACCACCGCCTGATCGAGACCCTGGTCAGGCTGCGCGACATGGGCAACACGCTCATCGTCGTCGAGCACGACGAGGACACCATCAAGGTCGCCGACTGGGTCGTCGACATCGGCCCCGGCGCGGGCGAGCACGGCGGCAAGGTCGTGCACAGCGGTTCCCTCAAGGATCTGCTGAGCAACCCCGACTCGATCACCGGGCAGTATCTGTCGGGCAAGCGGCAGATCCCCCTGCCGGACCTGCGCCGTCCCACCGACCCGAGCCGCAGACTCACCGTGCACGGCGCCAGGGAGAACAACCTCCAGGACATCGACGTCTCCTTCCCTCTAGGTGTCCTGACGGCCGTCACCGGCGTGTCGGGCTCCGGCAAGTCGACTCTCGTCAACGACATCCTCTACACGCACCTGGCCCGCGAGCTCAACGGTGCGCGGAGCGTTCCCGGGCGGCACACGCGCGTGGAGGGCGACGACCTCGTCGACAAGGTCGTGCACGTCGACCAGTCGCCCATTGGCCGTACACCCCGGTCCAACCCGGCGACGTACACCGGAGTCTTCGACCACGTCCGCAGGCTGTTCGCCGAGACCACCGAGGCGAAGGTGCGGGGCTATCTGCCCGGCCGCTTCTCCTTCAACGTCAAGGGCGGCCGTTGCGAGAACTGTTCGGGCGACGGCACCATCAAGATCGAGATGAACTTCCTGCCGGACGTGTACGTCCCCTGCGAGGTCTGCCACGGGGCGCGCTACAACCGGGAGACCCTGGAGGTCCACTACAAGGGCAAGTCCATCTCCGAGGTCCTCGACATGCCGATCGAGGAGGCGCTCGGCTTCTTCGAGGCCGTGCCCGCGATCGCCCGCCACCTCAGGACGCTCAACGACGTCGGTCTCGGCTACGTCCGGCTCGGCCAGTCGGCGCCGACCCTGTCCGGCGGTGAGGCGCAGCGCGTGAAGCTGGCCTCCGAGCTCCAGAAGCGGTCGACGGGGCGTACGGTCTACGTGCTCGACGAGCCGACCACCGGTCTGCACTTCGAGGACATCAGCAAGCTCATTACGGTGCTGTCCGGCCTGGTCGACAAGGGCAACACGGTCATCGTCATCGAGCACAACCTCGACGTCGTCAAGACCGCGGACTGGGTCGTCGACATGGGCCCCGAGGGCGGCAACGGCGGCGGTCTCGTGATCGCCGAGGGCACGCCCGAGGAGGTCGCCGGGGTTCCGGCCAGCCACACCGGCAAGTTCCTGCGCGAGATCCTCGGCGCCGACCGGATCAGCGACGGGACGTTCGTGAAGGCCCCGCGCAAGGCGCCGGTCAAGAGGACGGTGGCGGCCAAGTCCGCCCCGAAGAAGACGGCCACCAAGGCGGTCGACAGCACGGCGACCAAGAAGACGGCCGCGACCGCGAAGTCGACGTCTGCGAAATCGACAGCCGCAAAGTCGACAGCCACGAAGTCGACGGCCACGAAGAAGGCAGCCACGAAGAAGGCGGTCCCCGCGAAGAGGACCACGCGGGCCCGCGAGGCCTGACAAGCCGGCACAGAACGGCGCCCCACGGGAACTCCCCGGGGGCGCCGTCCGTTGCACGGTCAGCCGCCCTGCACGGACCTGAGGGCGTACGGGGCGGTGGTCTCAGAGGATGTCGAGTTCGGACGCGTACGGCGGCTCCGCCCCCGCACGTGAGCAGGTGATCGCCGCCGCGCGGGCCGCGAAGCGCAGCAGTTCGGTCCAGCCCTCGGGACCCAGATCGGCCAAGCCCGCCGGAGACAGGGCGTCGCGGGCGGCCAGACCGTGCAGCAGGGCCGCGTTCACGGTGTCGCCGGCGCCGATGGTGTCCACGACCTCGACCTCTACGCCGGGCACGGGGTGCACCGAGCCGTCGCGGGTGAACGCCGTCAGGCCGTCGCCGCCGTGCGTGATCACCACGGCCGTGGGCCCGGACGCCAGCCATTCACGCGGGGTGCCTCCGAGCCACTGGGCGTCCTCCTCGGAGAGCTTGAGCAGCGACACCGACGGGAGCCAGCTCCTGAACCGGGCCCGGTAGGCGTCCGCGTCGGGAATCAGCCCGGCCCGGATGTTCGGGTCGAGGGTGGTGAACACGCCCCGCGCGGCCGCGGTCCGCATCAGCTCCTCGTAGGCGCTCGCGCCCGGCTCCAGGACGAGCGAGCAGGTACCGAAGGACACCGCCCTTGTCGCGTCCGGGAGTTGGGCCGGGGCTGTGAAGAGGCGGTCCGCCGTGCCCTCGACGTAGAAGGAGTACGAGGCCGAGCCGCTCGCGCCGATCGAGGCGACGGCGAGGGTCGTCGGCTCCGCTCCGCGCTGCACCGACGACACGTCGACGCCCGCCCCGCGAAGCCCGTCGAGGAGCGCCTCGCCGAAGGCATCGCCTGAGACCCGGGAGCAGAAGGCCGTCGGGGAGCCGAGGCGGCCGAGCGCCACCGCGGTGTTGTAGGGCCCGCCGCCGAGCGCCGGTTGCAGGCCGACGAGCGCGCCCGCGCCCTGCGGCACCAGATCGATCAGGGCCTCACCGGCGACGACGATCACGACACGGGTCCTTTCTCGTAACTGCTGGGGCTGCTGGCGCTGTTGCGGTTCGTGGGGCTGCTGGGGTTCCCGGGCGGGCCGGGAGCCGCGGAACCGTCGGGCATCCCGGACTTCGCGGGCTCGTCAGGCCTCTCCGGGCAGCCGCACGAGCTGCGGTGGACGAGGGTGGAGGGCAGCCGCACGGTACGGCCCGGGCGGCCGGGCGATGTCAGCCGTTCCAGGAGCAGCCGGAGGGCCTGGGCGCCGATCTCCCTGCTGGGCTGGGAGATCGCGGTCAGCCGGGGCGTGAACAGGTCCGCCCAGGAGAAGTCGTCGAAGCAGCACAGCGCCACGTCGGCCGGCACGGACAGGCCTCGCGCGCGCAGGGCCCGCAGCGCGCCGATTGTCATGGCGTTGTTGCCGGTGACCAGGGCGGTGGGCGGTGCCGCCAGGGACAGCAGTGCGCCGGTGGTGCGCTCGGCGGCACCGGACTCGGAGTCACCGTGTGCCACGAGCCGCTCGTCGTAGGGGAGTCCGGCGTTCGCCAGGCCGTGGCGGTAGCCGGTGATCCGCTCGGTCGTGGTGCTGAGCCCGGGCAGGCCGGCGACCAGTCCGACGCGTTTGTGGCCCAGCTCGGCCAGATGCGTGACCAACCGCGCCATGGGCTCGGCGTTCTCGGCGCAGACCTGGTCGTAGCGGAAGGAGGAACGAGGGGCGGCGTCGGGAGGGCTGTCGGAGGGGGCGTGAGCGTGGGGCTCGACGGGTGTCCCTGCTGGTGTCCCGGCGGGAGTCTTGGTGGGCGTCTTGGTGGGCACATCGACCAGTCGGTCCAGGAACACGGTGGGCACGTCGTGTTTCCCGAGGTATTCCAGCAGTTCGCCCGGGTCCGCCGAGGGTGCGACGATCATGCCGTCGACGCGGCGCTCATGCAGCAGTTGGGCGACTTTCCGCTCATGCACGGGGTCGTCGTGCGGATCGGCGAGGAGCAGCCCGTAGCCGTGCTCCAGGGCTCCGGCCTCGACGCCCTGGAGGATCTCCGTGAAGTACGGGTTGCTGATCGCCGACACCGCCAGGCCGATGGACCGCGTGCGTGAGGTGACCAGCGAACGGGCCAGGGTGTTGGGCGTGTACCCGAGCGTGTCCATCGCGTCGAGAACCGCCTGACGGGTGGCCGGCCGCACGGGTCGCGTGTCGTTGAGTACATGCGAGACGGTCGCGATGGACACACCCGCGCGCTGGGCCACGTCGGTCATCGTCGCCATCGCGCCTCCGTCCCCGGAACCTGGGCCTCAGCCCATCGGCCAACCCGCTCCTCGCACGGAACGTATCCCATCGGGCGGCAGACGTAAACGCTTACGTAAGCGTTTACGTCCGCCGGGTCGCACGGAGTCGGGCGGCTACCCCCAGTCCCACTCGATCCCCAGGATCCCCGGCCGCAGCCGCGGCTCGACAAGGTGCACCGAGCGGTGGTGACCGCTCAGCGTCAGTTCCTGGCGGCCACTGCGCGGAGCCGCCGCCGACTGCTGGGTGAACCGGTGACAGCGCACGGGCAACGTCTCCCCGGTGAACCGCACTTGGAGGGCGTACTGTCCGCCGGCGAAACTGAATCCGCGTGCGTACTCGCCGGACGCCCCGGCGGTGCCGTCGTCGAAGCCGTAACGGAAGAGATAGGTGTCTCCGGCGCGCAGTCGGGTGTCGAAGAGCAGCTCGGCCACGAGGATTCCGGTCTCCTGGTGCCACCGAACCCGCCCCGTACGGCAGTTCTCCAGCGGGTGCACCGCCATACGGTCCGGAGCGCACCCCGGGTCGCCATGGTGGACGGCCACATAGCGGTCCACGCCCTCCCGGTGTGCGCGCACTATGTGGTGCGACTCGCGGCCCACCAGCTCGCGCCGCGCTCCGATGCGTACGCATTCGTGGTGGCCGAGGGTGTGCAGCCCGCTGTCGAGGGGCGACTCCAACTCGCCCAGGAGCCGCTCCAGGACGCCGGAGGCCTCCACGAGCGAGCGGTACGAACGGCCGGCGGTGCGATCCGCGGGGGAGGGTTCGTCGGCCTTGACGAGCAGCCGGATCAGCGAATCGTCCGGAAGTTGCAGGATCTCCTCCAGGGCGCGGACGGCCCGCAGCGACTCGGGGCGTTGTGGGCGCCGGGCGCCCTGCTGCCAGTAACTCAGGCTGGTCACACCGACCTTGACCCCGTACCGCGACAGGTGGTGCTGTACCCGCTGCAGGGGCAGCCCGCGGGCGGCGATCGCGGCGCGCAGCGCGATGTGGAAGGGGCCGCCGCGCAGGGCGGTCTCCAGTTCCTCCGTGGCGAGGTCCGCGTGCTGTGTGCCGTGCCGCATACAGGGGCCTTTCTGTGAATGCTCACAACGGCTGGTCAGGCCGCTCGTGCGGGTGAGGCCGCCGGGTCGGCGCGCGGGGGCTGTTCACGCGCGCGTGTGGCCGTTCGCGGCCCAAGTTCCACCGCATTGAAGCGTGTTGACCAGGCCGGGACAACACCTGACGCGCAACGTGCATCTCAGCTGCCGCGTGAACCCCCGACCGACCTCTCCTGCCCCAGCAGCCCCATGGACTCCCACAAGCCCCTCCCGTCACACTGGCCCCCTGCTCCCCTGGTGTCTCCACCCCTCCCGCATGGGGAGGCAGGCGCGACGCCGCGCGGGTTCTTCTTCGACGGACGGGAGCGGGAGGTTCTCGCCCTCATGGCCGAGTGCCCCTCCGAGGCGGTCGTCGGCCGACGGCTGTGGGTCACCGAGGACACCATCGAGAAATCACGTCCGCGGCGGGCTGGGCAAACCGCGCATTCCGGAAGCCTCCGGCGACCACCGCCGCGTCCTGGCCGTGCTCACGTTCCTCGAATCGTGAGACCCCCCGGCTCGATCTGTCCACAGGCGGGGCCGGGACGCCGCCGCGCTGTCAGCCCTCGCCAGTAGGGTGTGAGACATGGCCGACCCCTCCAGCTACCGCCCCAAGCCGGGACAGATCCCGGAGTCTCCCGGGGTGTACAAATTCCGCGACGAGCACCGCCGGGTGATCTACGTCGGGAAGGCGAAAAGTCTCCGCCAGCGCCTGGCCAACTACTTCCAGGACCTGGCGAGCCTCCACCCGCGCACCCGCACGATGGTCACCACCGCCGCGTCCGTGGAGTGGACGGTCGTGTCCACGGAGGTCGAGGCCCTTCAGCTGGAGTACTCCTGGATCAAGGAGTTCGACCCCCGGTTCAACGTCAAGTACCGCGACGACAAGAGCTATCCGTACCTCGCGGTGACCATGAACGAGGAGTTCCCGCGCGTCCAGGTGATGCGCGGCCACAAACGCAAGGGCGTGCGCTACTTCGGCCCCTACGGACACGCCTGGGCGATCCGCGACACCGTGGACCTGCTGCTGCGCGTCTTCCCCGTGCGCACCTGCTCCGCCGGCGTCTTCAAGAACGCTGTCCGCACCGGCCGCCCCTGCCTCCTCGGCTACATCGGCAAATGCTCCGCCCCCTGCGTCGGGCGTGTCTCCGAGGACGAACACCGGGATCTGGCCGAGGAGTTCTGCGACTTCATGGCAGGGCGTACGGGGACGTACCTCCGCCGCCTCGAAAGGCAGATGACGGACGCCGCCGAGGAGATGGAGTACGAGCGGGCGGGCCGCCTGCGCGACGACATCGAGGCCCTGAAGAAGGCCATGGAGAAGAGCGCGGTCGTGCTCGCCGACGCGACCGACGCCGACCTGATCGCCGTCGCGGAGGACGAGCTGGAGGCGGCCGTGCAGATCTTCCACGTGCGCGGCGGACGCGTGCGCGGCCAGCGCGGCTGGGTCACGGACAAGGTGGAGGCCGTCACCACCGGTGACCTCGTCGAACACGCGATCCAGCAGCTCTACGGCGAGGAGACAGGCGACTCCGTCCCCAAGGAAGTGCTCGTCCCCGCGCTGCCCGAACCGACGGAGCCCGTCCAGGAGTGGCTGACCGAGCGCCGCGGCGCCATCGTCTCCCTGCGCATCCCGCAGCGCGGCGACAAGAAGGCGCTCATGGAGACGGTGCGCCGCAACGCGCAGCAGTCGCTCGTCCTGCACAAGACCAAGCGCGCCTCCGACCTGACCACCCGCTCGCGGGCCCTGGAGGAGATCGCCGAAGCCCTCGAACTGGACAGCGCGCCCCTGCGCATCGAGTGCTACGACATCTCGCACCTCCAGGGCGACGACGTGGTGGCCTCGATGGTCGTCTTCGAGGACGGCCTCCAGCGCAAGAGCGAGTACCGGCGCTTCCAGATCAAGGGCTTCGAGGGGCAGGACGACGTCCGGTCCATGCACGAGGTGATCACCCGCCGCTTCCGGCGCTACATCGCCGAGAAGGAGAAGACGGGGGAGTGGGCGGACGGCGAGACCGCGCTCACCGAGGACGACGGGCGCCCCAAGCGCTTCGCCTACCCCCCGCAGCTCGTCGTCGTCGACGGCGGCCAGCCGCAGGTCGCGGCCGCCAAGAAGGCCCTGGACGAGCTCGGCATCGACGACATCGCCGTGTGCGGCCTCGCCAAGCGCCTGGAAGAGGTGTGGCTGCCGGACGACGACAACCCGGTGGTCCTGCCCCGCACCAGCGAGGGGCTCTACCTGCTCCAGCGCGTCCGTGACGAGGCGCACCGGTTCGCGATCACCTACCAGCGCGCCAAGCGGGCCAAGCGCTTCAGGGCGGGCCCTCTGGACGACGTGCCGGGGCTGGGCGAGACACGCAAACAGGCGCTGATCAAGCACTTCGGTTCGGTGAAGAAGCTGCGATCCGCGACAATCGACCAGATCTGCGAGGTTCCCGGCATAGGCCGTAAAACGGCCGAGACGATCGCCGTGGCCCTCGCCCAGGCGGCCCCGGCCGCTCCCGCCGTGAACACGGCTACTGGAGAGATCATGGAAGACGAGGAAGACGGGGCGCCCGAAACGACGGCGGACTCCCCGGAGGAGCCCGTGACCGCGGGCGCCTCGGACAAGCGACGGGGGCAGGAGACATGACCGAGAACGAACGCCAGGAACACGAACCGAAGACCGACGACGACCAGGAGAACGGGCCGCAGCCCGACAGCGGCGCGGACACCGCTGACAGCGCACAGGAGAGTACGACGATGGACACGGCCGCGGTGCCCGAGACCGCCATCCCCGAGCTGGTGATCATTTCGGGGATGTCCGGTGCCGGACGGTCGACGGCGGCCAAGTGTCTGGAGGACCTCGGCTGGTTCGTCGTCGACAACCTGCCGCCCGCGCTGATCCCCACCATGGTGGAGCTCGGCGCCCGCTCCCAGGGCAACGTGGCCAGGATCGCGGTCGTCGTCGACGTACGAGGCCGCCGCTTCTTCGACAACCTCCGCGAATCGCTCGCCGACCTGGCGTCCAAGCACGTCACCCGGCGGATCGTCTTCCTGGAGTCCTCCGACGAGGCCCTGGTGCGCCGCTTCGAGTCGGTGCGCCGCCCGCACCCCCTCCAGGGCGACGGCCGCATCGTGGACGGCATCGACGCCGAGCGCGAACTGCTGCGCGAGCTGCGCGGCGACGCCGACCTGGTGATCGACACCTCCAGCCTGAACGTGCACGAGCTGCGCGCCAAGATGGACGCCCAGTTCGCCGGCGAGGAGGAGCCCGAGCTGCGGGCCACCGTGATGTCCTTCGGCTTCAAGTACGGCCTTCCGGTCGACGCCGACCTGGTGGTGGACATGCGCTTCCTGCCGAACCCGCACTGGGTTCCGGAGCTGCGCCCCTTCAACGGCCTCAACGAGGAGGTCTCGGCGTACGTCTTCAACCAGCCGGGCGCCAAGGAGTTCCTCGACCGCTACGCCGAGCTGCTCCAGCTCATCGCGGCCGGATACCGCCGTGAGGGCAAGCGGTATGTGACCATCGCGGTCGGCTGCACCGGCGGCAAGCACCGCTCGGTCGCCACCTCCGAGAAGCTCGCCGCCCGCCTCGTCTCCCAGGGCGTGGAGACGGTGGTCGTGCACCGGGACATGGGCCGCGAGTGACCGGACGTGCCGCTCTGCGGCTGAGCAGGCTGCGCCGGGTGGCCTCCGAGGGCCAGAGCGGCAAGCCCGCCGTGGCGCGCGGTGCCAAGCCGCGCCGCCGCGGCACCCAGCCCAAGGTCGTCGCCCTCGGCGGCGGCATGGGCCTGTCCGCCTCGCTCACCGCGTTGCGCCGGATCACGGGTGACCTCACGGCCGTCGTCACCGTGGCCGACGACGGCGGCTCCAGCGGGCGCCTGCGCGAAGAACTGGGCGTGCTCCCGCCCGGCGACCTGCGCAAGGCCCTGGCCGCGCTCTGCGGCGACGACGACTGGGGCCAGACCTGGGCCCGGGTCATCCAGCACCGCTTCCAGTCCAAGGGCGACCTGCACGAGCACGCGGTGGGCAATCTGCTGATCGTCGCCCTGTGGGAGCAGCTCGGTGACCATGTCCAGGCCCTGGACCTGGTGGGCAGGCTGCTGGGCGCGCACGGCCGCGTGCTGCCCATGTCCGCCGTACCCCTGGAGCTCCAGGCCCTGGTCAAGGGACACGACCCGGACCGGCCCGAGGACGTCGACACCGTGCGTGGCCAGGCCACCGTGGCGCTCACGCCCGGCGAGGTGCAGTCCGTGCACGTCGTGCCGCACGACCCGCCCGCCGTCCCCGAGGCCGTCGCCGCGGTCCTCGACGCGGACTGGGTGGTGCTCGGCCCCGGCTCCTGGTTCTCCTCGGTGATCCCCCATCTGCTCGTGCCCGACCTGCTCGACGCGCTCATCCAGACCAAGGCCCGCCGGGTACTCTCCCTGAACCTCGCGCCGCAGCCCGGAGAAACCGATGGCTTCTCCCCGCAGCGTCATTTGGAGGTTTTGGGACGACACGCCCCTAAACTCGCCCTGGACGTGGTGCTGGCCGACGAGGCCGCCGTGCCCGACCGCGATTTGCTCACCGATGCCGCCAAGCGGCTCGGCGCCGCGGTCGAGCTGGCGCCGGTGGCCCGGACCGACGGTAGCCCGAGGCACGACCCGGAGCTGTTGGCCGCCGCGTACGACCGTATTTTTCGGATGCATGGAAGGATCGGCCCATGGCGATGACGGCAGCGGTGAAGGACGAGATTTCCCGGCTTCCCGTCACCCGGACCTGCTGCAGAAAGGCGGAGGTCTCCGCCATTCTGCGGTTCGCCGGCGGCCTCCACCTGGTGAGCGGCCGGATTGTGATCGAGGCGGAGCTGGACACCGCGATGGCGGCGCGCCGGCTGAAGCGCGACATTCTGGAGATCTTCGGCCACAGTTCCGAACTGATCGTGATGGCACCCGGCGGTCTGCGCCGCGGCTCCCGCTACGTGGTGCGGGTCGTCGCGGGCGGCGACCAGCTGGCCCGCCAGACAGGGCTCGTCGACGGCCGCGGCCGTCCCATCCGCGGGCTGCCCCCGCAGGTGGTCTCGGGGGCCACCTGCGACGCCGAGGCGGCCTGGCGGGGGGCGTTCCTGGCGCACGGCTCGCTCACCGAGCCGGGTCGCTCGTCCTCCCTGGAGGTGACCTGCCCCGGCCCCGAGGCGGCGCTCGCCCTGGTCGGCGCGGCTCGCAGGCTCCAGATCGCGAGCAAGGCCCGCGAGGTCCGCGGCGTGGACCGGGTGGTCGTACGGGACGGCGACGCGATCGGGGCGCTGCTCACCCGCCTCGGTGCCCACGAGTCGGTGCTGGCCTGGGAGGAGCGGCGGATGCGCCGCGAGGTCCGCGCCACGGCCAACCGGCTCGCCAACTTCGACGACGCCAACCTGCGCCGCTCGGCCCGCGCCGCGGTCGCCGCGGGGGCCCGGGTGCAGCGAGCG
Source organism: Streptomyces sp. NPDC050535 (assembly GCF_044457665.1). Taxonomy (NCBI): domain Bacteria; kingdom Bacillati; phylum Actinomycetota; class Actinomycetes; order Kitasatosporales; family Streptomycetaceae; genus Streptomyces; species Streptomyces sp. NPDC050535. The sequence goes on from NZ_JBITHE010000009.1 coordinate 286,142, forward strand.
CTGGAGATCCTCGCCGACGAGGTGCCGGAGCATCTCGCGGCAGCCGGCCGGCTGCGGATGGACCACAAGCAGGCCTCCCTGGAGGAGCTGGGCGCGCTCGCCGACCCGCCGCTGACCAAGGACGCCGTGGCGGGCCGTATCCGCCGACTGCTGGCGATGGCCGACAAGCGGGCCCAGGACCTCGGCATCCCCGGGACGGAGTCGAACCTCACCGAGGAGATGGCCGACAACATGGCCGTCTGAGCCGCGCGGACAACGTGGCTGGTCGGAGCCGCGTGGACGGTACGGGTGCTCCGAGTCCCCTCGGAGTCGGCGGGACGTCCGAGCACGCGAGGACAACTCGTCGGCTCGGGCGCGTAGTTCATGCAGGGAGCCGCTGGTGCCGAATTCGGCGCCGGCGGCTTTTTGCCCGCACTTGATGCCGTCTTGACATGATCATGGAGCGTGACCAGCCTGGCGTCTGCGCACAGATGTGCCGGACAAACGCAAGGGGGGCTCATGAGACGAAGAGCGAGATCGATCCTCGCTGTAGCCGCACTCATGCTGGGCGGGGCGAGCCTGGCGCCCGTCGCTCAGGCGGAGGGCGGCCGAACGGCCGACCCGGGTGCGGACGCCGTCAAGGTGTTCCACGCCGACGTCACCCAGCAGCAGGTACCCCTGCTGCTGGCGGCCGGTCAGGACGCCCACGAACTCGGCGAGCGGGTGCCGGCGAAGGGCACCGCCGAGGTCGAGGTCTACCTCACCGACAAGCAGGCGGAACAGCTGGAGGACAAGGGCGTCGACCTCACCGAGTACAAGACCTCGGCGAAGGCGCGGGCGCGGGTGGCGGCCGCTGGGGACGGTGTGTACCGCCCGTACAGCGGAGCGGGCAATCTCCAGGAGGAGATCGTCAGGACCGGCCAGGCCCACCCCGGTCTCACCAAGGTCGTCTCCATCGGGAAGACCCTCAAGGGGCAGGACATCCTGGCGCTCAAGCTCACCAAGGGCGCCAGGAAGACCAAGGACGGCGCCAAGCCGTCCGTGCTGTACATGTCCAACCAGCACGCCCGTGAGTGGATCACGCCCGAGATGACGCGGCGTCTGATGCACTATTACCTGGACAACTATTCGACGGACAAGCGTGTCAAGAAGATCGTCGACTCGACCGAGCTGTGGTTCGTCATCTCGGCGAACCCCGACGGCTACGACTGGACGTTCGACCCCGCCGGTGACCGCCAGTGGCGCAAGAACATGCGTGACGTGAACGGCGACGGCGCCATCACCACCGGCGACGGCGTCGACCTCAACCGCAACTTCGCCTACAAGTGGGGCTACGACAACGAGGGTTCGTCCCCCAACCCCACCAGCGAGACCTATCGCGGCGCGAGCCCCGGCTCCGAGCCCGAGACCAAGGCGATCGACGCCTTCGAGAAGCGCATCGGCTTCACGTACGGCATCAACTACCACTCCGCGGCCGAGCTGATCCTCTACGGAGTCGGCTGGCAGGTGGCGACCCCGAGCCCGGACGACGTGCTGTACGAGGCTCTCGCCGGTACGCCCGAGAACCCCGCGATCCCCGGTTACCGCCCGCAGGTCTCCTCCGAGCTGTACACGACGAACGGTGAGGCCGACGGCCACGCCTCCAACGTCAACGGCCTGGCGATGTACACCCCCGAGATGTCGACCTGCCAGACCGCGTCGAACCTCGACCCGAACGACGCCTGGAACGCGGCGGACTGCGCGTCCGTCTTCACCTTCCCGGACGACGAGAAGCTGATCCAGCAGGAGTTCGCGAAGAACGTCCCGTTCGCGCTCTCCGTCGCCGAGACCGCCGTCCACCCCGACAAGCCCTCCTCCTCGCTCGGTCTCGAAGCCGCCGACTTCACCCCGGCCGCCTTCGCCACCTCGTACTCCCGCGGCGCCGACCAGGAGATCTCCGTGGTCGTACGGAGGTCCGTCCGCGACAAGGAGCTCAAGTACCGCGTCAACGGCGGCCGTACGTGGGACCAGGCGCTCAAGCCGTGGAAGGGCGGCGAGACCTTCGGAGGCGAGGACAACCTCTACTTCGACGAGTACCGCGCCCCCGTCCAGGACGGCGTCCCGGGCGACAAGGTCGAGGTCTGGTTCACCGGAGAGACGAAGAGCGGAAAGCCCACCTCCAGCGAGCACTTCACGTACACCATCGCCGAACGGCCCCGCGCCGACACCCTCGTGGTCGCCGAGGAGACCACCACGGCCGCCCAGACGCAGACGTACGTCGACGCGCTCAAGGCCAACGGCCGCAAGCCCCTCGTCTGGGACGTCGCGACGCAGGGCGCGCCCGACGCGCTCGGTGTGCTCGGCCACTTCGGGACGGTCGTCCACTACACCGGCGCCGACCGCCCCGGCTACACCACCCAGCTCCAGTTGCGCGCCTACCTCAACGAGGGCGGCAAGCTGATCGAGGCGGGCGAGCAGGCCGGCGGCAGCGTCGCCCTGCCCGGTGCCGTGACGAACGACTTCAGCCAGTACTACCTGGGCGCCTACTCCCGTACGACCACTCCCGCCGCCACCGCCTTCACCGGCTCGGGCAAGCTCGCCGGCGCCGGCGGAGCGCTCAGCGGCGCGCCCGGCAACCCGCTCAACGCGGCGGGGGCGTACAGCGTCACCTCGGACAACCTGCCGGCCACCACGTTCCCGCAGTTCGCGAGCGCGGGCGCGGGACAGTACCCGGGCACCGTCAATCCGTACGGTCCCTACGAAGGCACGTCCATGGCGGCCGTCACGCACTCCGACTACGCCTGGAACCGGCTCACCCGCACCATCGACCTCACCGGGGTGAGCGCGGCCGACGCGCCCACCCTGCGCACGCAGCTGCTGTGGGACACCGAGGAGGCCTACGACCACGCCGTGCTCGAGGCCCACACGGCCGGGGCCGACGACTGGACGACGCTCCCCGACAAGGGCGGCGCCACCAGCACCGCCGTACCCGTCGAATGCGAAGCGGGGTACTTCATCAAGGCGCACCCCGCCCTCACCCGGTACCTCACCCGTGGCGACGACGCCTGCACGCCCACCGGCACCAGCGGGTCCTGGAACAGCTTCACCGGAGCCTCCGACGGATGGCAGGAGGTCAACTTCGACCTCTCCGCCTACGCCGGAAAGACGGTGGAGGTGTCGCTGAGCTACATCACCGACCCGGGCTCGGGCGGCCACGGTGTCCTCGCCGACAACGCCTCCGTCGTCATCGGCGGCACGGCGGGCGCGGTCGAGGGCTTCGAGACCTCGCTCGGCGCCTGGAGCGTCCCCGGACCGCCCGCGGGCAGCCCCGCGGTCACCAAGGACTGGGGGCTCTCGGGTGAGCTCTTCAAGACGTACGGAGCGGTCACCACGGACGACACCGTGCTGCTGGGCTTCGGCCTGGAGCACGTCACCGCGGCGGCCGACCGAACGGCCCTCATCGGGAAGGCGCTGGCCGCACTGCGCGGCTGAATCGACGTGACGATCACGTGAACACGGCGGGCGGTCCGTACCCCTACTGGCGGGTACGGACCGCCCTGCCGTGTATGGGGCATCTCGATGTCACCCCGGGAGCCTCAGGGAGGTAGGGTCGTAACCGGTCGGGGACATCCCATACAACTCGCCGGCATCTGAGCCGGCGTACCAACGAGGAGATCGGTTCGTGACGATCCGCGTAGGCATCAACGGCTTTGGCCGCATCGGTCGTAACTACTTCCGCGCGCTGCTGGAGCAGGGTGCTGACATCGAGATCGTGGCTGTCAACGACCTGGGTGACACCGCGACCACTGCTCATCTTCTGAAGTACGACACCATCCTGGGCCGACTCAAGGCCGAGGTGTCGCACACCGCCGACACGATCACCGTCGACGGCCGCACCATCAAGGTGCTCTCCGAGCGCAACCCCGCCGACATCCCGTGGGGCGACCTCGGCGTCGACATCGTCATCGAGTCGACCGGCATCTTCACCAAGAAGGCCGACGCCGAGAAGCACATCGCGGGCGGCGCCAAGAAGGTCCTCATCTCGGCTCCGGCCAAGGACGAGGACATCACCATCGTGATGGGCGTCAACCAGGACAAGTACGACGCGGCCAACCACCACATCATCTCCAACGCCTCCTGCACCACCAACTGTGTGGCGCCGATGGCGAAGGTTCTCGACGAGAACTTCGGCATCGTCAAGGGCCTGATGACGACGGTCCACGCGTACACGAACGACCAGCGCATCCTGGACTTCCCGCACTCGGACCTGCGCCGCGCCCGTGCCGCCGCCGAGAACATCATCCCGACCACGACGGGTGCCGCCAAGGCCACCGCCCTGGTCCTCCCGCAGCTCAAGGGCAAGCTCGACGGCATCGCGATGCGCGTCCCGGTCCCGACCGGTTCCGCCACCGACCTCGTCGTGACGCTCCAGCGCGAGGTCACCAAGGACGAGGTCAACGCGGCGTTCAAGAAGGCCTCCGAGGACGGCGACCTCAAGGGCTACCTGACGTACACCGAGGACCCGATCGTCTCCTCGGACATCGTCGGCGACCCGGCCTCCTGCACCTTCGACTCCTCCCTGACCATGGTCCAGGAGGGCACCTCGGTGAAGATCCTCGGCTGGTACGACAACGAGTGGGGCTACTCCAACCGCCTCGTCGACCTCACGGTCTTCGTCGGCGGCCAGCTCTGATTCCCAGAGCAGGCACCTCGATGTGAGGACAGGGCCCGGGCAGCGCACAGCATCGCTGCCCGGGCCCTGTCCCACGTCGTGATCGATCAGCCCTCTCCGGATTGAAAGAGCCTCCCTAGGAGTCCAGTTATGAAGACGATCGACGAACTTCTCGCCGAAGGCGTGGACGGCAAGCGGGTCTTCGTCCGCGCCGACCTGAACGTGCCGCTGGCCGACGGCCTCATCACCGACGACGGCCGCATCCGGGCCGTCCTGCCGACCGTCAAGGCGCTGGCCGAGGCGGGCGCCAAGGTGATCGTCGCCTCGCACCTCGGCCGCCCCAAGGGCGCCCCGGACCCGGCGTTCTCGCTGCTGCAGCCCGCCGAACGGCTCGCCGAACTCCTCGGCACCCCGGTCGCGTTCGCCCAGGACACCGTCGGCCCCGCCGCCCACGACGCGGTGAACGGCCTCCAGCCCGGCCAGGTCGCGGTCATCGAGAACCTGCGCTTCAACGCCGGCGAGACGGCCAAGGACGACACCGAGCGCGGCGAGTTCGCGGACCAGCTGGCCGCCCTGGCCGACGTCTACGTGGGCGACGGTTTCGGCGCGGTGCACCGCAAGCACGCCTCCGTGTACGACCTCCCGGCGCGCCTTCCGCACTACGCGGGCTACCTCATCGCCACCGAGGTCGGTGTCCTGAAGAAGCTCACCGACGACGTCGAGCGCCCCTACGTGGTCGCGCTCGGCGGCTCCAAGGTCTCCGACAAGCTGGCGGTCATCGACCAGCTGCTCGGCAAGGCCGACAAGCTGCTCGTCGGCGGCGGCATGGTGTTCACCTTCCTGAAGGCCAAGGGGTACGAGGTCGGCACCTCCCTTCTCCAGGAGGACCAGATCCCGGTCGTCAAGGAGTACATCGAGCGCGCCGAGAAGAACGGCGTCGAGCTGATCCTCCCGGTCGACGTGGTGGTGGCTCCGCAGTTCCCGGACCTGAAGACGAAGGCCCCCTCCAACCCCACCACCGTCGCCGCGGACGCCATCCCGGCAGACCAGCTCGGTCTCGACATCGGTCCCGAGTCCCGCAAGCTCTACGCCTCGAAGCTCGCCGACGCGGCCACCGTCTTCTGGAACGGTCCGATGGGCGTCTTCGAGCACCCCGACTACGCCGAGGGCACCAAGGCGGTCGCCCAGGCCCTTCTCGACTCCCCGGCCTTCACGGTCGTCGGCGGTGGCGACTCCGCCGCGGCCGTCCGCATCCTGGGCTTCGACGAGACGGCATTCGGCCACATTTCGACCGGCGGCGGCGCCTCCCTCGAATACCTCGAGGGCAAGACGCTCCCCGGCCTTGCCGCACTGGAGGACTGACCTACATGAGTACGCGCACGCCGCTGATGGCGGGCAACTGGAAGATGAACCTCAACCACCTCGAGGCCATCGCGCACGTCCAGAAGCTCGCTTTCGCCCTGGCCGACAAGGACTACGAGGCCTGTGAGGTCGCCGTCCTGCCGCCCTTCACCGATCTGCGCTCCGTACAGACCCTGGTCGACGGCGACAAGCTCAAGATCAAGTACGGCGCACAGGACGTCTCGGCGCAGGACTCCGGTGCCTACACCGGCGAGATCTCCGGTCCGATGCTGGCCAAGCTCAAGTGCACGTACGTGGCGATCGGCCACTCCGAGCGCCGCCAGTACCACTACGAGACCGACGAGATCGTCAACGCCAAGGTGAAGGCCGCCCACAAGTACGGCCTGACCCCGATCCTGTGCGTCGGCGAGGAGCTCGACGTCCGCGAGGCGGGCAACCACGTCACGCACACGCTCAGCCAGGTCGAGGGCGGTCTCAAGGACGTCCCCGCCGAGCAGGCCGAGTCGATCGTGATCGCGTACGAGCCCGTCTGGGCCATCGGCACCGGCAAGGTCTGTGGCGCCGACGACGCGCAGGAGGTCTGCGCGGCGATCCGCGGCAAGCTCGCCGAGCTGTACTCGCAGGAAGTGGCCGACGCCGTCCGCATCCAGTACGGCGGCTCGGTGAAGTCCGGGAACGTCGCGGAGATCATGGCGAAGCCCGACATCGACGGCGCGCTGGTCGGCGGTGCCTCCCTGGACGCCGACGAGTTCGTCAAGATCGTCCGCTTCCGCGACCAGTGAGCCGAAGGCTCGCGGCCGCGAGTATGCGGTAGCGACGATCCGTCGTACCCTAGCGGGGGCCAGGTGGGCGACCACCCGGCCCCCGTCGTCCGTCCAGTTCCGAGGAAGTTGGTCCAGCCGTGGTTATGGGGTTCTCGATCGCCCTGATCGTCTTCAGCGGCCTGTTGATGCTGCTGGTGCTGATGCACAAGGGCAAGGGCGGCGGCCTCTCCGACATGTTCGGTGGCGGCATGCAGTCGTCCGTCGGTGGCTCCTCGGTCGCCGAGCGCAACCTCGACCGCATCACTGTCGTGGTCGGTCTGCTCTGGTTCGCGTGCATCGTCACGCTCGGCATCCTGATGAAGGTCAACAACTGACCGCTGGCCCACATCGGCCGGTACACATCGGCACAACTGCATACTACGCACGCACTTTGCGCACGTAAGGCCCCATGTTCGGTACGCGACGGAAATCGCGGCCTATCATGGGGCTTGCGTCTAGGGGCGGGGGTGTAACTCCAATCACTGGACGCGCGTTGGGCCTTACGTAGACTGAGGCGCTCGCGGCGAAGCGTCACGCCGACTCGTTTCGCGGCACCATCACGCAGGGAGTTACGACCGTGGCAAGTGGCAACGCGATCCGAGGAAGCCGGGTCGGGGCGGGGCCGATGGGCGAGGCCGAGCGTGGCGAGTCCGCGCCGCGGCTGCGCATCTCCTTCTGGTGCTCCAACGGGCACGAGACGGTGCCCAGCTTCGCCAGCGACGCGCAGGTTCCCGAGACCTGGGACTGCCCGCGCTGCGGCTTTCCCGCCGGACAGGACCAGGAGAACCCGCCGGACCCACCACGCACCGAGCCGTACAAGACGCACCTCGCGTACGTACGGGAGCGGCGCAGCGACGCGGACGGCGAGGCGATCCTCGCCGAGGCCCTCGCCAAACTGCGGGGCGAGATCTAGGAGTTGAGACCGGCCGGGTGCCTTCGGGCGTCCGGCCGGAGCTGTATCGCACGCGGGCCCGACGCGACTGACGCGCGGCTCGCTCCTCCTTCGCGGCTGCTGTGACGCGCCCGGCTGCCGCGAGCGGGTCGGCATCTCCGCGGCCGCGTTGTCCGCACTCGCCGTCGCCTCGCTGATACCTGGGTGTCTGCCGGACGTATCTGTTGTTGAGCCGGATGACGGTGCTACGGCAGCTCACGTCAGGCCCTGATCAATTAGGTTGGGACCGGCAGCGGGGCAAGGTACGCAGCAGCACAGGCAGGAAGAAGGCGGAAGTCCGAGATGAACGCAGAAAGCCGTACCAGGCTCAATCAGACGCCTGAGTGGACCGCACTGGGCACGCACCGCGAGGAGCTCGCGGAGACCCGTCTGCGTGACCTGTTCACGGCGGATCCCGGGCGCGGAAGCGGATACACGCTGGAGGTCGGCGATCTGCATGTCGACTACTCCAAGCACCTGGTCAACGACGAGACACTGAGGCTGCTGCGCGAGTTGGCCGCGGCGACCGACGTCTTCGGGCTGCGGGACGCCATGTTCCGCGGCGACAGGATCAACACCACCGAGGACCGCGCGGTGCTGCACACCGCGCTGCGCGCCCCGCGCGAGGCGGTCGTCGAGGTCGACGGGGAGAACGTCGTCCCCGCCGTGCACGCGGTCCTCGACAGGATGACCGACTTCGCCGGGCAGGTCCGCTCGGGCAAGTGGACCGGGCACACCGGCGAGCGCATCAGGAATGTCGTCAACATCGGCATCGGCGGTTCCGACCTCGGTCCGGCGATGGCGTACGAGGTGCTGCGTTCCTTCACCGACCGCGGTCTCACGGTCCGCTTCGTGTCGAACGTGGACGGTGCCGACCTCCACGAGGCCGTGCGGGACCTGGACGCCGCGGAGACGCTGTTCGTCATCGCCTCGAAGACGTTCACCACGATCGAGACGATCACCAACGCGACCTCGGCCAGGAACTGGCTGCTGACCGAGCTGAAGGCCGATCAGGAAGCCGTCGCCAAGCACTTCGTGGCGCTGTCGACCAACGCGGAGAAGGTGTCGGACTTCGGTATCGACACGGCGAACATGTTCGGGTTCTGGGACTGGGTCGGCGGGCGGTACTCGTTCGACTCGGCGATCGGTCTGTCGCTGATGATCGCGATCGGTCCGGACCGGTTCCGCGAGCTGCTCGACGGTTTCCATCTGGTCGACGAGCACTTCCGTACCGCGCCCGCCGAGTCCAACGCACCTCTGCTGCTGGGCCTGTTGGGCGTCTGGTACGGCAACTTCTTCGACGCCCAGTCGCACGCGGTGCTGCCGTACTCGCACTACCTGTCCAGGTTCACCGCCTACCTGCAGCAGCTGGACATGGAGTCCAACGGCAAGTCCGTGGACCGGGACGGTCATCCCGTGGAGTGGCAGACCGGTCCGGTGGTGTGGGGCACGCCCGGCACCAACGGGCAGCACGCCTACTACCAGCTCATCCACCAGGGCACGAAGCTGATCCCGGCCGACTTCATCGGCTTCGCGGAGCCTGTCGGCGAGCTGAGCGACGAACTCAAGGCCCAGCACGACCTGTTGATGGCGAACTTCTTCGCGCAGACGCAGGCACTGGCCTTCGGCAAGACGCCGGAGGAGGTGCGGGCGGAGGGTGTGCCCGAGGAACTGGTGCCGCACAAGACGTTCAAGGGTGACCACCCGACGACGACGATCCTCGCGCGTGAGCTGACGCCGTCGGTTCTGGGTCAGCTGATCGCCCTCTACGAGCACAAGGTGTTCGTCCAGGGCGCGATCTGGAACATCGACTCCTTCGACCAGTGGGGGGTCGAGCTCGGCAAGGTGCTGGCCAAGCGGATCGAGCCGGCGTTGGCCGACGGGGCGGATGTGCCGGGGCTGGACGCGTCGACCACGGCGCTCGTGGCCAAGTACCGGGAGCTGCGGGGGCGGTAGCGGGGGTGTTATTTCGCCCCCTCCGCCCCTGCCCGTCCCGTCCCTGGAGGCTGCGTCCCCAGACCCCCCTGTCGCGCTTCGCGCTCGTCCTCAAACGCCGGACGGGCTAGAGATCTCTAGCCCGTCCGGCGTTTCTCGCTGAGTCGGATCCCTACGCCGAAGCCGGCGGGTACAGCTCTCGCGGCAGCTGTGACGCCGCTGCCGCGTCCAGGAGCCACAGGGTGCGGGAGCGGCCCTGGGCGCCTGCGGCCGGGGCCTGTACCTCGCCCGCGCCCGACAGGGCGATCGCGGCGGCCTCGGCCTTGTCCTCGCCCGCCGCGAGCAGCCACACCTCACGTGCGGAGCGGATCGCGGGGAGGGTGAGGGAGATGCGGGTCGGCGGAGGCTTGGGGGCGCCGTGGACGCCGACCACCGTGCGTTCGGTCTCCCGTACCGCGGGCAGCTCGGGGAAGAGCGAGGCCACGTGGGTGTCGGGGCCGACGCCCAGCATCAGGACGTCGAAAGCCGGGACGGGGCTGTGGTTCTCCGGGAGGGCGGCCTTCGCGAGTTCCGCCGCGTACGCCTCCGCGGCGGCGTCCACGTCGGAGCCGTACGGGCCGTCCGAGGCGGGCATCGCGTGCACGCGGGCGGGATCCAGCGGCACGGAGTCCAGGAGTGCCGCACGGGCCTGCGTGTCGTTGCGGTCCGGGTCGCCCTCGGGCAGGAACCGCTCGTCGCCCCACCACAGGTCCAGCCGCGCCCAGTCGACGGCGTCCCGGGCGGGAGCCGAACTCAGCGCCGCCAGGAGGCCGTTGCCGTTGCGGCCGCCCGTGAGCACGATCGAGGCGTGGCCGCGCGAGGCCTGCGCGTCCACGATCTTCGTGATCAGCCGGGCCGCGGCGGCCTGGGCCATCAGCTCCTTGTCGCGGTGGACGACCAGTTGCGGAGTGTTCACTTGGCCGCCGTCCCCTTCGCCGGGGGCATCTGCGCCGGAGTCGGACGGTTGCCGGCCGCCGCCGCGGACGGCGTCCTCGAAGCCGAGTCCGCCACGGCGGACGCCGGAGTCCGGGTGGGCAGTGGAGACCTGTCCCCGGTCGAATGGGCGCCGCCCAGCCGGTCCACCCCGAACCGCAGCGCCGACGCGTACGTGTCGTCCGGGTCGAGCCGCCGCAGTTCCTCGGCCATCAGCTCGGACGTCTCGCGGCGCTTGAGCGCCACCGCGCGGTCCGGCTGGCCGTCCAGCGTCAGGGTGGCCATCGTGCCGTCCGGCCGCTGAAGCGCCACGGGACCGCCGGTCGTCTCCATGCGCACCTGGGTCAGCCCGGGACCGGCGGAGACCCCGCGCCGTACGTGCACATGCAGCCGGTCGGCGAGCCACATGGCCAGCAGTTCGACGCTCGGGTTGAACTCCTCGCCCGTCACCTCCGCGGAGATGACCTCGCAGTCCACCTGGTCGAGGGCGGCGGCCAGCATGGAGCGCCAGGGGGTGATCCGGGCCCACGCCAGGTCGGTGTCGCCCGGCTCGTAGTTCTCGGCGCGGGAGCGCAGCTCCTCGACGGGCCTGACCGCGGAGTAGCTGTCGGTGACCCGGCGCTGGCCGAGCGCCCCCAGCGGGTCCTTGGCCGGGTCGCGCGGGGAGCCCACCGGCCACCAGACCACGACCGGGGCGTCCGGCAGCAGCAGGGGGAGCGCGACGGACTGGGAGTGGTCCGCGACCTCGCCGTAGAGCCGCAGTACGACCGTCTCGCCGGTGCCCGCGTCCGCACCGACCCGTACCTCGGCGTCGAGGCGGGACTTCGTGCGGTCGCGGGGCGAGCGGGAGACGCGCTTGACGACCACGAGTTTGCGCGAGGGGTGCTCGCGCGAGGCGTCGTTTGCGGCCCTCAGGGCGTCGTAGGCGTTCTCCTCGTCCGTGACGATGACGAGGGTGAGCACCATGCCGACGGCTGGGGTGCCGATGGCACGGCGGGCCTGCACGAGCGCCTTGTTGATCTTGCTGGCCGTGGTGTCCGTGAGGTCTATTTTCATGGGCGCCGCCAGCTCCGTCCGTCTCGCTCGAGCATTTCGTCCGCCTCGACGGGGCCCCAGGTGCCCGAGGGGTACTGGGCGGGCTTGCCGTGCTTGTCCCAGTACTGCTCGATCGGGTCGAGGATCTTCCAGGAGAGCTCGACCTCCTCCGTGCGCGGGAAGAGGTTGGAGTCGCCCAGCAGGACGTCCAGGATCAGGCGCTCGTACGCCTCGGGGCTCGACTCCGTGAAGGACTCGCCGTACGCGAAGTCCATCGAGACGTCCCGGATCTCCATGGAGGTGCCGGGGACCTTGGAGCCGAAGCGGACCGTGATGCCCTCGTCGGGCTGGACGCGGATGACGATCGCGTTCTGGCCCAGCTCCTCCGTCGCCGTGTGGTCGAAGGGGGAGTGCGGGGCGCGCTGGAACACGACGGCGATCTCGGTGACACGCCGGCCGAGACGCTTGCCGGTGCGGAGGTAGAAGGGGACCCCGGCCCAGCGGCGGTTGTCCACCTCGACCTTGACCGCTGCGTAGGTGTCGGTCTTCGACTTGGGGTCGATACCGTCTTCCTGGAGGTAGCCGACGGCCTTCTCGCCGCCCTGCCAGCCTTCCGCGTACTGACCGCGGACCGTGTCCCTGCCCAGGTCCTTCGGCAGTTTCACGGCGCCGAGCACCTTGGTCTTCTCGGCGGCGAGCGCGTCCGCGTCGAAGGCGGCGGGCTCCTCCATCGCGGTCAGCGCCAGCAGCTGGAGCAGGTGGTTCTGGATGACGTCACGGGCGGCGCCGATACCGTCGTAGTACCCGGCCCGGCCGCCGATCCCGATGTCCTCGGCCATCGTGATCTGCACGTGGTCGACGTACGACCGGTTCCAGATCGGCTCGAACATCTGGTTGGCGAAGCGGAGCGCCAGGATGTTCTGGACGGTCTCCTTGCCGAGGTAGTGGTCGATACGGAAGACCTGGTCCGGGGCGAAGACGTCCTCGACGGTCGAGTTGAGCTCCTCGGCCGACTTGAGGTCGTGCCCGAAGGGCTTCTCGATGACCGCGCGGCGCCAGGAGCCCTTGGGCTGGTCGGCGAGGTGGTGCTTCTTCAGCTGCTTGATGACCACCGGGAAGGCGGACGGCGGCACGGACAGGTAGAAGGCGAAGTTGCCGCCCGTGCCCTGCGCCTTGTCCAGCTCGTCGATGGTGGTACGCAGCCGCTCGAAGGAGTCGTCGTCGTCGAAGGTGCCCTGCACGAAGCGCATGCCCTGGACGAGCTGCTGCCAGACCTCCTCGCGGAAGGGCGTACGGGCGTGTTCCTTGACCGCGTCGTGGACCTCCTGTGCGAAGTCCTCGTCGGCCCATTCGCGCCGGGCGAAGCCGACGAGCGAGAAGCCCGGTGGCAGCAGACCCCGATTGGCGAGGTCGTACACGGCGGGCATCAGCTTTTTACGTGACAAATCGCCCGTGACGCCGAAGATGACCAGGCCCGACGGCCCCGCGATACGCGGGAGCCGTCGGTCTGCGGGGTCACGCAGCGGGTTGCTGCTTGACAAGATTTCAGCCCTCCGAGGGGGCGAGGCGCTTGAGCTCCGCCTCTGTCGACTTGAGCAGGTCGTTCCAGGCCGCCGCGAACTTCTCGACGCCCTCGTCCTCCAGGAGCTGGACCACGTCGTCGTAGGCGATCCCGAGCTTCTCGACGGCGTCGAGTTCGGCGCGGGACTGCTCGTACGTACCGGCGATGGTGTTGCCGGTGATCCGGCCGTGGTCCTCGGTGGCCTCGAGAGTGGCCTCCGGCATGGTGTTCACCGTGTTCGGCGCGACCAGGTCGTCGACGTACAGGGTGTCCTTGTAGGCCTTGTCCTTGACGCCGGTCGAGGCCCACAGCGGGCGCTGCTTGTTGGCCTGCGCCTTGTCGAGGGCGTTCCAGCGGTCGGAGGAGAAGACCTCCTCGTACGCCTCGTAGGCGAGCCGCGCGTTGGCGAGACCGGCCTTGCCGCGGGCGGCCTTGGCCTCGTCCGTGCCCAGGGCGTCGATCCGCTTGTCGATCTCGGTGTCCACGCGCGACACGAAGAAGGACGCGACCGAGTGGATCTTGGAGAGGTCGAGGCCGGCGGCCTTGGCCTTCTCCAGGCCCGCGAGGTAGGCGTCCATGACCTCGCGGTAGCGGGCCAGCGAGAAGATCAGCGTCACGTTCACGCTGATGCCCTTGCCGATGACCTCGGTGATCGCGGGCAGGCCCGCCGGGGTCGCCGGGATCTTGATGAGGGTGTTGGGGCGGTCCACCAGCCAGGCGAGCTGCTTGGCCTCGGCGACGGTCGCCAGCGTGTTGTTGGCCAGCCGCGGGTCGACCTCGATCGAGACCCGGCCGTCCTGGCCCTGCGTCGCGTCGAAGACCGGGCGCAGGATGTCGGCGGCGTCACGGACGTCCGCCGTCGTGATCATGCGGATGGCCTCTTCGACGGTGACCCTGCGGGCGGCGAGCTCGGTGAGCTGCTGGTCGTAACCGTCGCCCTGCGAGATGGCCTTCTGGAAGATCGACGGGTTGGTGGTGACGCCCACGACGTGCTGCTGGTCGATCAGTTCGGCGAGATTGCCGGACGTGATCCGCTTGCGCGACAGGTCGTCCAGCCAGATCGCGACGCCTTCTTCGGAGAGGCGCTTGAGTGCGTCTGTCATGGAAATTGCATCTCCTACGTGTCGTGTTTCAGCGTCAGCGCTGGGCTGCGGCGATCGATTCCCGGGCGGCGGAGGCGACGTTCTCGGCAGTGAAACCGAATTCGCGGAAGAGGACCTTGCCATCGGCGGAAGCACCGAAGTGCTCCAGCGAAACAATGCGTCCCGCGTCCCCGACGAACCGGTGCCAGGTGAGACCGATACCGGCCTCCACCGAGACCCGCGCCCTCACCGAGGGCGGCAGGACGCTGTCCCGGTACCCCTGGTCCTGCTCGTCGAACCACTCCACGGACGGCATCGACACGACCCGCGTCGGGACACCGTCGGCCTGGAGCCGCTCACGCGCCTCGACGGCGACGTGCACCTCGGAGCCGGTGCCGATGAGGATGACCTCGGGTGAACCGCCCTCGGCCTCGAACAGCACGTAACCGCCCTTGGCGGCGTCCTCGTTGGCCTCGTACGTCGGTACGCCCTGGCGGGTCAGCGCGAGGCCGTGCGGGGCGCCCTCGCCGAACACCTTGGTGTAGCGCCTGAGGATCTCACGCCAGGCGATCACGGTCTCGTTGGCGTCCGCGGGGCGGACGACGTTCAGGCCGGGGATCGCGCGCAGCGAGGCCAGGTGCTCGACCGGCTGGTGGGTCGGTCCGTCCTCGCCGAGGCCGATGGAGTCGTGCGTCCAGACGTACGTGACCGGCGCGTGCATCAGAGCGGACAGGCGGACGGCGTTGCGCATGTAGTCGGAGAACACCAGGAAGGTGCCGCCGTAGACGCGGGTGTTGCCGTGCAGCGCGATGCCGTTCATCTCGGCGGCCATCGAGTGCTCGCGGATACCGAAGTGGACCGTTCGGCCGTACGGGTCCGCCTCCGGCAGCGGGTTGTCCGCAGGCAGGAAGGAGCTCGTCTTGTCGATGGTCGTGTTGTTCGAGCCGGCCAGGTCGGCGGAACCGCCCCACAGCTCGGGGATGACGGGGCCGAGGGCCTGGAGCACCTTGCCGGAGGCGGCACGGGTGGCGACAGCCTTGCCGGTCTCGAAGGCCGGAAGCTTCGACTCCCAGCCCTTGGGCAGCTCGCCCGCGGCGATGCGGTCGAACTCGGCGGCGCGCTCGGGGTTCGAGGTGCGCCAGGCGGCGAAGCCCTTCTCCCACTCGGCCTTGGCCTCGCGGCCGCGGTCATGGGCCTGCCGGGTGTGCGCGAGGACCTCGTCGGCGACCTCGAAGGTCTTCTCCGGGTCGAAGCCCAGGACGCGCTTGGTGGCCGCGACCTCGTCGTCGCCGAGCGCCGAGCCGTGCGCGGCCTCGGTGTTCTGCGCGTTCGGGGCGGGCCAGGCGATGATCGAGCGCATCGCGATGAACGACGGCTTGTCCGTGACCGCCTTGGCGGCCTCGATCGCGTCGTAGATGGCGTGCGGGTCGAGGTCGCCGTCCGGCTTCGGAGCGATCCGCTGCACGTGCCAGCCGTACGCCTCGTACCTCTTGACGGTGTCCTCGGAGACCGCGGTCTCCGTGTCGCCCTCGATCGAGATGTGGTTGTCGTCCCACAGCAGGATCAGGTTGCCGAGCTGCTGGTGACCCGCCATCGAGGACGCCTCGGCGGAGATGCCCTCCTGGAGGCAGCCGTCACCGGCGATCGCGAAGATGAAGTGGTCGAACGGGGACTCGCCCTGCGGGGCGTCCGGGTCGAACAGGCCGCGCTCGTAGCGGGTGGCCATCGCCATGCCCACCGCGTTGGCGACGCCCTGGCCCAGCGGGCCGGTCGTCGTCTCCACGCCGGGGGTGTGCCCGTACTCGGGGTGTCCGGGCGTCCTGCTGCCCCACGTCCTGAAGGCCTTCAGATCGTCCAGCTCCAGGCCGAAACCGGCGAGGTAGAGCTGGGTGTAGAGGGTCAGGGACGAGTGGCCCGCGGACAGCACGAAGCGGTCGCGTCCGGTCCAGTCGGGGTCCGCCGGGTCGTGCCGCATCACCTTCTGGAAGAGGGTGTACGCGGCAGGCGCCAGGCTCATGGCCGTACCGGGATGGCCGTTACCGACCTTCTGTACGGCATCGGCGGCCAGGACGCGGGCGGTGTCAACGGCCCGCTGGTCCAACTCGGTCCACTCGAGGTCTGCGGTGGTCGGCTTGGTGCTCACCCTGGGTCAGGGCTCCTCTCCACATGGTCCACATGTTGCATTGCCGGCGCGCGTGCGCCCGCCGGCCGTTGTCGAGCCTACCCCCGGGAGTACGTGCGTTTTTTCGAGTCATTCCAGACTGCCGGGAGTCTCAGGGATCCGCCTCCCGGCCGGTCCGTTCCGTATTCGGCAAGTGAATACGGAGCCGCTCGTCCGAGTGCTCAATCGAGCTCTGTCACGTCCGTCACGAGCGCGTCGGTACGCCCCGGGTGCGATGCCTTCCAACACGACCCACCCCCGCGAATGTCGGGGTATGGGCAACGTCTACAGTGGCGTGGTACGCGCGAGCCTTTACGGGGAGTTCACACCCCGGGGCTTGCTGGGATGTCTCTGTCAGGGGTGTGCGTGACGGCCGTCGAATCCCGTCCAGCGGGTGGGGGCACCGCCCGTGCCCGCAAGGCCATCGGGGAGCTCGGGACGAGCAGCGGCCCGAGCCACCGACCGTTCGGGGCCCGTGTCATGGCGTTCGTGGCGCTGACCAAGCCACGAATTATCGAACTACTGCTGATCACCACCGTCCCGGTGATGTTCCTGGCCCAGCAGGGGGTGCCCGACCTCAAGCTGGTGCTTCTCACCTGCCTCGGTGGTTACCTCTCGGCGGGCGGCGCGAACGCGCTCAACATGTACATCGACCGGGACATCGACGCGCTGATGGACCGGACCTCCCAGCGGCCCCTGGTCACCGGCATGGTCAGCCCGGGCGAGTGCCTGGCCTTCGGGCTCTCGCTCGCCGCGGCCTCCACGCTGCTCTTCGGCCTGACGGTCAACTGGCTCTCGGCCTGGCTCTCCCTGGGCGCGCTCCTCTTCTACGTCGTCGTCTACACGATGATCCTCAAGCGCCGTACCTCGCAGAACATCGTGTGGGGAGGCATCGCGGGCTGCATGCCCGTCCTCATCGGCTGGTCGGCGGTGACCAACTCGATGTCCCTGGCCCCGGTCGTCCTCTTCCTCGTGATGTTCTTCTGGACGCCGCCGCACTACTGGCCGCTGTCGATGAAGGTGCGGGACGACTACGCGCGCGTGGGCGTGCCGATGCTGCCGGTCGTCGCCTCCAACAAGGTGGTCGCCCGCCAGATCGTCCTCTACAGCTGGGTGATGGTCGCCGTCTCGCTGATGCTCACCCCGCTCGGCTACACCGGCTGGTTCTACACGTCGGTCGCCCTGCTGGCCGGCGGCTGGTGGCTGTGGGAGGCGCACGGGCTGCAGAACCGCGCCAAGGACGAGGCCGCGGGCGGCAAGCTCAAGGAGATGCGGCTGTTCCACTGGTCCATCACCTATGTGTCGCTGCTGTTCGTGGCGGTCGCGGTGGATCCCTTCCTCCGCTGAGCCTTTCGAGGGCCCCGACGGGCGGGGTGCGTGGTCAACGCCACGCACCCCGCCCGTCGCCGTTCGATCTACCCGTCGGTAGCATCCTGGTCATGGCAGACACCCAGCAGGTTGACGAGGTTGACGAGTCCCCCGGCGCCGTCAAGGACGCCAAGGCCGAGCGCAGGACCGCCAAGTTCGCCAAGCAGATCTCCGCGTTCGCCAAGGAGCACGGCGGGGCCGAGGGCCATCTGGAGTACATCGGGCAGCGCGGCGCCCGGATCGTGCTGGTCGGCGAGGACGGCGGCTGGGGCGACCTGGTGGTGCCCACGTACGCGATCGCCGAGCAGGCGGTGAAGCAGGCCGGGATCACTGTTCATGAGGAGTTCGACGGGGAGTTCGCCGCGAAGGTGAGGACTGGGCCGTACGAGTGGAAGCGGATGGCCGGCATCCAGCTGGGAGCTCCGAGCAACGGTTGAACCAGGCCTCAGGTGCAGTGCCCCGCCAGGGGCGCGGGGAACTGCGCGGCCGGCCACGGGCGGTCCGCGGCTTCGAAAACCACAGGCACTCCCCAACGGCAGAAACAGCGGAGCGTCTTCGCACGGGGTGTGTGCAAGCAACACCTGACACCCGGTTCACCCGTTAGGACCTGAGAAGGCACGGTCCAGTCACGGGGAGTCCGGATGATCGAAACGCCGTCCCTGGTGGACCAGTACTGCCACGGCGTCCTGAGAACGGAGCTGGGCCTCGGCACCTTCGAGGCCCACCTCGCCAGGACCGAGGGGCCGCCAGCCCCGGGCACCACCTTCTTCGACACCCAGACCGGGTTCGCCGTACGCCGCTGGTGTCCGCCCCTGCTCGGTCTGGAGCCGCACTGCCCGCCGGCCCGCTATCTCGCCCGGCGCCGTGAACTGGGCGTACTGGAATCGGGGCGCAGGCTGCTGCGCGGGAGCGGCATCACGACGTATCTGGTGGACACCGGGCTGCCGGGCGATCTGACCGGCCCCGGCGAAATGGCCTCCACCGGCGGCGCCGACGCGCATGAGATCGTCCGCCTCGAACTGCTGGCCGAACAGGTCGCGGACACCTCCGGAACGGTCGAGTCCTTTCTCGCCAATCTCGCCGAGTCCATCCACGGCGCCGCGGCGAACGCCGTGGCCTTCACCTCCGTGGCGGGTGTACGGAGCGGCCTGGCGCTCGCTCCGGAGCCGCCCGGCCCCGGAGAGGTGCGGGGCGCGGCGGGGCGCTGGCTCGCACGTCGCCCGGTGGGCGGCGCGCTGAGCGACCCGGTGCTGCTCCGGCATCTGCTGTGGATCGCGGTCGCCTCAGGACTGCCGCTCCAGCTCCATGCCGGGCTCGGCGAACCGGGCCTGCGCATCGACCGCACCGACCCCGTCCTGCTCACCGACTTCGCCCGCGCCACGGCCGGACTCGGCACCGACCTGGTCCTGCTGCACGGCTACCCCTACCACCGGCACGCGGCGCACCTCGCCGGCGTCTTCCCGCATGTGTACGCCGATCTGGGCGCCGCGCTGGTGCGCACCGGCGCGCGGGCCGCGGCCGTGTTCTCGGAGATCCTCGAACTGGCGCCCTTCGGCAAGCTCCTCTTCTCCAGCGGGGCACACGGGCTGCCCGAACTCCACGTGGTCGGGGCCCGGCTGTTCCGGGAGGCGCTCGCCCGGGTGCTGGGCACCTGGGTCGCCGAGGGAGCCTGGTCGCTGGCCGACGCGCAACGGGTGGCGGCGCTCATCGCGGCGGGGAACGCACGCCGGGTGTACGGGGTGGAGTGAGCGCACCACACTCTGATCCCATGACTGACGCCGACGACGCCACGGCCCGCCTGCTGAACCGTTTCCTCACCGACCTGCGCGCCTTCGCCCCTGTCGCCCTGTGGGCGCACGGCTCGCTCGCCGGCGGCGACTACCAGGAGGGGCGCAGCGACCTGGACCTGATCGCCGTCCTGGACGCTCCGCCTTCGCTCGCCACGGTGCGCGGGCTGGTCCGGCTGCACCGGCGACTACGCGTCGACGAGCCGCTCGCCGTGAAACTGCACTGCGGTTACCTGCCGCCCGGCGGGCAGGCCGACGCCGAGCGGTCGTACGTCACCTGGGCACAGAACGTCCTGATGAAGCGCCCGGTCACCCCGGTCACCCGGCGCGAACTGCACGCCTTCGGGCTGGTCCTGCACGGCGAACCGCCCGAGGACCTGCTGCCGCCCGTCCGGGACCGGGAGCTCAACGCCTTCGTCGTACGGGACCAGAAGGAGTTCTGGCGGCCCGCGGTGGACAAGGCCCGGCTCTGGAAGCAGGACGTCTGGGTGGACCTCGGGCCGGTCACCTTCGCCCGGGCGACCGTCACCCTGCGCGAGGGGCGGCTGATCTCCAAGAGGGAGGCACTGGACCTGCTGACGGAACTCGGCGCGCCCCGCGAGGTGGTCGAGGACATCAGGCTGCGGCGGTACGGCGATCCGGTGCCGCCGACCGACGCGTGGCTCTCGCGCCGGGCGGAGCTGACCAGGGACTACCTCGGCCCCGCGATCGACGGCCTGGTCGCGACGTACGAGGGCTTCATGCGCGCGTGAGGGTCGATTCCGTGGCGGGACCCGGCACTTCCGCCAGGATCTCCGGCCGCTCGCGCAACGACAGCAGGACCCGCAGGACCCCGATCCACACCAGGCAGGAGCCGAACATGTGGAGGCCGACGAGGACTTCGGGGAGGTCCGTGAAGTACTGGACGTAACCGATGACGCCCTGCCCGAGGAGGACGAGGAACAGGTCACGGGTGCGGTCGAGAGGGCCCCTGGGAGCGTCGACGGCCTTGAGGACGAACCACAGCGCGAAGGCCAGCGTCACGACGATCCAGGCCAGCACGGCGTGCACCTTGGTGACGTTCTCCCAGTCCAGCGGGATGCGCTCGACCTCGCTCGAGTCACCCGCGTGCGGGCCCGCGCCGGTGACGACCGTGCCGACCGCGATCAGCAGGACGGTCGCGGCGACCAGGACCCACACCATCTGTTGCACCGGCTTGCCGACGAGCGGGCGCGGCGGGCCGTCGCCCTCGCCGGTGCGCCGCCACATCAGGGTGGCGACGGCGATGAGCGCGGTGGAGAGGAGGAAGTGGGCCGCGACCGTATACGGGTTGAGGCCGACCAGCACCACGACACCGCCGAGCACCGCGTTGCTCATGACGATCCAGAACTGCGCCCAGCCCAGCCGGGTCAGGCTCCGCCGGAACGGCTTCCGCGAGCGGGCCGCGACGATCGCCCAGCCGACCGCGGCGCACAGCACGTACGTCAGCATGCGGTTGCCGAACTCGATGACGCCGTGGACGCCCATCGCGCTCGTCGTGGTGAGCGAGTCGTCGGTGCACTTGG
Source organism: Streptomyces sp. NPDC050535 (assembly GCF_044457665.1). Taxonomy (NCBI): domain Bacteria; kingdom Bacillati; phylum Actinomycetota; class Actinomycetes; order Kitasatosporales; family Streptomycetaceae; genus Streptomyces; species Streptomyces sp. NPDC050535. The sequence continues at coordinate 307,313 of NZ_JBITHE010000009.1, forward strand.
GCCAGGTCGGGCAGCCGAGCCCGGAGCCGGTGAGCCGTACGGCACCGCCGGTGACCACGATCGCCACCGCCATCACGAGCGCGGCGAGAGCCGCCCGGCGCACCGTCCGGGAGGTCGGGGTCCAGCGCTCGGCGATGAAGGCGAGCGGGTTGCGCACGGCGGCTACGGCGTCGGCTCGGGTCACGTTTGGCACGCGCACCATCGTAGGGGGCCGCTTGTGCATGTCTTCACGAGGGCCCCATACCTACTCCCAGCGGAAGAATTTCCCCGCGGCCGCCAGCGCCGCGACCGCCCACACGGCCAGGATCCCGAGGTTCACCCACGGCATCCCCGCCCCGTCCCGCAGCACGTCACGCAGGCCGTCCGACAGCGCGGAGATCGGCAGCAGGGCGAGGACGTCCTGGGCGCCCGGGGGGAACTTGTCGAGCGGGACGATCACGCCGCCGCCGACCAGCAGCAGCAGGAAGACCAGGTTCGCGGCGGCCAGGGTCGCCTCCGCCTTCAGGGTGCCGGCCATCAGCAGGCCCAGGCCGGAGAAGGCGGCGGTGCCCAGGACCAGCAGGAGCAGTACGGCGAACGGGTTGCCGTGCGGTGACCAGCCGAGCGCCAGGGCGATCACCGTCACCAGGAGCACCTGGAGGATCTCGGTGACCAGCACCGACGCCGTCTTCGCCGTCATCAGGCCCCAGCGGGGGAGCGGGGAGGCGGCGAGCCGCTTCAGGACGCCGTAGCGGCGCTCGAAGCCCGTCGCGATCGCCTGGCCCGTGAACGCCGTCGACATCACGGCGAGCGCCAGGATGCCGGGGGTGAGGAAGTCGACCGACCTGCCGGAACCCGTGTCGACGATGTCGACCGTGCTGAACAGCACCAGCAGCAGCGTGGGGATGACGACGGTGAGCAGGAGCTGCTCGCCGTTGCGGAGCAGCATCCGCGTCTCCAGGACGGCCTGCGCGGCGATCATCCGGGGGAGCGGGGCCGCCCCGGGCCTCGGGGTGTACGTACCCGCGGTGGTCACGAACGCAGCTCCTTGCCGGTCAGTTCCAGGAAGACGTCTTCGAGGGTGTGGCGTTCGACGGCGATCTTCTCCGGCATCACCCCGTGCTGTGCGCACCAGGACGTGACCGTGGCGAGCAATTGCGGGTCGACCTTGCCGCCGACCCGGTAGGCGCCGGGGGTCAGTTCCACCGCTGTGCTGTCCGCCGGGAGGGCCTTGAGGAGGGACGCCACGTCCAGTCCGGGACGGCCGCTGAAGCGCAGGGTGTTCTCGGCGCCGCCGCGGCACAGCTCGTCGGGCGAGCCCTTGGCGATGACCCGGCCCGCGTCGATGATCGCGACGTCGTCCGCGAGCTGCTCGGCCTCGTCCATGTGGTGCGTGGTGAGGATGACCGAGACACCGTCGGCGCGCAGGTCGCGCACGAGGCCCCAGGTGGCCAGGCGGGCCTGCGGGTCGAGGCCCGCCGTCGGCTCGTCGAGGAAGACCAGCTCGGGGCGGCCGACCACGGCCATCGCCAGCGCGAGCCGCTGCTGCTGGCCGCCCGAGAGACGCCGGTAGGTGGTACGGCCGCAGCTTTCGAGGCCGAGCCGTTCGACGAGCGCGTCCACGTCCAGCGGGTGCGCGTGGAGTCTCGCCACGTGGCGGAGCATCTCGTCGGCCCGCGCGCCCGAGTAGACGCCGCCGGACTGGAGCATGACGCCGATCCGCGGGCGCAGCTCCCCGGCCTGCCGGACCGGGTCGAGGCCCAGGACGCGCACCGTGCCGGAGTCCGGCTTCCGGTAGCCCTCGCAGGTCTCGACCGTGGTCGTCTTTCCCGCTCCGTTGGGCCCGAGCACGGCGGTGATGCCCGCCCCGGCCACCAGATCGAGGCCGTCCACCGCGGTCTTCCTGCCGTACCTCTTCACCAAGGCCTGGACCTGGACCACGGGCTCGCTTCGCATGGGGACCAAGTCTAGGTAGGCGGCCGGGGCTCCCGGCCGCGGGGGGCCGCATCCGGGTACGGCTCCGGCGGCCGGTGCAGCGCGAGCCACCGCTCCGCGTACGCCACGGCGTCGGCCACCGGGAACAGCCGGGTGTCGGCGGCGCCCACCCTGCCTCGTACGACGGGACGGTCGCGCTCGAAGTCGGAGCCGAGCTCGTCGAAGCGCTCGGAGGTGATCGACACCTCCGTCACCTCCTCCCAGCCGCCGGGGGTGGGCCGCCCCAACTGGACGAGGGACGACGGTATCCGGTATTCGGCCAGATGGAAGGTGGTGCATGTGTCGTATCCCGTGCCCAGCAGCAGCACCCGTGCGTCCAGCTGCTCCAGACGGGCCAGCGGGCTCCGCTCGCCGAGGCGGCAGTCGGTCGCGTGGCCCTCGGTGATCTCCGCCGCGCGCGGGCCGATCGCCGCGAACGAGGTCTGCGGGTGCGCGCTGCGCAGGGCGCCGGGCCAGGTACGGACGGTCTCCGGGATGACGCCGACCCCGCCTGAGGGGGTGACGAGGGGGTCGTAGCAGGGCATCGTCGCGCGGATGACCGACCACCACTCCTCGGGCACCGGCGGGTTGCGCCACAGCGCGGGGTCGGAGAGGTCGCCGGACTGGGTGGGGACCACCAGGGTTCCGTCGGGTCCGAGTGCGTCGAGCAGGCCCAGGACCGCGCCGATCGCGCCGCCGCAGACCCACCCGAGGGAGCTGAGGGAGGAGTGCGTGAGGAGGGTCTCGCCGGGGCGGACGCCCAGCGCCAGAAGCTGTGCGCGGACTGTGTCGCGGGTGACGAGTGGCCCGGTGGGAGGGGGTGTCGACATGCTTCGGCAGTGTCCCCGAGTGGCAGGCCCGTGGCTACCGAATTGATCGATCAAAGATCGTTTCCGCAGGTCAGCTTAGGTATACCTAAGTGATGCACGGCACCATCCGCCCCGTGGGCTCGGCTTGTCAGGCTCAGGGGAATTACGCAACAATGGCGTTGTGAAAAACGTTGGCGAGGCTCCGCAGGAGGAACTCGCGGCCGGACTGCGTGCGGACCGTTCCACACGCAACCGGGTCGCGCGCTCCATCCTGGACCACGGCCCGTCGACCGTGACCGACCTGGCCGGACGGCTGGGACTCACCTCCGCCGCCGTCCGCCGCCATCTCGACGCACTGGTCTCCGACGATGTCGTGGAAGCACGTGAGCAGCGGGTCTACGGCGCGCGTACGCGCGGCCGTCCCGCCAAGGTCTTCGCCCTGACCGAGTGCGGCCGGGACGCCTTCGACCAGTCCTACGACAAACTCGCCGCCGACGCCCTGCGCTGGATCGCCGAGCGCGAGGGCGGGGGCGAGGCGGTCGTCGCCTTCGCCCGGGCCAGGATCGCCGCCCAGGCGGACGCGTACCGCACGGCCATGGAGGCCGCCGCGCCCGAGGAGCGCACCGAAGCGCTGGCCAAGGCCCTGAGCGCGGACGGGTACGCTGCTACGGCGCGTAGCGCACCGGTCGGCGAGCAGCTCTGCCAGCACCACTGCCCGGTCGCCCATGTCGCCGAGCAGTTCCCGCAGCTGTGCGAGGCGGAGACCGAGATCTTCTCGCAGCTGCTCGGCACCCATGTGCAGCGGCTGGCGACCATCGCCCACGGCGACGGCGTATGCACGACGTTCATCCCCAAGATTTCCAAGTCCGCACCTGACGCATCTGCAAGCACCGCCGGGAGGAACCCCGCATGACGCTCCCCATCGAGGAGACCGCCCACCCCGAGCTCGAGGGTCTGGGCACTTACGAATACGGCTGGGCCGACTCCGACGTGGCCGGTGCCTCTGCCAAGCGAGGCATCAACGAAGACGTCGTCCGCGACATCTCCCAAAAGAAGAACGAGCCGGCGTGGATGACCAAGCTCCGTCTCAAGGGCCTGCGCCTGTTCGAGAAGAAGCCCATGCCGAACTGGGGCTCGGACCTGTCGGGCATCGACTTCGACAACATCAAGTACTTCGTGCGTTCCACGGAGAAGCAGGCGGAGTCCTGGGAGGACCTGCCCGAGGACATCAAGAACACGTACGACAAGCTCGGCATCCCGGAGGCGGAGAAGCAGCGCCTCGTCGCCGGTGTCGCCGCCCAGTACGAGTCCGAGGTGGTCTACCACCAGATCAACGAGGAGCTCGAGGCGCAGGGTGTCATCTTCATGGACACCGACACGGCGCTGAAGGAGCACCCGGAGCTCTTCAAGGAGTACTTCGGGACCGTCATCCCGGTAGGTGACAACAAGTTCGCGTCGCTGAACAGCGCCGTGTGGTCCGGCGGCTCCTTCATCTACGTCCCCAAGGGCGTGCACGTCGAGATCCCGCTCCAGGCCTACTTCCGTATCAACACGGAGAACATGGGCCAGTTCGAGCGGACGCTGATCATCGTCGACGAGGACGCCTACGTCCACTACGTCGAGGGTTGTACGGCGCCGATCTACTCCTCGGACTCCCTGCACTCCGCGGTGGTCGAGATCATCGTGAAGAAGGGCGGCCGCTGCCGCTACACGACCATCCAGAACTGGTCGAACAACGTCTACAACCTGGTCACCAAGCGCGCCGTGGCGTACGAGGGCGCGACCATGGAGTGGGTCGACGGCAACATCGGGTCCAAGGTCACCATGAAGTACCCGGCCGTCTACCTGATGGGCGAGCACGCCAAGGGCGAGACCCTGTCCATCGCCTTCGCGGGCGAGGGCCAGCACCAGGACGCCGGCTCCAAGATGGTCCACATGGCGCCGAACACCTCCTCCAACATCGTGTCGAAGTCCGTGGCACGCGGTGGCGGCCGTACGTCGTACCGAGGTCTCGTCGAGATCGCCGAGGGCGCCCACGGCTCCAAGTCGAACGTGCTGTGCGACGCGCTGCTCGTCGACACGATCTCCCGCTCCGACACGTACCCGTACGTCGACGTCCGCGAGGACGACGTGTCGATGGGCCACGAGGCGACCGTCTCCAAGGTCAGCGACGACCAGCTCTTCTACCTGATGAGCCGGGGCATGACGGAGTTCGAGGCGATGGCGATGATCGTGCGCGGCTTCGTCGAGCCGATCGCCAAGGAGCTGCCCATGGAGTACGCCCTCGAGCTCAACCGGCTGATCGAGCTCCAGATGGAGGGGGCGGTCGGCTAAACGCCGACCGTCGTATCCGTCAAGCCACTCACGCAAGAAAGCGAGCAGACCGACAGCCATGGCTGAGGCTCAGAACTCCCCCACTCTCGACTCCGCTCGAGCGGGGGGACCCCCATCGGTGGGCTCCACCACCGCCGGCCAGATCGCGGTGGCCGCCGAGTCGACCGTCGCCACCCGCATGAGCGCGCCCCCGTCCTTCGACGTGGCGGACTTCCCCGTCCCCCACGGCCGTGAGGAGGAGTGGCGGTTCACGCCGCTGGAGCGGCTGCGCGGGCTGCACGACGGCACCGCGGTCGCCACCGGCGACGGCCTGAAGGTCGACATCGAGGCGCCCGAGGGCGTCACGGTCGAGACCGTCGGCCGCGAGGACGCCCGGCTCGGCAGGGGTGGTACCCCGGTGGACCGCGTCGCCGCCCAGGCGTACTCGGCGTTCGAGAAGGCCGGTGTCGTCACCGTCCCCAAGGAGACGGTGCTCACCGAGCCGATCCGCATCGCCGTGCACGGCGAGGGCGGGGTCGCCTACGGGCACCAGGTCATCGAGCTGGGAGCCTTCGCCGAGGCCGTCGTCGTCATCGACCACACCGGTGACACGGTCCTCGCCGCCAACGTCGACTACCTCCTGGGAGACGGCGCCAAGCTCACCGTCGTCTCCGTCCAGGACTGGGACGACAAGGCCGTGCACGTCGGCCAGCACAACGCGCTGATCGGCCGCGACGCCACCTTCAAGTCGTTCGTGGTCACCTTCGGCGGCGACCTCGTACGCCTCCACCCGCGCGTCACCTACGCCGGCCCCGGCGGCGAGGCCGAGCTCTTCGGCCTGTACTTCACGGACGCCGGCCAGCACCAGGAGCACCGTCTCCTGGTCGACCACAACACCCCGCACTGCAAGTCGAACGTCGCCTACAAGGGCGCGCTCCAGGGCGAGGGTGCCCACGCGGTGTGGATCGGCGACGTCCTCATCGAGGCCTCGGCCGAGGGCACGGACACCTACGAGCTGAACCGCAACCTGGTTCTGACCGACGGCGCCCGGGTCGACTCCGTGCCGAACCTGGAGATCGAGACCGGCGAGATCGTCGGCGCGGGCCACGCGAGTGCCACCGGCCGCTTCGACGACGAGCAGCTCTTCTACCTCATGGCCCGCGGCATCCCGGCCGACGAGGCCCGCCGGCTGGTGGTCCGCGGCTTCTTCGCCGAGCTGGTCCAGCAGATCGGTGTCGACGACATCCAGGAGCGGCTTCTCGTGAAGATCGACGAGGAGCTGGAGGCATCGGTCTGATGGCCGGCATCTACCTACGCGCCTGTGGGCTGAGCGAGCTGGAGGAGAACACCCCCAAGCGGGTGGAACTCGACGGCACGCCGGTCTCGGTCGTACAGACCGAGGGGGAGGTGTTCGCGGTCAACGACATCTGCTCGCACGCGAACGTCTCGCTCTCCGAGGGCGAGGTGGAGGACTGTCAGATCGAGTGCTGGCTGCACGGCTCCAGCTTCGACCTCCGCACCGGCAAGCCGTCCGGCCTTCCCGCGACGCGCCCCGTCCCCGTATATCCCGTAAAGATCGAAGGGGACGACGTGCTCGTCTCCCTCACCCAGGAGTCCTGAGGTACCCATGGCAACGCTTGAAATCCACGACCTGCACGTCACCGTCGAGGCCGACAACGCCACGAAGGAGATCCTCAAGGGCGTCGACCTGACCGTGAAGCAGGGCGAGACCCACGCCATCATGGGCCCGAACGGCTCCGGCAAGTCGACCCTCGCCTACTCGCTCGCGGGCCACCCCAAGTACACGATCACCGGCGGCACCGTCACCCTCGACGGCGAGGACGTCCTGGAGATGTCCGTCGACGAGCGCGCCCGCGCGGGTCTGTTCCTGGCGATGCAGTACCCGGTCGAGATCCCCGGCGTCTCCGTCTCCAACTTCCTGCGTACGTCGGCCACCGCCGTGCGCGGTGAGGCGCCCAAGCTGCGTACCTGGGTGAAGGAGGTCCGGGAGGCCATGCAGCGCCTCAACATGGACCCGGCCTTCGCCGAGCGCAACGTGAACGAGGGCTTCTCCGGCGGTGAGAAGAAGCGCCACGAGATCCTTCAGCTGGAGCTCCTCAAGCCGAAGATCGCGATCCTCGACGAGACCGACTCCGGCCTGGACGTCGACGCCCTGCGTGTCGTGTCCGAGGGCGTCAACCGGGTACGCGAGAGCGGCGAGGTGGGCACCCTGCTCATCACCCACTACACGCGCATCCTGCGCTACATCAAGCCCGACTTCGTCCACGTCTTCTCCGCGGGCCGCATCGTCGAGTCCGGCGGCGCCGAGCTCGCCGACAAGCTGGAGAACGAGGGCTACGAGGCTTACGCGATCCACGACACGGCCGACACGAAGGGTGGCGTATCAGCGTGACGCAGCTGTCGGGCCTCCTCGACACCGAGGCGATCCGCAAGGACTTCCCCATCCTGGACCGCCAGGTCCACGACGGTAAGAAGCTCGTGTACCTGGACAACGCGGCGACCTCGCAGAAGCCGCGCCAGGTGCTGGACGCCCTCAGTGGTTACTACGAGCAGTACAACGCCAACGTCCACCGCGGTGTGCATGTGCTCGCCGAGGAGGCCACGGCGCTGTACGAGGGCGCGCGCGACAAGGTCGCCGCCTTCATCAACGCGCCGAGCCGCGACGAGGTGATCTTCACCAAGAACGCCTCCGAGTCGCTCAACCTCGTGGCCAACATGCTCGGCTGGGCCGACGAGCCCTACCGGGTCGACCACGAGACCGAGATCGTCATCACGGAGATGGAGCACCACTCCAACATCGTGCCGTGGCAGCTGCTGTCGCAGCGCACGGGCGCGAAGCTGAAGTGGTTCGGCCTCACCGACGACGGCCGCCTCGACCTGTCGAACATGAACGAGATCATCACCGAGAAGACGAAGATCGTCTCCTTCGTGCTGGTGTCGAACATCCTGGGCACCGTGAACCCGGTCGAGGCGATAGTGCGCCGGGCGCAGGAGGTCGGGGCCCTTGTCCTGATCGACGCCTCGCAGGCCGCACCGCACATGCCGCTGGACGTGCAGGCCCTCCAGGCCGACTTCGTGGCCTTCACCGGTCACAAGATGTGCGGTCCGACGGGCATCGGCGTGCTGTGGGGCCGCCAGGAGCTCCTGGAGGACCTGCCGCCGTTCCTCGGCGGTGGCGAGATGATCGAGACGGTGTCGATGCACTCGTCGACCTACGCCCCGGCGCCGCACAAGTTCGAGGCGGGCACCCCGCCGATCGCGCAGGCGGTCGGTCTCGGCGCGGCGATCGACTACCTCTCCGCGATCGGCATGGACAAGATCCTTGCCCACGAGCACGCGCTCACCGAGTACGCGGTGAAGCGGCTCCTGGAGGTCCCGGACCTGCGGATCATCGGCCCGACCACGGCGGAGGACCGTGGCGCGGCGATCTCGTTCACGCTCGGTGACATCCACCCGCACGACGTGGGCCAGGTTCTCGACGAACAGGGCATCGCGGTCCGGGTCGGCCACCACTGCGCACGGCCGGTCTGCCTGCGGTACGGAATTCCCGCGACCACGCGAGCGTCGTTCTATCTGTACTCCACGCCGGCCGAGGTCGACGCCCTGGTCGACGGTCTGGAGCACGTACGGAACTTCTTCGGCTGAGGAGCTGGCTGAGTCGTGAAGCTTGATTCGATGTACCAGGAAGTCATCCTGGACCACTACAAGCACCCGCACGGGCGGGGCTTGCGGGACGGCGATGCCGAGGTGCACCACGTCAACCCGACGTGCGGCGACGAGATCACCATGCGTGTGAAGTATGACGGCGAGCGGATCACGGACATCTCGTACGAGGGCCAGGGCTGTTCCATCAGCCAGGCCTCCGCCTCCGTGCTGAACGAACTGCTCGTCGGCAAGGACCTGCCCGCCGCGCAGAAGATCCAGGAGACCTTCCTGGAACTGATGCAGTCCAAGGGCCGCATCGAGCCCGACGACGCGATGGAGGAGGTACTGGAGGACGCGGTGGCGTTCGCCGGTGTCTCCAAGTACCCGGCCCGGGTGAAGTGCGCGCTGCTCAGCTGGATGGCGTGGAAGGACGCGACGGCCCAGGCACTGGGCCCGGACGCCGCTGAAAGGAAGACGGCATGAGCGAGACCATCGAGATGAAGCCCGCCTCTGAGGAGGAGGTCCGCGAGGCGCTGTACGACGTCGTAGACCCCGAGCTGGGCATCGATGTCGTCAACCTCGGCCTCATCTACGGCATTCACGTCGACGACGCGAACATCGCGACCATCGACATGACCCTGACGTCGGCGGCCTGCCCGCTCACCGACGTCATCGAGGACCAGGCCAAGTCCGCCACGGACGGCATTGTCAACGAGCTGCGCATCAACTGGGTCTGGATGCCGCCGTGGGGCCCGGACAAGATCACGGACGACGGACGCGAGCAGCTGCGGGCGCTCGGCTTCAACGTCTGAGTTCCCGAGGTTCTCTCGGTCCGGCGTGTACGTCGTGTACGACGTCCGAGCCGCGCGTGTGCGTGTGTGGCCCCCGGCAGTGCGCCGGGGGCCACAGCTGTCGAGGGCGCGGGTCCGTCTCCGCCGCTCAGCTCAAGCCCTTCACCAGGCGGAACGCCCAGTCCCCGTCCTCGTGGCCGCGGCGGTTGTTGTTGTCGTACCGCTCCAGGCGGAGCTCGAAGTTGCGGTGGCGCAGGTAGCGGCCGGGGTAGTTGACCGACTCCAGCACGACCGTGCCGGAGTCCGACACCGTTCTCGCGCAGAAGGTCGCGTCCTTCTCGAAGAGGGCGGAGCCGTCGTCGCGTTCGGCGCGCAGGACGAAGTCGCGGTGGCGGAGGTAGCCGCCGTCGGTGGTGGCGAAGGAGTAGCAGGAGGAGTCCGCGAGTCCCTTGACCTTCTTGAAGCTCGCGTCCCGCCGGGTCGAGGCCGGACTCTGCCTGCTCACCTGGTCGAGCCGGACGGAACCGCCGCTCACGCGCCAGTAGCGGTCGGGGTAGTTGACCGACTGGACCGAGGTCCGCGCGGCGGCGGTCGCGGACGCCGAGGGCTTGCTCGACGCGGTGGGCTTCGACGGCGCGGGGACGGGTTTGCCGTCGGAGCCCTGTCCCGAGGCGTTCGCCGAGGCGGCTCCCTGCGACGCGGTCGGGGACGGCGAGAGCGAGGGTGAGGCGGAGGAGGCGGCCCTGCCGGTGGGTGCCACGACCCCGCCGGTGGCCGGGTCGGAGACGCCGGGGATGAACGGGACGCCCGTGTCGGAGGCGGGCCGGTTCGCCCGGTCCTGTGACTGGGCGTCAGTTCCCTTGTCCAGTACGGCGATCGCGGTGGCGGTGGCGATGAGAACCGCCACGGCGAGACCGGCGGCCAGCCACAGCCGCCGGGTGCCGGGCAGCCGGGTCTCCGTCACGGTCTCGTAGGACCCCCACGGGATCGGGAGCTCGGCGAAGGGCGGCATCTCCGCCGGGTAGGGAGCGCCATGCGTGGTGGGACGCCAGGCGGCGATCTCCGTCGATGGGACCGGGCTCTCCGCGGAGCCGGCGGGCTGTTCGGGCCCGGGCTCCGGATTCGTTGGTGGCATGCAAGCTCCTCCAGCGTCGCCCGTGGCGTACGCGGATTCGTCTTCTGGGTCGAGCCGAGAGCGGTTGTCGGCCCGAGAAAGGGGGAGGCGCGGGCACACGGATTGGCGGTGGCCATGGGGACCATGTGTGCGACTGGTGAAACAGTAGTGGACCGGGTGACTCCGGAGCAGTCGTTTCCCTCAGTGATCCAACGGATTTCACGGCCCGGCGTCCGCCTGTCGAGGCCCCGCGACGCGCCGGGGTTCACAGGGCGTTCTCAGCGTGGTCCCCCGTACCGCGTCGCCGAGGCTGCCGTGCCCGTCCGCAAGACCTGGCGCCGCCGTACCCACGGCGCCCTCGACAGCTCGCGGGCCGGCAGCTGGACCACTCGACTGACGCCACATCAGATCACCCTGTGCGAAGAGGTGTTGGGCGACCGGCTCGCCTCGCGCGGCTACGAGCTCGCCGGGGCCGTGCGCCCCGACCCCGCCGAACTGCTGCGCTACCGGAAGGTGGAGACGCTGCGCCGGGCCGCCCACGCCAAGCGGCGGATGTCCGACCGCCTGGCGCGGGTGCGTGAAGCTGGGCCCGCGGCCTGCCAGTTGACGACCTCCTCGGAGTTCAGGGCCTGGCGGATCCGGACCTGGGGGTTCCAGATCTGGCGGGTCCAGGACTTGGCGGGTCCGGGTTCAGGGTGTGGCGGCGAAGTCCGACAGGAGGACCGAGATCTGCTCCCGGCCCCCGCCGTTCTGTGTCGGGGCCGCGGTCAGGACGTCCAGGTGCTGGTAGCCGGGGAGCACCACCGGGTTCTTGTCGGCGGGGATGCGGTCCGCCAGGATGCCGTCGCCCGCGACGAAGGTGATCGTGGGGTTCGCGGTGAGGCCGTCCGGGTGGAGCATGTGGCGGGAGATCTGCGGGTCGGAGGAGAGCTGGATGTCCGTCACCAGCTTGGTCGGGAAGTAGTCCTCGGTGAAGTCCAGGGGCTGTTCGGAGAGACTGCGGGCCAGTTCCCCGATGTCCGTGACCTCCTTGGCGGCCGTGGTGAACGGCGTGCCGTCGGCCGAGCGGTACACCGGGTCGTCGGAGGCTCCGACGCGGTCGTAGTTCCGCCAGGTGTAGAGCGGTCCGGCCGGCTCGTCCGGGATGGCCTTCAGTTCCGTACCGGAGGCGGCCGGTGAGCCCTCGGCGTCGTTCGCGACGGGAAAGTTCTTGTCGGTGATGCCGCCGCCGTCGGCACTGTCGTAGAAGCCCACGCTGGCCTGGATGAAGGCCAGGGGCGCCGAGTTGTCGTCCATGAAGGTGCCCAGGACGGCCGCGTTGGTGAGGCGGAAGTCGCGGAGCGTGGGCTTGCCGGCCAGGAAGACCTCCGTGTTCTCGGAGAACATGGTCTGGGCCGTGGTGTCGATGTTGAAGGTGGAGGGGAGGGACCTGGGGACCGTGGACTCCGCGTCGGGAGCGTTGCGGGCGGCGAGGCCGTTGACCGCCAGGAGGTTCATGGTCTCGGGGTTGATCACCGCGGGGAGCGCGAGGAAGCGGGGAAGGACGCCGGTGCGCAGACCTGCCTGTACGGCGGCGTAGCCGATGCCCGTGTCCGGGACGAGGCCGTCCAGGGGGCCTTCGGCGTCGGACGAGCCGCCGTTCAGGTCGTCGAGCGAGGTGCTGATGGTGGTGTCCAGCGCGAAGTAGCCGGCGCACTGGTTGTAGCCCGCGTCCGCCGTGGTCGTGCGGTCGCCGTCGAAGTCCCAGGTGGCGAAGGTGCCGGTGAGGACACCGCCCAGGGAGTGGCCGCCGCACAGGACCTTCTGCTTGCGCACCCTCTGGTCGGGCAACTCGGCGGCCAGCAGGTCGTACTGGTCGCGGAGTGTCTGCTCCAGGCCGACTTCGGCGAGCCAGCCGACCTGATCACTCGTCAGGAAGCCCTCGAAGGCGTGCCCCGCGACCCGCTTGCCGTTGTAGTAGTAGTCGACGGCCGCGCCGGCGTCGCCCGTGGTGATTCCGGCGTTGTCCTCAAGGCAGTTGGAGCGTCGGTCGAGCGCCCAGAACTCGATGTGCCGGCCCTGCTCGGCCGCGGCCCGCACGGTGTTGCGGGCCACGCTGTCGAAGGCGCCCGCGCCTTCCAGGACGCCCGGCTGGGCGACGAGGATCCGGTCGGCGCCGGCCGAGGCGGCCGGGCCGGACGACGAGCGGTAGCGCAGGTACGACAGACGGTCGCACGCCGCCGGGCGACGGCCTGCCGAGGCGGGCAGCGGGATGCGCACGGAGACCTTCGTCTCGGTGACGCCGGTGACCGGAGACGTGGAGGTCACCGGGGTCTCGGTGCGGGTGTTCGTCGCGCCGTCGGCCGACGGCGCCGCGGTCAGCGCTCCGAAGGCGAGGGATCCGGCGGCCAGGGCGCGGATCCAGGACCACTTGCGATGTGCGGCTCCTCTTTTCATATCGGCACGGTAGGGAGCGGTAACTCCCTTGTTCTACAAGGACATCTGAGCAAGCGGTGGCGTCGGTTGCGCAGATCCGCACAGGGGCCGACACCCGGATTCCGGGCCTGGCGGCGTGATCCGGACGGCCTGCCCGCGGCGGCCCGCTTCCGCTGGAGGAATCCCGCGTCGCTCCTGGTGCACACATCCTGCGTACAGGCGTACACATCGATGCGTACGCTGGTACACATGGGATATGTGATGCTCGTCGGCGCCATCGCCGCGGAGGTGGCCGCCACCACGGCCATGAAGTACAGCGACGGTTTCAGCAAGCTGTGGCCCTCACTGGTGACCCTGCTCGGATACGTCATCGCCTTCGCACTGCTCGCGCAGACCCTCAAGACCGTCTCGGTCGGCACGGCCTACGCGATCTGGGCCGGCGTCGGGACCGCCGCCATCGCCGCGATCGGCATGGTGTTCCTCGGCGAGGGGCTGAGCGCCGCGAAGGTCGCCGGGATCGCGTTGATCATCGGCGGGGTCGTACTGCTGAACCTCGGCGGGGCGCACTGATGGCCCGCCGGTACGACCCCGAGCGGCGCCAGCGGATCATCGACGCGGCGATCCGGGTCGTCGGCGCCAAGGGCATCGCCGGGCTGAGCCACCGCTCCGTCGCCGCCGAGGCCGATGTGCCGCTCGGCTCCACCACGTACCACTTCAGGACCCTCGACGAACTGATGGTCGCCGCCCTGCGGCAGGCCAACGAGGGCTTCGCCAAGGTGGTCGCCGCGCGCGGCGGTCTGGAGGACCCGCGCACCGACCTGGCCGGGGAGCTCGCGGGCTGGATGGGCGAATGGCTGGCCGGTGACCGTACCGGCGTTGAGCTGGAGTACGAGCTGTATCTCGCCGCGCTCCGCCGCCCGGCCCTGCGCCCCGTCGCCGCCGAGTGGGCCGAGGATCTCGCCGAGCGGCTGACCCGCCGCACGGACCCGGTGACCGCGCGGGCGCTGGTCGCGGTGCTGGACGGGATCTGCCTACAGGTGCTGCTGACGGGCGCGGAGTACGACGAGGCCTATGCGCGGGAGGTGTTGGGGCGGCTGGTTCCCTGACCGGGCCGGCCTGTGACTCCTCGTCTGCCCGAGCCTTCCGCCTCTGCCCGGTCCCCGCCTGTCTGGCCCCGACGCCCTGTCCGGCCGAGCCATCCGAACCGTCCGTCCGAGCCCTCCGGCCCTGTCCCGCCGAAGCCCTGCCCCTTTCCGGCTGAGTCCGCCGCCTGACCGGCCGAGCCGTCCTCCCTGTCCCGCCGGGTACTCCGCGGCGTCTTGAACCCTTCGGCGGTCGTCGGGGAGCAGTAGGGAAAGGCGGGTGACCGGGGCCGGCGCGGCTCTCCGGGCGCGGGCGGCCCGCACCTCGAGGGGAGTGCGGGCCGCCGGGACCGACTTCGAGGCAGGCACCGGCACGGCATCGCTCAGGTGTCCGCCCGGCACCTGAGACGCCCCGGACGCTGGTTCGCATCCCCGGCCCCCGGCCGGTTAGGTTTCCCCTATGACCGACACGACTGCACCCCGCACCACCGGCGCCGTTGCCGCCGGGCTTGCCACCGTCGCCGCCGACGGCACCGTCCTCGACACCTGGTTCCCCGCCCCCGAGCTCTCCGCCGAGCCCGGTCCGGCCGGCACCGAGCGGCTCTCCGCAGAGCGTGCCGTGGAGCTGCTCGGCGAGGGCGCCGCGAAGGCCGTCGGGCCCGACGCCCGCCGTGGCGTCGAGGTGGTCGCGGTCCGTACGGTCATCGCCTCGCTGGACGAGAAGCCGATCGACGCGCACGACACCTACCTGCGCCTGCACCTGCTCTCGCACCGTCTCGTGCGGCCGCACGGCCAGAGCCTGGACGGCATCTTCGGCCACCTCGCCAACGTCGCCTGGACCTCGCTCGGCCCGGTCGCCGTGGACGACGTGGAGAAGGTGCGGCTGAACGCCCGCGCCGAGGGCCTCCACCTGGCCGTGACGTCCATCGACAAGTTCCCGCGCATGACGGACTACGTGGCGCCGAAGGGCGTCCGGATCGCCGACGCCGACCGGGTCCGGCTCGGCGCGCACCTCGCCGAGGGCACGACCGTCATGCACGAGGGCTTCGTGAACTTCAACGCCGGCACGCTCGGCACCTCGATGGTCGAGGGCCGTATCTCGGCCGGTGTCGTCGTCGGCGACGGCTCGGACATCGGCGGCGGCGCCTCGACCATGGGCACCCTGTCCGGTGGCGGCAACGTCCGCATCACCATCGGCGAGCGCTGCCTGGTCGGCGCGGAGGCGGGTGTCGGGATCGCCCTCGGCGACGAGTGCGTGGTCGAGGCCGGCCTCTACGTCACCGCCGGCACCCGGGTGACCATGCCCGACGGCCAGATCGTCAAGGCCCGCGAACTCTCCGGAGCGTCGAACATCCTCTTCCGCCGCAACTCGGTCACCGGAACGGTCGAGGCGCGGCCGAACAACGCGGTGTGGGGCGGACTCAACGAAGTACTCCACAGCCACAACTGAGGCTCGTCCCGATCAGGCGCCCCGCAAGTGCCCTTCCGCCATGCGCGGGAGGGCACTTCGCTATTCGCGCACGGCGGTCGCGAACTCCTCCAGCACCGCGAAGTCCTCCTCGCGCAGGCCGAGTCGGGGACTGACGTGGAGCAGCAGCGCGGGCCCGGTGTGGTGTTCGGTGACGTACGTGTCGTCTGCCGTGCTCTGTTCGTCGTCCACCCAGGCGAAGGGGCGGCCGTCCGCGTACGCCACGATCCGCTCGGTCTTCCAGTGCACCCCGTCGGGCCGCTTCGCGAAGAGCGCGCCGGTGAAGTCGACGTACGGGAGTTCGGGCAGGCCGATGACCGGTGCGATCCAGCGGTTCGCCGAGTCCATCCAGGTCGTGGCCCAGCACAGTTCGTAGCCGAGCCCGAGGAGCACACGGCCGTGGTCGGGGTGCAGCCAGACCCGCAGGGGCCTGCCGGGATTCAGGGCCACCCGGATCGTCGTATACCCCTCCGGCCGCCGCTCCGGCTGCGCCGCGTACGGGTTGAGGGGACCGTCGACATCGAGAAACAGCAGAGGTCGGCTCACGGGGTCACGGTATGGGAGGGCTGGGCGGATTGGGCCGGTTGTTTCTGGCCAGGGACGTTGCGGCGGGTAGTTGGATGGGTGGTGAGTGAGGGGTGGGTGAGTGGCGGCGGGCGCGGGGGCGGCCACTCGAGCGCCGGTGGGCCGGTGGCCGACGCGGGCGTCGGCGGCAGCCGCTGGCCGCACCGGTGCGCGGGAGCGCTTGTGTTCGGCGGCGGCTCCGGGGCAGTGATGATCCGCGTTCAGTGGTGGCTCCGGCCGAGCCGATGGCTCGTGCTCGGCGTGGGTCCCCGGGTGCTGACGGCGTGTGTTCAGCCACCGGTCAGGTCCGGCACACCGTCGCCTTCCACCGGGCCGTGGCTACGGGGTGCCGACGGTCGGTGTCCTGGTGTCCAGCGCGGGCCCGGGGCCCCGACTGTCCGTGCTCGGCGCGGGTTCCCGCGTACTGACTGCCCGTGTTCGGAGCGGCTCCTGGGCTCCGACAGCTCGTGTCTGGCGTTGGCTCCCGCGTGCCGACGGAGAGCGCCCGGCGGGCCCCAGGTGAAGGCGGCTCGTGTTCCGCACGGGCTCCCCGGCCCCGACCGGAATGCGCGCGGCGCGGGCCCGCGTCCCCGTGGCCCGTGTTCAGCCCGCGTGGACCAACTCCTCGAACGCGGTCAGGAGGCCGTCGAGCGTCTCGCGGGAGGCGGGCCGCAGGGGTGGGCGGACCGGGCCCGCGGGGAGACCGAGTGCGCCGAGGAGTGCCTTCGTCGTGACCGTGCCGGGGAGGCCGGCGGACATCATCAACTCGATGAGCGGGACGGCCTGTTGCTGGAGGCGGGCCGCCTCGGCCGTGTCTCCCGTGTCGAACGCGTCCAGGATGGCCCGGAACTGACGGGGCGCCACGTTCGCGACGGTGCTGATGTAGCCGCTGCCGCCGATCGCGCGCATGGCGAGGACGTACTCGTCGCAGCCCGTGTAGTACGCCAACTCGGTGCGGGCCAGCACCTTCTGGGTGCCCAGGAGGTCGTAGGCGCAGTCCTTGACCGCGACGATCCCGGGGTGCCCGGCGAGCCGGATCATGGTGTCCGGCTCGATGCGGGTGCCGGTGCGACCAGGGATGTCGTACAGGGCGAGCGGCAGCCCGGTGGCGTCCGCGATCTCCCGGAAGTGCGCCTCGACCGCGTCCTGCGGGGGCCTGCTGTAGTACGGCGTGACCACCAACAGGGCGTCCGCGCCCGCCTTTTCGGCCTCCCGGGCCAGTTCCACGGTGTGCCGGGTGTCGGCGGTGCCGATGCCCGCGACGACACGGGCCCGGTCACCGACCGCCTCGCGGACCGCCCGCACCAGCGCGGACTTCTCCGCGTCCGTCGTGGTCGGCGACTCGCCCGTCGTCCCGGACAGGACCAGCCCGTCGCATCCCTCGGAGACCAGCCGGCCGGCGAGCAGCCGCGCCCCGTCGAGGTCCAGCGCACCTTCCTGGGTGAAGGGCGTGACCATGGCGCAGAGGGCGCGGCCGAAAGGCGGCGTGCGGTGGGCTGAGGAAGTCATGGCAGTAGTGTCGGCAACCAGATCGTGAAGCTCCACTTAATTTTTCTACGAGGTATTGATGAGGGATGCTACGTAATCGGCGATGGGTCCGTCGCGAGGCCCTGGTGCCAACTCGGGTAGGTATGGGTCACCATGTCGAGGACGGGAAGTCGACGGCACATCGCGGGAGGCGTCATGAGGCTCGGCAAGGCACTCGCCACCGGAGTCGCGGAGGAGAAGGCCCAAGCGCACGACGAGGATCTTCAACTTCCTGAGGAAGTCCAGGAGTTGGAGGCGTCCGCGCCCGAAGAGGTGCCGGTCGCCCGATGAGGCTGCGGCTCCCCGAGGAACGACCGACGGAGCCGCCGACCGGATACAAGATCGCCCACCCGGTGCTGTCCCAGGACGGCACCCGGGCCGGGTTCACCGGCGTCTCCCTGGGCGGCGCGCTGCCGTACGGAGTGCTGGACGAGGCGGGCTGCGTCTACGGGCGGCGGCACCGGGCACCGCACCGCCGCTGCGACTGCGGTTTCCACTGCGTGCACGAACGGGCCGCGGCCGAGGCGCTGTTGTGCACCGCCGAACACCGGGCGGCCGTCCTCCTCGAAGTGTCCGTCCTGGGCGCCTACATCCGTTTCGAACGCGGCTTCCGTTACGCCCGCCAGCGGGTGCGCACCGCGACCGTCGGCCCGTGCGCGTGCGGTGCGGGGGCCGGTGCCCTGGCCGACGCGGGCTGGGGGCGGCCGGGGTGGCGCGCCCTCACGGCTGCCTGCGCGGGATGCGTGCGCGGTCGTACGGCACTGTCGCTCGCCTCCTTCGCGCGGCTGGCCGGGGAAGGTCTGCGGGTCCGGGCCGCCGGTGGTGCGGCGGGCCTCGCCGACGGGCTTGGCTCGGCCGACGGGTTCGACGTGCCCGGGTCCGGGCTCGGGGTGTCAGAGCTGGTTGCCGAAGCCGCGCTGTTGCAGGCCCGACTCGACTGGTTCCAGAGCCAGTTGGCCCGACTCGACGGGCACGGGACGCAGCCCGGCTGATCGCTCGCCCCGGGTGACTCCTGGCGGGCGCGCCGTGCCCATCGTATCGAACTGGTGTTCACAAGTGACGCATCCTGTCGCGCGCCCACCCTCCCGTGCCGCCACATCCACCCGACAACTCGAACCGCCTGGACAAAAAAAGTGTTCGGTGAGACGGTGGAGTCATGTTGGACGTGACCGTGATCGAGGACGCAGAGGCCGCCGCCGTCTCGCTGGACCCGACGAGGGCCAGGCTGCTGGCCGAGCTGGCCGCCGGGCCCGCTTCGGCCGCCATGCTGGCAGGCAGGGTCGGGCTGCCCCGGCAGAAGGTGAACTACCACCTCAAGGCGCTGGAGCGGCACGGACTGGTCGAGCTGGCGGGCGAGCGCCGCAAGGGCAATGTCACCGAGCGGCTGATGCGGGCGACCGCCGCGTCGTACGTCATCTCGCCGCTCGCTCTGGCCGCCGTGCAGCCCGACCCGGACCGCTTCCGCGACCAGCTCTCCGCCCGCTGGCTGCTCGCGCTCGGCGCCCGGCTCGTCCGGGACGTCGGTTCGCTGATCACCGGCGCGGCGAAGGCGCGCAAGCGGCTCGCCACCTATGCGCTCGACGGCCAGGTGACCTTCGGTTCGGCCGCCGACCGGGCCGCGTTCATCGAGGAGCTGACGGCGGGTGTCAGTGGGCTGATCCGCAAGTACGACGCCCCCGACGCCGTGGGGGGCCGGGACCACCGGATCGTCGTCGCGCTCCATCCCACGGTCAAACCCCAGACCCCGGCGGCCGAACTGCCCATCAGTACCGAGGAGTGACCACCATGTCCAAGGAATTCGAGAGCGCCCACGAGATCGAGATCGACGCCACGCCCGAGCAGGTGTGGGAGGCGATCACGGAGGGCACCGGCGGCTGGCTGTGGCCGATGGAGGCGCCGGAGCCGCGCGAGGGAGGGACGGGTCCCTTCGGGTCCACGATCACGGCCTGGGACCCGCCGCACCGCTACACGAACCGCGTCCAGGACGTCGAGGGCATCTCCCAACAGACCCTCAACCAGCTCGACTACACCATCGAACCGCGCGAGGGCGGCCGCAGCGCCTGGGTGCGGTATGTGCACAGCGGCATCTTCGTCGACGACTGGGACAACCAGTACGACGGCGCGAACAAGCACAACGCCTTCTACCTGCGCACCCTGCGCGAGTACGTGACGCACTTCAACGGCCGCCCGCTCGCGTTCGCCATGTTCGACGGACCCGAGGCGTCCAAGGCGTCCGACGCCTTCACCGCCGTAGGACACGCGCTCGGCCTCACGGACGACACCGCCGAGGGCGCGCGCGTGCGGGCCCACGGGCCCGAGGGGGAGCTCATCGACGCCGTACTCGACTACCGCGACCCGTACTTCATCGGGCTGCGCACCGACAGCGCCCTCATCCGCTTCTTCGGACGCAACCACTGGGGCGCGCCGGTGGGCGTCAGCATCCACGACTTCGCGCCCGACGCCGACGGCAAGCGCAACGAGGCCGCCTGGCAGGGCTGGCTGAACGGCGTCTTCACCGGCTGATCCGGTGTGACCCCGGGCATGGGACGAGCCCGGCCCCCCGGACGACGGGGCCGGGCTCGTCCGCACACAGGGTTACGGCTTGAACCGCAGCACCTGCGGGTCGTGGTCGCTGATCTGGTCGTGGAACTCCGAGTTGATGTGCACGCTGTCGTACTCGAAGTCGCAGTCCCTGCGGATCGACGGACTCACCAGGATCTGGTCGAGGACCTGGCTGTTGCCCTGGTAGTCGTACGTGTAACGCTCGCTCTTCGGCAGCGACTTGATCGCCGACCAGAGCGCGCCGTCGTCCTCGAGCAGCTTCGTCGTGCCGGAGAACTCGAAGTCGTTGATGTCACCGAGGGTGACGACGTCCGCGTTCTTCTGGGCCGCGAGGATCTCCTTGACGAAGGTGTTCACCGCGGTCGCCTGGAGATGACGCTGAGTCTCCGAACTGCGCGCCGGCGGCTGGTACTGCGAGGTCAGACCCTGGTCGCCGCCCTTCGACGCGAAGTGGTTGGCGATCACGAAGACCGTCCTGCCGCGGAACACGAACTCGCCCGCGAGCGGCTTGCGGCTGCTCGTCCAGGCCGAGTTGGCCGGGTCGACACGGCCGGGAGAGACCGTGAGCGCCGCCTTGCCGTGCTCCTTGGTGACCCCGACGGCGGTCGTCGCGTCGCCGCCCGCGCGATCCGTGAAGGAGACGCGCTCGGGGTTGAAGAGGAAGACCTGGCGGATGTTGCCGCCAGGCTCGCCGCCGTCCGTGCCGTCCTGCGGGTCTATGGAGCGCCAGTCGTACGCCGGGCCGCCCGCCGCGACGATCGCGTCGATCAGCTTCCGTACGGTCTGGTCGGCGGCGACCGTGCCGTCGTTCGTCGCGCCGTTGTTGTCCTGGATCTCCTCCAGGGACAGGATGTCCGGCGACCGCAGGTTGTTCACGATCGCGGACGCGTGGGCGGCGAACGAGGCATCGCCCGGGTCCAGGTTCTCCACGTTGTACGTCGCCACGGCCAGCTCGCTCCGGGACTGCTTCCGCGTCGTCTCGCGCTCCAGGCCGCCCGCGTCCAGGGTGCCGAGTTGGTTGGCGACGAGGGTGTAACCGCCGAAGGAGTTGTAGTCCAGCGGGCCCGCGGTGGTGCCGGTGAGCTCGTCGCCCACGTCGGCGGCCGGGAAGTCGGCGCCGGCGCCGAGCGACTGGATCTGGAGCCGGCCGGTGTTCTGCGAGGTGTACGAGCCGTACACCGTGCCGCCGCGCCGGTTGTCGTTCTCGTTCGGCTTCACCGTGACCCACAGCTCGGTGTACGGGTCGGTCGCGGTGACCACGCGGGCGTCGGAGACCTTGACGTTCATGCCCTCGAGGGACTCGTAGTAGTCCAGGGCGTACTTCTTCGGCCGCAGGGTGAGGCCGTTGACCGAGCCGCCCGCGGCGGTGTCGCCTGCGGGGGTGTAGAGGGCCGGGACCGACCTGGCGTTCACGGCCGTCGCGGCGGGGACGGTGTTGCCGCTGGAGAGCACGGTCACGACCGGCCTGGTGATCTCCGTGATCGACTGGTTGCCGGACGTGGCACCGCCCGGGACGAACTCCGAGACCGTGCCCGACACCGTGACCGAGTCGCCGACCGCGACCTTCGGGACGGAGCTGGTGAAGACGAAGACGCCCTCACTGGTGGCCGGGTCGTCGTCCGCGTTCGGGTCCTGGATCCAGAAACCCCGCGACGAACCGTAGGTGCGCACACCCGTGACGATGCCCGCCACGTCCGTGACGGCCTGGCCCGCGTACGGGGAGGTCCGCGTGGTGCCCTGGATATCGCGGATGTGCGGCGTGTCCGCGTGGGCGGGTGTGGTGAGCACCACGGCGGAGACGGTGGAACAGACCGCGGCGACGGTCAGCGCGCCTGTGCGCGCGGTTCTCCTGCTCGGCAAGGGAATCCTCCGGGGACTTACGTGGGCGCCGGGACGAGGGTGGAACCGTGGGGGAGCGCGGCCCGCGTGGGGCGGGTGACGCGCGTAGACACAGGCGGGCCGACGGTCTCCCTGCTTCTACGCGCGTCAATCTCGTGCGTGTGCGGGGGAGTTGTCAAGGTTTCAGCGGTGTACGACGCCTGTCAGGGACATGAACCGGGCGGCATGGGGCGAAATCCGTCTAGGCTGAGAGGTCGGTGCGGCGCTTGTACCGTCGGCGTCGGCGTCCCTCGTAGCGTGGGCGCTGTCCGCGTCGCCGGCTCGCACCGCCTGCCCGCACCGCTTGTCCTGCATGTCCGGAGGAGAACCCAGCCGATGTCAGACAGCTCTCCCTTGCCGCCGGTGCGGCTGCACTCCGAAGCCGAGCTGGCTCGGGACGCGCTCGCCGCGCCGCTGCTCTCCCGCGCCGCACGACTGGCTCGCTGGGCCGGTCCTGACACCCGGGTCGGTGCGGGTGGCGAACTCACCGCGGAACAGCTCCCGGAAGCCGCCGCCGAACTCGGACTCACGGGTGACGACGCGGCCGCGTTCGCCAGTGAGGCCTGGCGGGTGGCCGCGGACACCGGGCTCGTCGAGATCGTGGACGAGGAGGAGGGCACGGTCACCGCGGGCGAGGACCTCGCGCTCCTCACCTCCGGGGCGCCGCAGGACGTCCTCGGGGTGTGGCTGGCCGCGCTGGACACGGTGCTGGCCGACGCGACGGTGCCCGACCTCGACGATCTCGTCGGCGCCATGGACGAGAGCGGGGAGATCGACCTCTCCTCCCTGGACTGGGATCCGGAGGCGGAGGCCGACTTCCTCGACGGGGTGCTCGGCAACCTGTACCTGCTCACCGTGGGGGAGGAGGGTCCCGGCGACGGTCCGGTGCCGCTGCCCGCGCTCGCCGCGTCGATGATCGTTCCCGACGACATGGGGGAACCGACCAACGACGTCCTGGAGCAGGTGTCGGACGCGATGATGCGGCTCGACGACCAGTTCCGGCTGCTCGAACCCATCGGGATCGTCGACTTCCAGCCGGTCGACGAGGCGCTGATGGCGGAGCCCGACGACGAGCGGGCGGAGCCCGCGGCGTCCTTCGACGACACGGACGTCACGCGGTACGGGATGGTACGGCTGACACCGCTCGGCCTCTACGGCATCCGGGCCCGGCTCCTCGAAGCGGGGCTCTCCGCTCCCGCGGTCGGGGATCTGGCCGACAAGGGTGCCGACGCGCTGCTCGACGGCACCTCCGCCTTCCCGCCCGCCGCGGCGCAGGCCGAGACCGAGCAGTGGCTCGCCCGGCGCGAAACCTTGCCCGCAGCAAGGGAGTTGCTCGCCGCGGCCCGTGGGGCCGACTCCGGAGCGCCCCTTCGGCGGCTGCGCTGTCAGCAGGCGCTCTCCCTCGTGGGTACGGACGCGGAGCCCGCCCTTCGCGAAGTCCTCGACGACGCCGAGCTGGGCGGACTCGCGCGGGTCTGGCTGAGCGAGCACGGGGCGGCCGACGTGCCCGTTCCGTCCGAGGCGATGGTCTTCTGGCTCACCGTCGACACCCTGGCCGCGCAGCTCGCCGCCGAAGGCAACTCGGCCGAACTGCAAGCCCTGGTGGAGGGTCTCGCCCAGCAGCACAGCGGCTTCTTCGCCGCTGCGTGGCGGGTCGAACACCCGGCCACGCCGGACGTGCTGGAGGCGATGGGGCGGCTGCACCCGGACAAGAAGGTGGCCAAGGAGGCTCGCAAGGCGGCGTTCAAGGCGCGGTCGCAGCAAGGGAGTTAGGGCTTGTTCTGAGTTTCTGAGTTCCCCCGTGGAGCAAGGAACGGCGCCGCGGGCGTGCGTGCCCGGCGCCGCGACGCCGCGACGCCGCGGGGGAACTCGGAACAGGCTCTCGGGGAGCGGGGCGCCTTGGATGCGCCTCGGGGTGGTGGGGGGGATGCGCCTCGGGGTGGTGGGGGGTTTGGCCGGGTGTCCTGAGCGCGGGTCGGTGCGGGTCGCTGCGGGTCGGTGCGCGCCGCTCGGCCGGGCGGATTCACGGAAGCGGGTGCCCCGAAGTCGACGTCCGTTCAACCGCCGTTCAGGCGCGGGCGGGACGGTGTGGCCGATACGGAGGTCCGTCACCCCGCCCCCCACGACAGTCCTATCCGACCGTCACAGGAGACACCATGTCGCTCACCCGCAGGGACTTCGCCACACGATCCGCGATCACCGGCGCCGGTGTCGCACTGGCCGGCAGCGTCGGCGCCCTCGCCACCGCGCCGAACGCCCTCGCGTCCACGGAGACCGAGACCGAGAGTGAGGGCGTGGAGTCGGCGGGCCACCAGCACGGCGTGGGCTACGGACCGCTGATTCCCGACCCGAAGGGCCTGCTCGCGCTGCCCGCCGGGTTCTCCTACCGCGTCATCACCTACAGCGGCAGGACGAAGCTGGAGTCGGGCGAGTTCACGCCGTCCAACCACGACGGCACGTCCACCTTCGACGGGCCGCGCGGCACCACTCTCCTGGTCAACAACCACGAGCTGGCCGGCCCCCGCGCCCAGTGGCCCCACCCGGTACCGCTCACCGAAGGTCTGGTCTACGACCCGGCCGCGGCCGGCGGCTGCACGGTCGTCGAGATCCGCCCCGGCGGCCACGTCGCCGAATGGGTCGGCATCGCGGGTACCGTCACCAACTGCGCCGGCGGCAACACCCCCTGGGACACCTGGCTGACCTGCGAGGAGACCGAGGACAAGTCCGGCACCAACGGCTTCACCAAGGACCACGGCTACGTCTTCGAGGTCGACCCGAAGGACCGCCGCCGCAACAAGAACCCCAAGCCCATCAAGGCACTCGGCCGCTACGCCCACGAGGCCGTCGTCGTCGACCCCAGGCGCGGCCGCCTCTACCTCACCGAGGACGCCTCAGGACCCAACGGGCTGCTGTACCGCTGGACTCCGCCGCAGGGCTTCGAACACGGCCACGGCCGGCTGGCCACCCTCGCCGACGACGCCGGCGCCTACCAGGCCTTCAAGTGCTTCGACTCCGGCGGCAAGTTCGTCGACGACCTCTCCCGCGCCACCAGGATCGGCACGGTGTACGGCGTCGACTGGATCGACGTTCCCGACCGTGACGCCAGGACCGTCTCCGTCCGCAAGCAGTTCACCGACGGCCAGGTCACCCGCGCCCGCAAGCTCGAGGGCATGTGGTGGGGCGACGGCGGCGTCTACATCGTCTCCTCGTACGCCCGCACCGAGAGCCCCGGTCAGGCGCACGACGGCGCCGTCTGGTTCTACGACCCCAAGCGCCGCACCCTGACGCTGAAGGTCCTGATCGGCGTGAACCCCGACCCGTCCGTCGACGGCGCCCTCGACGGCCCCGACAACATCACCGTCTCCCCGTACGGCGGCCTGGTCATCGCCGAGGACGGCTCGGGCATCCAGCACCTGTTCGGCGCCACCGACAGCGGCCGTACATATCCGATCGCCCGCAACGAACTCAATATCGGCACCGAAGCGGCCCCGGAATACAGCGAGTTCACCGGCGTCACGTTCTCGCCCGACGGCAGGACACTCTTCGCCAACATCCAGGTGCCCGGCATCATGCTGGCCATCAAGGGACCCTGGAAGCGCCAGAAGCGCGGGTAGTTAATTCGCTCGCCCGCCCCGCGGTACGCCTCTTAGAGTGATGGATGTCCAGGTGCGAAGGCAGGACCTACTTCCACTCATAATGGGGCGGCCGCGGGTTCGAGTCCCGCCACCGGTACAACTCACCGGTGTAGCTCAGGGGTTAGAGCACCTACGTCGGTTCCGCCGGCCTTGAACTCTGGACACACAACTTCATGCACCTCCCGGTGCGAAGGCTGCGGCTACTTCTTTCGACAGGAATCCAGGCCGCCGCCGACTTTGATCTCGGGAGGCGCGGCTCATGGTGTGTGCCCGGTGCGCAGGCAGCGGTTACTTCTGGGAACGGCGGGTCGCGGGTTCGAATCCCGCTTTCGCCCCTGGGGCGTTGTAGCTCAGTGGCAGAGCAGCCGTTTTGTTCCGTCGCCGACCTCTGAACTCGGGCACACTCCATTTGTCGCGCCTTCCTCCGGTACACCAATGAATTCGGGGGGAATTCACCATGGCGCGATTCAACTCCAAGTCCGCGAAGGCACAGCCCACTTCGCGCGTGACCTCCACGGGGCGGGTGCTCCGTACCTTCCAGGGCGGCCGGGGACGCGAGCGTGACCGGCGCTCCGAGCTCTTCCTGCTCTCCGTGGCCAACCTCGTCTCGCAGAACACCTTCTACGAGACCGGCGCGGACCGTGACGACCGGTTCGCCGCGCTGGTGCGCGAGCTCGCCGTCGCCGACCCGTCGTGGACGGCGGCCCTGCTCGGCTGGCTGCGCGGCGAGGGCAACCTGCGCACGGCCTCGATCGTGGGCGCCGCCGAGTACGTGAAGGCGCGTCTCGACGCGGGCGCGACGGACGGACCGGCCAACCGCCAGGTCGTCGCCTCCGTGCTGCGCCGCCCGGACGAGCCCGGCGAGCTGCTCGCGTACTGGACCTCCCGGTACGGCCGCAACGTGCCCAAGCCCGTCAAGCGGGGTATCGCCGACGCCGTACGACGTCTCTACAACGGCAGGTCGCTGCTCAAGTACGACACCGCGTCCAAGGGTTACCGCTTCGGGGACATCCTCAACCTGGTGCACGCGGCGCCGGACCCCGACAAGGCGTGGCAGGGCGAGCTGTTCCAGTACGCGCTGGACCGGCGGCACAACCCGGACACCGCCGTGCCGCCCGCGTCCAGCCGTGTGCTCGTCGCACACCGCGAGCTGATGGCACTGCCGGTCGCCGAGCGGCGCGCTGCGGTGACCGCGCCCGACGGTGCCGAGCGGCTCGCGGCGGCCGGCCTCACCTGGGAGGCGCTGGCCGGCTGGCTCCAGGGACCGATGGACAGGGCTGCCTGGGAGGCGGTCATCCCGTCCATGGGAGCGATGGCGCTGGTCCGTAACCTGCGGAACTTCGACGAGGCGGGTGTGTCCGACGAGGTGGCGGCCCAGGTCGCCGCCAGGATCAGCGACCCGGCGGAGGTGGCGCGTTCGCGGCAGTTCCCGTTCCGCTACCTCGCCGCCTACCAGCACGCGCCCTCGCTGCGCTGGTCGTACCCGCTGGAGCGGGCGCTCGCCCACTCGCTGGCCGGCGTGCCCGCGCTGCCCGGACGGACGCTCGTCCTCGTCGACCGGTCCGGCTCGATGTTCTTCTCGCGTCTTTCGGACCGCTCGGAACTCACCCGGGCCGACGCCGCCGCGATCTTCGGCACGGCGCTCGCGCTGCGGGCGGCGGACGCGGACCTCGTCGAGTTCGGTACGAGCAGCAAGCGCGTGAAGTTCCGCGGGGGCGAGTCGGTGCTCAAGGTGCTGGAGCGGTTCGGTGACCTCGGCGGAACCAACACGACCGAGGCGGTCCGCCAGCACTACAAGAAGCACGACCGGGTGCTGATCGTCACCGACGAGCAGGCGGCGCAGAGCTACCACGGCGACCCGACCGAGCAGGTCCCGGCGGGGGTACCCGTCTACACCTGGAACCTGGCCGGGTACCGGGCGGGGCACGGTCCGTCCGGGCAGGGGAACCGGCACACGTTCGGAGGGCTCTCGGACGCGGCGTTCCGGATGGTGCCGCTGTTGGAGAGGGCTCGGGACGCCGACTGGCCGTGGGTCGCCGCCTGAGGCGGACGGGGCCGGGAGCCGTCTCCGGTCGGTGAGTGCGGCCCGTACCTCGGTACGGGCCGCACGCCGGTGCCTGTTCCGACCTGACATCGACGCGCGCTGTTCTGAGACCGCGCCCGGGGCCGGCGGCAATGCTGAGTAAAGTACGGAGAGGGTCCCCGGTTGGCGAGGAGTGGCTGAATGGCGCAGGTCAAGCCGATGCGGGCGGATGCGCGGCGGAACTACGAGCGGCTGCTCAAGGTGGCGGCGGTCGCCTTCGCCGAGTACGGGGAGGGCGCGTCGCTCGACGACGTCGCCAAGAAGGCGGGGGTCGGGTCCGGCACGCTGTACCGGCATTTCCCGACGCGGCGGGCGCTGTTGGAGGCCGTCTACGTCGACAGCATCGAGGCGATCGCCGCTCGCGCGGACGCGCTCGCGGCGGAGTTGCCGGCCGGTGAGGCGCTGGTGGAGTGGCTGAACGAGCTGAGCGTGTCCATGATCCGGCTTCGTGGGCTGAAGGCGGTGCTGGGGGACGCGGTGCTGGGGGACGCCGCCGCCGAGTCGAGCGCCGCGGTGCGCACGGTGTGCGGTACGTCGGTGACGGCGGCGGCCACTCGGCTGGTCGGGGCGGCTCAGCGGGCGGGGGCGCTGCGGGGGGATGTGCTGCCGGTCGAGGTGTTGCGGCTGGCGCATGGGATGGCTGCCGCGTCGGAGCTGGCGGATGGCGAGGGTAAGCACATCCGGCGGTATCTGATGCTGCTCACGGAGGGGCTTCGGCCGTAGCGGGGAGGGGTCCTGGTCTCGCCTGCGGGGGGTCGAGTCTCGCCCGAGGGTGGGTGGGGGGTCGGGGGCGTGCCGGTACGTCCCGCCCGTCGCCGCCGGATCAGACGTCGGGCAGGAGGGGACGGGTCCGGTGACGCGAACGTACGCGACGGGCATCTGGACGTACCGGCACGCCCCCTTCCGCCGTCCTGTGGCTGCGGGTTCGGAAGGGGGCGGCGCGGCTGTGCGGGGGCGGTTCGTTCCCGGCCCGCTGCTGTCAGAGGGACTGGGCCGCCGGCTTCACCATTCCGCGGACCGTGCGGGACTTGACGAAGTCGCCCAGGGCGGTCATTTCCCATTCGCCGGAGAACTGCTTGATCAGCTTGGCCATGATGACGCCGGTCTGGGCTTCGGCGCTGGTGAGGTCGAAGCGGACCAGTTCCTCGCCGGAGGCGGCGTCGATGAGGCGGCAGTAGGCCTTGGCCACCTCGGTGAACTTCTGGCCGGAGAAGGAGTTGACCGTGAAGACCAGGCCCGTGACCTCCTGCGGGAGACGGCCCAGGTCCACGACGATCACCTCGTCGTCGCCGCCGCCCTCACCCGTGAGGTTGTCGCCCGAGTGCTTGATCGCGCCGTTCACGATGGAGAGCTTGCCGAAGTAGCAGCTGTCGATGTGGTTGCGCTGCGGGCCGTACGCGATGACCGAGGCGTCCAGGTCGATGTCCTTGCCGCGGAACGCGGGCTCCCAGCCGAGGCCCATCTTGACCTGGGAGAGGAGCGGGCGGCCGCCCTTGACCAGGGAGACGGTCTGGTTCTTCTGGAGGCTGACCCGGCCCTTGTCCAGGTTGATCTTGCCGGAGGAGGGAGGGGCAGCGGCTGCGGTGGGGGGAGCGGCCGGGGGCGGCGGGGTCGTCACCTGGGTTCGCGCGGCCGGGGCGGGCGTGGGGGCCGCCGGCTGGGCCGCGGCGGGGGCCGGTTCCTCCACCGAGACGCCGAAGTCCGTGGCGATGCCCGCCAGGCCGTTGGAGTAGCCCTGGCCTACCGCGCGGGCTTTCCACACGCCGTTGCGGAGGTAGACCTCCACGATCACCAGGGCCGTCTCCGAGCCCAGCTGGGGCGGGGTGAACGACGCCAGTACGGAGTTGTCGTCCGCGTTGCGGATGGTGGCCGTGGGTTCGATGCCCTGGAAGGTCTGGCCCGCGGCGTCCGGGCTCGCGGTGACGACGATCTTCTCGATGCCCGGGGGGACCGCGGCCGTGTCGACCGTGATCGTGTCGGGGGACGTACCGCCGCCCGAGCGGTACGTCACTCCCGGGCCCGTGGGCTGGTTGAAGAAGATGAAGTCCTCGTCGGAGCGCACCTTGCCGTCGGCGGTGAGCAGCAGGCTCGACACGTCGAGCCGCACCGGGGCGGTGACGTCCACCGTCACGCGGGCGACGGGGAGAGGGATGTTCGAGCCTGGCGTCATAGCTGTCATGACTGGGGTAACGAGCGAGTGCGCTTTGCCGTTCCCTTACCTAGCGGGCCGTTTGGGGGATGGGGGGTGGGTGAGGGAGCGGGAGGGGGTGGGAGGGGTTTTCGCCCCCACCGCCCCTTCCCGTCCCGTGTCCGGGGGGGGGGGGCCCCCCCCCCCCCCGCGCGCGGGGGGGGGGGGGGGGGGGCCGCAAAAAACGCCCCGCGGGGGAGCCCCCCCCCCACCACACCCAACACCA
>NZ_JBITHE010000010.1:0-332548 GCF_044457665.1 Streptomyces sp. NPDC050535
GACTGGCAGCGCCCGCACTCCGTACACGTGGAAAAATCGAGGAGGCCCTTCCAGGAGAACTGCTCGATCTGGGAGACGCCGAAGACGTCGTCCTCACCCGGGTCGGTGAAGTCGATCGCCTTGCCCGCGGACGTCATCGGGAGCAGCGCGCCCAGCGCGACCCCGCCGCGCGCGTCGCGCTTGAACCAGATGTTGGGGAAGGCCAGGAAACGGTGCCAGGCCACCCCCATGTCCGTCTTCAGCGACACCACGATCATCCAGATGAACGAGGTGCCGATCTTGATCATCGCGGTGAGATAGATCAGGTTCTGCAGCGTGCCGGTGTCGGTGTCGCGGAAGAGTGCGACGACCGGGTAGGAGGCGAAGTACGCGGCCTCGTAGCCGTGCACGCCCACGAGGGCGCCCTCCATGCCGCGCAGCGTCATGATCGCGAGCCCGATGATCAGGATGACGGACTCGACGAAGTAGGCCTGGCCCGTGTTCGATCCGGCGAAGCGGGACTTGCGGCCCGGCTTGTCCGACGTGGAGAGCTGGCGGATGACGATCAGCGTGAGGATGCCGAGGACCGTCATCAGGCCGATGAACTCGACGAACACCTCGTACGGCAGCCAGTGGCCGACGATCGGCAGCACCCAGTCGGCCTGGAAGAGCTGCCCGAAGGCGTTCACCAGAGTCGCGATCAGCGAGAAGAAGCCGATGGCGACGAACCAGTGCGCGATGCCGACGACGCCCCAGCGGTTCATCCGGGTGTGGCCGAGGAACTCCCTGACCACCGTGACGGTGCGCGCGGTCCAGTCGTCGGTTCGGGTGTCCGCGGGGACGTCCTGGCCGAGCCGTACGAACCGGTAGATCTGCGCGATGGCTCTGCTGAACAGCGCCACGCCGACCGCGCTGATGACCAGCGACACAATGATCGCGGCGAGTTGCATTTGGGGGCTCCTCGGGCCTGCGAGGTTGGTTCTTGGGGTGGTCTGGATGTTTCTTGGAACAGATGAACAGATTACTAAGCGGTAACTTAGATGTTGTCCGAGACTACCCACTTCTTGCGCCGCACTGTAGCCAGGGGTGCGGTGATCTGCGTCGCTGAGGGTTGCCTGAGTGTGGTGCCCCACATATCGGCTCTGCGCGGACACGTAAAGCTGATCGTGTTATTCGCACAGTATTGTGACATTTAAGCCTAAATTGACGACGTGTTGTATGGAATCGTCGCCGCCATCGCCGCCCTGCTTCTCACCGCCGTGCTCGCCGCCCTGCTGCGGATGTTCGCCCTGCGTTTCGGGGTGGTCGAGCGGCGGCGCCCGCGCGCGGTTCCGCTGCTTGGCGGCGTGGCGGTCGCCGGGGGAACGGCTCTCGTGGCCGGGGCCGGGGTGTGGACGGAGGTCGCTCCGCTGGGAACGGCGGCCGGGCGGCTGCTGGTGGCCGGGATCGGAGTCGCACTGCTCGGGCTGCTCGCCGACCTGCGCGCCGTGCCGCCCGTGGTCCAGGTGGCCGGGGTGGGACTCGCCGCCGCGCTGACCATGCCGTACGGCGAACTCGGCGTGCTCGGCGGGATGCTGGGCGTCGTCCTGACCGTCGTCGGCACGTTCGCCTTCGTCTCGCTCGACCACGCCGACGGGGTGCTGGGGACCGT
Source organism: Streptomyces sp. NPDC050535 (assembly GCF_044457665.1). Classification (NCBI taxonomy): domain Bacteria; kingdom Bacillati; phylum Actinomycetota; class Actinomycetes; order Kitasatosporales; family Streptomycetaceae; genus Streptomyces; species Streptomyces sp. NPDC050535. Next base: position 1,631 of record NZ_JBITHE010000010.1, read on the forward strand.
CGGGGTCGTCACCGCCTTCGCCCTTGCCGGGTGCGCGGCCGTCGAGGTCATGGACGGGACGGCGGTGCTGCTGAGCGTGCTGGCGGCGGCGCTCGCCGGGTTCCTGATGCAGGGGCGGCCTCCGGCGCGGATCGTGCCGGGGCGCTGCGGGGCGCTGTTCGCCGGGTTCGTGCTGGCCTCGGCGGCAGTGCTTGTGCACGGCGGGCGGGAGACGGGATCCGGAGGCGCCGCGCTGTTCTCGCTGACCGCTGTCGGACTGGCCGATCTCGTTCTCGCGGCCCGGCGGCCGGGTGGGCACCTCGCTCATCGGCTCCGGCGGACCGGGCTGACCCGGCGCGGGGTGACCGTGGTGATCGGCGGTGCCGCCTTCGCCGCGGTGGCGGTGGGGCTGCTCATCGACCTGGGGTGGCTGGGCGCGAACGCCGCGTGGTGGGTGGCGGGAGTGGCCGTGGTGGTGGTGCTCGTGGGGCGTGCGGGTCCGGGCCCCCGTGCTCGCCGTCCCCGTGGGTTCCCGGCGTCCAGGGGTTCCGCTCCGCCCAGGGCCCCGGCCGCCCGTCGTTCCCGTGCGTTCCCGGCTCCCGAGAGTTCCGTTCCGCCCGGGGCCCCGGGCGCCCAGCGGGCCCGCTCTCACCTGTTCCCGGCGTCCAGGGGCTCCGCTCCTTCCGGGCCGCCGGCCGCCCGGAGGCCCGACCTCACGTGTCGGACGACCTGAGTGTCCCCAGGTCAGAGGCAAGATGCGCGTAAGGAGGAGATAAGAGTTGAGCCTCCTCGACTCAGCTCTGTTGACCGAGTGGCGAGAGTCGTGCACACTTGAGCCTGTTCCACTCAAGTCATTGCTGGAGGAATTGAAATGGCACGTGCGGTCGGCATCGACCTGGGCACGACTAACTCCGTCGTCAGCGTTCTGGAGGGCGGCGAGCCCACCGTCATCACCAACGCCGAGGGTGCCAGGACCACGCCGTCCGTCGTCGCCTTCGCGAAGAACGGTGAGGTGCTCGTCGGCGAGGTGGCCAAGCGCCAGGCGGTCACGAACGTGGACCGGACGATCAGGTCCGTGAAGCGTCACATGGGTACGGACTGGAAGATCGAGCTGGACGGGAAGCACTTCAACCCGCAGCAGATGAGCGCCTTCATCCTGCAGAAGCTGAAGCGCGACGCGGAGTCCTACCTCGGCGAGAAGGTCACGGACGCGGTCATCACCGTTCCGGCGTACTTCAACGACTCCGAGCGTCAGGCGACGAAGGAGGCCGGCGAGATCGCGGGTCTCAACGTCCTGCGCATCGTCAACGAGCCGACGGCCGCCGCCCTGGCGTACGGGCTCGACAAGGACGACCAGACGATCCTCGTCTTCGACCTCGGTGGCGGCACCTTCGACGTCTCGCTGCTCGAGATCGGCGACGGCGTCGTCGAGGTGAAGGCCACGAACGGCGACAACCACCTCGGTGGTGACGACTGGGACCAGCGGGTCATGGACTACCTGGTCCAGCAGTTCCGCTCCGGTCACGGCGTGGACCTGGGCAAGGACAAGATGGCCCTCCAGCGCCTCCGCGAGGCCGCCGAGAAGGCCAAGATCGAGCTGTCCTCGTCCACCGAGACCTCGATCAACCTGCCCTACATCACGGCTTCCGCCGAGGGCCCGCTGCACCTGGACGAGAAGCTCACGCGCGCCCAGTTCCAGCAGCTCACCGCTGACCTTCTGGAGCGCTGCAAGACGCCGTTCCACAACGTCATCAAGGACGCCGGGATCAACCTCTCCGAGATCGACCACGTCGTTCTCGTCGGTGGCTCCACCCGTATGCCCGCCGTCGCCGAGCTCGTCAAGGAGCTGACCGGTGGCAACGAGGCCAACAAGGGTGTGAACCCGGACGAGGTCGTCGCCATCGGCGCCGCCCTCCAGGCCGGTGTCCTCAAGGGCGAGGTCAAGGACGTCCTGCTCCTCGACGTCACCCCGCTGTCCCTCGGTATCGAAACCAAGGGCGGCATCATGACCAAGCTCATCGAGCGGAACACGACGATCCCGACCAAGCGGTCCGAGATCTTCACCACCGCCGAGGACAACCAGCCCTCCGTGCAGATCCAGGTCTACCAGGGCGAGCGCGAGATCGCGGCGTACAACAAGAAGCTCGGGATGTTCGAGCTGACCGGTCTGCCGCCGGCCCCGCGCGGCGTCCCGCAGATCGAGGTCGCCTTCGACATCGACGCCAACGGCATCATGCATGTCACGGCCAAGGACCTCGGCACGGGCAAGGAGCAGAAGATGACCGTCACCGGTGGCTCCTCGCTGCCGAAGGACGAGGTCAACCGGATGCGCGAAGAGGCCGAGAAGTACGCGGAGGAGGACCACGCCCGCCGCGAGGCCGCCGAGTCCCGCAACCAGGGCGAGCAGCTCGTCTACCAGACGGAGAAGTTCCTCAAGGACAACGAGGACAAGGTCCCCGGCGACGTCAAGACCGAGGTCGAGGCGTCCGTCGAGGAGCTGAAGGCCGCGCTCAAGGGCGAGGACTCCGCCGAGATCCGCACGGCCACCGAGAAGGTCGCCGCCGTCTCGCAGAAGCTCGGACAGGCCATGTACGCCGATGCCAACGCCGCTCAGGCCGCGGGTGACGCTCCCGGCGCCGAGGCGCCGAGGGCCGACGACGACGTGGTCGACGCGGAGATCGTCGACGAGGACCGTGACCGCAAGGACGGTGCCGCGTGACGGAGGAGACCCCGGGTTTCGACGAGAAGCCTGACGTCCCTTCCGGCGCCACCCCTGACGACGCCGAGCCGAAGGCCGCCCCTGAGGGGGCGGCCCCGGCCGGGGACGAATCAGCAGCACAGGCACAGGCCCAACTGGCCGGTCTGACAGCCCAGCTGGACCAGGTGCGTACGGCGCTCAGTGAGCGCACCGCGGACCTCCAGCGGCTCCAGGCCGAATACCAGAACTACCGCCGCCGGGTCGAGCGCGACCGGATCGCGGTCAAGGAGGTCGCCATCGCGAACCTCCTGACCGAGCTCCTGCCCGTGCTCGACGACATCGGCCGCGCGCGGGACCACGGCGAACTGGTCGGCGGCTTCAAGTCGGTCGGCGAGTCCATGGAGAGTGTCGCGGCGAAGCTGGGGCTGCAGACCTTCGGCAAGGAGGGCGAGCCCTTCGACCCGATGATCCACGAGGCCCTGATGCACTCGTACGCTCCGGACGTCACGGAGACGACGTGCGTGGCGATTCTCCAGCCGGGGTATCGGTTCGGCGAGCGCACCATCCGCCCCGCGCGGGTGGCCGTCGCCGAGCCGCAGCCGGGCGCGCAGGCCGTCAAGTCCGAGGACGCCGCGGCCGAGGCGGCGGACGACAAGGAGAGCGGTGGCCCGGACGAGGGCTGACGTCGCACGCACGAGAGAGGAGGGACGTCGGGGATGAGCACCAAGGACTTCATCGAGAAGGACTACTACAAGGTCCTCGGCGTCCCCAAGGACGCCACCGAGGCCGAGATCAAGAAGGCGTACCGGAAGCTCGCCCGCGAGTTCCACCCGGACGCCAACAAGGGCAACGCCAAGGCGGAGGACCGCTTCAAGGAGATCTCCGAGGCGAACGACATCCTCGGGGACCCCAAGAAGCGCAAGGAGTACGACGAGGCCCGCGCCCTCTTCGGCAACGGCGGCTTCCGTCCGGGCCCCGGCGCGGGCGGCGGCAACTTCAACTTCGACCTGGGTGACCTCTTCGGAGGCGGTGCCCAGGGCGGCGGCGGACCGCAGGGCGGCGGCTTCGGCGGCGGCATCGGTGACGTGTTCGGCGGCCTGTTCAACCGTGGCGGCACGACCACCGGCACCCGTACGCAGCCCCGGCGCGGCCAGGACATCGACACCGAGGTGACGCTCAGCTTCACCGAGGCGGTGGACGGCGCGACGGTCCCGCTGCGGATGACCTCGCAGGCGCCCTGCAAGGCCTGTTCGGGCACCGGCGACGCGAACGGCACGCCCCGCGTGTGCCCGACGTGCGTCGGCACCGGCCAGGTCGCGCGGGGCTCCGGCGGCGGGTTCTCACTCACCGACCCCTGCCCCGACTGCAAGGGCCGCGGTCTGATCGCGGAGACCGCGTGCGAGGTCTGCAGCGGCAGCGGGCGCGCCAAGTCGTCGCGCACGATGCAGGTCCGTATCCCGGCCGGCGTCAGCGACAACCAGCGCATCCGTCTGCGCGGCAAGGGCGCCCCCGGTGAACGGGGCGGCCCGGCGGGCGACCTGTACGTCACCGTCCATGTCGACGCCCACCCGGTCTTCGGCCGCAAGGGCGACAACCTCACCGTCACCGTCCCCGTCACCTTCGCGGAGGCGGCCCTCGGCGGCGAGGTCAAGGTGCCCACGCTGGGCGGACCCGCGGTCACGCTGAAGCTGCCGCCGGGCACGCCCAACGGCCGCACCATGCGCGCCCGCGGCAAGGGCGCGGTCCGCAAGGACGGCACCCGCGGCGACCTGCTGGTCACCGTCGAGGTGACGGTCCCCACGGACATGTCGGACAAGGCTCGTGACGCCCTGGAGGCGTACCGCGAGGCGACCGTGGGCGAGGACCCGCGGGCGGAGCTGTTCCAGGCCGCGAAGGGAGCATGAGGACGCCATGGACGTACCCGGCCGTCGACGCAACCCGTACGAACTGACCGAGGAGACGCCGGTCTACGTCATCTCGGTGGCGGCCCAGCTCTCCGGCCTGCACCCGCAGACCCTGCGTCAGTACGACCGCCTCGGCCTCGTCTCCCCGGACCGCACCGCGGGCCGGGGCCGCCGCTACTCCGCGCGCGACATCGAACTGCTGCGCGCCGTCCAGCAGTTGTCGCAGGACGAGGGCATCAACCTCGCCGGCATCAAACGCATCATCGAGCTGGAGAACCAGGTCGCCGCGCTCCAGCAGCGCGTCGGCGAACTCCAGTCGGCGGTGGACGGCGCGGCAGCCGCGATGCAGCAGCGCGAGGCGGCAGTCCACGCCTCGTACCGCCGCGACCTGGTCCCCTACCAGGAGGTCCAGCAGACGAGCGCGCTGGTGGTGTGGCGGCCGAAGCGGCAGCCGGAGTAACCGAGCGCGTGAAGGGGCCGGGAGGTGTTCGACCTCCCGGCCCCTTCGGCGTGCGCCGGGCCCTACTCGGCCCGGGGTGCCAGGGCCGCCCAGGCGTCGCCGGGAGCGGATTCGGTGCCGTCGGCGTGCAGGGCGGTCACCCAGTAGAAGTGGGTGGTGCCGGCGGCTGCCGTGCTGTCGGTGTACGAGAGGCCGGTGACCGGCTCGGCGGTCAGCGGCTCGTACGCGGCGGTCGACGGGTTCCACCGGTACACGCGGTACCCGGTGATGTCCGTCCCGTAGTACGAGCTGGACAGTTTCCAGTCGAGCAGCACGGTGCCGGCGGCGGAATCGGCCTCGGCGTCGACGGTGACCAGCCAGTCGGCCGGCGTCTCCACGGTGGGCCGCAGGTCGTACTCGGTGACGGTGGTGGACACCACGTCGTCGGCCGACGTGTAGTTGGAGTTGCCCGAGGTGTCCACGGCGTCCACGAAGTACGTGTGGGTCTCGCCGTCCTGGAGGTTCGCCGAGTCGACGAGCCGGCTGCTTCCCGCCCCGACCCGGCCCACGTACGTGGTGCCGGTGCCGTCGTCCACCGTGCTGAGCCGGAAGACGTTGTACTCGGCGAGATCGGCCGCCGGACTGTCGTCCCAGTCCAGGACCGTGCCGTACTCGGTGGCGGTGGCCGTGAACCCGGTGACGAGCGGCGGAGCGGTGGCGTCGCCGTAGGAGAACTGGTGGACGCCCGACGGCGCCGACTCGCGCCCGAGGGCGTCGACGCTGGTCACCCAGTACACGTAGAACCCGTCGTGCGGGCTCGGCACGACCGTGGTGTCCGTGCAGGCGTAGGCGTGGCGGGTGCCGTAGGCGGTGTCGGTGAGCTTCGGGGCGCAGGGCACCACCTGGGAGTCGACGACGGCGAACGTGCCCGTCGCGGCGTCGAAGCGCCGCTCCTCGCGGTGCACCCGGAACTCCGTCGGCGAGTGCGGCGAAACCCACCAGGACAGGTCTACGCCGCCGCCGTCCTCCGGGCGGTTCTTACCGCCGAGGAAGTACGGCACGGCGAGCGGCCGGGCGTTGGACACCACGGAGGAATACCCGGTGTTGCCCGCCGCGTCGGTCGCCGCGACCTTGTAGTACGAGGTCTCCCCGTACGGGGCTGTCTCATCGGTCGCCGAGTTGCTCAGGTTCTTCGCGGCCACCGTGAACGGGCCGCCCGGCGCACCGGACCTCAGCAGCTCGTACGTCAGCGATCCCTCGGGGGACATCCACCAGAGGCTCACCCCGTCCAGGGAGGAGTTCCCGAGGACGGTCAGATCGGTGACGGTCGGCGCCACCTTGTCCACCGTGGTGACCGCCTGGTCGGCGGTGCCGGCGGACTCGTTGCCCGCCTTGTCGTACGCGCGGACCTCGTAGAGGAAGGTCGCCCCCGCCTTGGGCAGCGTGCTGTCGGTGTACGAGGTGGCGGTGGTCGTCGCCAGCGGCCTGGTCCCGAAGGTGCTGCCCCGCGGGCGGCGGTAGACGCGGTAGCCGGCGACGTCCATCTCCTGGTTCCTCGACCAGGTGAGCTTGGCCTTGCCGGTGGCCTTGTCGTACGTCGTCGTGCTGCCGCCGGGGGTGAGCGGCTTGACCTTGTCCACGGCGGCAGTGGTCCGCGGCGCGTACGTGAGCTTGACCTTGGCGGAGCCGGTCCAGTTGACGTAGTCGATCCGCAGGGTGTGGGTGCCCTTGGGGATCGTGAGGTTCAGGCTCTTCGAACGTGAACCCGTCGTGTTGGACCAGAGGTCGATCTTGCGGCCGCTGTCCAGATAGACGCGGATCCCGTCCGTACCGGAGGCGGCGATGGTGAAGGGGCCTCCGGACCCGAAGTTCCGGGTGACGGACCAGCGGACGCCGAAGTTGTCCTTCGGCAGGCCGGTGACGGGGGCGCCGCTCCAGCTCTGGTCGACGGCCGAGTCGCAGTCCGTCTTCTTCGGCGACCCGGAGAAGGCGGTGTTCGCGAAGAACTGCCGCTTGTAGACCGGTGATGCGCAACTCGTCGCCGCGCTGGCGGAGTTGGCGGCCACGAGCAGGCCGGCCGCGCTGATGAACACGACGCTGCAGGCGACCGCGGCCGTCGTGGGTCTCGCTGGGTTCATGCGTTCCTTCGCTCCTGGTCAAGCCCTGATCGTCGGCGGCACGGGAGCCGCCGACGATCAGGACTCGCGAGGAGGGAACTTGGTTGTACGGGGCGGGCACGTAGAGGGGGCCGGGAGGTTGATCGCCGCCCGGGCCCTTCGGTGTCGCTCGGGTCACCGCGCGGGTGCGGTGGCCGTCCAGTCGCCCGCCGGCACCGACTCGGTGCCGTCCCCGGCCAGGCTGGTCACCCAGTAGAAGGACGTGGTGCCGAGCTGGGCGCCGGTGTCGAAGTAGTAGGTGACACCGCTGCCGAGGTCGGCGATCCTCTCGTACGTCCCGGTGGCGGGGTTCCAGCGGTAGACGCGGTAGCCGGTCGTCTCCTGGGAACCGGAGCTCCAGTTCCATTCGAGGTGGTTCCCGTCGCCGCCGTCCGCGGCCGACGCGTCCAGCTCCAGCGGGGAGCCCTCCGGAGTCGCGACGCTCGGCGTCACATCGAGTTCCGTCGACACCACGATGTTGGCCTCGCCGGTCCACTTCCAGCTGGAGAGCCAGTTGTCGTCGTACGCGTCGATGAAGAAGCAGGCCTCCTCGCCGTCGGGCAGGGTCGCGTACTCGTACGAGGTGGTGTCGGCGAACAGCCACTCCACCTCGTGCACGGAGCAGACCTTCTCCTCCTCGTCGCCCACGAGTTCACCCCGGTAGACGAGGTACCGCCCGAGGTCGGGCGCCGGGTTCGGGTCCCAGGCCAGCGAGAAGCCGTACTCGGTCGGTGTGGCCGTCAGCCCGGTCACCGCGGGCGGCGGAGTGCTGTCCCGGTATGTGGCCTCGACGGTGGCGGAGCGGGCGGACTCGTTGCCCGCCGCGTCGCGGGCGGTCACCTGGTAGGTGTAGGTGCTCTGTTCCACCGCCGAGGTGTCCAGGTACGAGGCCGTGTTCGCGTCCCCGATCCTGACGTACGCGTTGCTCCCGCTCGGCGCCCGGTACACCCGGTACGACGCCGCTCCGCCGACCGCGGTCCACTTGAGCCGGAGTCCGTCCTCCACGGCGTGGGCCTCCAGCCCGGTGGCCGCCGCGGGCGCCGTCCGGTCGGCGGTGGTGACGGACCTGTCCGCCGTGCCCGCCGACTCGTTGCCGGCCTTGTCGTAGGCGCGGGCCTCGTAGGAGTACACATCCCCCGTCGTGGGGAGCGTGGTGTCCGTGTACGAGGTGGACGTCGTGGTCGCGAGCGGCTTGGTGGGGAACTCCGCCCCCTTGAGGCGGCGGTAGACGCGGTAGCCCGCGAGGTCCATCTCCTTGTTCCTGGACCAGGTGAGCTTCGCCCTGCCGGTGGCTGTGTCGTACGTGACCGCGGTGCCCGTCGGGGTGAGGGGCGTGACCTTGTCGACGGCGGCCGTGGTGCGGGGGGTGTAGGCGAACTTGACGTTCGCGCTGCCGGTCCAGTTCACGTAGTCCACCCGCAGGGTGTGCTTCCCGGCGGGGACGGTGACATTGACGGTCTTCTTCACCGTCGAGGACACGTTCTTCCAGATGTCGACCTTGCGGGTGCCGTCCACGTACACCCGGATGCCGTCCTGCGCGGCGACGGGCAGGGCGAAGGGGCCGCCGGAGCCGAAGTCGCGTGTCACCGACCAGCGGACGCCGAAGTTGTCGGACGGCAGACCCGAAGCGGGCGCGCCGCTGCCCCAGTTCTGGTCGACAGCCGTATCGCAGTCCGTTTTCTTCGGTGTACCCGAGAAAGTGGTGTTCGCGAAGAACTGCCGCTTATAGACGGGTGAGGCGCAGGTGGTCGCGGCGGAGGCCGGAGCGGCGGTCGCGGCGAGCAGGCCGCCGGTGGTGGCGGTCGCCAGCGTCATGGCGAGCGCCGTTCCGCCGCGTCTGACTGGTCTCATGCTTCCCCTGTCACGTGAGGTGGTGTTTTCGGCCACCACCAAGACGCCCGAGCGGGGCGATGGGTTGTACGCGCGCGCACCGAGAACCCTGTGAAAAGAGTGAAACGTGTAAATCACTGAGGTTCGGTGGAAGTGGGCACGCACCCCCTTTCCATCGTGTTCACTTGGGGAACACAGAACGCTGTTGCCATCTCGTTAAGTGGTTAGTCCTTGACGCTCGGGTCATCGCCGCGTTGGCTTTCAGCCACCTGGGTCGCAATGCTGCAACCTCGCCCGGAAGGCACCTGATGTGAACACTCGTAACACCCGTCGGCGGCGGACCGTCATAGCCCTGTCCTGCTCCGCGATGGCCGTCTCGCTCGTCGGCTGCGGTGTCGTGGACGGAATCGGTGGCAGCGAAACCAAGGCCAGCCCCACCAAGGGCGACGACATCAAGGTGGGTCTGCTCCTCCCGGAGACGGAGAACACGCGTTACGAGAAGTTCGACTACCCCATCATCAAGTCGGAGGTGGCGAAGCTCACCGGCAACAAGGGATCGGTGGTCTACGCCAACGCCGGGGCGGACGCGAAGAAGCAGGCCGCCCAGCTCCAGGAGATGGTGGACGAGAAGGTCGACGTGCTCCTCGTGGACGCCGTGGACTCCAAGGCCATCGCGTCCGGCGTGCAGGCGGCCAAGGACGCGGGCATCCCCGTCATCGCCTACGACAGGCTGGCCGAGGGCCCGATCGACGCCTACGTCTCCTTCGACAACGAACTCGTCGGCGAGGTGCAGGGCAAGGCACTCGTCGGTGAGCTGGGCAGTGGCGCCGCCAGCAAGAAGATCATCATGATGAACGGCTCGCTGACCGACCCGAACGCGGCGCAGTTCAAGTCGGGCGCCATGGTCGAGCTCCAGGACAAGGTCAACATCGCCAAGACGTACGACACCAAGAACTGGGACCCGGTCGAGGCCAAGAAGAACATGGAGAAGGCCGTCGCGGCTGTCGGCCTCGACAACATCGCGGGCGTGTACGCCGCCAACGACGGCATCGCGGGCGCGGTCATCGACGTCATGAAGACCATGGGCGTCAACACCGTGCCGCCGGTCACCGGGCAGGACGCGGAGCTCGCCGCGGTGCAGCGCATCGTCAAGGGCGACCAGTTCATGAGCGTCTACAAGTCCTACCCCCAGGAGGCCAGCGTCGCCGCCGAGATGGCGGTGTCGCGGGTCCAGGGCCGCACGATCGAGTTCGACGCCCTGGCGAGCGACAAGGTCGACAGCCCCACCCAGAAGAACGTCCTGGCCGCGCTCGTCCCGGTGGTCGCCCTCACCCAGGAGAACATCAAGGACACGGTCATCCAGGACGGCATCTACAAGATCAAGGAAATCTGCACGGCCGACTACCAGTCCGCGTGCAACGCGCTCGATCTGAAGTAGCGAGCAGGGCCCCGCGGCCGGCAGCGGTCCGTCGCGGTTCGTGGGCTCAGGCCACCCGGGTGAACTCCACCGTCACCTCGGGCGGCCCGCCCGCGACCCCGCGGTAGACCCCCTTGTGCGGCGTCACGTCGTCGTAGTCGCGTCCCCGGCCCACCACCACGTGGGACTCGGCGGCGCGGGTGCTGTTGGTGGGGTCGTAGCCGTTCCAGTCGCCGGCCCAGTACTCGATCCAGGCGTGGCTCTGGCCCGCGACGGGTCGGTGGAGTTCGGCGTCCGGCTCGGGGTGCAGATAGCCGGAGACATAGCGGGTGGGCAGGCCGAGGCCGCGCAGCAGGGCGGCCGTCAGGTGGGTGATGTCCTGGCAGACGCCCGCGCCCTGTTCCCAGGCCTCCATGGCGCCGGTGTTCACCCCCGTGGCGCCGGGGATGTACGAGACCTGCCCGGTGACCAGGGACGAGACGGCAACGGCGGTCTCGTGCGGGTCCAGCCCCGCGGCGGCCGCGCGGGCCCGCTCCACCAGCTTCGCCGACACGGTCGTCCGGCCGGTCGGCGCCGCGAACTCCAACAGGCGTGACCCGGAGGTGAGTTCGGCGATCTCCGACCAGGCGGGGGCGGCGCTCGGCGGCCCCGGCGGTGCCGTCTCCACCAGGCTCGACGCCGTGATGGTCAGATCCGCGTGCGGTTCCATCAGGTCGAAGCCGGTGACCTGGGTGCCCCAGTAGTCCCAGTACGACCAGGTCGGGGTGGTGGGGTTCACCGTCACCCGGGCGTCCAGGGTGGTCTGGCCGGGGAGCGTCAGCGGGGTCATCCGGACCTCGTTGTGCGAGGAGACCGCGGCCTGTGTGTATGAGACACGGGTGGTGTGCCGGATCCGGAGCCGACGGGTCGCCGTGTTCGTGTTCCCGGTCATGGTCATGCTCCTGCCTGGGCCCACTCGACGGGCCCCTGGTTCGGGAAGAACTTCTCCGCGACCGCCTCCGCCGAGGCCGTACACGCCTGCTGCAAGTCCCTCAGGAGAAGCGGGAGTTGCTCCTCCAGCGCGGACAGGTCCAGATACTCCAGCCGGGTCCGCATCCGCCCTATCGGCCGGCGCGCCGGGTCCTGTCTCGGGCGCCCCAGCGCCGCCAGGCACTCCTCCGCGGTGGTCAGCGCGTGCAGCGCCGAGCGCGGGAAGTCCCGGTCCGTGAGGAGGAATTCGGCCACTCTCGGGGTGTCGCCGAAACCGCCGTAGACCCGGGCATACGCCTCGTCGGCGCCGCTCGCGCTGAGCAGTGTCGGCCAGTCGGGAGCGTGCGCGGCGTCCAGCACCCGCACCGACAGCAGCCGTACGGTCATGTCGACCCGCTCGAGGCTCCGTCCGAGGACCACGAACCGCCAGCTGTCGTCCCGGCTCATCGTCGAGTCGGCGAGCCCGAAGAAGAGAGCGGCCCGGCGGCGTACGAGCTCCAGATAGCCGTACGGGCCCGTCCGCCGGGAGGCCAGCCGCTGGTCGGCGAGCGCGTGCCAGGTGGAGTTGAGGCACTCCCACATCTCGGAGGAGACCGCCTCGCGGGCGCTGCGCGCGTTCAGCCGGGCGGCGCCGATCGCGCCCTCGATGGCGCAGGTGGAGCGGGCGTCGAAGGCGAGCTGGTCCAACACCTGCTGCATGTCGACGCGTTCGCCGCCCGCGTCGACGCCGAGGATCGCGTACAGCGACCGGCAGGCCACGTCCTCGTCGCGCCAGGGGTCCTCCAGGAGCCGGTGCAGATAGGCGTCGAGGATGCGGCCGGTGGCGTCCGCCCGCTCCACGTACCGGCCGGTCCAGATCAGGGCTTCGGCTATCCGGGAGAGGATCACGTCGTTCACGGTCGTACCTCCTGGGCCTGAGGAACCGGAGAAGCGGTCACTGCTGCTGGGCCCCTTCCTGTTCGGCGGCGCGGTCGCCGTCGGGGCCGAACTGGCGGGGGACGACGTCCAGGGCGGCGACGGTGCCGGCGGCGAGCGGGGCCGGCTGCTCGGTGGGCCCCTCGGCCAGCACCCAGGTGTCCTTGGAGCCGCCGCCCTGGCTGGAGTTGACGATGAGGTTGCCCTCCTGGAGCGCGACCCGGGTGAGCCCGCCGGGCAGCACCCACACATCGCTGCCGTCGTTGACGGCGAACGGGCGCAGGTCGATGTGGCGCGGTGCCATCCGTTCACCCGCGAGGGTGGGGGAGGTGGACAGGGCGACCGGCCGCTGGGCGATCCAGCCGCGCGGATCGGCGGCGACGGCCGCGCGCGTGCGCTCCAGGGTCTCCCGGTCGGCCTTCGGGCCGATGACGATGCCCATGCCGCCTGCGCCGTCCACGGGCTTGATGACCAGTTGGCCGATCTGGTCGAGGACTGCCTCCAACTGGCCCGGCTCGTCGGGCCGGAAGGACTCGACGTTGGGGAGAACCGGCTCCTCGGAGAGGTAGTAACGGATCAGGTCGGGGACGTACGTGTAGAGCAGCTTGTCGTCGGCGATGCCGTTGCCGACGGCGTTCGCGAGGGTCACCGTGCCCGCCTGCGCGGCGTTCATGATCCCCGGGCAGCCGATCACCGAGTCGGGCCGGAACTGGAGCGGATCGAGGAAGCCGTCGTCGAGCCGCCGGTATACGACATGGACGGGCACCTCGCCGCGGGTGGTCCGCATCCACACCCGGTTGCCGCGGCAGACCAGGTCGTGGCCCTCGACCAGCTGCACGCCCATCAGCCGTGCCAGCAGGGCGTGTTCGAAGTAGGCGGCGTTGCTGGGGCCGGGGGTGAGGACGACGACCCGGGGGTCGGTCACCCCGTCGGGGGCGGACGCCCGCAGCGCGGCCAGCAGCTTCTGCGCGTACCCGTCCACCGGCACCACGTGCTGCTCGGCGAACAGTGAGGGGAAGATCCGCGTCATCGCGCGGCGGTTCTCGATGACGTACGAGACGCCGGACGGTACACGGACGTTGTCCTCCAGCACCCGGAACTCGCCCGCCTCGTCCCGTACGAGGTCGATCCCGGCGACGTGAATCCGTACCCCGCCCGGTGGCTCGATTCCGTGCGCGGCGCGGTGGAAATGCGGGGAGTTGAGCAACAGCCGCCACGGCACCACCCCGTCCTCGAAGGCGCGGCAGGGGCCGTAGGCGTCACCGAGATAGGCCTCCAGAGCCTTCACCCGCTGGGCGACTCCGCGCTGGATGAGGTCCCATTCGAGTGCGTCGAGGATGCGCGGCACGAGGTCGAGCGGCCAGGGCCGCTCCTCGCCCGCGAAGGCGTAGGTGACTCCCCGGTCGGTGAACGCCCGCGCCATCTGGTCGGCCCTGAAGCGCAGTTCAGTCGGCTCGATCGGCTGCAGCGCGGCCAGCACCGGCTCGTAGGCGGTCCTGACCTCACCCGGCCGCACAAACATCTCGTCCCACGCGTCGGCCAACGCGTACGCGTCAAATATGTCCGCCATGGACTGACGTTAAGTGTGGTACGTAACACACTGATCACTCGGTGGTTTCGGGCAGCTCACGTGGTGTGTCGCCGTTCTCCGGCCGGGTTTTCGGCGGGTGCCGCGGGCCCTGCGGCACCGGGGGAATCCGGCCAGGGCCGCCATCGCGCCCGTGGGGGGCGGCTCCACGATGTACCCGATGAACGGGCCGTCGCCTTCAGCTTGTTGCAAAGACCGGCGCGGAGGTGAGGATATATGCGGACACATGTGGGCGATAGGGCGTGGCGCGACGGCGCAGCCGTGTTGCGATGGCGGACCGGGCCGCGCATAGTGGCGCTGCGGAAGCGCGGAGGCGCGGAACACGCGGGCGTTGTGGAAGTCGCCGAAAACGGGGAATACGCGGACACGTGGAGATCGGACGCGTGAAGGCGCTGGAGCCGTCGGCAGGACAGGCCGGGCGGGAGCGGGAGATGGCCGGGCAGGAGTGGGGAGATGGCCGGGCAAGGGACGGACAGGCATCCGCACGGCGCTGACCAGCTGTGCGTGGCGGGAGACCGGGTGTACTCCCGGGCCGTACGGCGCGGCCGTGTGCCCCGCGAGGACGCGGAGTCGGTGCCCTGCCTGCTGGAACTGGCCCTGCTGCACCCCGACCCCGACGACATGGCGTGGCTGGTGCCGACCTCGCCGCAGGAGGTCATGACCCGCCTGCTGCGCGGGGTGTACGCGGAGGTCAGCGCGAGCCAGGCGCGGGTGGGCGAGGCGGTGTCCGCGTTCGAGTGGTACGCCGGTCTCGGCGGGCGCGTCCAGGCACCGCCGGAGGGCGCGGCGATCCGCGTGCTGGACGGACTGCCCCGGATCCGGGCCGCCATGGACTCGGCGACCGAGGCCTGCACGTCCGAGGTGCTCACCGTGCAGCCGGGCGGCATCCGCCGCGAGGACGAACTCTCCGAGGGCCTGCACCGGGCGCTGGGCCTGCGCCGCCGCGGCGTCCGTATGCGCGACCTCTACACCCATGTGGCCCGGCACGGCCAGGGCCTGTTGAACTACATGGAGCTGATGGGCGAGGCGGCCGAGGCCCGCACGCTCGACGAGGTCGTGGAGCGGCTCATCCTCTTCGACCGCACGGTCGCCTTCATCCCCGCGAACACGGACCGCACGATAGCGCTGGAGCTGCGCCACCCGGCCCTGGTCGACTACCTGGTGACCGTCTTCGAGCGTCTGTGGCGCCTCGCGATCCCGCTCGCCTCCCAGCTCCCCTCGACGGGCATCGAGGGCATCACCTACCGGGAGCGGTCGATCGCGGCGCTGCTGGCCGAGGGGCACCAGGACGCGGTGGTCGCCGAGCGGCTGGGGATCAGTGTGCGCACCTGCCGGGCGCACATCGCCCGGCTCTCGGAGACCCTGGGGGCGGCGAGCCGCACCCAGCTGGGCGTCCGCATCGCCCAGGCGGGCCTGGAGGACACGCCGCGCGCTCCGGAGCCGGCGGCGGTCACGGTTCCTGACGTGTCCGGTCCGGCGGGGGTGTCTGATCCGGCCGGGGTGCCGGGCCCGGCTGGTCCTCCTGCTTGAGCATTCCCGACCGGGCGATGAGGAAGCCGAGCTGTGCCCGGCTGCCGCTGCCGAGAGCCGTGGCCAGCTTGGCTATGTGGGCGCGGCAGGTGCGGACGTTCATGCCGAGCCGGCGGGCTATGGCCTCGTCGACATGGCCCTCGATCAGGAGCTTCGCGATGGAGTGCTGGATGTCGGTGATGCCGTCGGGGGCGGTCTCGTAGGGGGCGCCCGCGTTCAGCGGGACCGCGCGGCCCCACATGAACTCGAAGACCTTGACCAGGTAGCGGACGAGGCCGGGGTGCCGCAGTTCCAGGGCGACCTGCCGGTCGTCGCGGGTCGGGATGAAGGCGACGGTCTCGTCGCAGATGATCAGCCGCTCGACCAGTTCGTCGATGGTGCGGTACTCCACCTTGCCGTTGGAGAACTGGTCCACGTAGGCCTGCGTCTCGGGGCTGTAGCGGGCCGTGTGCTGGTAGAGGGTCCGGATGCTCACGCCGCGTTCGGTCAACGGCCTGTCGCGCTCCAGCCCCTGGATGAGGGTGTGCTCGAGCCGGCGGCCGCTCGGCTGGACCGTCAGCATCTCGTTCTGGCACTGGGCCGTGGCCAGGTCGAGTGCCCCGTTGATCCGGTCGAAGCCTTCGAGGACCGTGATCGAGTGCGTACTCGCCGTCGCCTGGGCACTCAAGGTCATGAACGGCTCGAAAGCATCGGCCAGTTCGATCGACATCCGCCGGCGCTCTGTGATTTCGCTTTCCAGGGGGTTGATCCGCTGGGCCAGAGCGACCGACGGGGGCACCGGACGCAGCCAGTTCGCGTCGTCGGGATCGGGATGGAGAAGGGCGAACTCCATCAAGCAAGGAACGGCCTCGACGTCCGCGCGAGCGATGCGTCCTGTGCGGAGAGCGTCCGCGTAAAGGCGGCCACCTTCCTGGCACAGTTCGGTCACCGCATGGGGATGTGTCCCATTAGTTCTGTTCGTTGCCAAATCTCCACCCCCCAGGGTCCTGAACGTGCAGGAACATGATGCATCGATTGTGTGGCCACCACGTGCCTGAATGAGCCATCGTCTAACTCGACGGGGGAAGAGGAGACCTTCAAGTGAGGACGAAGCCGATTATGCGTAGGAAAATGCTTCGGTCGATGCTTGTCGCCGCCTTCTCCGCCGTCGTGGCCATCGGAGCGCTGAGTGGCCTCGCCGGTGCGAAGAGCGACGGCCAGGGGGACAGCACCTGGGGTGCCTCGGTGGTGGCGACCACAGACCAGAGTGACGGAGCGTTGGGTCCGGTGTCTCCGGACGTCGCAGATGACAGCACCTGGGGCTGACTTATGACGACTCCTCCTGATGACCGCTCCTTCCGCAGAGAAATGGCCACCGCCTACCGCTCCGGATGGCACTTCATCGATCTGGTCACCGCTATCCCCCACAGTGGTGACTCGTTGATGGTGACGGTATTCGGAGAGCCGGTCGTCGTCACGCGCGACGACGACGAGGATCTGCGGGCGTACCGGTGTCTGCGGCGGCCTCGGGGGGCGCCGCAGCCAGTACGGTGCGCCATCCGGTACGGAATGATCTTTGTGAACCTCGATCAGCGTGACCATCAGCTGGACGAGCCGGAGGCCCCGGAAGTACAGACCATCTCAGCCACCCCCCGCAGTGCCTGACGCGATTCCCCCGTCGTAGTAAATCGCGCAGGTACTTCCCCCCGCAGCGGCGTCACCGTGACCTGAACACGGTGACGCCGCTGCAGTTTTCGGCGAAAGATCCAGGTATCCGCCGATCGGTCCACCCGGTCGTGCGTCGCCATATGGGCCGGAATCAGCCGTGCCCCAGTGCCGAGGTCAGTTCGATCTCGATCACCACCCGGGAGGGGTTGGGGGACGGCACCCGCCCGTACCGCTCCGTGTACCGCTGCTCCGCCTCCGCGATGCGCCCGGGCTCGGCGGACACCGTGGCCCGCCCCTCCAGGGTCGCCCAGCGGCGTCCGTCGACCTGACAGGCGGCCACCCGCACCCCGTCGGGGCCCGCCGCCCGCACGTACCCCACCTTCGCGCTGGACTTGTTCGCGATCACCCGAGCCAGACCGGCCTCGGGATCGTATGTAACACCGACGGGCACCACGTGCGGGCTTCCGTCGGGGCGCAGGGTCGTCAGCGTGCACAGGTGCCGCTCCCGCCAGAAGCCGAGATAGGCGGCGTCCGGCCGTCGCGGGTCCACTGGAGGTGAGGGAGCCATGGAGCCGAATCTACTTCCCCTCGATCACCGGGGCCCGCATCCGTCCCCGCATGCGTCCCCGCGTCCGTTCCGGCATCCGTTTCCGGATCCGTCCCCCGCATCCGTCCCCGCTCCAGCCTTGAGTGGAATAGACTCAACTTTGTGCCCGTTGGCACACTCAGCATGGGGATGGCGGCCGACCAGCCCAAGGAACCCGAGGAGGAGTACGCGACCGTGGACACCGAGCTGACCAACAGGAGCCGGGACGCGATCAACGCGGCCAGTACCCGGGCCGTGTCCGGGGGCCATCCGGACCTCACCCCTGCCCACCTGCTGCTGGCGCTGCTTGAAGGCCAGGACAACGAGAACATCATCGATCTGCTGGCCGCCGTCGAGGCGGACCAGGCCTCCGTACGGACCGGCGCCGAACGCGTGCTCGCCGGGCTGCCCAGCGTCACCGGATCCACCGTCGCGCCCCCGCAGCCCAACCGCGAGCTGCTCGCCGTCATCGCCGACGCCGCCGAGCGGGCGAAGGAGCTCGGCGACGAGTTCATCTCCACCGAGCACCTGCTCATCGGTATCGCCGCCAAGGGCGGCCCGAGCGGCGACGTACTCTCCCAGCAGGGGGCGGACGCCAAGAAGCTCCTGGAGGCGTTCCAGAAGAGCAGGGGAGGGCGCCGGGTGACCACCCCGGATCCCGAGGGCCAGTACAAGGCACTCGAAAAGTTCGGCACCGACTTCACCGCCGCGGCGCGTGAGGGCAAGCTCGACCCGGTCATCGGCCGGGACCAGGAAATCCGCCGGGTGGTGCAGGTCCTGTCCCGGCGCACCAAGAACAACCCCGTCCTCATCGGCGAGCCCGGCGTCGGCAAGACCGCCGTCGTGGAGGGCCTCGCCCAGCGGATCGTGAAGGGTGACGTCCCGGAGTCGCTGAAGAACAAGCGGCTCGTCTCGCTGGACCTCGGCGCCATGGTCGCGGGCGCCAAGTACCGCGGGGAGTTCGAGGAGCGGCTCAAGACCGTCCTCGCCGAGATCAAGGGCTCCGACGGGCAGATCATCACCTTCATCGACGAGCTGCACACCGTCGTTGGCGCGGGCGCCGGCGGCGACTCCTCCATGGACGCCGGCAACATGCTCAAGCCGATGCTCGCGCGCGGCGAGCTGCGCATGGTCGGCGCCACCACGCTCGACGAGTACCGGGAGCGGATCGAGAAGGACCCCGCCCTGGAGCGCCGCTTCCAGCAGGTCCTCGTCGCCGAGCCGTCCGTCGAGGACACCATCGCGATCCTGCGCGGGCTCAAGGGGCGCTACGAGGCCCACCACAAGGTCGTGATCGCGGACAGCGCGCTGGTCGCCGCCGCCACGCTCTCCGACCGGTACATCACCTCCCGCTTCCTCCCCGACAAGGCCATCGACCTGGTCGACGAGGCCGCCTCCCGGCTGCGCATGGAGATCGACTCCTCCCCGCTGGAGATCGACGAACTCCAGCGCCAGGTGGACCGGCTCCGGATGGAGGAGCTGGCGCTGGAGAAGGAGACCGACCCCGCCTCCCGCGAGCGCCTCGAAAGGCTGCGCCGCGACCTCGCCGACAAGGAGGAGGAACTGCGCGGCCTGACCGCCCGCTGGGAGAAGGAGAAGCAGTCCCTCAACCAGGTGGGCGAGCTGAAGGAGAAGCTCGACGAGCTCCGCGGCCAGGCCGAACGGGCCCAGCGCGACGGCGACTTCGACACCGCCTCCAAGCTGCTGTACGGCGAGATCCCCACCCTGGAAAGGGAGTTGGAGGAAGCCTCCGAGGCCGAGGTGGAGGTCTCCAAGGACACCATGGTGAAGGAGGAGGTCGGGCCCGACGAGATCGCGGACGTGGTCGGCGCCTGGACAGGCATCCCGGCAGGACGCCTCCTCGAGGGCGAGACCCAGAAACTCCTGCGCATGGAGGAGGAGTTGGGGCGCCGGCTCATCGGACAGGCGGAGGCCGTGCAGGCGGTGTCCGACGCCGTACGGCGCACCCGCGCCGGAATCGCCGACCCGGACCGGCCCACCGGATCCTTCCTCTTCCTCGGCCCCACCGGCGTGGGCAAGACCGAACTCGCCAAGGCCCTCGCCGACTTCCTCTTCGACGACGAGCGGGCCATGGTCCGCATCGACATGAGCGAGTACGGCGAGAAGCACAGCGTCGCCCGCCTGGTGGGCGCGCCCCCCGGCTACATCGGGTACGAGGAGGGCGGCCAGCTCACCGAGGCGGTGCGCAGGCGGCCGTACAGTGTCGTGCTCCTCGACGAGGTCGAGAAGGCGCACCCCGAGGTCTTCGACGTGCTCCTCCAGGTCCTGGACGACGGCCGGCTGACGGACGGTCAGGGCCGGACGGTCGACTTCCGCAACACCATCCTGATCCTCACCTCGAACCTGGGCAGCCAGTTCCTGGTCGATCCGCTGAGCTCCGAGGAGGAGAAGAAACAGCAGGTGCTGGAGGTCGTACGGGCCTCCTTCAAGCCGGAGTTCCTGAACCGGCTGGACGACCTGGTGGTCTTCTCGGCCCTGGACAAGGCGGAGCTTGAGCGCATCGCCAGGCTCCAGATCGGCCGCCTCGCCAAGCGGCTCGCGCAGCGGCGCCTCACCCTGGAGATCAGCGACGCGGCGCTGGCCTGGCTGGCCGAGGAGGGCAACGATCCGGCTTACGGTGCCCGCCCGCTGCGCCGCCTCATCCAGACCGCCATCGGCGACCGGCTCGCCAAGGAGATCCTCGCGGGCGAGGTCAAGGACGGCGACACGGTCCGGGTCGAGGCCTTCGGGGACGGACTGATCGTGGGCCCGGCGACGGGCAAGACGCTGTAGGCCGCGGCACCCGCCGTCGCTGAAACCCGCCCCTCGGCAGCAGCCGGGGGGCGGGGCTGTTGCAGGTTGGGTGCGAGGCGAGAGAGGGTGGGGTGCGAACGTCTGGTCTCAGCGATGGCCGGACGAGTCAGACGACTGCAGGAGTGTCACAGATGTCCATCGACCCGTCTTCGATTCCGAACTTCGGGGGCCAGCCCGAGCCGCAGCCCGGCGGACCGGCGGGCCCCGTCGTCCCGGATCAGGACCTTGTGAAGCAGCTCCTGGAACAGATGGAGCTGAAGTACGTCATCGACGACGAGGGTGACCTCGCGGCGCCGTGGGAGCAGTTCCGTACGTACTTCATGTTCCGTGGGGAGGGTGACCAGCAGGTCTTCTCGGTGCGGACGTTCTACGACCGGCCGCACCAGATCGAAGAGAAGCAGGCGCTCCTCGAGTCCATCGACGACTGGAACCGTCGTACCCTGTGGCCGAAGGTCTACAGCCACACGCACGACGACGGCACCGTCCGTCT
The DNA here is from genome assembly GCF_044457665.1 of Streptomyces sp. NPDC050535. NCBI lineage: Bacteria > Bacillati > Actinomycetota > Actinomycetes > Kitasatosporales > Streptomycetaceae > Streptomyces > Streptomyces sp. NPDC050535. The sequence goes on from NZ_JBITHE010000010.1 coordinate 22,593, forward strand.
GATCGGCGAGGCGCAGATGCTGATCGGCACCGGCGTGAGCCTGGAGCACTTCGTGTCCTCCACGGTGAGCTGGGTGCGTGCCGCCATCGAGTTCGACAAGTGGCTCGTCGAGCAGCTCGGCCTCGAGCAGGAAGTCAACGAGGCGGAGAAGCCCGAGGGCGAGGGCGACGAGGGGTAGTCCTCTCGCCACCGAGAGTGGTGCGTGTCGCCACCGAGAGTGGTGCGTGCGCGATCGCGACCGGATACGCGCCGTTCGCGCTGTTCGCGCAGGGGAGCCCGGCCAGGGCGCCGACCGTCATGGTCGTGCGCCGGGGCCGGGCTCCCGCCGTTCGTGTGTCCGTGCGCCCGCGAGGGCGGCGGCGCGGGCGGGGGCGGCGCGGGTGGCGGCGCGGCGCCGTCCACAGCCTGTGGGGAACTTGCCGCCGCCCCGGTGGCACCGGGGCGGCCTCGAGCCGCCACCGGGCCCCCGTGAGCCGCTACCAGGCCGCCTTGAGCCGCGTGACCGCTTCCTCCAGGACCGCCGTCCGCTTGCAGAAGGCGAAACGGACGAAGGGCGCGCCGGCCTCCCGGTCGTCGTAGAAGACGGCGTTCGGGATGGCGACCACGCCGGCGCGCTCCGGCAGGGCGCGGCAGAAGGCGAAGCCGTCGGACTCGCCGAGCGGCCGGATGTCGGTGGTGACGAAGTACGTGCCCGCCGGCCGGAAGACCTCGAAACCGGCGTCCGCGAGCCCCGCCGACAGCAGGTCCCGCTTGGCGAGCATGTCCGCCCGGAAGTCCTCGAAGTAGGAGTCCGGCAGCGTGAGCGCCTCGGCGACGGCGTACTGGAACGGCCCCGAGGACACGTACGTCAGGAACTGCTTCGCGGACCGTACGGCGGTGACGAGATCGGGGGTCGAGGTGATCCAGCCGACCTTCCAGCCCGTGAACGAGAAGGTCTTCCCGGCCGAGCCGATCGTGACCGTGCGCCCGCGCATCCCCGGGAACGAGGCCAGCGGCAGGTGCTCGGCGTCGTCGAAGACGAGGTGCTCGTACACCTCGTCCGTCACCACCAGGAGGTCCCGCTCCACCGCGAGCCGCGCGATCTCGGTGAGCTCCTCACGGGTGAGCACGGTGCCCGTGGGGTTGTGCGGGGTGTTGATCAGCAGCAGCCGGGTGTTGTCGGTGACGGCGTCGCGCAGCTCGTCCAGGTCGAGCCGGAAGCGTCCCTCGTGCGGGCGGAGGGTGACGGGGACCCTGGTGCCGCCGGCCATCGCGATGCAGGCGGCGTAGGAGTCGTAGTACGGCTCCAGGGCGATCACCTCGTCACCCGGTTCGAGCAGCGCGAGCAGGGTCGCGGCGATGGCCTCGGTGGCGCCCGCCGTGACGAGGACCTCCCGGTCGGGGTCGTACGACAGGCCGTACCGGTGTTTCTGGTGCGCGGCGACCGCCGTACGCAGCTCGGGCACGCCGGGACCCGGCGGGTACTGGTTGCCGCGCCCGTCACGCAGCGCGCGCACCGCCGCCTCACGGATCTCCTCGGGCCCGTCCGTGTCGGGGAAACCCTGGCCGAGGTTGATCGAGCCGGTACTGAGGGCCAGTGCCGACATCTCCGCGAAGATCGTCGTGCCGAACTCGGCGAGCCGGCGGTTGAGCAGGGGGCGGCGGGCATGGGAGGTCATGCCCGTCATCCTGCGCCCAAGCTCTGGAGTTCCTCAACTCACGTCCGGGGGTTGGCACCTGCGGCGGGACCCGACGCACCGCCTCTGAACAGGGGGAGAACGGTCGGCAACTGTCGTCACCTGTCGACGTTGGCCGCCCTCGGACGGCCCACAGACGGCCCGGCCCAGGGCCCGAAGAGCCGCCATCGCTAGCGGATAGCGAGCTAGACAGCGTCCGCAGCGTCCGCCGGGCATCGCTCACCGCCTGTAACCCGCCACGCAAGAGGAGCACCACGGGCCCCTGACGTGCTTCTCTTGCGTGGCGGTCTGCGCCCGGAGACCACGGAAGGACGCCACTACAATCGCAGCGAAGGCGAAGCGCCAGGCCGAGATTCCGGCACCGGTGTGAGGGAGGGGTCAGGATGTTCGGCTGGAAGAAGAAGCTCAACGATCAGAACGATCTGATGGCGCAGCTAAGGCCCGACCTGAGTCGGGAATCGCTCGGCGTCGGGCCCGACTTCCCGGGCGTCGCCCCGAACCCGTTCCTGAGCAGTGATGCACGGAAGCGCAATGCGGAACTGCGTACGGGGGCGCTTGCGCTCGGCGTTCTTGTCGACTGGCGGGAGGTCAACAGCAATCCACGCGTGGTCCTGATGTTCGACGTGGAGACCGTCGGCGGCATCTCGTTCCGCGGTATCGCAGACGAAGACCTCACGATCACCGAGCTCACTCGACTCGCCCCAGGACAGACGTTGCCCGTGCGCTACCGGCCGGCCGTCATGGACCACTACGTCGCCCTTGTCCGGGACGCGGACCCCGCCCACGTGCGGCAGCTCTCTGACGAGATCGCGAGCCGCAAGCGGACCTGAGGCCTAGCACCTCGCCCTGCTAGGTCTAGCAGCAACGCTAGCAACCCAAACGGCCGTTGATCAGGTCCCTGGCACCTAGCAGGCCACATACAGAGACCCCCGATCCTGGGCGGATCAGAGGTCTCGATTACTTGGGTCGTTCGCTGGAGGCTCCCATCGCGGAGCGGATCGCAGCACGTGCCGCTCGAACCCCGGTTTCATCGTCCAGCGGTAGGACCACCGCTTCGTCGGCTACCACGGGCTCTTGAAAGCCGAAGGTCAGGGGCGGCAGGTCCAAGAGTCGGCTTCGGGCAGCCTTCGTGGTCTTCGCTGCTTCGTCCGTGCTGGTCGCGCCGACGAAGCCCATGCCCTGCATGGTGAGGTGCAGCCACTGGATTGGGACCATGTCGAGTGTCTGGAACGGGGCCAGGGTGAGCTGATACGCGCTGGTCAGTCGATGCAGTTGCGCCTGCCCTGAAAACGTCAGGTGCCAGGCGTAGCCGCGCTGTCCGGCCTGCCAGCCAGGGCGCCACCACCAGTGGTCATGCATCACTGGCGCGTGCACTCCGGGGGGCAGATCGGCGAAGCTCACGTTTCAGACCTCCGAGGGGGAGTCGGGCTCAACAGCCTCTGGCTCTATGGCGTACTCGTCCACGATGACGATCCGGTCCGCCGGCCATGTGGATTCTGAGACTTCCAGCACTCGCCCATCTTCGGCGCGCGCTGTGTGCACGACAGTCATGACGGGTGCTCCGAGCGGCAGTTCCAAAGAGGCCGCCTCCTCGGGGTCGGCATCCTGCTTTGCCACAGGTCTCTTGCCGACGTATAGCGGGCACCTGCCAGATCCTCCACGCTCAGAAAGCGCGAACCCTCTGGAGTTCCTCAACTCTGCTTTGGCACGTGAGACGCGAGGGCATCCCCCTCTCACGCAAGTAGCGAGGCGCCCACGGGGGGTCGTCTCGGGGGAACGAAAGGAGGGTGGAGCCATGGTCATCGGCATCATCCTGGCGGTCTTCGGCAGCACCCTGTTCGCGATCTTCGGGTTCCGCGGGCGGAAGGACAAGAAGGTGGCGCTGACGAAGGCGTCGAAGACGGCCAAGGCCTCGAAGAGGAAGAAGTCGCGCGGCGGCGGTTCCTCGCACAGTTGGTGGGCCGGCGGGGCGAGCGGTGGCGCCTCGTCCTGCGGCGGCTCGTCGTCGTCCTGCGGAGGCGGGTCCTCCTGCGGCGGCGGCTCGTCGTCGTCCTGTGGCGGCGGGGGCGGATGCGGCGGAGGCAGCTGACACGGGGCAGCTGAGCTCCTCGGGGGAACCGCATCCGGAGCACGAAGAAGTGCCCGTCGGGCGACGACCGCCGACGGGCACTTCCACGCGCCGGGGCGCACGCCGTAGTTGAACAGTTGAGCTGTGAAGCCCTCGGGGGGATGGAAACCCCACGAAGTTGGGTAAAAACGCTGTGGTGGCGCCACAGTTCATGATTCCCTCTAAATCACCAACGCAGCCCCAAGGCCCTGTCGTCGCCATGACGTCTGCCGGGCGACGCCTGGCACCGCCCCTTGGGGGAAGACGCCAAGAGGACGACAGGCCTCGGATCGTCCTTCCAGACCGGGCTGACCGGGCCGATCTCCCGGTACCCACCGGGTGCGCCGGACCCCCCACCTCCCTTTGCGTGCTAGCGGAGCCGACCCATGCTCACGACCCTCGAAACCTCGTACACCGACACGCGCGCGGCCGACCTCGCCTGGACCCTGGGGCGCGAGCCGCTGCCCGCGCTCGCCATCCTCGATCTCGAACTCCGCGGGGCGAAAATGCAGCTGAGACTCCTCGGCGCGTCCCACCAGGTCCTCCTGGAGGAGGAACAGGGCAGTTGTTCGGAGACCGTCGCGTGCATCCCCGGCAGCAGTACGCCTCTGCCGCTCGGCGTGGCCAAGCGGGTCGGCGACTGGGAGTACGAGTTCGCGGCCCGCGTGGAAACCCTCTCCCACGGCTCCTTCGCGGGCCGCGCCCAGGAGTTGCTGGCCCTCGTAGCCGACCACCCGAACGGCCTGGCGGGCGTCTTCCCGGGCAGCCCGCACGCCTTCACCGCCATGCTGGCCCAGCGCCACGAGGGGCAGGTGCACTGGCGTACGTGGCACGCGTATCCGCAGGACGGCCAGTTGGTGGCGACCCGGACACGGGTGGGGGTGCGGATGGCGGCGGAGGCGGATCTCCTCAGTTCGTCCGGCGTCTGAGGACGGAGGGCGGAGCCGCGGGGTGCGACAGGGGGCCGGAGGCGGAGCCCCCGGGTGTGGCAATGGGGATCCGGAGGCGGCGCCCCAGGACGCGACCCGCGTCAACTCCGGTTACACCTGAACGCGCCAGTTCCACACGTGTGGGTGACGAGACGTAGTGTCGCCGTGACGTACCGTTCGCAACGTGATCGAACCGCACGCGCCCGCACCCCCCGGCGTGCCCCCGTCCTGGGGCGGCGTCCAGGGGCAGGCGCGGCTGCCCGTCCGCCCGCGAACCGGCCGGTTCCTCGTCCTCGCCGGGGTGTTCGTCTGTGCCGCGTGCGGACTCGTGTACGAACTCGAACTCGTCGCCCTCGCCTCGTACCTGATCGGTGACTCCGTCACCCAGGCCTCCGTGGTCCTCTCCGTCATGGTCTTCGCCATGGGCATCGGCTCCCTCGCCGCGAAGCGCCTGCGCCCGCTGGCCGCGGCCGGCTTCGGCGCGGTCGAGACGGCGCTCGCCCTGGTCGGCGGCAGCAGCGCGATGGTCCTGTACGCGGTGTTCGCCTGGACCGGCGACTGGGGCGGCGCCTGGGCGGACGGCTCCCGCTATCTGCTGGTCGCCTTCTCCCTCACCATCGGCGTGCTGATCGGCGCCGAGGTCCCCCTCCTCATGGAGCTGATACAGCGCGTCCGCCGTCAGGACCCCGGCGGCGCGGTGGCGGACCTCTTCGCGGCGGACTACGTGGGCGCGCTGGTCGGCGGCCTGGCCTTTCCCTTCCTCCTGCTGCCCTGGCTCGGCCAGCTCACCGGCGCGCTGTGCACCGGCGGGGTGAACGCGCTGGCCGGCGGCGCACTCGTACTCGGCCTGTTCCGCAGGGACCTGACCCGGCGCGCCCGCTGGGCGCTGATCGTCGCCAACCTGCTGGTGCTCGGCCTCCTCGCCTCGGCGGCGGCACTGGTCGACGACTTCGAGCGGGCGGCGCGGCACGCGGTGTACGGGGCGGAGGTGCGGGTCGCGGTCCAGACGGGGGTGCAGGAGGTCGTTCTCACCGGCGGCACCCACGGCCGCCCGCTCGACCTCTTCCTCGACGGCCGCCTCCGCGTCAGCGGCCGCGACGAGCGCCGCTACCACGAAGCCCTCGTCCACCCCGCGATGAACGGCCCCCACGCGCGCGTGCTCATCCTCGGCGGCGGCGACGGACTCGCCGCCCGCGAGGTGCTGCGGTATCCCGGCGTACACCATGTCGACGAGGTCGAACTCGACGCCGAGGTACTCCGGCTGGCCCGCCAGGACCCCGCGCTGTCCCGGCTCAACGGTCACGCGTACGCCGACCCCCGGATGCGCGTGGTCACCGCGGACGCCTTCACCTGGCTGCGCGGCGCCCCCTCGACGTACGACGTGGTGATCTCCGACCTCCCCGACCCCGGCATCACGGCGAGCACGAAGCTGTACTCGCAGGAGTTCTACGGCCTGGTGCGCCGCGTCCTGGCTCCCGGCGGCCGGCTCGCGGTCCACGCGGGTCCCGTGGCCACCCGCCCGCGCGTCTTCTGGACGATCGACACGACGATCCGCACCTCCGGGCTGCGCACCGCGCCCTACCGCGTGGGCGGGCGGGACACCGGCTTCGCGGCCGGCCCCGACCGCACGGCGGGCACGTCACCCGCCCCGTGCGACTGGGGCTTCGTCCTGGCGGCCCGTCCGGGAACCTCCGGTGCGGCACCGTCGCTCGGCCTGGATCCGGCGAGCCCGAGCCCGCGCACCCTGACGCCCGCCGCCCTGGCCGCGGACGCGCGAGCGGCCTCCCGCACCCGGATCACCGGCCTGCCGCCCTCCACGCTGGTGCATCCGCGATACGCCGAGTGAGTCGCGGGCGGGAGAATCCCGCCGGAATCCCGTCGTACGAGGGTGCGGTCCCGGTCGTGCTGGGTAGGCTCGGCCGACATGGAGCATGAGGTGCACGTTCCGGTTCCGGCCGAGCGGCTGCGGGAGTCGCTGGGCGATCCCGCGCGGGTGGCCCGGGCGGTCCCCGGGCTCCAGCAGGACGCGGGGACTCCACCGGTCTCCGGCCGGCTGAAAGTCCGTTTCGGCGGCCACACGATCACCTACCGCGGCACGCTCTCCGTCACCGCCCAGGAGGACGGTTCCTATGCCGTCGAGGGCGACGCGACCGAGGCCCGCGGCAGCGGTTCGGTGAAACTCACTCTCGCGCTGCGGCTGCTGCCCGCCGAAGGCGGTACGACGGTCACCGTCCGTGGCACGGGGTCCGCCGACGGGCGGGTGTCGGAGCTGGCACCGGACGCGGTGTCCGCCGCCGTGGTGCGGCTCCTGGACCGGTTCCTGGAGAACCTGGCCGCGGCGTCGGCGGTGCCGTCCGAGCCGGCCGAACCCTCACCCGCCGACTTCGACGCCGGTGTGCCGGCGCCGTCTCTTGAGCCTCCGGTCGAGCCTCCGGTCGAGCCCTCGGTCGAGGACGATCTCGTGGCGGAGGGCTTCGGGGGGGAGTTCGGGGACGAATCCCTCGAATCCCTCGAATCCATCGAGTCACTGGATTCGGTCGAGGAGGAGTCCATCGCCGAGGCCGCGCACGCTCGGCGGACGATGATCGGCCGCAGTGCGGAGGAGGTCGACCACTCACCGCCCCGGGGCCGTTATGCCCCCGTCCCCGCCCCGGAGACCACCAACGCCCGCGCCACCCTCCGCTGGGCCGCCCCCGCGGCGGCCTTCGCCCTCGCGTCGGCGATCGTCGTGACGCGGGCCCTGCGCAAGCGGCACTGAGGGCCGCGGGTTGGGCTTTCTCGCCCCCTCCGCCCCTGCCCGTCCCTTGTTCCTGGGGCTCCGCCCCAGACCCCGCTCCTCAAACGCCGGAGGGGCTATTTCCAGCCCGTCCGGCGTTTGAGGACGAGCGCGTCAGCGCGAAGCGGGGGTCTGGGGGCGGCAGCCCCCAGGAACGGGACGGGCAGGGGCGGAGGGGGCGAGAAAACTCTCCGCGTCCCCGCCCCAGTAGGGTCACCCCCGTGAGTAGCGAAGACATCACGCTGACCGCGGGTGACGCGGAGGTGACCGTGCTGCCGGGAAACGGCGGACGGGTCGGGAGTCTGCGAGTCGGAGGCATCGAACTGCTGCGCCAGGGCGCGAAGTTCGGGTGCTTCCCGATGGTCCCCTGGTGCGGCAGACTCCGCGACGGCCGCTTCCTGGACGGCGCCACCGTCCAGCAGATGCCGCTCAACTCCCCACCGCACGCCATCCACGGCACCACCCGGGACGCCGCCTGGCGCACCGCCCGCACCACCACGAACGAGGCCGTGATCACGTACGACCTCATCGCCCCCTGGCCCCACCCGGGCCGCGTCACCCAGGCGTTCACCCTGACCGAGGACGCCCTGACGCTCACCATGTCCGTGGAGGCGTACGACTCCTCCTTCCCCGCCCAGATCGGCTGGCACCCGTGGTTCAACCGGAACCTCGGGGAGCAGGACGTGACGGTCGACTTCACCGCCGCCTGGCAGGAGGAGCGCGGCGATGACCACCTCCCCACCGGACGGCGCGTCGAGCCGGGGCCCAGCCCCTGGGACGACTGCTTCGGCATGCCGGACGGGGTCGACGTCACGCTCACCTGGCCCGGCCAGCTGGAGCTGAAGGTCGCCAGCCGTGAGGAGTGGGTCGTCGTGTACGACGAGCAGGCGGCCGCCGTGTGCGTCGAGCCGCAGACCGGGCCGCCGAACGGGCTCAACACCCTTCCCCACCTGGTCACCCCCATCGAACCCCTGGAGGCGGCCACGACCTGGACCTGGCGGCGCCTCTAAGCTGGCCGTATGAGTGACGTACGCGACGCGCTGTTGCAGCAGATCAAGGACAAGGCCGTGGTGCACGGCAAGGTGACCCTCTCCTCGGGTCTCGAGGCGGACTACTACGTGGACCTGCGCCGCGTCACGCTGGACGGCGAGGCCGCGCCGCTGGTCGGGCAGGTGCTGCTCGACCTCACCGACGGGCTCGACTTCGACGCGGTCGGCGGGCTCACCATGGGCGCCGACCCGGTGGCCACGGCCCTGCTGCACGCCGCCGCCGCGCGCGGAAAGCGGCTGGACGCGTTCGTCGTCCGCAAGGCCGCCAAGGAGCACGGGCTCCAGCGCCGTGTCGAGGGTCCGGAGATCGCCGGCCGCCGCGTGCTCGTCGTCGAGGACACCTCCACCACCGGCGGCTCCCCGCTCGCCGCCGTCGAGGCGGTGCGCGAGGCCGGTGCCACGGTCGTCGGCGTCGCGACGATCGTCGACCGGGCGACCGGCGCGGCCGAGAAGATCGAGGCGGGCGCCGGAGTGCCGTACCTGTTCGCGTACTCGAAGGACGAACTGGGCCTGGACTGACAGGTCGGGTAGATGCACATCAAAATGAAAGAACTGGACACTTAAACACAAACGCGCTGTTAGCGTCGGAGCATGGTCACGCACCGGCGCTATCTCGGCGTACTCAGGATCTCCCAGGACACGGACGCGTCCACATCGATCCAAGGGCAGCGCGAGAGCATCGAGTACTACGTCAACGCGCCTCACTTTCCTGGGACTCTCATCGGCTGGGCCGAGGACGCGGACGTATCCGGGGGGCTCTCTCCGTTCAAGCGTCCCGGCCTCGGCAAGTGGCTTACTGGGCGTGCGGACGAGTTCGACGGCATCATCGCCTTCAAGGTCGATCGCCTCACACGCCGTGCGCTCCACTTCAACCAGCTTCTGGAGTGGGGGCGGGACAACGACAAGCGCGTCATCTGCGTCTTCGAGGGATATGACTCCGAGAACCCTCAGACGAAGATGGTCGCGCAGGTGACCGCCGTCTTCGCCGAAGCCGAACTCGACGCCGTCATCAAGCGCGTCAACGAGGGAGTGCGAAACCGTCTCGACAATCTGTCCTGGGTCAGTGGTACTCCGCCCATGGGTTATGCCATCAAGCGCGTTCCGGGACAGAACCGCAAGATCCTCGTCAGGGACCCCGGGTACGCCGCAGTCATGGACCGAATCGTTCAGGGGGTCGCGGACGGGAAGACGTTCAACAGGATCGCACTGGACCTGAACGAGGCGAAGGAACCGACCTGGAGCGACTACCGGCTGACGCTACGGGGTCTCGAACCCAAGGGCGCGTACTGGCAACAGACGACCGTCGGCAACGCCGTGCGGCGGCCCGCGTTCGCGGGTGTCTACACGTACAAGGGCGAGGCCATCGAGGACGACAGGGGGAACCCCGTCCTGATCGCGGAGGACCCGTTCATGTCCTTCGGGGAGTGGTCCGAACTCATCGCAAGGCTGGAACCGAAGCAGGCGAACACCCAGCCCCGGGCGCGAGTCTCGAAATACGCGCTCACCGGGATCGTCCTGTGCGGTTCCTGCGGCAGCTCGCTCGGCTCCACCTCCGTCAGCAGGAAGCACGGCCGATACCACGCCTACTACCGCTGTTCGAAGCGCGCGAAGAAGGGCGCATGCGACGCCCGGATGAACATGCGCGTGTCCGAACTGGAAGGGATCTTCGACGCGACCTTGAACGACGCCATTGGTGAACTCGAGGTCATGCGAAGGGTTCCGGGCAGTCGACGGGAACTCGAAGCGTCGCTCGCGAAAGTGGAGCAGCGGCTGGCGAAGCTGGAGCACGACTACAGCGCGGGGCGGTACGACACTCCGGACATGGAGGAGACGTACTGGCGCCTCCTGAAAGCGCAGACGAGCAAGCGGGGCTCGCTCAGGGAACTGCTCGCCGAATCGGTCGGTGACACCTTCGAGGGCACCGGAGAGAAGTTCCGCGATGTCTGGACCGCCAAGAGCGCGCAGGACCGCACCGTGTTTCTTCGTGAGCACGGCGTCAGCGTCCGTGTCTGGCAAGACCTGGTACCCCACGCGAAGTACAGCGCAGTCTTTGACTTCGGTGACATCGCCGCCCTGGCCAGAGCTGCCGGGGTGCAGTTCCCCGGCGCCACGGACCGGCTTGTCGCCCACTACCGGTGCACGCCCGAGGACATCCCTCAGGAGTACCAGGAGCCTGTTTCCTGAGGCGCCCCCCAGGAGCTCTCCAGAGGCCGCACCGGCCTCTGGCCCCAGTGCGACGTTCACCGAGCGCGACCTGAGGGCGCATCCCGCCTTCCGCAGTCCCTCGCGCCGGCATTTCGGCGAGTTGATCGGGGAACGTAGCGGGCATCGGCGGGCACGAGCTCGAACGCGGAATCTTGGCCGTCGATGCCCTCGATGCGCGGGTCGTACTTCGGCTTGACACCGTGAGTCTGGCGAACTTCTCGTACGAGGACATCCGGGCTCTTCCCGCACCTCGGCGCGGCGGTAGCCTGGGGGCGCACACCAGACGGCCGAACGGCCACGGCGCAGTGGCTCTCCCAGCCCCGCGACACCCGCATGAGAGGATTGTGTCTTGGCTATCGCAACCCCCGAGGTCTATACCGAGATGCTCGACCGGGCGAAGGCAGGCAAGTTCGCCTACCCGGCCATCAACGTGACCTCGTCGCAGACCCTGCACGCTGCGCTGCGCGGCTTCGCGGAGGCGGAGAGCGACGGCATCATCCAGATGTCCACCGGTGGCGCGGAGTTCCTTGGCGGCCAGTACAAGAAGGACATGGTGACCGGCGCCGTCGCGCTCGCCGAGTTCGCGCACATCGTCGCCGCGAAGTACGACGTCACGGTCGCGCTGCACACGGACCACTGTCCCAAGGACAAGCTGGACGGCTATGTCCGCCCGCTGATCGAGGTCTCCGCCGAGCGCGTGGCCAAGGGCCTCAACCCGCTCTTCCAGTCGCACATGTGGGACGGCTCCGCCGAGACCCTCGCCGACAACCTGGCCATCGGCCAGGAGCTGCTCGCGAAGGCCGCCGCCGCGAAGATCATCCTTGAGGTCGAGATCACCCCGACCGGCGGCGAGGAGGACGGCGTCAGCCACGAGATCAACGACGAGCTGTACACGACGGTCGACGACGCGCTGCGTACCGCCGAGGCCCTCGGCCTGGGCGAGAAGGGCCGCTATCTGCTGGCCGCGTCCTTCGGCAACGTGCACGGTGTCTACAAGCCGGGCAACGTAGTCCTGCGCCCCGAGCTCCTCAAGGACCTCCAGGAGGGCGTCGGCGCCAAGTACGGCAAGGCGAGCCCGTTCGACTTCGTCTTCCACGGCGGCTCCGGCTCCACGGCCGAGGAGATCGCCACCGCGCTGGAGAACGGCGTCGTGAAGATGAACCTGGACACCGACACCCAGTACGCCTTCACCCGGCCCGTCGTGGACCACATGTTCCGCAACTACGACGCCGTCCTGAAGGTCGACGGCGAGGTCGGCACGAAGTCGAAGTACGACCCGCGCACCTGGGGCAAGCTCGCCGAGGCCGGCATGGCCGCGCGTGTGACCGAGGCCTGCGCGGCGCTGCGCTCGACGGGCACCAAGCTGAAGTAACGGTCATCCGGTAACGGACATCTCCTGTTGGGGCTCGGCACCCGCGCGGTGCCGGGCCCTTCCGTATGCTCCGGGGTATGGCTGCTCCCGCGCAGGAGAAACCGGCGGAACCCGGCGTCAGGATCTCGAGCCCCGCGGGCAAGTGGATCCTGCTGACCACCGTCCTCGGCTCCAGCATGGCCATGCTGGACTCGACGGTCGTCAATGTCGCGCTGCCCCGGATCGGCCGTGACCTGGACGCGGACCTCGCTGCCCTCCAGTGGACCGTGAACGCGTACATGCTGACCCTCGCGGGGCTGATCCTGCTGGGCGGCTCGCTCGGCGACCGCTTCGGGCGGCGCAAGGTCTTCGTCATCGGGGTGGTGTGGTTCGCCGCCGCCTCGCTGCTGTGCGGGCTGGCTCCGAGCGGCGGCGTGCTGATCGCCGCCCGGGCGTTGCAGGGGATCGGCGGGGCGCTCCTCACACCCGGTTCGCTCGCGCTCATCCAGGCCTCCTTCCATCCCGACGACCGGGCCAGGGCCGTCGGCCTGTGGTCGGGGTTCGGGGGCGTCGGCGCGGCGGTCGGCCCGTTCCTGGGCGGCTGGCTGGTGGACGGACCCGGCTGGCGCTGGGTGTTCCTGCTGAACATCCCGGTGGCGCTGCTGTGCGCGCCGATCGCCCTGCGGCACGTTCCCGAGTCTGCGGGGAGTACCTCGCGTGCGAGTGAGGCAGCTGCCGGGGGTGGGCATCCGCACCGGGGCTTCGACGTGCTGGGAGCCGTCCTCGGCGCCCTGTCGCTGGCGCTGGTGACGTACGCGCTGATCGAGGCGCGCGGCGGTTCCCCGCTGGTGTGGGTGGCGGCGGTCGCGGGCGTGGCGGCGGGCGTGGCGTTCGTGTACGTCGAGCGGCGCAGCCCCGATCCGATGATGCCGCTCGACATCTTCGCCTCGCGCCAGTTCACCGCGGTCAACCTGGTGACCCTGTGCGTGTACGCGGCCTTCGGCGGCTTCTTCTTCCTGGCCGCGCTCCAGCTCCAGGTCGTGGCGGGTTACTCGGCCCTCGGTGCCGGTACGGCGCTGCTGCCCACGACCGTCCTCATGCTGCTGTTCTCCGCCCGCTCGGGCGAGCTCGCCCAGCGCATCGGGCCGCGTATCCCGCTCACGGTGGGGCCGCTGCTGTGCGCGACCGGGATGCTGCTGATGCTGCGGGTCGGCGAGGGCGCCTCGTACGTCGCCGATGTGCTTCCCGCGCTGGTGGTCATGGGGCTGGGGATGGTGACGCTGGTCGCGCCGCTGACCGCCACGGTGCTCGCCTCCGTGGACACCGGGCGGGCCGGGCTCGCCAGCGGTATCAACAACGCGGCGGCCCGCTCGGCCGGCCTCATCGCCGTGGCCGCGCTGCCGTTGCTCGCCGGGATGGGGGCGGAGGCGTACCGGTCGGCGGACGCCTTCGACGCCGCGTTCCGCCGTGCGATGCCGTTGTGCGCCGGGGTGCTCGTCCTCGGCGCGGTGGTGGCCTTCGCGACCGTCCGCCGCCCCGCACCGGACTGCCGGCGCCCCGAGTGCCGCACACACGGGTGGGTCACGGTTCCGCCGCTGGAGCCGTCCAGGCGGGGCTGAGCTGGAGGGGCTGTTTTCAGCCCGTCCGGCGTTTGAGGACGAGCGCGTCAGCGCGAAGGGGGGTCTGGGGGCGCAGCCCTCAGGAACGGGATGGGACGGGTAGGGGCGGCGGGGGCGAAAACAGCCGGACGCCGTCACAGGCGCGGGGTGCTTTCCCCGGCGAAGCGGTACCTGGTGCGGGGTGCTCTCCCCGGCGTAGCAGCATCCGGTGCGCGGTGCCCTCCCCGACGAAGCAGCATCCGCACGGCACGCCCTCCCCGGCGAAGCAGCATCCGGCACGGCACGCCCTCCCCGCGAAACAGTGACCGGCGCAGGCCGCCCTCCCCCGCGAAACAGCGCCACACCCCGTACAGCCCGCGGCGGCGAATGGCGCAGACTGGAAACCATGACGATTCACGAGAACCTCCTCGGGGGACCGCCCCCGACCCACCTCCCCGATGACCCGGAGCCCCGCGAGCTCCTCGCGAACGGCACGGCCCCCGCCGACGTCGCCGCCAAGTACCCCACCTCCTCCCTCGCCTGGGCGCGGCTCGCGGACGAGGCGTACGAGCGCGGCAGTGTCGTCGAGTCGTACGCCTACGCCCGTACCGGCTACCACCGCGGCCTCGACACCCTGCGCCGCAGCGGCTGGAAGGGGCATGGCCCGGTCCCCTGGGAGCACGAGCCGAACCGCGGCTTCCTGCGTGCCCTGCACGGCCTCGCCCGCGCCGCGCAGGCGATCGGCGAGCAGGAGGAGTACGAGCGCTGCAGCCAGTTCCTGAAGGACTCCTCGCCGTCGGCGGCTCACACGCTGGGCTAGTACGCGGCACGTTTGTGCAGGTCCGCCTGGTGTGACCAGGCGGACCTTGCGTTTGTGGTGGACGATTGCGGAGGATGCCGGTGGGGACCGGGGCCCCCGTGTCGGAATCGGCAGGGGCGGACCGCTACCCGGAGTACGCATCAGGAGACAGCGATGTCGTCCCAGCAGGCCCTGCCCGCAGAGGCTCAGGAGCCCGAGACCCCGCATCTCGACTTCCACGGCACGACGCCCTACGAGGACTACGTACAGGCGGACGTCCTCACCCACCTTCAGCACCTCCGCTCCGACGATCCCGGCGAGATGGTCTTCCTGGTGACCACCCAGGTCATGGAGCTGTGGTTCACGGTCATCGTCCACGAGTGGGAGACCGCGGCGAACGCGCTCCGTGATGACCGGGTGCCGGTCGCGGTGGCCGCGCTGAAGCGTTCCGTACGGGAGCTGGAGGCGCTGAACGCGTCCTGGCGGCCCCTGGCGCAGCTCACGCCCGCGCAGTTCAACTCCTACCGCGGCGCCCTCGGTGAGGGTTCCGGCTTCCAGTCGGCGATGTACCGCCGGATGGAGTTCCTGCTCGGCGACAAGTCCGCGTCCATGCTGGTCCCGCACCGGGGCGCGCCGCGCGTCCACGCGGAGCTGGAGAAGGCGCTGCACGAACCGAGCCTGTACGACGAGGTGTTGAGGCTGCTGGCGCGGCGCGGGCACCCGATCCCGGCGGCCGTGCTGGAGCGCGATGTGTCCCTGCGCTACGAGCCCTCGCAGGCTGTCGAAGAGGCGTGGACGTCGTTGTACGCGGGCGACGAGCACGCCGAACTCGCCCGTCTCGGCGAGGCGTTGACCGATGTCGCCGAACTGGTGTGGCGCTGGCGCAACGACCATCTCGTCGCCACCCGCCGCGCGATGGGCGCCAAGACCGGCACCGGCGGCTCCGCGGGGGTCGCCTGGCTGGAGAAGCGGACGCGGAAGAACGTGTTCCCGGAGCTCTGGACGGCGCGGTCCCATGTCTGAGCCGCGTGCCAGGGCCGAGGAACTGGACTCGGCCGACGAACTGGCCGGGCTGCGTGAGCGGTTCGTCCTCGACGACGTGGTGTACCTGGACGGGAACTCGCTCGGCGCGCTGCCCGCGAACGTCCCCGGTCACCTCGACGACGTCGTACGCCGTCAGTGGGGCGAGCTGCGGATCCGGTCCTGGGACGAGAGCGGCTGGTGGACGGCGCCGGAGCGGATCGGCGACCGGATCGGGCGGCTGGTCGGCGCGGCGCCCGGCCAGATCGTGGTGGGCGACTCCACAAGTGTCAACGTCTTCAAGGCGGTTGTGGGTGCCGTCCGGCTGGTGAAGCTCACGGGTGAGGACCGGGACGAGATCCTGGTCGACGCCACGACGTTCCCCACGGACGGGTACATCGCGGAGTCCGCGGCGCGCCTGACGGGTCACACGCTGCGCCCCGTCGCACCGCATGAGGTCCCGGACGCGCTGGGCCCCCGTACGGCCGCGGTTCTCCTGAACCACGTCGACTACCGCACCGGCCGCCTGCACGACCTCCCGTCCCTGACGTCCGCGATCCACGCGGCGGGCGCTCTCGCGGTCTGGGACCTGTGCCACAGCGCGGGCGCCCTGCCGGTCGACCTCGACGCCCACGGGGTCGACCTCGCGGTCGGCTGCACCTACAAGTACCTGAACGGCGGCCCGGGTTCACCGGCGTACCTGTACGTGCGCGAGGAGCACCAGGACCGTTTCGACTCCCCGCTGCCCGGCTGGAACTCCCACACCGACCCCTTCGGCATGAGCTCCGGCTACGAACCGGCGCCGGGTGCCCGGCGGGGCCGGGTGGGCACTCCGGACATCCTGTCGATGCTCGCCCTGGAGGCCGCCCTCGAGGTGTGGGACGGCGTCTCCGTGGACTCCGTCCGCACCAAGTCCCTCGCTCTCACGGACTTCTTCCTCGAATGCGTCTCGGCGTACGTCCCCGAGGGCCGCGTCGAGTGCGTGACACCGTCCGCACACGCGGAACGCGGCAGCCAGGTCGCACTGCGCTGCCCGGAAGCGGGCCAGATCATGAAGGTCCTGATCGAGCGCGGCGTGATCGGCGACCTCCGCCACCCGGACGTCCTCCGGTTCGGTTTCACTCCGCTGTACGTCGGCTTCGGTGACGTGGAGCGGGCGGCGAGGGTGCTCGGAGAAGTCTTCTAGCCGGTCCGGCGTTTGAGGACGAGCGCGAAGCGCGAAAGGGGGGTCTGGGGGCGCAGCCCCCGGATACGGGACGGGAAGGGGCGGAGGGGGCGAAAACCCTGACTCCGCCCCACTCACCGGCGGACGACGTACACCCCGGCCGCGGCCGCGGCGAACGCCGCCGCCGCGGCCCGCTCCGCGGCATCGTCGTCCGGCGCCACCCCGCTGGTGAGCAGGCCGTAGTACAACGGCGCCGACACCGCGCGAACCACCACCGCGGCGTCGGTCCCCACAGGCAACTCCCCCCGGACAACCCCTTGTTCGACACACGGCGCCCACTCGGCCACCCGCACCTCGTAGAACCGCCGCAACGCCTCCGCCGTACGCCCGTCACACGCAGCCGCCGCGATCACCGCACGGAACAGCGCCCCCTGCCGGGGATCGGCGAGCGTCCGCCGTACGAGCGCGGCATTGGCCCGCAGATCACCCAGCACCGACCCGGTCTCCGCGCGCGGCGACGACTGCTCCGCCATGTCGCTCAGCAGATCGGCGACCAGCCCGGTGACGGAACCCCACCGCCGGTACACCGTGGTCTTCCCCACCTCGGCCCGGCGTGCCACGTCGGCGAGGTCGAGATGCGCGAAGCCCTGCTCGGCGAGCACGTCACCCGCGGCACGGAGCACGGCCGCGCGGACGCGGGCGGTGCGCCCCCCGGGACGTACGGTGCCGGGCTCTGCGGACATGGCGGACATGGCGTACTCCTTCGCGGACGGGACCGCGGGCGCGCGCCTCCGTGTCGGCGTCGGGCGCGGGCCCGCTTCTCAGCGTAACGAAACAGTAGAACCGTTTAACCCTAACCGAGCGTGACATCCGCGTGTCGGTGCACGTCACGGGCCTGATACCGTCCCCGCCAACGGCCGAACTCTTCCCTGGTCCGCCAAATCCGTTACACCGCTGAGAGGTTGGAGCATGCAGGACGACGCCGCAGCCCGGGACGACGCCGCGGACGGGACCACCCCACGCGGGACCGACGCGCATGCGCTGGGCGGCAACGCGGACGCGCGGGGTGGCACCGCGCACCCGGGAGGGGGTGACGCCGCCGCGATCCATGAGGCCGCGGCGCGACGCGATGCCGCGGAAGAGGCGTCCGCCTTCTCGCACCCGCCGGTCGATCCCGACGTCAGTGCCGCGTACGGCGACCACCCCGACCAGGTGATCGACTTCTACGCCCCGCGTGAGCCCGACCCCGCCGTCCTCGCCCCCCTCGTGGTCGTCCTGCACGGCGGCGCCTGGCGCGCCCCCTACGACCGCCGTCACATCACGCCGTTCGCGGACTTCCTGGCCCGCCGCGGGTTCGCGGTGGCCAACGTCGAGTACCGCCGGGGCGCCGCGATTCCCTCGCAGGGCGGCGACGGTCCGGTCGCCGGCCGCTGGCCGGACACCTTCGACGACGTCGCGGCGGCGCTCGACGCCCTGCCCGCGCTCGTACGGGAGAAGCTGCCGCAGGCCGACTCCCGCCGCATCGTGGTCACGGGCCACTCCGCCGGCGGTCACCTCGCGCTGTGGGCCTCCGGCCGTCATCTCCTGCCCGCCGACGCGCCCTGGCACCTGGACCGCCCGGCGCCCCTGCGCGGCGTCGTCGCCCTCGCCCCGATCGCGGACTTCCAGGTCGCGGAGAAGCTCGACGTGTGCGGCGGGGCCGCGCGTCAACTCCTCGGCGGGGAGGGCGTGTTCGCGGACCGACTGCCCTACGCCGACCCGGCGCACCTCCTCCCCACCGGGATCGCCACGACCCTCGTGCAAGGCCGTACCGACCTCGTCGTCCCGCAGGCGGTCGCCGAGTCCTACGCAGACGCGGCGGCGAAGGCGGGCGAGGTGGTCGGCCTGACGCTCCTGGAGGACGTCGGTCACTTCCCCCTGATCGACCCGGCGGCGGACGCGTGCGCGGTGGTGGCGGAGGAGATCGCCCAACTGGCCTGGTGAGGGCGGGGGCTGGTTGCCGGGTTGTCCGGGCCGTCCGGGTCGTCCGGTTCACCTGGGTTGTCCGGGCGGTTCTGGTCGGTGGGCGCCCGGGGCGGGGGCCGGTGAGCGGCGCCGGTGTTCGGCTGCCCCGGGAATGGCCGGTGGGTGGCTGGTGAGCGGCTGGTGAGCGGCCTGTGCCGGCTGCTCGGTCATACCCGTCATACCTGAGAGCTAGCTCTCAGGTGAGCTCCCTGGCGGGACGCCGACCACAGGTGACGATCCGTAACTTCCCATCCAGTGGCGCCCGATGAGCGGGCGTACGGGGAGGGAAGGTCGGCATGGGGTTCGGGGAGAGGGCGGGCGAGGCGGGGAGCGGGATATCGCCTACGGGGCGGGTGCCGGTTCCGATGACGGTGCCGGAACCCGTCGCAACGCCGGGGCGGGTCGCAGCGCTGGTACCGGCACCAGCACCAGCACCGAAGTCGGCCGCGACGCCGCCGCTGGCCGCGACGCCGGCGCCTGTCGCAAGGCTGGTGCCCGTCGCGACGCCGGCGCCCGTCACGGTCCCCGTGGCGCCGACGCGCACGTCGGCCGGACGTGCCGGACGTGCCGGACGTGCCGGACGAGCGGTCCGGCGACTGCGCCGCACCCTGCTCGCCGTGCTGGTCATGAGTGCGGTCGTCGTCCCCGTGGCCGCGGCCGCCGCCCGGCCCCGGATCCCCGCCCCGGCACCCGCGGCACTCGCACCGGTGACGGCATCGACGCTGGAGGAGGCGTACGCGGCCAACGGCGCGAACGCGGCGGAGGCCGCCAGGATGGCCGCGGACAGCGGCGACAGCACCCGCGCCGCCGCCGACCGGGCCATGGCCGACACCTCCCGCCACTTCCTCTCCTTCGACGGCCGGGGCCCGGGGCAGGCCGTCGAGGTCCTCGGTGACCTCGCCGAGGCGGATCGCGTCGCGGTCCTGGTCCCCGGTTCCGACACCACCCTGGAGACGTACGACCGGTTCCGCGCCGGCGCCCTCTCCCTGCACGGGCACCTCGGCCCGCGTACGGCCGTCGTCGCCTGGCTCGGCTACGAGGCACCCCGCACGGTGAGCACCACGGTGCTGACCACAGCCCGGGCCGACGACGCGGCCCCGCGCCTGAAGGGGTTCATACGCGAACTGCGCGGCGTCCTGGGCGAGGAGGCGTCCGTCTCCCTGCTCTGCCACTCCTACGGCACGGTGGTCTGCGCACGTGCGGCGCGGGGCCTGGACGTGGACGACATCGCCCTCGTCGGCAGCCCGGGCACCGGCGCGGACTCCGTCGCGGCGCTGCACACCCCCGCCCGTGTCTGGGCGGCCCGCGGTGCGGGCGACTGGATAGCGGACGTCCCGCACGCACGCGTCGACCTCTTCGGCACCACCGTCGGCTTCGGCGCCGACCCGGTCTCCCCGGACTTCGGCGCCCGTGTCTTCGCGGCGGGCGGCGTCGGCCACAGCGACTACTTCACCCCGGGCTCAGTGTCCCTGGACAACCTCGCCCGAATCGTCCTCGGTGACACCTCGGAGGTAACCCGTGCGTGAGACTCACCCGCACCCCGTGCGAACGGCCGTACCCGGCGCAGGCATACGGGCGGCGGCACACGGCATACGGACCGGCGCCCGTCGTATCGACGAGCGGACCCCCGCGGATCGGGACCGCGCGGTCGACGCCCTGCGCGCCCTCGCCATTCTCGGTGTCGTACTCGGCCACTGGCTGGTGACGGCCCTGGTCGCGGACGGCGGTGCGCTGCGTACGGCGAGCCCGCTGCGGTACCTGCCCTGGCTGGCGCCCATCTCCTGGCTGTTCCAGACGCTCGCCGTGTTCTTCCTGGTGGGCGGCCATGTGGCCACGAAGAGCTATGCGTCGGCGCGGGCCCGCGGCACGACGTACAGGCAGTGGCTGCGCGGCCGACTGGCCCGGCTCGGCAGACCGGTGGCGGCGGTGCTGGCCCTCTGGACGGTGGCCGCGGCCTGCCTGCTCGCGTCGGGCACGGGCTTCGAGACGGTCCACGTGCTGGTGAAGCTGGCGCTGTCCCCGCTGTGGTTCCTCCTGGTCTTCGCGGGACTGACGGCGGCGACGCCCCTGTTGACGCGGATCAACCCGTTGTGGCCGCTGGTCGTCGTTCTCCATGTGGATCTCATTCGCTTCGGCTTCGGTGGTCCGTCCTGGCTGGGCTGGGTGAACGTCGCGGCGGGCTGGCTGGTGCCGTACACGCTGGGCGCGGCCTGGACGCGCGGTGAGCTGGACAGTCGTCGCGCGGGCTGGGTGCTGTTCGGCTGCGGGGCTGCGGCGACCGCGGGGCTGGTGGCCTGGGCGGGCTATCCGGCCTCGATGGTCGGCGTTCCGGGCGCGGCGGTCTCCAACCTGAACCCGCCGACGCTGGCCGTCGTCACCTTCGGGCTGGCCCAGTGCGGTCTCGCCCTGCTGCTGCGGGGGCCGCTCCGCCGCTGGACGAGGCGCCCCGTGGCCTGGGCCGCGGTGGCCCTCGCCAATCTCTCCGCGATGACGATATTCCTGTGGCACCAGACGTCCCTGATGGCGGTCACCGCCCTGGGCCTCCTCATGGGACGGCTCCCCGGCCTGCACACCGTCCCCGACAGCCTCGGCTGGGTGGCGGCCCGTCTCACCTGGCTCCCTGTCTTCGCCCTCGCCCTCGCCGTCTGCCGGTCCGCCTTTCGCACCTGGGAGAGCGGCCCCCGCCGTCGCATGGGCCGGCCTTCCCGAGTCGTCCGCGTCCACCGCCGTCCCGACCCCGCCGGAGCCAAGGCGGTGCCCCGTGCCTAGGGTTCACCCCGTGAGCGGCGCGAGCGACAACAGCATCGAGCGTGGCGACGCCTCCGACACACCGCCGCAGCCGTCGGTCCCGCAGTGGATCGGGCAGCGAATCCGCCAAGTCGTGCGGACGTTGGCGGAGGACGGGGCGAACTTCGCCAGGCTGCCGTTGCCGCCCCTGTCGCGGCCCCGGTGGCTCCGGTGGTTCCCGCATGTCGTGGTCATCGTGGCCGCGGTCGTCGCCACCCTCGCCAACACGGAACAGATGAGCACCGTCTCCGGCGCCGACGCGGAGCTGGGTGTGCTGACCGCGCTGGCCCAGGGCATCGGCATGGTGCTCGTGCTGTGGCGGCCCGTTCCGGCCTGGTGGCTCTCGCTGGTCGCCACGTTCGTGGCCGCCGAGGCGGCGCGCTCCGGCCTGAGTTCGCCGCACGCCGGCCGTTTTGAGAGCGAGGTCGCCTGGCCGTGGGGCCCTCCCGGCCTTATCGCGCACGCGATCGTGCTGTTCCTGCTGGCTCTGCGGGTGCCCACCCGGGTGGCCATGGAGGCACTGGCCCTCACCGCGTTGCTGACGTACGTCTTCCAGGGGCTCCTCGGCGCCGTTTCGTACTCCTCGACGGGAGTGCTGGCGGTCGTCGTCTTCGCCGCCGTCGTTCTCCTCGGCACCGCCCTGCGCGGCCGCCGCGAGGCCCGCAGCCAACTCGTCGAGCAGGCCTCGCTGACCGCGGAGGAGCGGGCGCGCCGCACACTGTTGGAGGAGCGCACCCGGATCGCGCGCGAGCTGCACGACGTGGTCGCCCATCACATGTCGGTGATCTCCATCCAGGCCCAGGTCGCCCCGCACCTCGTCGAGAACCCGTCGAACGAGCTGAAGGAGAATCTGGAGGGCATCAGACAGAACGCCCTGGAGGCACTCACCGAGCTCCGCCGCGTCCTCGGCGTCCTGCGCTCGGAGAACCCCGAGGACCCGTACGGCCTCGGGGCCGGCGCCGGTGCCAGCCCCGGCTCCCCGCAGCCCACGCTCGACCGCCTCGAAGCTCTGGTCGAGAACACCCGCGCGGCCGGTCTGGAAGTGACCACCGAGATCACCGGCGAGCAGCTCCCCCTCTCGCCTGGCGTGGAGCTGTCCGCGTACCGGATCATCCAGGAGGCGCTGAGCAACGCCCTGCGGCACGCGCCCGGTTCGGTCGTCCGTGTCGAGCTGTGGCACTTCCCCCGCGGCCTCCAGGTGCGGGTCATCAACTCCAGACCCGAGCGCCCGGCCCCGCCGTCACCGGGCGCGGGACACGGTCTGCTCGGTATGCGGGAGCGTGCCGCGATGCTCGGTGGCACCCTCGTGACCTCGGAGACCTCGCACGGCGGCTTCGTGGTGGCGGCCTTCCTGCCCCGCGGTGACGCCTCCGACGCCGACGGCTCCGCGGGCGGCGACTCCACCGGCGCCGCGATCGTCGTGAAGTCCGTGGGCACCACGGCCATCACGAACCCCCCGGACTCCACGGCCATCACGAACCCCCGGGACTCCAAGGCCATGACGAACGCGTCTGACTCCCCTGGCTCCACAGGCTTCGCAGGAGAAGAGAACCCAAGATGAGCGGCACCATCCGCGTACTGATCGCCGACGACCAGCAGATGGTCCGGCAGGGCTTCACCGTGCTGCTCAACACCCAGCCCGACATCGAGGTGGTCGGCCAGGCGGTCGACGGCATGGACGCGGTCGTCCAGGTCGCCGAACTCACCCCGGACGTCGTCCTGATGGACATCCGCATGCCCGAGCTCAGCGGTATCGACGCCACCAGACGCATCACCGAGGCCACGCCCCAGATCAAGGTGCTGGTGCTCACCACCTTCGACCTCGACGAGTACGTGTACGACGCCCTGCGAGCCGGCGCCTCCGGGTTCCTGCTCAAGGACGCTTCCGCGGACCAGCTCGCCGAGGCGGTACGGGTGGTCGCGGCCGGCGATGCCCTGCTCGCACCCGGGATCACCCGCCGTCTCATCGCCGAGTTCTCCCGGCTCGACTCCACACCCCGCTCTCCGCTCAAGCAGCGGGTGGGCGAGCTGACCGAGCGCGAGACGGAGGTGCTCGCCCACATCGCCCAGGGCCTGTCGAACGCGGAGATCGCCGAGCGCCTCGTCGTCGCCGAGCAGACCGTGAAAACCCACGTGGGCCGCATCCTCGTGAAACTCGGCCTGCGCGACCGCACCCAGGCAGCGGTCTTCGCCTACGAGTCAGGACTGGTACGCCCGTCCGGCTACTGAGCGGCGGCGGGCCCCACCCGCCGCGCCCACCCGCCGCGACTACCCCGCGCGCGCCCCTCCGCCCTTACGATCCACCCCTCCGACGAGGGACGGCGGGGATACCCGTAGTACCTGAGACGGACCCCGAAGGACCCTCCTCCCTGGTGACGACCACCGCCCCCACGGCGGCCTACCGTCTTCAGTGTGACCGAGACGACCCAGACGCAGATGACGCCGCCGGGCGGGGCCAAGCCACGCAGCCCGGAGTTCCGGCTGGCCGCGGACGCCCTGCGCGGGCTGCGGCAGGACATGTTCCATGACGCGTTCGCCTACCGTCCGCTGCCGCGGATGCGGGTGGACGGACCGCTGACCCGGCGGCTCCCCGAGGGCATCCGGAAGTACGCGGCCTGGACCCCGCACGCCGCGGTGGTGGCGGCCGGACTCTTCGCGATGGGCATAGCGAACACCGCCAGCGGCGGCAGTGGCAGCTTCATCGCACTGGTGTGCAGCCTCCTCGCCCTGCTCCCGGTCCTGCTGACCCTGATCCGGCCCGTCGGTGCCTTCTGGTTCTCGTTCGCCGCTACACCGGCCGCCGGGGTCTTCTTCATCAAGTGGAGTGACTGGCCGTGGATGCCGGGCAGCTTCGTCACCCACCTGGTCGTGCTGACGGTCGTGGCGCTCCGGACCCGGCCGCGCATCGCCGCGTGGATGTGGATGCTGACCGCGGTGTACGGATTCGTCGCCGAGATCTTCTTCCAAGGGGGGTACTACAGCTCCAACACCGTGCCGCTGCTCTTCGTCTCCGCCGTGGCTCTCCTGGTCGTCACCGTCCTCCAGGTGCGCCGGGAGGCGGAGCAGGAGGTGACCGCCCACCAGTCGGAGACGGCGCAGGAGCGTTCCAGGCGCACCCTCCTGGAGGAGCGCACGACGATCGCCCGCGAGCTGCACGACGTGGTCGCCCACCACATGTCGGTGGTCGCCATCCAGGCCGAGGCCGCCCCGTACCGAGTGGAGAACCCGCCGCCCGAGCTGGAGCAGGCCTTCGTCACGATCCGGGAGAACGCGGTGGCGGCCCTGACCGAGCTCCGCCGCGTGCTCGGGGTCGTACGGGCGGAGGACTACGAGGCGCCGGACGCACCTCAGCCCACCCTCGCCGACCTCGACACGCTTCTGGCCAATGTGCGCGACGCCGGCCTGACCGTCGGGAAGGCGGTCACCGGCGCGGTGCGCGAGCTCCCGCAGGGCGTCGAGCTGTCGGCGTACCGCATAGTCCAGGAGGCCCTGAGCAACGCCCTGCGGCACGCCCCGGGCGCGGCGGCCCGGGTCGAGATCGGCTACGTCCTCGGCGGGCTCGGCCTGCGCATAGTCAACGGCCCGGCGCCGACGGCGAGCCTGACGAAGTCCACACACGGCGCGGGGCACGGCATCACCGGCATGCGCGAGCGGGTCTCGATGCTGGACGGCGAGATGACGGCGGGCGTGACGGGCGACGGGGGATACGAGGTGGCGGTGTTCCTGCCGGTGCCCGCGACCGTGGAGGAGACAGGATGACGAGCGCTGCCGGCGGCACCATTCGTGTCCTGATCGCCGACGACCAGGTGATGGTCCGCGAGGGCTTCTCCGTGCTGCTCGGCGCCATGCCGGACATCGAGGTGGTCGGCGAGGCGGTCAACGGCCGGGAGGCGGTCGAGCGGGTCCGTGAGCTCGCCCCGGACGTCGTGCTGATGGACATCCGGATGCCGGAGATGAACGGGATCGAGGCGACCCGGGAGATCGTCGCCGCGGACGGCGCCGCGAAGGTGCTGGTGCTGACGACGTTCGACCTCGACGAATACGTGTACCAGGCGCTGCGCGCGGGCGCCTCCGGCTTCCTCCTCAAGGACGCCTCGGCACGCCAGCTCGCCGACGGGGTGCGGGTGGTGGCCGCCGGGGAGGCGCTGCTCGCTCCGTCCGTGACCAGGCGGTTGATCACCGAGTTCTCCAAGCTCGCGGAGGAGCCCCGGCTCTCGGCCACGGCGCGGGCGGCGTACGGCGATCTGACCGACCGGGAGACGGAGGTGCTGGTCCTGATCGCGCAGGGTTTGTCGAACGCGGAGATCGCCACGCGGCTGTTCGTCGCCGAGTCCACGATCAAGACGCATGTGAGCCGGATCCTGGTGAAGCTGGGCCTGCGGGACCGGACGCAGGCGGCGGTGTTCGCGTACGAGGCACGGCTGGTCACGCCCCGCTGACCTGGGAGGGGAGTCGTAGTGGGCCGGAGGGGGCCGAGCGTCGAGACGCCTCTGTTCAGCGGGGGGCGGGTCGGGCTAGCGTCCGGTCATGGCAGCTTTGGAGACTCCGCAGACCTTCGACCCGTGGGACCCGGCGTTCTTGGCGGACCCCTACCCGGCGTACGAGGAGCTGCGTGCCCGTGGCCGGGTGCACTACTTCGAGCCCACCAAGCAGTGGCTGGTTCCGCACCACGCGGACGTGTCGGCGCTGCTGCGGGACCGCCGCCTCGGCCGGACCTACCAGCACCGCTTCACACACGAGGAGTTCGGCCACTCCGCGCCGCCGCCCGAGCACGAGCCGTTCCACGTCCTGAACGACCACGGCATGCTCGACCTGGAGCCGCCGGACCACACGCGGATCCGGCGGCTGGTGTCGAAGGCGTTCACGCCGCGCACGGTGGAGCGGCTCAAGCCGTACGTCGACGAGCTGGCGGGGAAGCTGGTCACCCGGCTTGTCGCGGCGGGCGGCGGCGATCTGCTCACCGATATCGCCGAGCCGCTGCCGGTTTCGGTGATCGCCGAGATGCTGGGGATCCCGGAATCCGACCGGGCGCCGCTGCGGCCGTGGTCGGCGGACATTTGCGGGATGTACGAGATGAACCCCTCGCAGGAGACGGCGGCGAAGGCGGTCCGGGCCTCGGAGGAGTTCACGGAGTATCTGCTCGGGCTGATCGGGGCCCGTCGCAAGGAGCCGGGCGATGACCTGATCTCGGGTCTGATCGAGGCGTACGAGGACGGGGAGCGGCTGACGGAGCAGGAGATGATCTCGACCTGCGTGCTGCTGTTGAACGCCGGGCACGAGGCGACGGTCAACGCCACGGTGAACGGCTGGTGGGCGCTGTTCCGCAACCCGGGCCAGTTGGCCGCCCTGCGTGCGGATCACTCGCTCGTTCCCACCGCGGTGGAGGAGCTGATGCGGTACGACACCCCGTTGCAGTTGTTCGAGAGGTGGGTTCTCGACGATGTCGAGATCGACGGGACGACAATTCCCCGCGGCTCCGAGATCGCCATGCTCTTCGGCTCCGCCAACCACGACCCGGCCGTTTTCACCGCACCCAAGGAGCTGGACCTCTCCCGCGCGGACAACCCGCACATCTCCTTCAGTGCGGGAATCCACTACTGCATCGGGGCGCCGCTCGCCCGCCTGGAACTGACCGCGTCCCTGCGCGCCCTGCTGGCCCAGGCTCCGACACTCACTCTCACCGCCGAGCCGGTGCGCAAGCCGGCCTTCGTGATCCGGGGGCTGGAGGGGCTCAGCGTCGCGCTCTGACCCGTCGGCCGAGGGCCCAGAGTCCCAGTGAGGCGGCCACCCCACCCAGAACCATCAACGGGAGTTCCACGTAGATCACACTCCAGTCGGGCGCCTGCTCGAACCGCCGGAACCGTCCCTGGACGCCGACGGCCCAGACCGTCAGCCCCGCCCCCGCGCCGACAACGCCGATCAGACATCCACCGGCGGCCTGCATCCGTTGCCCCATGCCCGTCATGGACGTGACGCGGCGGCCCGGGGTTCCCGGGCCGCCGTGCCTTGTGTGAATTGCGTGTGTCCCCAGAGGTGTTGCACTGCCCAGCGCTGGGGGCGCGGCTTCCGCCCGACCGCTGCGGCGCCTCCGGAACGGCAGTCATCGGGGCGTGACGGTCTCGATCAGGGCCCGCGCCTCGCGCAACGCCTCTCGCAGTTCGCCCGCGGTCGCGCAGTCCCTGCCGCGGAACCGGCAGTCACCGGTACACGTCCTCACGTGACCGAGCCACGCGAGCCACTCCCGCTCCTCCGGCGCGGCCGACACCTGCACGCCGTCCGCCGCTTCACCCATGCCGTGGCCCCCATCCACCCGGGGACCACTCCTCGCCCATGGCTTCGCGCACGTACGGGCGGACTGGGTCGTCGTCGGCGTCGTCCCACCCGCGTTGCCACGGCTCGGGCGGGAACCCCGCTTCCTCGCACGGGTTCGCCACGGGCCCCACGTACGGGTCCGGGGTCCGTACCGGCCGGGCGACGTCGTGCGGATCCGGCGTAGCGCGTCCAGCCCGTCTGCGCGGCCGAAAGGGAAGTAACGCGCCCAGTAGAGCGACCACGCACAAAATGACGTTCTGCAATTCCGACAGCTCCTGTCCGGCTGTTGCCACAGCTCCTCAGCCGCTTCCTTCACGAGCCGGCCATGAGTCAGCCCCTTCACAGGGCTTCTCCGCAATGGCGAACCTGGCCCACACGCACTTCGCGTACGGCTGTTGCCGGTGTCCCCACGCGTCGGCCAACCGCCCGACGAGGACCAGGCCGCGCCCGTCCTCTCCGTCCGGGCCGGAGCCGCGGGCCTGAGGAAGCCGGTCCCTGTCGGGGTCCGAGACTTCGAGGACCAGGTCCGGCCCCCGTACGGAGAGCGTGACCTCGATCCGCGCGAACGCCACACGGCAGTGGGTCACGGCGTTGGTGACGAGTTCGTTCGCCGACACGGTGACGCTGTCGGCGAGTTCACCGGTGAGTCCCCAGTCGGCGAGGGTTCTGCGTACGTGGTGCCGTGCGGTCGGCACGTGTCGTGTGTGTTTGGGGATGTGGAAGGTGGTCGTGCGCATGTCGACGAACCGCCTGACGTGTCGTCAAGACCGCGCCGTGGGTTGGCGCGTGGTTTGACGGTAGGTCCAAATTCGCGACGCGTACAACTGAAACTCATGAATACATGCATCCGTTTAACTCGATCGTGTGATGCGGGCCTAGGGCTGACGCCCGGTGTGGCAGGGTTGCTGCAGAAGAGGGGAGGGCCCATGCCCGCAGGTGGACGGCCGACGGTACGTAGCAGGCGCCTGGGTACGGCGCTCAGGACGTACCGGCAGGCTGCGAAGCTCGACCAGCCGCGGGCGGCCGAGGTGATCGCTTCAAGTCAGGCGAGGATCAGCCGTGTTGAGAGCGGACACGCGACGCCTCGCGTCATCGAGGTGCGGCTGCTGCTTGACGCCTACGGTGTCGTGGACCGGGAAGTCCGCGACAAGCTTGAGGAGTTGGCCAAGTACTCGAAGAACCGGGGCTGGTGGCTCGAACACGCCGAACATCTGCGACCGGACTACCTGGACCACATCGCGTTGGAGGACGACGCGTCGTACATCCGGGAGTGGCAGCCGGTTCTCGTGCCTGGTCTCCTGCAAACTCCAGCCTATGCGGAGGCGGCCATTACCGCGGGGCCGAACTATGTTTCCCCGGAACGAGTCGCGCACTTGATCAAGGTGCGTGCGGGGCGACAGGCCAAGATCGATGAAGGCGGGGCGTTGTACTCGGCCATCCTTTGGGAGGCGGTCATCGTGCACCCATTGGTGAGCGTCGGGATTCACCAGGAACAACTGTCCGCGCTCCTTGAAATCGGGAAGAGGCGGAATGTCACTGTGCAGGTACTGCCGTTCAGTGCGGGGGCGCTCGCGGGCTCGACCTATGCCTTCTCCTCCTTCAGCTTCGACGCCGAACCGACTGTCGAAGCCGTGACCATGGAGAACCTGCTGGGCACATCGATCGTCGAACCGCCTGAGGATCTTGCCCGTTACGGCAACGCGTACGACCTACTCCGATCGGCGGCATTGGCACCGGATGCAAGCGCGCGACTCATTCGGAGCGCACTGCGAAGCAGCAAGAAAGAAGACACATCATGACCGAGGTCGTAGGCCCCTTCCGGAAGTCGTCGCACTCCTCGCAAGAGGGCAACTGCGTAGAGGTGGCCCCCACAACAACCGGCGACGGTGCCGTGCGTGACAGCAAGGCGCAGGGCGGTCCGTTGCTCGCCGTCTCCCGCGAGAGCTGGGCCGCGTTCGTCACCGGCGTGCAGGCCGGGGAGTTCGGCCGCTTCGCGTAGCGCGAGCGCGTCAGTCCCCTCAGCCGCTCAGGTCCCGGCGTCGTAGCGCCCCCAGCCCCAGCCCCGCCAGCGCCACCGTGGTCGCCGTGAGGATCAGGACCGGCGGCCATGTCATGTCGCCGCTCGGCAGCTTGGGGAGGTGGCCGAAGGGGGAGAGGTTCAGGACGGATCGGGGCACGTTCAGGGCGGGGCCGATCCAGCCGAGGAGGAGGACGAGTCCGGCCGCGCCCCAGGCGCCGGGGGCCAGTCGGGGGGAGAGTCCGTAGAGGAGGACGGCAAGACCGCCCAGGGTCCAGACGGCCGGGACCTGCACGAGGCTCGCACCGAGGATGGGCCCTAGGCCGGCGCCGTATCCCAGCCCCAGACCGAGCCCGCCGAGCGACATGATCAGCACCACGCCCCCGAAGGCGACGGCGAGGTGGCCGCAGGCCCAGCGCAGTCGGCCGACAGGTCCGGCGAGGACGGGCTCGGCCCGCTGCGAGGTCTCCTCGCCGTGCAGCCGCAGCACCGAGGAGACGACGTACAGCGTGGCGACCATCCCGAGCATCCCCACCATCGCCGCCAGGAACGCGTCCGTGATCCCGCTCTGGCCGCCCATGCGTTCGATGATCTCGCGGGTCTTCTGGTTGTCCCCGACGAGATCCGCCGCCCCCTTCGTCATCCCGCCGAAGGCCGTGCCGGCGGCCAGGAAGCCGAGGCTCCAGCCCAGCACGCTGCCCCGCTGGAGCCGCCAGGCCAGCGCCCCGGCACTGCCGAGCCGTCCCGACGCGGGCCCCGGCCGGGTGGGCAGGAAGCTCATGCCGACATCGCGCCGCCCGGCGAGTTCGTAGGCGATGGCTCCTTGCAGGGCGCAGGCGGCGGCGAACAGGAGCAGCACCCACCAGCGTTCGGCGGCGAAGGGACGGAGGTTCTCCAGCCAGCCGACGGGGGAGATCCAGGTCAGGACGGACGAGCCGTCGGTCGTCGCCGAGTCGCCTGCCGCCTTGAGGACGAAGGCCGCGCCGAGCAGCCCGCCCGTCAGCCCCTTCGCGAGCCGCGCGCTCTCGGTGAACTGCGCGACGATCGCCGCCATGGTCGCGAAGACCATGCCGACCCCCGCGACGGCGAACCCCAACGCCATTGCTCCGGCGGCGCCCTGGCCCGCCAGGCCGCCTGTGATCAGCAGGGCGAGTGCGCCGTTGGCGACGAGCGCCGTCAGCAGCGCCGCGGTCAGCGGGGCGCGCCGCCCCACCATGCCGGCGGAGATCATCTCCTGGCGCCCGCTCTCCTCCTCGTCACGGGTGTGCCGTACGACGATGAGCAGGCTCATGATCGCGGCGAGCACGCCGGCGTAGCCGCCGATGCGCCAGGCGGTGAGTCCGCCGAGCGAGTCGCTGAACACCGGCCCGTAGGTGGCGCGCAGGGAGCTGCTGGTGAGCAACTGCTTTGCCAGGTCGGCGCGTTCGGCCGGGGTGCTGTAGATGGTCTCCAGCGAGCCCGGCATGGAGACGACCAGCAGGGCGGTCACGCCGGCCCAGAGCGGGATCATCACCCGGTCGCGGCGCAGCGCGAACCTCAACAGGGTTCCGGTGCCCGCCAGTTGGCGGGAGCCTCCGGCCCGTACCGCGAAGGCCGGGGCGGTGCCGGCCGCGGTCATCGTGCCATCGCCCCTTCCGGGTCGCGCACGTCCTCCTGGTAGTGGCGCAGGAACAGTTCCTCCAGCGTCGGTGGGGTCGAGGAGAGCGACCGTACGCCGGAGTCCGTGAGGGAGCGGAGTACGGCGTCGAGCTTGTCGGTGTCGACGTGGAGCTTGACCCGCTTGCCGTTGACGTCGAGGTCGTGGACCCCGGGCAGCGTCGCCAACCCTGTTGGTGGGCACGCGAGTTCGGCGGTGACGCTGGTA
Source organism: Streptomyces sp. NPDC050535 (assembly GCF_044457665.1). Lineage (NCBI taxonomy): Bacteria > Bacillati > Actinomycetota > Actinomycetes > Kitasatosporales > Streptomycetaceae > Streptomyces > Streptomyces sp. NPDC050535. The sequence continues at coordinate 54,252 of NZ_JBITHE010000010.1, forward strand.
CGGGTGAGGTGGCGCAGGTCGGCGAGTGAGCCGGTCTCGACGGTCCGGCCCTTGCGGATGATGCTGACCCGGTCGCAGAGTTCCTCGACCTCGCTGAGGATGTGCGAGGAGAGGAGGATGGTGCGGCCGCGGTCGCGTTCCTCCTCCACGCACCTCTGGAAGACCTCCTCCATCAGCGGGTCGAGGCCGGAGGTCGGCTCGTCCAGGATCAGCAGGTCGACGTCCGAGGCGAAGGCGGCGACGAGGGCGACCTTCTGCCGGTTGCCCTTGGAGTAGGTGCGGCCCTTCTTGGTGGGGTCGAGTTCGAACCGCTGGATCAGGTCGGCGCGCCGGGCCTTGTCCAGACCGCCGCGCAGCCGCCCGTACAGGTCGATCACCTCGCCGCCCGACAGGTTGCGCCACAGCGTCACGTCACCGGGGACGTACGCGATCCGGCGGTGCAGTTCCACCGCGTCCGTCCAGGGGTCCCGGCCGAGCAGTCGCGCCGCGCCCGAGTCGGCGCGCAGCAGGCCGAGGAGGACGCGGATGGCGGTGGACTTCCCGGCGCCGTTCGGGCCGAGGAATCCGTGCACCTCACCGGACTCGACCTCCAGGTCGAGTCCGTCCAGCGCGTGCGTCTTGCCGAACGACTTGTGCAGTCCGGAGACGCTGATTGCCTTCGTCATGTTTCCGAACGTACGCTTCTTTCAGAAATTTGTGAAGTTAAGGAAATGTGTAAATGGCCGATACACTTGATGGCGGTGCGTGAGCAGGGGAGATGATCGAGGGATGACCGAATCCAGCGGAGCCGGACGGGACCCGGAGGCGGTGTCGAAGTTCGTCGAGGGCTTCGCGGCGCAGCTCGTCGAGGCGGGGATGACGCGGATGCCGGCCCGGGTCTTCGCCGCGCTGCTCGCCTCCGACACCGGCACCATGACCTCCGCCGAACTCGGCGAACAGCTGCGGATCAGCCCGGCAGCGGTCTCCGGCGCGGTGCGCTACCTCGCGCAGGTGCACATGGTCTCGCGCGAGCGTGAACCCGGCTCACGGCGCGAGCGCTACCGCGTGCACAGCGACCAGTGGTACGAGGCGCTGACCAACCGGGAGGCGATCCTCAAGCGCTGGGCGTACGCGCTGCGCGAGGGTGTCGACAGCCTCGGCGCCGAGACCCCCGCGGGGCGCCGGCTCGCCGAGACCCAGGCCTTCTTCGAGTTCATGGACGGCGAGATCGTCCTGATGATGGACCGCTGGCGCGTCCACCGGGACCAGGTCTTCGGCGAGGGGTGACCCTCTCGGTCACCCCCGGCTCATCGGGCCTGGCTGCCTCGCTTGACGGTGAGCACCAGCGCGCCGCCGAGCAGCAGGGCGCCCGCGCCCCAGGCCGCGGCCGTGAGCGCGCTGCCGCCGGTTGAGGCGAGGGATCCGGTGTCCTCGGCGGCGGAGACCGTCTGTGTCCGGGGGGTGTTGCCGCCGGTCGCGGCGATGGCGGACGCGGACGCGCTCGGTGCGGAGGCGCTCGGTGCCTGGGTGCCGCCGCCCTCCACCTCGACGGTGACGGCCGCGGTGTCGTTGCCGTGCGTGTGGTCGAACGTCATGGTGTTGCCGTAGGACGTGGTCGCCCGCGCCTCGCCGGTGGTCGTCCCGGCGTTCGCGCGGATCTCGAGGCCGAACCGGAAGGTGCGGGTGTCGCCGACGGTGAACTCCGTCGGGCGGGGGCCGCAGATGTACTGCGGCGCGCCCGGTGTCTGTTCACCGGTACCGGCCCGCGCCTCCTCGTTCCACACGCTGCAACGGCCCGGGATCCGCACCGCCTTGGTGCCGGTGGGGACGGTCACCAGGAGCGCGGGCTGGTCGTCGCCGGCGTTGTAGCCGACCCAGCCCGGGCCCTCGTTGCCGAGGGAGACGGTCACGTCCACCACATCGCCCGCTTCGCCCTTCGCGGTGTCGCCGCCCGCGACCATGTCGGCGGTGCTGTCGGCGTCGATGTGCTGCCTGCTGATCGGGGTGCCGTCGGTGGCGGCGTCTCCGGCGGCGACGAGGGAGAGTACGTTGCCGTTCCCCGGCGCCGGGGTGAGGTCAGCGCCGGACAGGGGCAGCGCCTCGTGGCTGAAGTACTCGAACAGGGCCTGTCGCGTCACGTCCAGCCCGACCGGCCGGTCCAGCCGGTAGCTCTTGCCGGGCTCGATCACCGTGTCGAACGTGCACAGTGCCTGCCGCGTGGTGCGGTACGAGGGCTCGCTGACCGTGGAGTACACGCAGTTGGTGTAGCGGTCCGCGTACGAGAGTCCGATGGTCGTACGCATCCGGAGCTGGACTCCGTCGGAGGGCAGGGTGCCGACGTTGCTGATCGTGACCGGGGTGGCGATCGTGGATCCGGGCTTGTCGCCCGTCCGCGTCGCCAGCCGGTTGACCTTCAGGTCGGTGGTGCCCACGGTCACCTTCGCGGTGGTGGAGACCACGGTGCCGTTGGCGGACGTGCCGCTGAGAGTCACCGTGCCGGTGGTGCCGAGCGGGGTGCCGGGCTTGGCACTGAGGCCGATGAGCGAACCGGCCGCCTCGCCCTCGGGGACGTCACGGGAGGGCCAGACGTAGATGTGGTCCGCCGGTACGGGCGCGTCCGCGGTGACCCAGTCGACGACGTCACTCAGGTCCGCCCTGATGGTGACGTCCTCGGCCGTGCCGGGGCCGTCGTTGCGCAGGCCCCAGTTGACCATCGTCGGGTCGTCCGGGGTCGGTGGCACGGGCAGTCCCAGGTCGTCGTCCTGCAACTCGACGCGTACGACCGGGCCGTCGGCGGCCTGGGCGGACGTGACCGGCAGCCATACCGCGACCGCGACCGTCGCCGCGAAAGCTGCCAGCACGGCTCCGACTCGATGCCGCCGCTGGGTCATCGGGGCTCCTCCCGGCGGAACGCCCATCGCCCCTGCCATGCCATTGAGACACCCGTCGGACACGAATGGTTGTCCTGGGGTTCATTTGGCTCGTCGGTGTCGGGGACAGCTGCTGGGGCCCATGGGGCTACGGGGGTGCCGCCGGAGGCTGTCGCCGGTGCCTCGGAGGGCTACGGGAGTGCACCACCTGCGCTCGCCACCCGCGCCCCCACCCATAGCCCGCCCGGGACGGCCCCTCACCTCACCGGCAACGTGAGTCCCCACGCCCTCTCCCAGACCACCCACGTGCGGGTTCGCACCGGGCCTCCGACCAGTGCGTCGGCGCGGTAGCGGAAGTCCGCTCCGGAGACGGTGACGCGTCGGCCCACGACCCGCAGCGGGGCGACCGCCGCTCCCACGGACACGGGCCGCACCACGACCTCGGCGCCCCCGAGAACTCCCGGCGTCACGGAAACCGCCTCCACGGGCTGGTCGAGGTCGACGACGAGCGCCCCGTCGACCTCGACCCGCAGCCGCATGGGCCGGGACGGGCGCGCGGGCGCGGATCCGGGCGCGGCGACCAGACGCCCCGGCCGCGAGGCCAGCGTGCGGACCAGTGACTGGCAGGTCCGCAGCCAGGGCGGCCGGACGGCGGCCGGGTCCCCGGCGAGCGGAACCCCGGCCGGCGAGGGCGACGGCGCGGGCAGCGACGGGATCCGCAAGGCCCCCACCACCACCCCGTCGCTGTCGTCCACCAGCAGATCCATCCGCCGCTCCGCCCCGTCGAGCACCGCCCGGGCCGCCGCCACGGCCCCCATGGGCACCCCGAGCGACCGGGCGAGCGACAGCACACCCCCCACCGGGACCAGGGACACGGCGCACGCCCCCAGCGCGCGCTGCCGGTGCAGCAACGAAACGGCCCGCAGCAACGCCCGGTCGTCCCCGACCACGACGGGCCGCCGGGACCCCCGCCGGGCGAGCGCGCGAGCAAATTCCTCAGGCCCGTCCGGGAGGCACACTTTCGTGGCCGCACCGGCGCTGAGCACGTCTTTTGCGATCCGTACCGACTCACCGTCACTGCGACGGGCGACCGGGTCGATGACCACCAGGAGCTGGTCGGGAAGCGCCACCTCGGTCATGCCTCGCTTCCTCGGGTAGCATCTTTGTGCAAGAGCCCCTTGCGCTATTGCGCCAGGGGCTTGGTCTATTCCGGGGCATCCGGTCCGAAGGTTCGCGGCCAAAGACGGCCGCCGGCGTACGCAGCCGTGCACAACAGCCGCGTACGTCCCCGACCTTGGACATGCCCCGCCCGGAAGGGGTGTACGCGCGTGCCCGCACTTGTGCTGCTCGGTGCTCAGTGGGGTGACGAAGGCAAGGGAAAGGCCACGGACCTGCTCGGCGGTTCCGTGGATTATGTGGTGCGCTACCAGGGCGGCAACAACGCCGGCCACACGGTAGTCGTAGGCGATCAGAAGTACGCCCTCCACCTGCTCCCTTCCGGAATCCTCACACCGGAGTGCACTCCGGTCATCGGAAACGGAGTCGTCATCGACCCGTCGGTCCTGTTCTCCGAGCTGAACGGACTGAACGAGCGAGGCGTCAACACGTCCAAGCTCCTGATCAGCGGAAACGCGCACATCATCACGCCGTACAACGTGACGGTGGACAAGGTGACGGAACGCTTCCTCGGAAAGCGGAAGATCGGCACCACCGGGCGCGGCATCGGCCCGACGTACGCGGACAAGATCAACCGTGTGGGCATCCGCGTCCAGGACCTGTACGACGAGTCGATCCTGACGCAGAAGGTCGAGGCGGCCCTCGACGGCAAGAACCAGCTCCTCACCAAGGTCTTCAACCGCCGGGCGATCGAGGTCGAGCAGGTCGTAGAGGAACTGCTGACCTACGCGGACCGGCTCAAGCCGTACGTCGCGGACACCGTGCTGCTCCTGAACAAGGCGCTCGACGACAACAAGGTCGTGCTCTTCGAGGGCGGCCAGGGCACGCTCCTCGACATCGACCACGGCACGTATCCCTTCGTCACTTCCTCGAACCCCACCGCGGGCGGGGCGTGCACGGGCTCGGGCGTCGGCCCGACGAAGATCAGCCGCGTCATCGGCATCCTCAAGGCGTACACGACCCGGGTCGGCGCGGGCCCGTTCCCGACCGAGCTGTTCGACGCGGACGGTGACGCGCTGCGCCGTATCGGTGGCGAGCGGGGCGTCACGACGGGCCGCGACCGCCGCTGCGGCTGGTTCGACGCCGTCATCGCCCGCTACGCGACCCGGGTGAACGGCCTGACCGACTTCTTCCTCACCAAGCTGGACGTCCTGACCGGCTGGGAGGAGATCCCGGTCTGCGTGGCGTACGAGATCGACGGCAAGCGCGTCGAGGAACTCCCGTACTCCCAGACCGACTTCCACCACGCCAAGCCCGTCTACGAGACCCTCCCCGGCTGGTCCGAGGACATCACCAAGGCGAAGTCCTTCTCCGACCTCCCGAAGAACGCCCAGGCCTACGTCAGGGCCCTGGAGGACATGTCCGGCGCCCCGATCTCCGCGATCGGCGTGGGCCCGGGGCGTGACGAGACGATCGAGATCAACTCGTTCATCTAGCGTCTGGTACGGCGCTTCAGCCGCGTTTCTCGTGCGTGTGCCCCCGTCCGACACCGGACGGGGGCACACGCACGAAGCGGGCGTTCGCGGCGCCCCGGCTACGTTCTCGTGGCCGGGGCCGGGGCCGGGGTCGTGGCCGGCTGTTCGGTGGTGCCTCGGGGGGCCGGGACTGTTACCTGCAGGGGTGGCTCCGGGGCGGCCGGGGGCGTGGATGCGGGTGAGTACACCGGCTGCTGGCGTGGTGCGGTGGGGGCGAAGAGCCAGCCGACCGGGGGGCGGGTCAGGGGCTGGACCAGGCGGCGGACCGGGGCGGAGCCGAGGATCATCGCCAGCGCGATCGCGCACAGCACCAGGGCGACGATCTCGACGCGGGTGTTCACCCGGGAGATCCAGTCCTGCTCCCGGAGCGGCAGGATGACCAGCGGGTGCAGCAGGTAGATGGTGAAGCCGCCGGCGCCCATCGCGGAGATCAGCGGCAGCCGTCGCCGGGGGATCAGGCGCAGCATGCACAGGACGAGGGCCGCGGCCGTGGCCAGCACCGCCAGCCGGATGGCCCAGGCGAACTCCAGGCTCAGCGGGTCGGCGGCGGTGTAGTGGTGGCGCATCGACAGCCAGTTGCCCTTGATGTCCTTGTGCCACAGCCAGCCCACGGCACAGGAGGCCAGGAGGCCGGAGACCGCCACGGGCAGGCTCCAGCGGCTGGTGAACCAGGCGTTCAGGTGGCCCTGGCCGATCCGCCAGCCGAGGTAGAACAGCGGCAGGTAGACGAGGGTCCGGCTCGCGGAGAACGGCAGACCGAACTCGTCGATGTATCCGACGGCCAGCGCGATGCCCGTGGTGATGATCAGCGGGTACCGCAGCTGCACCACCAGCGGCAGCAGCAGCCGCCAGCAGAAGAGGGACATCAGGAACCACAGGGTCCACGGCAGCTGGACCACGTGCAGGACGAACTTGGAGCCCAGCCAGTAGTTCTCCACCGAGAAGAGCAGGCTGAACATCAGGGCGGGCAGCGCGATGCTCTGCAACAGGGAGCGCAGGTTGCGGGAGCTCAGCGGACCCGCGCTGCTGAACACGCCGGCCAGCATGACGAAGGCCGGCACCCGGAACGCCCAACTGGCGATGTGGAAGGCGTGCAGCACCTCCACCCGGCTCATGATGCTGCCCACGGTGTGCAGGACCACGATCAGGGTGGCGGAGGTGAACCGGGCGTTGTCCCACCACGGATCCCGGGAGCGGGCGGCTCGCTCGGCTCCGGCGTCGGCGGCTGGTCTCGGGAGTGGCTTGTCCATCGTGGCGTCATGCTCCTGACAGCGGGTAGGCCCCGTCAGGCGCTCGTTCTCCTGACAGTGGGTAGACCGGTCAGGCGCTCATGGTGCAGATGATCGGACCGGGCAGCTGTGAGCATACTGTGAACCCCGTGGTGAATGGCGCCGTTTGCTGACGGTCGGGCAGCATGGGGACCCGGGTGTCCGTGGTCGCCCCTTCCGCCCGGTTGAGCCGCACGTGAGGGCGTCGCACGACCGCGCACACCTCACATAACGGGCATAGGCTGGATGTTCAAACGCATGCGCGCCGACGAGGAGAAGGTGAGTGCGATGCGCGTCCTGCTCAGGGCGACGATGGACACGGAGAAGTCGAACGAAGCGCTCCGCAGCGGCAAGATGTCCGAGCTGCTGACGGAGATCCTGGACCACATCAAGCCCGAGGCGGCCTACTTCGGGCCTCTCGGTGGCCGGCGTACCGCCCTCCTGGTCCTCGACATGAAGGACAGCTCGGAGGTGCCCGCGGTCGGTGAGCCGTTCCTCACCCACTTCAACGCCGAGCTCGAGATCACCCCGATCATGAACGGCGAGGACCTCCAGAAGGGCCTCGGCCAAATGCGCTGACCGCTCGCCGGGCAGGGGTGCAAGGGGCGCGCGCGGTGCGGTGTCCGCGGGCGGATCCGGACCGCTCACGATCAGGGCGGCGGTGCGGTGTCCGCGGGCACGGCCGGACTGTTCACGACCAGGCCCCGCTCGCGGACACCGCTCCGTCTCCGCCGCCTTCGCCTCAGCTGAAGACGATCATCGATCCCTGCGCCAGGCTGCGGGTCGCGGCCGCGTGCAGGCCCAGCCAGACATGGCGTTCGCGGGCGAAGGGGCTGGCGTCGTAGGGGGCCGGGGCGGCCGGTTCCTCCAGGTCCGTGGGAGCCCTGGGAGGCTGCGGCGTGGCCGGCGGGTTGGCCGGGTCGATGCCGATCGACGGGGCCACGAACTCGAGTTCGCGCAGAAGGGTCTGGGAGGAGCCCAGCGGGCCGCCGCCCGCGAGGAGTTCGTCGTTGGCGAGCGGATGCGGGAAGTCGACAGGGACGTACGCGCCCGCGTGGTCGTAGTGCCAGACGAGGTGCGACTGCTGGGCGTTCGTCCCGAACATCTCCAGCAACTGCTCGTAGTCACCGCCGAGTTCGTCCACCGGCGTCACCGCGAGCCCGCACATCTGGAGCAGGTACGCGCGGCGCAGGAAGTGCAGCGCGTCGTAGTCGAACCCCGCGACCGGGGCCACGTCGCCGGACAGGCCCGGCATGTACGCGTACACGGGGACCGGTGGGAGTCCTGCCTCGGCCAGCGTCTTGTCGTAGAGCGCGAGTTCTTCGGCGAAGGGATTGTCGGGGGTATGGCACAACACGTCGACGAGCGGGACCAGCCACAGGTCACAGGCCAACAGACGGCTCCTCTAGCTCCTTGGTGTGCACGATGGTCAGGGAAGCGTAGTGCGCGCGGCGGCCTCGGTCAGGTACCGGTGCACAACTCCGGTTCTCCACCGATCGCCCGAAGCGCTCCCCGTCAAACGTTCCGGCGCCCTCAAGCGCCGGATCCGTCCGGCCCCTGGGCCAGGCCCTCGATCAGCGCGAGTGAGTGCGCGTTGTACGCCGCCACGATCGCCTGCGCCTCGGCCGGGTCGCGGCGGACGAGGGCGTCCACGAGTTCCGTGTGGGCCGACCACAGCCGGCCCCTGAGGTCGGCCACCCGGCGCAGGTGCTGGACCGCGCAGGCCCAGGACTGGATGCGCAGCCGGTGCAGGAAGTCGCCGAGGTAGGGGTTGCCGAAGAGGCCGCTCAGCTCCCGCCAGAAGCGGAGGTCGTAGCCGATGAGGATGTTCAGCTCGCCGGCCGCCGCGGCGCGCTGGGCCTCCTCGCCGCGGCGGCGGACGCCCGCGAGGGCGGCGGTGGTGCGGGGGTCCTGGGGCCGGGTCAGGGCGCCGGTGGTGATGGAGCGGAAGATGCCGTCGGTGACGAGGCTCCGCGCCTCGATCATGCCGCGGTAGTCGGCGGCGGAGTACTCGCGTACGCGGAAGCCGCGGTGCTGGTCGGCCTCCAGGAGGCCCTGGGCCGAGAGGTCGACCAGGGCCTCGCGGACCGGGGTCGCGGAGACGCCGTACTGCTCGGCGATCTCCTTCACCGTGAACGCCTGGCCCGGCTGGAGGCGGCCGGCCAGCACCTCGTCGCGGAGTGCGTCCGCGAGCTGCTGGCGCAGGGTGCTGCGGGTTACGGCGCCCTTGCCGCCGGTGCCGGGCATGGTTGTCGGGCTCCCTTGTCGCTGGTGTCCAGGAGCCAGTCACCTTACGCGGTGGGCGGTAGGGGAGGGTTTTTTCGCCCCCGCCGCCCCTGCCCGTCCCGTCCCCGGGGGCTGCGCCCCCAGACCCCCGCATCGCGCTGACGCGCTCGTCCTCAAACGCCGGACGGGCTGGAAATAGCCCCTCCGGCGTTTGAGGAGCGGGGTCTGGGGCGGAGGGGGCGAAGAACTCCCCGCCTCACACCACGTGCTCGTCCGCCACCGTCAGCGCCTCGTCCAGGACCGCGAGTCCCTCCTTAGCCTCGCCCTCGGTGATGTTGCAGGGCGGCACGACATGGGTGCGGTTCATGTTGATGAAGGGCCACAGGCCGCCCGCCTTGGCGGCGGCACCGAACGCGGCCATCGGGGCGTTGTCGTCGCCGGCGGCGTTGTAGGGGACCAGCGGCTCCCGCGTCTCCCGGTCCCGCACCAGCTCAAGGGCCCAGAAGACCCCCGTACCGCGCACCTCGCCCACGCTCGGATGCCGCGAGGCGAGCTCGCGCAGCCCGGGCCCGATGACCGTCTCACCGATCCGCGCGGCCTGCTCGACGATCCCCTCCTCCTCCATCACGTTGATCGTGGCGACGGCGGCGGCACAGGCCAGCGGGTGCCCGGAGTACGTCAGACCGCCGGGGTACGGCCGTCGTGCGAAGGTCTCCGCGATCGCCCCGGAGATGGCGACGCCGCCGAGCGGCACGTACCCGGAGTTCACCCCCTTCGCGAAGGTCAGCAGGTCCGGCGTCACGTCGTAGTGATCGGCGGCGAACCACTTCCCCGTACGCCCGAACCCGGCCATGACCTCGTCCAGGACGAAGACGATCCCGTACCGGTCGCAGAGCGCGCGCACCCCCGCGAGATAGCCGGGCGGCGGCGTCATGATGCCCGCCGTGCCCGGAATCGTCTCCAGGATCACGGCCGCGATCGTGCCCGGCCCCTCGAAGACGATCGTGTCCTCCAGGTGCTGGAGCGCCCGCTCCGACTCCTGCGCCTCGGTCTCCGAGTGGAAGGGGGAGCGGTAGAGGAAGGGCGCCCAGAAGTGGACGACACCCGCCGCGCCGGTGTCGCTCGGCCAGCGTCGCGGGTCTCCGGTGAGGTTGATCGCGGCGGAGGTGGCTCCGTGGTACGAGCGGTATGCGGAGAGGATCTTCGGGCGCCCGGTGTGCAGACGCGCCATCCGCGTCGCGTTCTCGACGGCCTCCGCGCCACCGTTGGTGAAGAAGATCTTGTCCAGGTCGCCGGGGGTCCGCTCGGCGATCAGCCGGGCCGCCTCCGAGCGCGCCTCGACGGCGAAGGCGGGCGCGAACGTCGTCAGGGTCGCGGCCTGCTCCTGGATCGCGGCGACGACCTTCGGGTGCTGGTAGCCGATGTTGGTGAAGACGAGCCCGCTGGTGAAGTCCAGATACCGCTTGCCGTCGTAGTCCCAGAAGTAGGACCCCTCCGCGCCGGCGACGGCGAGCGGGTCGATGAGCTCCTGCGCGGACCAGGAGTGGAACACGTGCGCACGGTCCGCGGCCTTCACGGCGGCGCCGGCCTGGGGGTTGGGCTGAGGGGTCATGCGCCGAAGCGTAAATGTCCACGACGCGGACGCGATATCGGCGTCCTGTCTGCGGTCGTGGGCTTTACGCGACAGTCTGTCGGGCTTCACAGAGAGTGCTTCACAGGCAGTGCTTCGCAAGGAGTGCTTCGCAAGGAGGAGGCTCTCCCTCGGGATCGATTGACAGCATGCTGTCCAAGTGACAGCATGCTTACATATTCACCCGAGGAGGAACCATGAACCGCGAATCCCGGTCCACCGCCGCCCCCAAGCCCGTACACCTCGCCGTCTACGACACGTTCGCCGACTGGGAGACGGGCCACACCACCGCCCACCTCGCCCGCGCCGGCCGCGAGATCCGTACCGTCGGGCCCACCCGGGAGCCGGTGACGACCATCGGCGGCCTCCGCGTCCAGCCCGGCCTAGCCCTCGACGAGCTCCGCCCCGAGGACAGCTCGCTGCTGATCCTCACCGGCGCGGACCTCTGGGACGCGGGCGACGACCTGGCCCCCTTCGCCCGCAAGGCCCGCGCGTTCCTCGACGCGGGCGTCCCCGTCGCCGCCATCTGCGGCGCCACCGCCGGTCTCGCCCGCGAGGGCCTGCTCGACGACCGCGCGCACACCAGCGCCGTGTCCTTCTACCTCGCCGCCACCGGCTACCAGGGCGGTGAGCGGTACGTCGACACCGACGCCGTCACCGACGGGAACCTCGTCACCGCGGGTCCCACCGAACCCGTCGCGTTCGCCCGCGAGGTCTTCGGGCTCCTCGGGGTGTACGAGGGTGAGGTGCTGGACGCCTGGTACCGGCTGTTCCACGACTCCGACGCCGAGGCCTACGCCGTACTCGAAAAGGCCGGGCAGTGAGCGAAGCACGCCAGGACCTGTTGAGCCGCAGCGCACTCGGCGTCTTCCGGCTGAACGGCCAGTTCCTGTCCGTGGCCGAGGAGTTGGCGCGGCCCGCCGGACTCACCGCGGCCTGGTGGCAGGTGCTCGGCGCGGTGCTCCGCGAGCCGCTGCCCGTCTCCGGCATCGCCCGCGCGATGGGCATCACCCGCCAGAGCGTGCAGCGCATCGCCGACCTGCTGGTGGAGAAGGGGCTGGCCGAGTACCTGCCCAACCCCGCGCACCGCCGCGCCAAGCTCCTCACTCCGACCGGGGACGGCCGCGCCGCGGTCACCGCGATCGACCCCGGCCACGCGGATCTCGCCGACCGGCTGGCCGAGACCCTTGGGGAGGATCAACTCGCCGAGACCGTAAGGGTGTTGGAACGCCTGTCGGCCGCGCTCGACGCCCTGGCGACGGACAGTGCGGGTGATGTCACAAAATCGGCACGCCCTGTTACGGAACCGTAGACACCGCTCCGCCCGCCGCCCCGTACGGCCGCACTATCCTCGGGCTGTCGCACAGGTACGGGGGAGGGTGGGCGCAGCCATGGAGAACCTGGCACCGGGGGATCCTCAGCAGGTCGGGGCGTATCGGCTGCTGGCGCGGCTCGGCGTCGGCGGGATGGGGCACGTGTATCTCGCGCGGTCCGACCGGGGACGTACGGTCGCGGTCAAGCTGGTGCGCCGGGAACTCGCCGAACAGGAGGAGTTCCGGGCGCGGTTCCGGCACGAGGTGCTGGCCGCGCGACGGGTCGGCGGGTACTGGACGGCGCCTGTCCTCGACGCGGACACCGAGGCCGAGATCCCCTGGCTGGCCACGGGTTACGTCGCGGGGCCCAGCCTCCAGGCCGTCGTGGGCCACGACCACGGGGCGCTGCCCGAACGGTCGGTGCGCATCCTCGGGGCGGGGCTCGCCCACGCGCTCCGCGACATCCACGCCGCGGGGCTGATCCACCGGGACCTCAAGCCCTCGAACATCCTGGTCACCATCGACGGCCCCCGCGTCATCGACTTCGGGATCGCGCGCGCCCTGGAGACCATGACCGAGAGCGGCCTCACGCGCGCCGGCGCGCTCGTCGGCTCCCCCGGGTTCATGGCCCCCGAGCAGGTCCGCGGTGACCGCATCACTCCCGCGTGCGACGTGTTCTGCCTGGGCTCGGTCCTCGCGTACGCCGCCACGGGCGCCCTTCCGTTCGGTTCGGCCGACTCCGGTGTGCACGCGATGATGTTCCGCATCGCGCAGGAGGAACCCGGCCTGGAGGGCGTGCCTGAGGGCCTCGCCGATCTCGTACGGGCCTGCCTGCGCAAGGATCCGGCCGCCCGTCCCTCCCTCGGCCGGATCCTGGAGCTGACCGGCGCGGAGGACACCGTCCTGGACGGGCGGTCCCGCGATCCCTGGCTGCCGAGTGCGCTGGTGGCCCAACTCGGGCGGCACGCCGTGCGGTTGCTGGACACGGAGAACCCGGACGAGGGGCCGGATCCGGGGGAGCCGACGACACGGCTGACGCCGGTACCGGCCGCCCCGGCCGCTGCCCCCGCCCCGGCGCCGGACCTGTCCGAGGCGCCGGCCGCGCCGGTACCCGCGGCTCCGCCCCAGGCCTCCCCCGAGCACGCCCCCGCCCCCTCCGAGGAGACCCCGAACCAGCCGGCGCCGGGACGGCCCGCTCCGGTGGGCAACATGCCCACGATGGTCGCGGGCACGGACGCCGCCATGGGCGCGGGGCACGCGTCGCCCTCGTCGGCCGCCCCGCATCCCGCGGCCGCCCCGCTTCCCGGGTACGGCCATCCGCAGCAGCACCCGCAGCCGTCGGCGTACCCGGCGCAGGGACCGCATCCCGCGTACGGCTATCCGCAGCAGCACAGTTGGAGTCAGCAGCCGGGGCAGTACGGGCCGACTTCCCCCTACGGTCCCGGAGTCGCGCCGCACGCCCCCGAGCCCGAGGGCCCGCGCAGAAGCGGCCGTTCCACCGCGGCCCTGATCGTCGTGGCCCTGGTCGTCGCGCTCGGCGCGGGCGGCTCCGTGTACGCGCTGATGAGCGGTGACGGGGATGACGGGCGCGACGACTCCAAGGCGTTGCCCACCACCGGCGCGTCCACGACTCCGGGGCCGACCACACCCGAGCCGTCCGCCACGACCCCGAGTTCCTCGTCCTCGACGCAGGCATCCGAGGACGGGGCGGTCCCGGAGGGATACCTCGGCACCTGGAGTGCGGGCATCGACAACGACAGCGGTCACAACACCCGCCAACTGGTCATCAGACAGGGCGAGGTGGGCGACAACGTCCTCGCGCTCACCGCGGACGGCGAGGGGTACCACTGTGTCTTCCGGGCCGTGCTGACCGCGGCCCCGGACACCGGAGGGTCGTTGGCGATCGGCCCCTCCGAGGTCTCCGTCGGCGAACCGGCCTCCTCCTGCTCCCCGGGGGCCGCCTCCGAGGTCACGCTCCTCCCGGACGGCAGCCTGCGCCGGGTGAACACGGGCTCGGGCGAGGCCCTGACGTACACGAAGAGCGGCTGACGGTGCCTCAGAAGTTCACCTGAGGTCTCCCGGAGGTTCCCGCTCCGCGCCGTACCGTGTCCGCACCAGCGGGCTCGGGGGAGTGGCGCACGTGGAGTGGCTGAGCGCAGAGAACGTGGTGGCTGTCGGGACCGCCGTGATCGGTGTCGTCGCCTCCGCCGTGATGGTCTGGTACGAGCGCCGGGTGCCGCGCCGCAAGCAGATCGGGTACCGCGTACAGATGGACAACCCGATCGGTGACGACGCGCGTTCGGGGCGGGCGAACGTCCGGCAGGGACTGTTCGACGAGGCGCCCGGCATGGCCGACGCCACGCTGGTGCTGCTGCGGATAGAGAACGACGGTTCGCAGAGCATCGCCGGTGACGACTACACGAGCCGTGAACGGCACGGCCTGACCGCGGTGTTCACGGACCGCACCATCCGCGGCGTGTCCGTCACCCAGCCGCCCGGCACCGACCACCTGATGGACCACTTCACGCGTGCCGCGGGCCTCGCCTACGAGGGCAACACCCTGCTCATCCCGCGCGTCCCGCTCAACCGGGGCGAGCACTTCAAGCTGCTCGTGCTGCTGTCCGGCGGTGACGTGGGTGACCCGGTACGGATCATCGGCGGGATCCGGGACGGCGAGGTCCGGCCCAACCGCAGTACGACACCGGACGACCAGCCGCCGCTGTTCAGCCGCGCGGCCCGGCTGATCACCGTGCTGCTCACCGTGTGCGTGGTGACGCTCGCGTTGATCGTCGTGCTGCGGGACGGGACCCGGCCCCCGATCGGCTGCGCGACGGGCAGCCTGACGATCACCGGCTCGACCGCCTTCGCGCCCGTGATGCGCGAGCTGGCCGAGAAGTACGAGGGTGACTGCGCGGGTTCCGACATCACGGTGGACGCGCACGGCAGCCAGACGGGGCTGCGCGATCTCAGCACCGCCGGACTCAAGGCCAAGAAGGGTTCGCCGCCCGTCATCGCCCTCTCCGACGGGCCCAAGCCGGACGGACTCGACAAGCTCCGCGAGAACCGCGTCGCCGTCTCCGTCTTCGCGCTGGTCGTCAACAACAGGATCCCGCTCGTGAACATCTCGATCGAGGACACCCGCCGCCTCTACCGCGGCGAGATCAAGAACTGGCAGGAGCTCGACGGCCCCGACCTGCCCGTCCTCCTCGTCAGCCGGGACGCCAACTCCGGTACCCGGCAGGTCTTCCAGCGGCGCGTCCTGGAGCGCGGCGAGATCGCCAACTCCTCGCTGGACTGCGTCCACAAGGACGACCCGACCGCCCCCGTGGTGCGCTGCGAGCTCGACTCCACCGACCAGGTGCTGAGCACGGTGGCCAAGCTGCCCGGCGCGGTCGGCTACAGCGAGCTCAACAGCGCCGACAACGTCGACGGCCTGCACCGGATCGGTCTCGACGGGCACGACGCCTCCGTCGAGGACCTCGAACACGGCACCAGCAACTACCCGTACCGGGAGATCGAGTACGCCTACACCTACGGCGCGCCGCCCGCCGACTCCCTCGCCTCCAGCTTCCTCACCTACATGAGGGGCGTCGGCCAGGACGTGATCCGCACCCACGGCCACCTGCCGTGCGGGACGCCGGTGGGGCTGAGGATCTGCGGCGAGGGCTGAGCGCGCGGCTGCGTTGGCCCTGCGGGGTTCTGACGGGCACCTCGGCTTCCTACCGGGGCTCCGGCGGGCGCTGCCGGGGCATGTTCGGACGGGTTCCCGGCGGTAGCGGGTGCCGTCCCGGGGAGGACCCCTCGGGACGCGGCGAGCCGGACATCGACGAGTGGATCCCCATCGGCGCCGAACCCGTACGGAACTCCACCATCCAGTCCGCCGTCTCGGCCCGCACCAGCTCCGTCACGTCGTCCGAGAACCGCCGCAGTACGCCGAGACAGCGGTCGGCGGCCTCGCTGGCCGTCCCCTCCGTGGGGCCCAGGACCTCCCGTACGCTCTCGGACGCCCAGTCGAACTGAAGCACCTGAAGGCGGCGCTGCACCGCCTGGGCCGTGGCCACATCCCTTATCCAGCCGGACGTCACCCCGAAGAACCGGTCCCCGGCGACGCACGCGCCCCCGAGCAGCAGCGCCATGTACCCCCAGGGGGCTACCCCGCCGACCGCGCCCGTCAGATCGAGCAGCGGCAGGGCGGCCCCGGCGACGGCCCCGAGCGCGGCCCCGCCCCGCAGCACCCGGGCGCCCCGCCGCTTGCGTACCCGGTCCGCGAGATACCAGGAAGCCGTGTCGAGCGCCCCGCACTCCACCCACCGGTACAGCTCGTCGAGCCGCTCCGCGGGCTCGCCCCAGTCCCCGAGCGGAAACGGCCGCCCTGTCAGGTCGCCCGGCCGGGGTCCCGCGGCGCCGTCGTCGCGCCCGCCCGGCCCGCCCCGCCCGTCCTGGGGCGGCCCCTCGGGCCGCATCTCCGGCTGGCTCACCCGGCACTCCCTACTGACGACGGTGATGACGTTGCGTGACGTCACGTGACGCATGATGCAGGAGCGTCGCCCCCTTCTTACCGCCCAATGGGTGGCGATGGACCGGGTTTCACCGCTTTTCCGACCGGAAGTGGGGCTTGATCAGGTATAGGCTTCCGGGCCGACTCACTCGAAAGAGTGCTTGGGCGACGGGCGCGCGGACCACGTAGGCTCGTGCTGAACGGGAAAATCCCGCTCTCGAAGCCGTACCCGAAGCGGTCCTCACAGCCGTTCCCGGGGCGGTCCCCGCAGCCGTACGAAACCAGGAGCTGATCGTGATTCCCGGTGGTGGCCAGCCCAACATGCAGCAGCTGCTCCAGCAGGCCCAGAAGATGCAGCAGGACCTCGCGAACGCGCAGGAGGAACTCGGGCGCACCGAGGTCGAAGGCCAGGCGGGCGGCGGCCTGGTGAAGGCGACGGTGACCGGTTCCGGCGAGCTGCGGGCCCTGGTCATCGACCCGAAGGCCGTCGACCCCGACGACACCGAGACCCTCGCGGACCTGGTCGTCGCGGCGGTCCAGGCGGCCAACGAGAACGCGCAGGCGCTCCAGCAGCAGAAGCTCGGCCCGCTGGCCCAGGGCCTCGGCGGCGGCAGCGGTATTCCCGGCCTGCCGTTCTGAGGCCGAGGCCCGCCTATCTAAGAGGGGCGCGGGCCAACTACGGTACGTACGTACCGCCGAAGCACGTGAGACATGAGGACCCAGGAAAGGCAGTCCTTTGTACGAAGGCGTGGTCCAGGACCTCATCGACGAGTTGGGGCGGCTCCCCGGCGTCGGTCCCAAGAGCGCGCAGCGGATCGCCTTCCACATCCTCCAGGCCGAGCCGACGGACGTCCGCCGGCTCGCGCAGTGCCTGATGGAGGTCAAGGCGAAGGTCCGCTTCTGTGCCACCTGCGGGAACGTCGCGCAGGAGGAGCTGTGCGGCATCTGCCGCGATCCGCGCCGCGACCTGTCGGTCATCTGTGTGGTCGAGGAGCCGAAGGACGTCGTCGCGGTCGAGCGGACGCGCGAGTTCCGGGGCAAGTACCACGTGCTGGGCGGAGCGATCAGCCCGATCGAGGGTGTGGGCCCGGACGACCTGCGGATAAGGGAACTCCTCGCCCGGCTGGCCGACGGAGTGGTCACCGAGCTGATCCTCGCCACGGACCCGAACCTGGAGGGCGAGGCCACGGCCACGTACCTCGCCCGCATGATCAAGCCCATGGGCCTCAAGGTCACCCGCCTGGCCAGCGGCCTCCCTGTGGGTGGCGACCTGGAATACGCGGACGAGGTCACGCTCGGCCGCGCCTTCGAGGGGAGACGACTCCTAGATGTCTGACGCCACGCTGCACGACACCACCCAGGACCCGGACGACTTCGTGGTCCAGATCGCGGACCAGGTGGAGAGCTTCCTCGTAGCCGTCGCGGAGGTGGCGAAGGGCGACGAGCCGGACTCGGCCGTCCCCTTCCTCCTCCTGGAGGTCTCCCAGCTCCTGCTGGCCGGCGGCCGCCTCGGCGCGCACGAGGACATCCTCCCCGACGAGCGCTACGAGCCCGATCTGGGCCCGGAGCCCGACGTGGACGACATCCGCGAGCGCCTCGCGTTGATGCTGGAGCCGATCGACGTCTACTCCGAGGTCTTCGACCCCTACGAGCCGCGCAAGGCCCCGGTCCCCGCGCGGATCTCCGACGACCTCGCCGACGTCATCGCCGACCTGCGCCACGGCATGGCCCACTACCGCGCGGGCCGGACCACGGAAGCCCTCTGGTGGTGGCAGTTCTCCTACTTCTCCAACTGGGGCTCCACCGCCTCCGCGACCCTGCGCGCCCTCCAGTCCGTGGTCGCCCACGTCCGCCTCAACCAGCCCCTGGCAGAACTGGACGGCCTCGACACCGACCAGGACCTCGGCGAGGACGCCCTCGCGGAGGAGGCCGGGAAGGTCATGGCGGAGGAGATCGCCGGGCCGTTGGGGCTGCGGACGGTCAAGTAGGCGGCGCTCGTTGAACCGTCGTGCGGCGTTTCCCGTTGTGGTGCACCGTAGTCCGCTCGTGATTGGGCGGACTGTGACCGGTAGGAACACGAGGGGGAGGATCCGCTATGGCTGTTGACATGGCAGCGCTCGAACGTGGTATCACGAAGACGAATGAACGCCTGGATAGTTACAGGGGATTCCGGCGGGACGACAACCCCGGTCTCCGTGATTCCGTGGACGCCGTCTTCGACAGAATGCGGGTGGAAGGCCCGGAGATAAATACCGGCGTAACGCCTGTAGAGAACCAAGCGGTCGTCGACCACATGATGGAACTGTTCAATGAACAGAAGGCCTTCGAGGTACGTGGCAGCTGGCGAATACAGAATCAGGACAAGCCCGAGTACGCCAGTGACGACGCTTGGCGAAAAGCTCTCTCGGAGGCGGCCGCAACCCATGTCCAGAACACCGGAGGGTGGTCGAAGACGACCGGCATGCCGGCCGAGCTGTTGGCGGAGAATAGCAACGGCAGGACCCTGGAGATCACGGCACCCGGTTCGGCTTTCGACGGCATTCACTTCGGCAACGACCGAGACACCCCTTTCCCCACTCTGAACTACGTTTGGGGCGGGCAGTCGAAGGACTTCATGGCCGGAAGCCGTGGGATGGTCCACGCGCAAGTGCTGCGGGGCATCGACGAAAGCAGCGTGCTGAACAAGATCGAGATGCCCGAGCTGCTGAGAAAGATGTCTGAGAAAGAAGTCGACGGTGTCACTTTCCACGTGCGCCGAAGGAATCAGCAGACAGGTGTGTTGGATGAGACCGACACATTCACCGTCGCCTCCAGGGCGTCCTGGGCCCGGGTTCAGATGCTCCAGAAGACGGATTCGTACATCCAGGAACAGGGTCGGGAATACCAGACCCAGCAGATCGGGCGCGCGATCTACCGGAACCGCGACGGGATGCAGCATTCACTCGACAACTTCAAGAAAATCATTGACGCCGCGCACGAGGATCCGAACACGGCCGTCATCATGACGTCCTCCCAGACGCCGTTCCCTGACAACTACGCGGTTTCCGCCCAGGAGTGGCAGGGGTGGGAACGCCGTGCTTCGCAGGGCTCGGACGCACCGGCGAACTGGGTCTCCCAGGAAACGGCCGTGTATACGCTGATGGAAAAACTCGATTCCATCCAGACCAAGTCGGGAACACAGTCGCCCGCGTCGACGGAGTCGGGTGAGCAGAGTCGGCCGACCCTCGACAGGTCGGAGACCGTCGCGACGGTGCAGTCCCGGGGTTCCGTCGGCGACGGGACTCTCGCGCCGGTGACCACCACCGTCAGCCGCGGGGACCGGATGGAGCCTTCGTCCTCCCAGCAGCTTCCGACAGTCGCCGAACACCAGCCCGGTGCCCGGGAGCTGGCGTTCCGGACCCCGCAGTACGGGGGGGAGCCACTCGCGCACATCACGACTCAGTCGACCGTGGCATCGCCGGCGGAGGTGCGCAACGCGCCCTCTTATTTCGACTCGCAATCCTCGTCGAGCGCCCCCGCCAATCCGACAGGCGGATTCCTGCAACGGGACGGGGCGTCTCCTTCGGGAGACAGCACCTCCTCGAGTGACGGGATCGGTGAGCCGCTGACCCGGGTCAAAGCCAACACCACACCGCCTCCGGCGAAGCGCGGCCGGTAGGGCGACGGCACTCGTTCTGCGGGAGATGGGCGCCGGGTGGCGAGTGCGGCGTCACCCGGCGCCCACCGCCGCCAGCAGCGACTCCGCGGCGACGAAGGGAGCGTCGGGGGTCGGCTCGCTGTACCAGCGCAGGGGCCAGGTGTTGCCGTCCAGGGCCGGGATCCCGATGTAGGTGAGGCTGAGCGTGCTCCGCCCGCCGAACTGCTGTACGCCGAGGGGCCAGTCGTGTCGGCGTACCTCGCCCGGTGCGAGCAGGAAGTACATCCACCGGTATCCGGTCGCCTCGCAGACGATCGGTCCGGCGTCCCCGCCGTCCGCCGCCTCGATGAGCCGCCCGGCGACGCGTTCCCCTCGGGCGCCCTCGATCCGTACGGCGTCGAAGTGGACCCCCGTCACACGGAGTTGATGCCCGGACGCGGGGATCCAGTCGGGGCGGTGAATTGCGTTGGTCATGGTCACACGGTGGTGGATGCCGAGCTACGCTCGGTAGTGACCGGGGGGCTACGCGCCGGGGTGTGTCAGTCGGAGGTGGCCGCTGTGTCAGTCCAGTACAACTCCTCTGCCACGCCGTCGCCGGTCAACTGGCGCTACAGCGGCAATCAGCTGAAACGCTGGCGTATGAAAGCCAACGTCAGCCGCGAGGAACTGGGCGCTGCCGCCAACTATTCGCCGGACACCATCAAGGCCATGGAGCAAGGCGTACGGATGCCGACACCGCGCGTGCTCGACGCGGCGGATGAGTTGTGTCACGCGGAGGGATTGCTCAGCGCGGCCAAGGACTACGTGCAGAGGGAAAAATTTCCCGCGCGTGCTCAGGACTACATGCAGTACGAGCGTGAGGCGATCAACCTCTGGTGGTACGAAGTCGCTCTGATCCCGGGGTTGTTGCAGACCGAGGTCTACGCGAGGGATCTGATCGGCAACCACACTCCGCCTCTCGATGAGGAGACCGTCGAGGAACGGGTTATGGCGAGGCTGGAGCGCCAGGGAATCCACACGCGCAAGCCGCTGGCAGCCTGCAGCTATGTGTTGTACGAGGCGGCACTGCGCGGCCCCTACGTGGACAAGGAGCAACTGCTGCACCTCTTGGAGATGGCGAAGGTGCGCAACGTCTCGATCCAGGTGTTGCCCTACGGCAGGGCAATGACCGCCGCGCTCCACGGACCGATGGTGCTTCTGGAGACCGGAGATCACGAGCGCTTCGCCTACACGGAGGCCCCGTCCGCCAGTCAGCTGACCTCTGACCCAGCAGTCGTCAGTGCGCAGACCGAGCGACTTAGCATGATCCGCATGATGGGCCTTGACCCAGACGAGTCGGCCCGTTTCATCGAGCGGATGGTGGATGAGCTATGAACGGCGAGCTGAAGTGGTTCAAGGCCAGCTACAGCGACGGTGAGGGCGGCGCCTGCGTCGAAGTCGCCCTCCCCGCCCCGCGGTCGACCATCCACATACGCGACTCCAAGAACCCCACCGGCCCCGAACTCACGGTCGCCGCCCCCGCCTGGTCCGCCTTCATCTCCGCAGTTCAGCCCGGAGCCTGAGCCCCGACATCCGAGCTCTTCCCGGGCTACGGCAAACGCACATCACGCTCAACCTCGGGCTCGCCGTCCGAGCGGCATGCCGCGTGTGGTTCCGGGTTGCGATGATCCCTGCCGGGGGCGGCACGCTTGTCGGTACCGTGCTGTTCATGACTGAGAGCCAAGTCGGTGGGGTCGAGGCGTTGCTCGGCGAGGAGATCCTCCCTCTTGCCGTCGGCACGTTCGTGGTGACGTTCACGGGTGTCGGACTGGGACGGGATCGGGCCCGGAACGTGTTGGACAAAGAGATCTACCGCCGGTTCGGGAAGCCCCGCGGAAGCGACGCCCATCACGCCTACAAGGCGGTCATCCTTCAGATCGTCCTGATCTGGGAGCAGGCGCGGATCGCCGCCCGGGCCTCCACCGGAGGTCTGACCCTGCTCCCCGATGGTGCCCGGCTGCTCGACGCCACGGACGCGGTCGACGGACTGCGCGCCCTGCTCTGAGCTCGGCATCCATGGTCTGAGGTCGTCATGGGCCTCGAACCAGGACGTTGACCTCCGCGTTCGCCGGGCGCTGGGACGCCCTTCGTCTGATCATGTGCTCCGACCGAGCCGAGGAGCTGTCCGCCGGCACCTGACGATCCACACCCCGGGCACGCCATGATGTCTCCATGAGTTCAAAGGCAGTGCTGTGGACCGGAATCGGACTGTGTGTGGCGGGGGCCGCCGGGCTGGTCGTGGGCGGCTTGCTCGATGTCGAGGCGGCTGACCCGTGGGCGAGTGTGGCGGGAGGCGCCGCCGGACTGGTCGGACTCGCGCTCACGTTGTACGTGCTGGTCACGCAGTCATCGGCGCCCGCGCCGCCCGCGTCCTCGGTGGCCGCGAGCGGCGACCGGTCGGTCGCCGCGGGCGGGAACATCGGGTCGGCGGCGACAGGCGACGGCCCCTCGCCCGCCGCCGCTGCACCGGCACCGACTCCCGCTCCCGCATCCCTACCGTCGCCGGTACCCCCGGCGACACCCGGGCCGCCGCCCTCCCGCGGGAACGTCACCGCCTCCGGTGAGCGTTCCGTCTCCGCCGGTGGCGACATCGGCAGCGCGTCTACGGGGGACGCGTGAGCGACGGTTCGGTGTCGGCGTCCGGCGAGCGGTCGGTCGCCGCGGGCGGGGACATCCGCCAGGTGGCGACCGGGGACTTCGCCACCCTGGCCGAGCACGCGACGGTGCTGCCGCCGGAGGCGTTCACGATGGGGCCCTGCACCTCCCCGGTGCGGAACGTGCCCCCGCGTGCCGCGCGGTTCGTCGGCCGGGCACGTGAACTCGCCCTGCTGGAACAGGCGTTCGGCGAACCCGGCGGAGTGGTCGTGCACGCCGTGCACGGGCTCGGCGGCATCGGGAAGTCCGCGCTGGCCGCACACTGGGCGGCGGGCCGGACAACGGACCTCAACCCGGTCTGGTGGATCACCGCCGAGTCCCCGACCGGTCTCGACGCGGGCCTCGCCGCCCTCGGCCGTGCGCTGCAACCCGCCCTGGTCGACGCCCTGTCCGAGGAAGCCTTCCGCGAACGTACGCTCCAGTGGCTGGCCGCCAACGACGGATGGCTGCTCGTCCTGGACAACGTCTCCGACCCCGCCGACATCGAGCCCCTGCTCGCACGGGCTCCGGGCGGCCGCTTCCTGATCACCAGCCGCTGGGGCGCGACGAGTTGGCGCGGTATCGCCGAATCCCTGGACCTCGACGTGCTCGAACTGGCCGAGGCCGTCGAGCTGTTCACCGGCATCCACCGGGGAAGCGCCGACGGCGTCGAGGAGCTGTGCCGCGAACTGGGCTGCCTGCCGCTGGCCGTCGACCAGGCCGCCGCGTACTGCCGGGAAGCGGGAATCGGCGCGCGAGAGTATCTGAGGCTGCTCGCCGGCTATCCGGCGGACATGTACGCCGCCACGGCGGAGGGCGGCGACGCGCAGCGCGCGGTGGCCCGGGTGTGGCGCGTGACACTCGACCAGCTCGCCGGCACCCCCGAGTGCCGGACGATTCTGGAGGCCATCGCCTGGTGGGCGCCGGACGGGATTCCGCGTGAGTATCTGGCACCCCTGGGGAGTCCGCCGAAGATCACCGAGGCACTCCGGCGCCTCGCGGCCCACAGCATGATCACGCTGCGCGGCGGCACGATCTCGGTGCACCGGCTGGTGCAGGCGGTGGCCCGCACCCCCGCATTGGGCGGATCGGAGATCAGCCGCAGGCTCGTCGAGACCGTGCGCGGCCTCGCCGTCATGTTGCTCACGGACGCGGAGATCGTGACCGACGAGGACAGTGACCCGCAGGCCACCCACCGTGTCTGGGCGACGCATGTCGAGGCTCTGGCCGCCCGGTCCGCGCTCGAGACGGACACGGTCGAGGCCGCGGACCTCTACGGCTCGGCCGGTCTGCAGTACGCCGTCGACGGTCACATCGCCCGCGCGGTGTCGCTGTGCGAGCGCGCGGTGGACATCGCCCTGCGGGTCTGCGGACCGGACCACGAGACGACACGTGCGCTCCAGAGCCAGCTGGCCGACGCCTATGACGCGGCCGGGGAGTCGGGCCGGGCACTCGCCCTCAGCTCACGAGTGCTCGAGGACGCCGAGCGCACCCTCGGGCCGGATCACCCCGACACCTTCCCCCTGCGCAGCACCATGGCCGATCTGCTGGCGAAGAGCGGCGAACGGGAGCGTGGAGAGACGCTCGCCCGCGAGAACGCCGAGGCCGCGGCACGGGTACTGGGCGACGACCACCCCGACACCGACGAGGCGCGGCTGACCCTGAGCACCATTCGGCGGCTGGCGGAGTCGGAGAAGTTCGTGGCGGGCGCCGTCGAGGTCGTCGAGCGACGACTCGCCGACGCGGTAGCCGAGTTGGGGGAGGAGCATCCGATGACGGCGACCCTCATGATGGAACTCGCCGTCGCGTGGCGGAAGGCCGGTGAGTACGGCAAGGCCGTCCAGCAGATCGCGGAGACCGAGGCGGTGTGCCGGGCGAACTACGGAGACACCTCGCTGCTCGCCCTGAACGCCCGTGTCCTGCACGTGGTGATCCTCCGGCGGGCCGGAAACGACGTGCGCGCCGACGAGTTGGCGGCCGAGACCCTGGCGGACATCAACCAGTCGCTCGGTGACGCTCCCTTCGCCCGCAAACTGCGCTACGCACTCACCCCGGAGGCCCTGGCGGACAACGAGTGAACCGCGGTTCTACGAGTTCCACCTCACCGACCCGGTGACCGGCGCGAAGAGTACCGCCGAGGCGCGCTATACGTACGAGTACGAGAAGCGTGGCGGCGAGTGGCTGATCGTCAACCACCACTCCTCGCTGCTGCCGACCGGAGGCTGACCGCCGCACCGGGGCCGCCGCGCCGGGGGCACCCCGGCCGAGCGACCCCTCGTACAGGAAAAACGAATCACTACTCTTCGGTGTTACACGGCGCACTCTTCGGTGTGACACGGCGCACTTCTCGCGTGGCGGCTGTCCGGATCGGGCAGGTGCCGTTCCGGAGCGGCCGGAGGCCTTCGCTGACCTGACGGACCGGGTGATCACTTCGTGGGCGGGACATCTCACGATGCGATACCCCGGAGGGGAATTCCGGCCGCTCGTTAGACTGAGCCGACCGCTGTCGTGCGGTGCAGAGACTGAATGATCGAGGAGCGCACGTGGGCCTTGTCGTGCAGAAGTACGGGGGTTCCTCCGTAGCCGATGCCGAGGGCATCAAGCGTGTCGCCAAGCGGATCGTGGAAGCGAAGAAGAACGGCCACCAGGTGGTCGTGGTCGTTTCCGCGATGGGCGACACGACGGACGAGCTGATCGATCTCGCCGAGCAGGTATCTCCGATGCCCTCCGGGCGCGAGTTCGACATGCTGCTGACCGCCGGAGAGCGGATCTCCATGGCGTTGCTGGCCATGGCGATCAAGAACCTGGGCCACAGCGCGCAGTCGTTCACCGGCAGCCAGGCCGGTGTCATCACCGACTCCGTCCACAACAAAGCGCGGATCATCGATGTCACGCCGGGCCGTATCCGTACGGCGCTGGACGAGGGCAACATCGCCATCGTCGCCGGGTTCCAGGGCGTCTCGCAGGACAAGAAGGACATCACCACACTCGGCCGCGGCGGGTCGGACACCACCGCCGTCGCGCTGGCGGCGGCTCTCGACGCCGAGGTGTGCGAGATCTACACCGACGTGGACGGCGTGTTCACCGCCGACCCGCGGGTGGTCAAGAAGGCGCGGAAGATCGACTGGATCGCCTTCGAGGACATGCTGGAGCTGGCCGCCTCCGGATCCAAGGTGCTGCTCCACCGCTGTGTGGAATACGCGCGCCGCTACGACATCCCGATCCACGTGCGCTCGTCCTTCAGCGGACTGCAGGGCACCTGGGTCAGCAGCGAACCACCCGTTCTGAAGACACGGCAGCAAGGGGACCAGAAGGTGGAGCAGGCCATCATCTCGGGTGTCGCTCACGACACCTCCGAGGCCAAGATCACGGTCGTCGGCGTTCCGGACAAGCCCGGCGAGGCCGCCTCGATCTTCCGCGCCATCGCCGACGCCCAGATCAACCTCGACATGATCGTGCAGAACGTGTCCGCGGCCTCCACCGGCCTCACGGACATCTCCTTCACCCTTCCCAAGACCGACGGCCGCAAGGCCATCGACGCCCTGGAGAAGGCGAAGGGCGTCATCGGCTTCGATTCGCTGCGCTACGACGACCAGATCGGCAAGATCTCGCTCGTCGGCGCCGGCATGAAGACGAACCCGGGCGTCACGGCCGGCTTCTTCGAGGCGCTGACCGCGGCCAACGTGAACATCGAGCTGATCTCGACCTCCGAGATCCGCATCTCGGTCGTCACCCGCGCCGACGACGTGAACGAGGCCGTGCGCGCCGTGCACACCGCCTTCGGGCTCGACTCCGACAGCGACGAGGCCGTCGTCTACGGAGGCACGGGCCGCTGATGGCCCGTACCGGATCGCGAACCGAACGGCCGACGCGAAGGGAACGCCCGACGCTCGCCGTTGTCGGCGCGACCGGGTCCGTCGGCACGGTCATGCTCCAGATCCTGTCCCAGCACGCCGACATCTGGGGCGAGATCCGCCTGATCGCCTCCCCGCGCTCGGCCGGCCGCAAGCTGGCCCTGCGCGGTGAGGAGGTCGAGGTCGTGGCCCTCACGGAGGAGGCCTTCGACGGGGTCCACGTCGCCATGTTCGACGTACCCGACGAGGTGGCCGCCCAGTGGGCGCCGATCGCCGCCTCCCGGGGCGTGGTGGTCGTCGACAACTCCGGCGCCTTCCGGATGGACCCGGACGTGCCCCTCGTCGTACCGGAGGTCAATCCCCACGCGGCCCGGGTGCGCCCGCGCGGGATCATCTCCAACCCGAACTGCACGACCCTCTCGATGATCGTGGCCCTCGGCGCGCTGCACGCCGAGTTCGGGCTCCGCGAGCTGGTGGTGTCCAGCTACCAGGCGGTGAGCGGGGCGGGCCGCGCGGGTGTCGACACCCTGCGCCAGCAACTGTCGCTGGTCGCCGGTACGGAACTGGGGACCAAGCCCGGTGACGTACGTCGTGCGGTCGGGGACAACACGGGGCCGTTCCCCGAGCCGGTGGCGCTGAACGTGGTGCCGTGGGCCGGGTCGCTTGCCGAGGACGGATTCTCCTCGGAGGAGATGAAGGTACGGAACGAGTCCCGCAAGATCCTCGGACTCCCGGCGCTTCCGGTGGCCGTGACGTGCGTACGCGTCCCCGTCGTCACCACGCACTCCCTCACCGTCCACGCCCGCTTCCAGGCCGAGGTCACCGTCGCCAAGGCGCGGGAGATCCTCGCCACCGCACCCGGCGTCGTGCTGTTCGACAACCCGGCCGCCGGTGAATTCCCCACCCCCGCCGACGTGGTGGGCACCGACCCGACCTGGGTCGGGCGGGTACGCCGGTCGCTGGACGATTCGACGGCACTCGAACTGTTCGTGTGCGGGGACAACTTGCGAAAAGGTGCGGCATTGAACACGGCGCAGATCGCGGAGCTCGTGGCGGCGGAGATCGGCCGGGCGTGATTTCCGCGTTCAAGGTGTAACGCCCTGGCGTGATTTCCGCGTTCCAGGTGTCCGACGGCCGGAATCCTGGTGGCGGCAGCAGGATTCATTTGTAGGATCTGTGTCGGATGTGTGGTGCGAGCATCCGGATGGGCGTCCCGGTCTTCAGGTGACCGGTGTGGCCGGATGTGTGGTGCGGTCGATGATCCACACCACTTGAATCGAGTCACCAGCTGTTCGAAGATTTTCCTCCCCGTCCTCCGCAACCGTGCGGACGGCGGGGAGCGTCTTTGCGGTCGCCATTCAGGGGTGGCCAGGCGTCGCGGTAAAACGGGACATAGGGGATGAGCTTGTGCGCATAAGGGCATTTGACGCGCGGTCAAGAGAGGTGCCTGACGCAAACGCGATGCCTGACGCGTACAACCCTGGCGGGGGGACGCGTGTCCAACAGGCGTGGCAGAGGTACTCGATTTCACAGCGGTACAGACAAGGGGCAGCGCCCTGCGTCCGCCCCGCCGACTTCGCGGCCCCGGTGCGCCCGGCGGCATGCCGGTGATCGCGCCGATGCCCGCGGCGCGCCCCTCCCGCATACCCGGCCAGCGTGACGGCGCCGAGGACAGCGCGGCCGCCGGAACGACCGTCGACCATCTCACCGAGACCTACCGCGCGCACTACCGCTCGCTCCTGGGTCTCGCGGCGCTCCTGCTCGACGACACCGCGTCCTGCGAGGACGTCGTCCAGGAGGCCTTCATCCGGGTGCACTCGGCGCGCAAGCGCGTCCGCGACCCGGAGAAGACCCTCGCGTACCTGCGCCAGACCGTCGTGAACCTCTCGCGCTCGGCCCTGCGCCGGCGCATCCTCGGCCTCAAGCTGCTGTCCAAGCCGATGCCCGACATGGCGAGCGCCGAGGAAGGCGCCTACGACCAGTTGGAGCGCGACGCGCTGATCAAGGCGATGAAGGGCCTCCAGCGCCGCCAGCGTGAGGTCCTGGTGCTGCGCTACTTCGCGGACATGACCGAGGCCCAGGTCGCTGAGACGCTCGGGGTGTCGCTGGGGTCGGTCAAGGCGTACGGCTCGCGCGGGATAGCGGCGCTCCGTATCGCCATGGGGGCGCCGGCATGAGTGGGCACGAAGAACGGCGGCGTGCCGGGAAACCCGGGCGCCCCGAGCACGAGTACGAGCGCCCTGAGCACGAGTACGGACGCCCCGAGCACGAGCAATCGCACACTGGGAACGGAATTGTGAATCACGGCCCCGAAGGACACGGCCGCGAAGGACATGGCCCACAGGGAAAGGGCTCTGAGGGGCCGGGTTCTGAGAACCCGGCGTCTGAGAGGCCGGGTTCTGCGGGACGGACTTCGCAGGCACCAGCTTCGGAGGGACAGGCTCCCGAGGGGCACGCTTCGGAGACGCAGGGGTCTGACGCGCGAGGTTCGAGTGAGTCCGGTCCGGGCGGAGGCGGCCTCGCGGGGGTCGGTTCCGGGGGGACCGGTTCTGGAGGGCCCGACGCCGGGGGGCCCGACTCCGAGGGTTTCGGCTCCGAGGGTTTCGGCTCGGACGAGCAGGCGCTGCGGCTGCTGTTGCACGAGGCCGTCGGGGAGATCGAGCCCACCGACGGTACCCTGGAGCACCTGCGCCGCGCGGTACCGGCCAGGCGGGCCCGAAAGCGCCAGGCCGTGGTCGGTATGGCGGCGGCCGCGCTCTTCATCGGCACCGCGGTCCCGGCCCTGCTGCACGTCTCGAACGCCACAGGATCGAACGCCGATCCGTCCATGGCGGGCAACACCTCGCAGACCCAGGGCGGTTCGGGCCAGGGCAAGGCCACGGACGGCGGGGAGCGTGCGGTGGGCGGTTCCTCCGGCGCCACCAAGGACTCGGACAGGACAGGCCGCCCGGCCACGCCGGAGGCGAGCAAGGGCGCGGCCAGCGGGGAGGCCACGGGGGATGCCGATCCGACGGCGGTCTCCTCGGTGAGCGCGCCCGCGTGCAATCCCGAGCAGCTCGGCGGGACCACCAGCGTCCTCGGCGACCCTGACTCCACCGGCACGATCTACGGCTCCTTCGCCGTCTCGAACATCTCCACCACCCTGTGCGCGGTCAGCGGCCCGGGCACCGTCGGTACGACCACGGCGGGCGCGGCGGACTCCGCCAAGGTCGGTGTGGTGAACCACGTGGCGGGCGACGTGGCCACCGGGCTGCCCGACCCGTCCACGGAGGTCGCCTCCCTGGCCCTGGAGCCGGGTGCCTCGTACGTCGTGAAGTTCGCCTGGGTGCCCTCGGAGACCTGTCCGACCACGAGCGAGCCCTCGCCGGACCCGTCGACCTCGGATGCCACCACCGTCGGCGGCACCGGGACGGACAGCGGCGGCACCTCGACGCAGCTCGTCACGGAGGACGGGCTCGCCGACGGCAGCGTCACCATCTCGCACACGGACCAGACGGGTACGGCCACGGCGTCCACGACGGTCGCCAACGCGTGCGCGGGGACGGTGTACCGCACCGGGATGCTGGCGCCGGAGGTCTCGTAGCCGACGGCTGACGGCCTGCGTCGGCCACGAGGAAGCCACGAGGCGGCCACAAGTCGTCCGCGGGCCGGTACGGGGTGGGTACGCCGACAACGCGACGCTACGAGACGAGACGAGTCGGGGTAGGGCCGGCCGGCTGGCTAAGCGACCGGGGTCCGGTCGGCGGCGGTGTCCGCGCCCGCCGGTGCCGGCGTCGGTTCCGCGTCCGGGACCAGGCCCAGCTCCGCGTCCCTGGCGAACTCCGCCTCGCGGCGCAGCAGCCGGAACCACATGAAGAGCACGAAGCCCGCGAAGACGAACCACTCACCGATGTAGCCGAGGTTCTGGAACGCCTTCAGGTCCAGGCCGGTGTCCTGTGGCGCGGTCGCGGGAACCGCCGTCATCCCGCTGTCGGCGACGGCGAGGGTGATCCACGCGTCGTACAGCTTGTACGGGACCAGGTTCACCAGCGACGCCGCGCTGATCGCGCCGGTCTGGCCCTCGGGCAGCCCGCCGACCGCACTCACCCCGTTCGACCCCGGGCTCTCGGACGCCTGGAGCGCACCCGTCACCGTGACCTCACCGGTGGGCGGGGCCGGGGCCTTCGCCGGGTCCGCCTTGCCGGGCAGCCAGCCCCGGACGACGGGCAGCGCCCGGCCGTCGGCGGTCTTCAGCATCGTCAGGACGTAGAAGCCCTGCTTGTCGTCCACATCGCGGTCGGGCACGAGCAACTGGTCGGCGTACCGGCCGGTCGCGACGGCCTGGTTGCCCGAGGTGCTCTTGTCGACGGGCAGCAGCTCGGCGAGCGGCCGCGCCGCTTCCGTCTTCGCCGCCTCGACCTGCTTGTCGGCGTCGCGGCTGGTCTGCACCCGGTCCTCGAACCGTCCCAACTGCCACGACCCCATGAAGACGCAGAAGGGGATGGCCAACAGCATGAAGACGTTGATCCCCCACCAGCGGGGCGTCAGCAGGAACCGGTACACGCCTTCAAAGGTACGGGGCCGCCGGGCGGGGGAGGGCGCCGGGGTACGGCGGTTATCCACAGGCTGGGGACCTCGGCGGCGGATTGTCGTGCGGGCCAGGCACTATGGGGCCATGACTGAGAGCAACGGGTCCATCCCGGGGAAAGCGGCCGCAGCGCAGGACGGATCCACGCCGGACTGGGAGAAGCGTTTCAGGGCGCCGCGGGTGTCGCTGCCGGACTGGGCGGAGGACGCACCGCACCGCTCGCTGTTCGTCTCGAACGCGACGGGGACGTACGAGTTGTACGCGTGGGACCGGACCACCGGTGAGCAGCGCCAGGCCACGGACCGGGCGAACGGCACGACGGACGGGGTGCTCTCGCCCGACGGCGAGTGGATCTGGTGGTTCGACGACAAGGACGGCGACGAGTTCGGCATCTGGCGCCGCCAGCGCTTCGACGGCTCCGGGACCTCCGACGGTCCCGATGAGCCCGCCGCTCCGGGACTCGAGCCCTCCTACCCCGGCGGACTCGCGATCGGCCGGGACGGGCGCACGGCTGTCGTGGGGCGCTCCACGGACGAGGACGGCTCGACGATCTACGTGGCCAGGTCCGGCGAGGCCCCCGTGGAGATCTACCGTCACCGGGAGTCCGCGGGCGTCGGTGACCTCGCGCACGACGGTTCGCTGATCGCCGTCGAGCACACCGAGCACGGCGACGCGATGCACTCGGCGCTGCGGGTGCTGCGTCCGGACGGTTCGACGGTCGCGGAGCTCGACGACACCGAGGGCGGCACGGTCGAGCTGGGCCTCGAGGTGCTGGGCTTCGCCCCGGTGGACGGGGACACCCGGCTGCTCGTCGGGCATCAGCGGCGCGGCCGTTGGGAGCCGATGGTGTGGGACGTGGCGACCGGTGAGGAGACGGACCTCGCCCTCGACCTCCCCGGTGACGTGGGCGCCGAGTGGTATCCGGACGGCTCCGGACTTCTGATCGCGCACAGCTTCGAGGCCCGCAGCGACCTGTGGCGTTACGACCTGGCGTCACACGAGCTGACTCCCGTGCCGACGCCCGCGGGTTCGGTGTCCGGTGCGACGGCCCGGCCCGACGGCACCGTGGAGTACCTGTGGTCGTCGGCGGCCGAGCCGTCGGTGGTCCGCTCGACGTCGGGCGCCGTGGTCCTGGACCCGCCGGGCCTGAAGTCCCCGGGGTCCGTTCCGGTGGAGGACGTCTGGGTGGAGGGCCCCGGCGGCCGCATCCACGCCCTCGTCCAGAAGCCGGCGGGCACGAGTGGCCCGCTCCCGACCGTCTTCGACATCCACGGTGGCCCGACCTGGCACGACAGCGACTCGTTCGCGGCGGGCCCGGCGGCCTGGGTGGACCACGGGTACGCGGTGGTGCGGGTCAACTACCGCGGTTCCACCGGGTACGGGCGCGAGTGGACGGACGCGCTCAAGCACCGTGTCGGCCTCATCGAGCTGGAGGACATCGCGGCCGTCCGCGAATGGGCGGTGGCCTCCGGACTCGCCGACCCCGACCGGCTGATCCTCACCGGCGGTTCCTGGGGCGGCTACCTCACCCTTCTGGGCCTGGGCGCCCAGCCGGACGCCTGGGCCCTCGGCATCGCCGCCGTCCCCGTCGCCGACTACGTGACGGCGTACCACGACGAGATGGAGGCACTGAAGGCCATGGACCGCACCCTCCTCGGCGGCACCCCGGAAGAGGTCCCGGAGCGCTTCGAGGCGTCCTCCCCCCTGACCTACGTAGACGCGGTGAAGGCCCCGGTCTACATCTCGGCCGGCGTCAACGACCCCCGCTGCCCCATCCGCCAGGTAGAGAACTACGTGGACCGCCTCGCGGCCCGCGACGCCGTCCACGAGGTCTACCGCTACGAGGCGGGCCACGGCTCCCTGGTAGTCGACGAGCGCATCAAGCAGGTCAGGCTGGAGCTGGACTTCGCAGAGAGGCACGTGGGGGGAATCAGCCCGTCCGGCGTTTGAGGACGAACGACGAGCGCGAAGCGCGAAAGGGGGGTCTGGGGGCACAGCCCCCAAGTACGGGACGGGAAGGGGCGGAGGGGGCGAAAAACCACCCCCGCCCCCCTACGCTCCGGCCCGCTCCCGAGCCCGCCGCCCCAACAACTCCGCCAGCCCTCGCCGAGTCGCCGCCAGCACCACCCGGTCCTCGGCCCGCAGCACATACGTGGAGGGAAGGTCCCACACCAGCCCCGAGGCCCGGTCGGCCGCGGACCTCGGGGACGAGGATGACGAGGAGGAGGACGACGCCGACCCCGGACCGGTGTCCAGCGCCAGCACCCGCCAGGCCCCCGCCCGGAACGCCTCCCCCACGGTCCGCCCCTCCAACTGCGCATGCCCGCCCACCGTCACCGCCGCGAACAGCAACACCCGCCGCTCGACGGGAATCGCCCCGAGGATCTGCCGCCCCATCATCGCTCCGGCGAACGCGGGCGCGGCCAGATGGGACACACTCCGGCTCCGGGTGAGCGCACCCGGATGCGCGGCCCGCAGGGTCCGGTACACGGCGGTCGCGAAGTCGTCGTCGTACAGCCGGAGCACCACCCGCAGATCGGGCCGTACGGTCCGCGCGTACAACGCGGCCTCCAGGTTCGTGGTGTCCGCGCTGGTCAACGCCAGCAGCGCGTGCGCCCGATGGATCTTCGCGGCCTCCAGTACGCCTTCCTGCGTGACGTCCCCGAGCACCACGGGCACCCGTAGGCGCCGGGCCATCGCGAGGCCGCGCGCCTCGGGGTCGGCCTCGACGCAGACGACGGGGATGTGCAGCTCGCGCAGGCGCGCCAGCACGCGTGTGCCGATCTTGCCGACCCCGAGGAGCACCACGTGCCCGGAGAGTCCACGCGGCGGACGGCGCAGCGCGGAGCCGCTGCGGAAGGTGCCGAGCGCCTCCAGGACGGCGGCGAGGAGCACCGGCAGCAGGAGCAGCCCGATGAGCCCGGAGAAGAGCTGCAGCACCTGTTCCCCCATCGGCCGTCCGATCGCGGGGTCGTTGATGCCGAAGAGATCGAGCAGCGTCAGGTAGGTCGCACGCAGCGGATGGTCCCCGGTGACGACCATCGACGCGATCGCGAGGGCGATCACACACGCCACGAGCCCGGCGAACGACCACCGCAGTCGCCGCGACATCAGCGAGCCGAACGGTACGACGCTGCGTCCCGGGGGCGAGGAGGGGCCGGAGTAGGAGACCGTCTCCAGTACGACGGTTCCGCGTCCGGTGGCGGCGGCCACCGCTCCTTCGTCGGGCAGCAGCCGGGGCCCCTGGTCGCCGCTGCTTTCGGACCCGTCGGCGCCCGCCGGGTCGCTGGCGGTGGTGGACAGCAGGGCGAGCGTGCACAGTCCGGGGTCGGCGACCTCGCCGGGAGCGGGCGGCGGGCGTTCCACCGCGCGCAGCATCAGCCCGTCCGTCTGGACGACCTTGCTGGTGCCTGCCACGGCGGTCGCGGCCAGCGCGGGCGCGGCGGTATCGGCGTCGGACAGGACGGTGGTGGACGCGTCGAACCCTCCGCCGTCCGCGCCCTCCGAGGCGGCGGCCAGTGCCGAGGCCTGGTCGAGGAGCGCCTCGATGTGCTGGCCCAGGCGCCGGTTGTAGAGGCGCAGTACCAGCCGGATCCGCGGGTTGATCCGCCGGGCGGTGAGCGCGGCCCTGATGTTCGTCTCGTCGTCGTCGTACACCAGCGCCAGTGCGGCGGCCCGTTCGAGCCCCGCGTCCGTGAGCACCGCCTCGGTGAGCTCGGCGGCCTCCAACACCCTTTCGGTACGCGGGGGTTCGGCCGTCCGGACGGTCGGGGCATCGCCGTTCCCGGCGGCCCGGTTCACCGCGGCGGACACCCGGCCGAACAGCGCGGTGGCCCGCGTCCGCCCCACCACCGGCGGACGCACACTGCGCTGGGCGGGCGGCACGACCAGGGTGACCTGCTCGCCGTACACCCCGCGCAGTTCGGCGGCCAGCCGGTGCGCCAGGGCGTCGTCCCCGGACACGATCATGTGCGCGGAGGCGGCAGTTGACGCGCCGGGTGTGCTCGATGCGCTCTGCGACGGAAGTGTGGCCACGGGAGAGAAGACTGCCTCAGCCGTACGAGTGGTTCCACCACGCGTCGCTGACGCGACTCGCGCGAGGGGCACACCGCCAGGGCATGCCCCTCGCGCCGACGGGTCAGCCGTTGGGGCAAGTGCCCCGGTACTGGCTGATGTTGGTGTTCGGCGCAGGCACCGGGCAGAGGAACTGGTCGTAGCGGGTGTCGTCGTCGACGAACCGCTTCAGCCAGGACAGCGCGTACTTGCCGACGGTCGGACTCTCACTGGCCGGATCGAGGTGCCCCGCGTCGTTGAGCTCCAGATAGGCCTTCTCCGGGGCGGCCGTGATGCTGGTGTACTGCGGGATCGCGTGCGAGGCGACGGGAGCGATGGCGTCGTTCTCCGCGCCGATGATCATCGTGGGGACCCTGTCGCCCTCCCAGGTGGTGTCCGGCTCCCAGGGCGCCAGCGGGATCGCCGCCTGGAGGGCCGGCCTGCTCACCGTGGCCCTGAGCGTGCCGCCTCCGCCCATCGAATGGCCCATCACCGCGAGGCGGTTGGCGTCGACGCGGTCCCGCACGGAGCTGCGCGTGGTGAGGTAGTCGAGGGCCGCGAGCAGCTGCTGGCCCCGCGCCTCCGGCAGGTCGGTGCCGTTGAAGCTGTCCAGGGTGAACACGACGAACCCCTGCGAGGCGAGTCGCGGGCCCAGCCACTGGATCACGGCCTGCGGGGAGACGAATCCGGGGATGACGGCGACCGCGCCGAAGGTGCCCGCGGTGGTGGAGGTCGGGTAGTAGATCGTGCCGTTCTTGAAGCCGGTCGCGCTGCCGGACGGCACGTTCAACTGGCTCACGGCGAAGGTCCCGCGTGAGGCGGTGACGCTCGCCTCGGTGGGGGCCGGGCCGCGTTCGTAGGGGTTGGCGGCGGCGCCGGCCGGGCTGTTGACGCCGAGCGCCACGGCCAGCGAGAAGCCGGCGAGCAGCACGCCGACTCGCCTTGCCGCGGCTGACCTCGTGGAGGATCGCATGGGGGTGTTCCTCTCGTGGGGTGCGGGTTCGAGAGGAATGGTGGAAGCGGCGGGGCGGGCACCGCTGTATGGGGCGGCGGGTAATTCGGGGCGGTGGTTGTCGGTTCCCCGCAGGGTTGGCCGCGGCCCACAGTTTCCGGAACCTGCCTTATCACTCAGGTGAGTTGACGGTCCTGCCGCAACGCCAGGAGCATCCGAGAGTGACCTACTTACCGTTGGCCCCGCCGGTGTCAGGGACGGTGTCGGACCTGCTGCGCCCGCACCTCCACGACGCCGTCGAGGAGATCGAGCACCAGGTCCGCATCCATGTCCTCGGCACCGGCCAGCCCCTGGACGGCGACTACGAGCACATGGTCCACACCGTCATCAGCGAGACCGTCGCGCACTTCGTCGACTCGCTGGGCCGGGACGAGTTCCGCGGCAGAGAACCGCGCGCGGCCGAACTCCGCGCGCTCTACACCCGGTTGGGCGCCGAGGCGGCGATCCGGGGCCGCAGCGCCGATCTGCTGCAGAGCGCGCTGCGGCTGAGCGGCCAGATCGTGTGCCGCCGGTTCATCAAGGACGCCTACCGCTTCTCCTGGCCGCGCGAGACCCTCGCCACCCTCACCGACAACCTCTTCGAACTGCTGGGCAGAGCCGCCGACGCCGGGGCGCAGGGGTACGCCCGTCAGCAGGGCCTCATGGCGAGCGACCGCGCCCATCACCGCACCCGGCTGCGTGACCTGCTGCTCCGCGAACCTCCGCCCGCGCCCGACGCGCTCGCCGCCCAGGCCGGGGCCGCCGGCTGGGCCGTACCCCACACGC
This sequence comes from Streptomyces sp. NPDC050535, assembly GCF_044457665.1. Classification (NCBI taxonomy): domain Bacteria; kingdom Bacillati; phylum Actinomycetota; class Actinomycetes; order Kitasatosporales; family Streptomycetaceae; genus Streptomyces; species Streptomyces sp. NPDC050535. Next base: position 91,248 of record NZ_JBITHE010000010.1, read on the forward strand.
TCACGGCCGTGGCGCTGCCGCCGGCGCCGCGCGCGCAGCCGTCCGGCCGGGTGCTGCCCCCGGACATCCTGCCGAACTGGGACCCGCCGGGCCCCTACCTGATCGTCCCCGACCCCGACACCCTCGGCCGGGAACGCCTGCACACGCTCCTCGCTCCGTTCGGCTCCACCGGGATCGGGCCCACCGTGCCCCCGTCCGGCGCCGCGGCCTCCCTGGGCTGGGCGCGCCACACCCTGCTGCTGGTCGAACGGGGCATCCTCCCGTCGGGCCGGCCGGTCCGCGCGTCCGACCACACGGCGCTGCTGGCCGCCGCCCGCGCGGAAGACCTCATCGGCACCACGGCGTCGCCCTTCCTGAACCCCCTGCTGGCGCTGCCCCCGGCCCGCCGGGCCCCGCTCCTCGCCACGCTCCTCACCTACCTGGAGTCCGGCGACAACGCCGTCACCACCGGAAGGCGGCTGCGGGTCCACGAACAGACCGTCCGCTACCGCCTGCGCCGCATCACCGAGCTGACCGGGCATCTCTTCGACGACCCCGCCCAACGCCTGGACCTGATGCTCACGCTGACCTGGCTCGTCCACGTGCCACCGGCGCCGAGAACCGGCAACGCCGGGCGCGTCGCGCGCGGCGACACCGCGCCTCGTACGCCGGGCCGTTGATGTCCACCACAGGGGATGTCCGGAGCAAGGGCCGGCCGACCGGCTCACCGACGGGCTCGGGCCCGCACCACTTCAGCCGAACTTACTCTGACGTACCGCTGAACTCCTCATGGCGACCTGGACAGTTGTTGGTCCTCTGGGCGCAAGATTCCCCACGCACTATCGGCAGGGCCCCGACACTCGTCGCGGCATGTCACCGACAGTAAGGAAGCGCCCGTGAGACCTGTGAGAACACACCGCGCCCCGCGGCGAGCCGCCGTCCTCGCCCTGGGCACCGCGCTGGTCTCCCTCCTCGCGACCTCCCCCGCCGGAGCGGGCACCTCCGGCCTGCCGGTGGTGCGGGCCACCAGCGAGACCGCCGCGCTGTACGACGACGAGGCGGGCGGCAACTCCGACGCCGACGACCCGGCGATCTGGCGCAACGCCGCCGATCCCGGCCGCAGCCTCGTCGTGGCCACCGCCAAGGAGGGCGGCCTGAAGGTCTACGACCTGAAAGCCCGCCTGGTCCAGGAGCTGGCCGCCCCGAAGCCGCCCGCCGAGGACGACGCCCCGGGCCGCTTCAACAACGTCGACCTCGTCTCCGGACTGCGCACCTCCGCCGGCCGGGCCGACGTGGCGGTGGTGAGCGACCGGGGCAACGACCGGCTGCGTGTCTACCGCGTCGACCCCTCCCGACGCGGCGGCCCGCTGACCGACATCACCGACCCGGCCGCCGCGCCCGTGTTCTCCGTCGACCAGAGCGAGATCAACGACCAGCGGACCGCGTACGGCCTCGCCACCTGGACGAACAAGGCCACCGGACGGACGTACGCGCTGGTCAGCCAGCGGGAGCGGACCCGGCTCGCGTTGCTCGAACTGGTCCCGGCCGCCGGCGGCAAGGTCGGCTACCGCAAGGTGCGCACCCTGGACCTGCCGTCCTCCTTCCGGCTGCCCGACGGCACCTCGTGGAGCCCCTGCGCCGAACCCGGCGAACTCCCGCAGGTCGAGGGGATGGTGGTCGACCCGGCCACCGGCACGCTCTACGCGGGCCAGGAGGACATCGGCATCTGGCGGCTGCGCGCCGACCTCACCGGCAAGCCCGTCCTGGTCGACAGGACCAGGGAGTTCGGCGTCCCCGGCGTCTACGACGAGACGACCGAGGAGTGCGTGGCAGGCGCCGACCCCGGCTACGGCGGCAAGCGCCTGTCGGCCGACGTCGAGGGCCTGACCCTGCTCCAGAAGCGCGGCGGCGAGGGCTACCTCCTCGCCTCCAGCCAGGGCGACAACACCTTCGCGCTGTACGACCGCAAGGGCAACGCCTACGAGGGCGGCTTCCGCGTCGGTGCCGCCTCGGCGACGCTCGACAGCGTCGAGGAGTGCGACGGCGCGGCCGTCCTGAACTCCCCGCTGGGCAAGCGCTATCCGCGCGGACTGCTCGTCGTGCAGGACGGCGACGAGACCCCGGGGGTGCCGGACGGAGAAGGCGGCACGCGTACGGCGACGGGCTTCAAGTTCGTCGACCTGGGGGCCGTGGTGGACGCGGCCCGTCTGTGACGAACGCGGGTATCCGCCAACGGCGTTGAGAAGTCGGGCGGGCGCGGCCGGGGTCCGGGACTCGTCCCGGGGTCGCGCCCGTGGCCGCCGCCCCGCACCTCAGACCCGGGCGCGGGCGGCCAACTCCCCTTCGCGGCTGCGCGTCACCGACACGATGTGCTCCCGCAGCCCCTCGGCGTACAGCCGCATGTTCTTGTACGCGATGTCGGTGGCCGGGTAGCGGCTGGCGAACTGGAGTCCCTCGTGGACCCTGGTGAGCCAGGCGCACACCTGGTCGCCGTACGAGATCCGGATCAGCCCGTACGCCTTCAGCTCCTGCCACCGCTCGGAGCCCGGGATGCCGCGCGAGTCGACGAGCGAGACGATCGAGTACAGGTCGGGGGAGGTGGGCCGGAAGTCGGAGCCCAGCAGCCGCAGTACCCGGGCGATGGGCATCCGGGACAGCGGCCGGCTCTCCCGCAGCGCGGCGCGGACCATCCCCAGCGCGCTGTCGAAGTCCGTCGCGCGGGCCACCGGGATCTCGATCGGCGCGCCGCCCACGTACCAGCCCATCGAGTCCGACCACTTGGACTTCGCCCGGGTGTGGAACGGCACGACGGTGCGGTACACCTCCTGCCCGCCGATCTCGCGGACGATGAGCGCGGTGGCCGCGAGGATGCCGACCAGGCTGCCGCCGTAGGGCCGGCAGTACGCCTCGAAGGCCGCCGCGTCCGGGTCGTCCACGAGCATCTCGCACATGAACCTCTGCTCGGGCAGGGGCCCTTCGTCGTCGAGACCGAGGTCGACGGGGAACCCCGGCAGCTTGCCGCCGCACTGGGCGATGAACTCCCGCCAGCGGGCGACGATCGCGTGCGTGTCGTCGATCTCGTCGGCCTGCGCGCGCTCGATCGCGCAGAAGTCGACGTAACTGGCGACCGGTTGAGCGGCCACGGTGCGGCCTTCGATGCCCGCTTCGTAGAGTTCGTGGATCTCGGCGGCCATGCGGTGCAGTGAGTACGCGTCGACGTTGCTGTGGTCGAACGCCATGTAGACACTCGCGCCGTCCGCCCGTACGACCGCGGTGTAGATGAAGTTCGGCCAGTTCAGCGCGTCCGCCGCGACGTCGAAACGGTCCTGCAGGTAGCGGGTCAGGGTGGTCGCCTCGGCGAATTCGCCGACGTCCTCGCGGTGCAGTACGACCGACTCGGCGTCCAGTGTGAACCGGCGCATGTCGTCGCCGATCCAGCGGAAGCCGCTGCGCAGCGTCTCGTGCCGAAGTGTCCAGTCGAGCAGGGCCTGTTGGAGGACGTCGAGATCGACCTTCCCCGGAATGTCGAACGCTGTGCCCAGCCAGGTCGGCACGAACAGGCCGTCCTCCCGCACCTGTCGCGCGGTCCGGACGTGCGACTCCTGCACGTACGCCGGTGGCCTGCCGTCGTCCGGCAGTGCGGCCGCGGCCTCGACGGAACTCGGATGCAGCGTCCACTCCACGAGACATCCGGGCCGGATCTCGCAACGCTGGATGTCGGACATTCGCACAGAGCTCTCCGTTCGCATGCCCCCGGGACGTGGTCAGGGCAGTGGAGGGGCGGACACGACAAGACCAACGATTCGGATGATCGGAAAGAAACGCCGTGGCCGGACGGGAGCCCCACGAGGGGCGCGACGGCGGTCCCGGAGGACCGCGGCCGGGCCCCCGTCAGAGATGCAGCATCGATATGACCTCGGGGCTGCGCACACCCGTCGACACCTGCGGAAGTTCCTCGCCGGGCCGTATCCAGCCCGCCTGTTCGGCGGCGGCGACGGCGGCCGCCTCGGCCGCGTCCGCCCTGGCGTTCAACGTCTCGTTCGCGCCCAGTCCCTCCGCGCCCGCGGCGTCCGCGGCGGCCCGGGAGGCGAGCAGAGCGGCGTCGCACGCGGCGACGGACGGCTCGCTCGCGCCGTCGTGGAGCCTGCCCATCCGGGCGGCCTGGGCGGCGGAGGCGGCGGCGTTCCTGGCGCAGCGCGAGTCGGCGGCGGGCGCGGGGGCGCTCTCGGTGAGGACGGCGAGGGCCTGGGCGGCGACGCGGGCGGCGTGAGCGGCTTTCCAGGCGGTCTCCTTCTCCGCCGGGTCACTTCCGGGTGCCTCGTCGAGGTCCGCCCCGGAGTCCTGCCGCTGAATGTGGTGGGCGGTCGCGGCGGCCCGGAACGCGGCGCTCCGGGTGCGCGCTGCGTGGCTCGTCCGCGGTGTCCGCGCGGGGTCGCTCATCTCCGTCTCCTCGTCTGCCGGGACGACAGTGCCCGGAGGATGGCAGGTACGGCGTGAAGAGGCCAGAGCCGTGCGGCGGCGTACGTGCTTGCTCTTGCTGTCGGGAGTGGCGTCGCCTAGCCTGAATCCGTGAATCTGATGGACCGTCAGATACGACCGTCAGATACGACCGCCGGATACGGGATGGCGATTCGGCCGTCGGATACGAGACGGAGATTCGACAGGCAGCGTCGGGGATTTCGACAGGCAGCAGGGAGTGGGACGTGGTCAGTACCCAGAGCGGCACCGGGGAAATTCCCAGGGTCATCAGCGTGGACGACCACGTGATCGAGCCCGCGCACCTCTTCGAGACATGGCTCCCGAGCAGGTACCGCGACCTGGGGCCGAAGCCCTTCACCGCCGGTATCGGTGACCTCCAGTACATCGGCGGGAAGTACCGTTTCACCACGGACCCGGCCGGTCAGATCACCGACTGGTGGAGGTACGAGGACGAGGTCTTCCCGTACAAGCGCATCATCGCGGCCGTCGGCTTCTCGCGGGACGAGATGACCCTCGACGGCATCACGCGCGAGCAGATGCGGCGCGGCTGCTGGGACCCGAAGGCGCGTCTCGCGGACATGGACCTCAACCACGTGGAGGCCTCGCTCTGCTTCCCGACCTTCCCGCGGTTCTGCGGGCAGACCTTCGCGGAGGCCAAGGACAAGGAGGTCGCGCTCGCGTGCGTCCGCGCCTACAACGACTGGATGGTCGAGGAGTGGTGCGGCGACAGCGGAGGGCGGCTGATCCCGCTGTGCCTGATCCCGCTGTGGGACATCGACCTCGCCGTCGCCGAGATCAGGCGCAACGCGGCCCGTGGCGTACGGGCGGTGACCTTCAGCGAGATTCCGACGTACCTGGGGCTGCCGTCGATCCACTCCGGTTACTGGGACCCGTTCTTCGCGGTGTGCGAGGAGACCGGGACCGTGGTCAACATGCACATCGGTTCCTCGTCGCAGATGCCGGCCGCGTCGCCGGACGCACCGCCGGCCGTCCAGGCCTCGCTCAGCTTCAACAACGCCATGGCGTCGATGATGGACTTCCTCTTCTCCGGCGTCCTGGTGAAGTTCCCCCGCCTCAAACTGGCTTACAGCGAAGGGCAGATGGGCTGGATCCCGTACGCCCTCGAACGCGCCGACGACGTCTGGGAGGAGCACCGCGCGTGGGGCGGGGTGAAGGACCTGATCCCGGAGCCGCCCTCGACGTACTACTACCGCCAGATCTTCTGCTGCTTCTTCCGGGACAAGCACGGCATCGCCTCCATCGACACCGTGGGCGTGGACAACGCGACCTTCGAGACGGACTATCCGCACGTCGACTCGACCTGGCCGCACACCAAGCAGGTGGCGGAGGACCACGTGGCCGGTCTTTCCGCGGAGGTGACGTACAAGCTGTTGCGGGGCAACGCCATTCGGATGCTGCAACTGCCCTTCGACCAGGGCGTCTAGAGGCCCGTCTCCCGGCGGGCGCGATCCAGGGGCCGGCGGTCGCGGGGCCGCCCGTGCCGCCGAGGTCGCCCGTGCCGCCGGAGCCATCCGTGCCGCCGGGTAGCCGTCGGTTCGGCGGAGGGTCCGGCGGGCAGTCAAGAGGGGAAGCCACCTGGCTTCCGACCGGCGCGTCGGCCCGCTCAGAGGGACGGCGCCCTCTTGCAACGGGAGTACGAAATGAAGGTCTCCGTCGACCACGAGCGGTGTTACGGCTCAGGTGACTGCGCCCACCGGGTCCCCGCCGTGTTCGTCCTGGCGGAGACCGGATACGGCACGGTCCTGCCGGGCGGCGAGGACAGCGGCGCCGATCCGGAGGTCCAGGAGGCGGCCGACTGGTGCCCGTCCCAGGCGATCGTCATCGCCGACCGGTGACGGGGCGGACGAGTCACCCCGTCTCGGAGGCGCTGGTCACCGTCGGGCGCCGGTATGTGCGGGGCGCGCCGGGCTCGTTCGGCAAGGCGCTGCTGGCCGAGCGCCTGCTGAATCCCCATCTGAGGGAGCATCCGCGCCGACGGGTCGTCGAGACGCGGTCCGGTGCGCGGTTCGCCGTCGACACCCAGGATCTGATCCAGCGGTATCTGTACCTGTTCGGGGTCTGGGAGCCGCACATGACGAGCTGGCTCCGGAGTCGGCTGGGACCGGGGGACGGGTTCGTCGATGTCGGCGCCAACATCGGCGTGTTCAGCGTGCTGGCCTCGCAACTCGTCGGCGCGCAGGGGCGGGTGGTCGCGATCGAGGCCTCACCGGTGTTCCACCAACGCCTGTTGGGCGAGGCCCGGCTCAACGACTGCCACAACCTTCGCGCGGTCAACGTCGCGGTGTCCGACAGCCGCCAGACGCTGACGTTCGTGCTGGCGAGCTCCCGCAACATGGGGGCGAACAGCATCGTCCCCTACGACGGCCCCGCGGAGTCCACGTTCACCATCGAGGCCCTTCCGCTGCCCGAACTGCTCGATCCGGCGGAGGTCGCGAACGCCCGGGTGATCAAGATCGACGTGGAGGGCGCGGAGGGCAAGGTCGTCCGCGGCCTCGCGCCCATGCTGGACGACCTCCGGCCCGACGCCGAGATCTCGATCGAGGTCACGCCCGGCCGCATGGCCCAACTCGGCGACTCCGCCGACGAGTTGCTAAAGACCATGACCGGCGCCGGCTTCCACGTCTACCGCATGGAGAACGACTACTCCCCGCGCAGCTACCCACGCGCCCTGAGCGCCGCGCCCCGCGTCCCGATGCGATGGCGGGGACCGCTGCCCGGCGAGAGCGACCTGGTGTTCTCCAGGCTGGATGTGGAGGCGCTGGTCTAGAGAGATCCCCGGCGATCCGGTGTTCTCCGGGTTGGATGTGGAGGCGCTTGTCCAGGGCGATCCCCACCCCAACGTCGCCGCCCCCGTTCCCTCAGCCCCCCGCCGCCCCCGTTCCCTCAGCCGTCGCCCCCGTCGCCCCCGTCGCCCCCGTCGCCCCCGTCGCCCCCGTCGCCCTCGGCCGTCGCCCCGTCCCCCTCGGCCGGCGCCCCCGGACAGCCCCACCCGAACCCGGCCAACGCCCTGGCCCTGGCCTCCACCACGGCCATCCGAGCCTCCCGTTCGACGGGATCGACGTGCGAGGCCTGGCCCGTCGCCTGCCCCGCCCACTTCCGGTAGAGCAGCCCGACCTCCGCCGAGAACCAGCCGCGGCTGACGGCGTTCAGCGCGAGGAGCAGCCCGGTGTCCTCGGAGGCCGGCAACGCCATCCACCCGCCGAGCGCGAGCAGCAGATCACGCCGTACGAAGAGCGTCGCCGGGTGCACCTGCGCGAGGAAACCGTTCGCCTTCCAGAAGTCGAGCACGGCCCCGCGCTCGATCGGCCCGTTGTCGGGGTCCCCGGGAAACGCGCTGGTCGAGCCGTCGGGAAGCAGGTCCAGGACCCGGGAGGTCGCCCACGAGAGGGTGCGGTCACCCTCGAGGGCGGCCAGGTCGCGGGCCAGCGCGCCCGGAGTGAGCCGGTCATCGGCGTCCAGCACCTTGACGTACTCGCCGTCGGCATGGGCGAGCGCGATGGTCCGGGCGACACCGGGACCGCCGGGACGACCCTGCCGGAAGGTCACACGCTCGTCGTCGGGCACGTAGGGGGCGACCGCGTCGGTGCTCCCGTCCTCCTGGATCACCCAGTGCCACTCCCACCCCCGCGGGAGCCGCTGCTCGCACAGCGACCGGTGGGCCTCCGGCAGGAAGCGGGCCGAGGGCCCATGGACGGCCGTGACAACGACGACGCACCGGCTCACGGCGGCACTCACCAGCTTTCCGGCGGAGTGGCGAACGGCGCCCGCGAGCGGACATGGAAGAACCCGACCGCTGGAGACGGGGGATGCACCAGCGATCGGGTCGAACCCTAGAGTAACAAGGCTGATTGAGCGGCGGGAGTCGACTGCCCAGCTGTATAGAGGAGTTGTGATCGGGATCACGTGTCGCCGTGCCGTCCGTACGGCGAGCGGCACGACTCCGTCACTCCTCGCACGGAGGCTCGTACGAGAGCCGAGGCAGGTACTCGTGCCACTTCTCCGAGGTGAGCACACCCCGGGTGGTCGAGCAGATGCGCCGGATCGCCTCGTCGACGTCGAGGTTCCACAGCCGGACGGTGTCGACGCCGCTCGACACCCCGAGCATGTGGCTCTTGGGACTGAACGACAGGAAATTGCCCGTCTTGGCGTTGGGGCTCATCGACTGCCCGATGGGTGAGGCGTCGGACGGGTCGCCGACGTTCCAGAGCCGGACCGTGTTGTCGTTGCCGCCGCTCGCCAGAGTGCGGCCGTCCGGGCTGAACGTGAGCGACACGACGGCCTCGGTGTGGCCGGACAGGGGCTTGCCCAGCCGCGTCGCCCTGAGCGGGTCGGCGATGTCCCACAGCCGGACCGTGTCGTCGTCGCTGCCACTGGCCAGCGTCTTTCCGTCCGGGCTGTAGTAGAGCGCGTTGATGGGCCCCAGATGCCCGGTGAGAGGCGAGCCGAGCAGGGAGGCGTGCCGGGGGTCGGCCACGTTCCAGAGCCGGATGGTGTCGTCCGCGCTGCCGCTGGCGAGCGTGCGGCCGTCAGGGCTGAAGACCAGCGAGTTGACATAGCCCTTGTGGCCGGTGAGCGGAGCGCCCAGCGGCAGCAGGCGGTGCGGGTCGGCGGCGTCCCACAACTGGATGGTGCGGTCCTCGTAGCCGGTCGCCAGGGTGCGCCCGTCCGGGCTGAAGGCCAGCGTGTCGGGGCCCGCGAACCGGGTCCGCAGCTCGACCGGCCCGTGGGTGACGGGCCGTGCCGGGCGGGTGACGGTCCACAGCTGTACGGCGCCCGCCGTCAGCACCGCGAGGGTGCGGCCGTCGGGGGAGAAGGTCATCGAACGCACATCGCCCCGCGCGGGCGTGATGGCCTCGCCCAGCGACCTGGGCCGGTCGGGCCGCGCCACGTCCCACAGCCGGACCCGCCCGTCCCGCGCCGCGGTGGCCAGCACCTGACCGTCCGGACGGAACGCCCCTATCCGGCCGATCATGTCCGACGTCGGGATCGACCACAGGCGGACCTTGCTGTCACCGCTCCCGGTGGCGAGCGTACGGCCGTCGGGGCTGAAACCCAGGGCGTACATCTCGCCGCTGCTCCCCGCGAGCGGCTCCCCGACCTGCGAGGGGTAGGCCGGGTCGCTGACGTTCCACAGGCTCGCCGTACTGTCCGCGCTCGCGGCGGCGAGCATGCTCCCGTCCGGGCTGAAGGCAACCGACCAGATGGGCCCGGTGTGACCGGTGAGCGGCGGCCCGAGCTGCGCGGGATGCCGGCGGTCGGCCACGTCCCACAGCCGTACGGTGTCGTCCGCGCTGCCACTGGCGAGCGTACGGCTGTCGGGGCTGAACGCCACGGAGTGCACCAGGTCCGTGTGGCCGGTCAGCTCCTTGCCGATCCGCGCCGGACGACCGGGACCGGCGAGGTCCCACAGCCTGATCATGTCGTCGTCGCCGCCCGCCGCGAGCGTCCGCCCGTCCGGGCTGAACGCCACGGAACGCACGGCGGCCGCGGGACCGGTCAGCTTGCCGAGCACCTGCGGCCGCCGCGGATTGCGCATGTCCCACAGCCGCACGGTGTGATCCTCGTTGGCGGAGGCCAGCGTCTGCCCGTCCGGGCTGAAGGCCAGCAGGTAGATCGTGCCGCCGTGCGCGGTCAGGGGTGTGCTGAGCTGGGCGGGATGGCGGGGGTCGGCCACGTTCCACAGCCGGATCGTGCCGTCGTCGGAGGCGCTGGCGAGGGTGCGGCCGTCGGGGCTGAAGACCGCGCTGCTCACCCAGCTCGTGTGGCCGGTCAGGGGCTCGCCCAGTGGCACGGGCCGCGTCGGGTCCGCCACGTCCCACAGCCGTACGGTCCTGTCGTAACTGGCGGTGGCCAGGATCCGGCCGTCCGGACTGAACGAGGTGAGGTACACGGCGCCGGTGTGACCGAGCAGCGGTGTGGCCAGCGGCGCGTTCACGATCGAGATCAGCCGGTTGTTCGCGCCTTCGTCGTGCGGCCGCAAACGGTGGGCCACCAGGTCGAGTTGGGCTGAGAGCGAGGGATCCGAGTACTGGACGCGGTCGGCCTCGGCGACCACCTGCTCGAACACCGCGTCGTTGCGCTGCTGCCACGCGACCACCGCCGACCCGACGGCCAGCACCGCCAGGACGACCAGCGCCGACACCGCGGCACGGCCGATCCAGACCGTACGCCTGCGCAGCCTGACCGACGCGGCCAGGAACTCCACCGCGCTCCGGGTCAGGAAGAGGTCCCCGGCGCATTTCGCCCAGTCACGGGCCTGTTCGAGACGGGAACCCCGGTAGAGCAGTGACGTGTCGCGCTTCGACCCCTCCCAGGCCCTGCCGTCCTCCTCCAGCCGCTGGCGCAGCAGGTTGCTGTTCTTGTCCTCGTCGATCCAGTCGCGCAGGCGCGGCCAGGCGTGCAGCAGCGCCTCATGGGTGATCTCCACGGTCTCCGCGTCGAGCGTCACCAGCCGGGCGCGGACCAGCGCCTCGAGCGACTCCTCCGTCTTGCCGGGGTCGGTCGACTCGTCCGCCAACTGGCGGCGAGTTCCCCGTCTGCGGGTGGCCTGCGTGTCCTCGCCGAGCCTGACCAGCCGCAGGAGCAGCAGTCGCGCGGCGGTGCGTGCCGCCGGGTCGAGACCGGACCAGGCCCGCTCGGCGGTCGCCGCCACCGCTCCCTGGATGCCGCCCGCCGCGCGGTAGCCGGCCAGCGTGAGCCTGCCCGCCTTCCGCCGCTGCCAGGTGGCGAGCAGGGCGTGCGAGAGGAGCGGCAGCACACCCGCGTCGTGCGTCCCGCGGGGACCGTCGGCGCTCAGCTCCCGGACGATCAACTCCGCGAGGCCCGGCTCGAGTTCGAGGCCGACCGCCTTGGCCGGGCCGGTCACCGTCTCGCGCAGTTCCGCGGTGGCCAGCGGCCCGAGCACCATGTGCCGGTGCTGCAGGGCGTCGGCCAGTTCGGGATACCTGAGGCACTGCTCGTAGAAGTCGGCGCGGATGCCCAGGACCACCAGTACGGGGGCCGGCTCACCGGCGTCCGCCGGCGAGCACGCGGCGTGCAGCAACTGGATGAAGGCCCGCCGGTGCGCCTCGTCCGAGCAGAGGGTGAACGCCTCCTCGAACTGGTCCACGATGAGGACCGGCCGGCCGGCGGCGGACGTCTCGCCCACGGCCCACGCCGTCACGGCCTCCTTCACCCGGTGCGCGAATCCCGGGGTGCAGGGACCTTTGGCCGCCGGTTCCCCCAGCGCGGGGACGACCTCCGCGAGCCCGGGTATCCGGAGGGTCAGCTCGGCGAGCGGATCGGCTCCTGGTACGAGTTGCAGCACCGTCCTGGTCCGTCCGCGGTCTCCGCGTGCGCCTTCCCCTCGTCCGCGGTCTCCGCGTACGCCTTCCCCCCGTCCGCCGTCTCCCCGTCCGCTGTCCCGGAGGGCGGGCACCAGACCGGCGTTCAGGAGGGAGGACTTGCCCGCACCCGAGGCCCCCACGAGCATCACCAGGCCACCGGTCTTCTCCGCGGCGTGGAGCTGGGCGATGAGCGCGTCGGTGCTCCGCTCACGCCCGAAGAACCACCGGGCGTCCTGCTGACGATAGGAAGCCAGCCCCCGGTACGGGCACACCCCCCCGAGCGCCGGGTCCTCGACGCCCGACTGCTCGTCCCCTGCCGCTTCAGCCGCTGCCACGGACGCCCCGGCGCGGTCACCGACGGGGTCGGCCACCGCTCGCTCCCACAGCCGCTGCCACTGGGCAGGGTCGTACAGGCCGGGGGACACCGGCGTGGGCCGCGAGCGCCGTGCTTCGGGGATCAGGATCTGGAGGACCGCCGCGAGGGCGGTGAACTGGGCGGGTACGTTCTTGGCCCGTCGCCAGTCACTGATGCGCTGCGCGGACACCCGTACGGGGCGCCCTCGTTCGTCGACGCGCTGAAGTCGTACGACCGCTTGGGACACTCGGCTGAGGGGAGGATTGCCGGCCTCCCTGTAGAGCAGGGCGAGACGCTCCGCGAAGGCTGTGCGTGCCCCTGAGTCGGAACTCAAGGCCTCCACCCCATAACTTCCCGCGCATCTGATCATCCGGACCGGATAACTCACCTTATACGGCTGACCTGCGGTTAAGGCATCGCGCGGCCTCCGGAACCTCCTCCGTGGAGGCCACAACTGGCAGGATCGTGACGCAGGAACACATGAACCGCGCACCGCCCGGACAGGCCACCAGCCCAGTGCTCGCAGAGCGACCCATGACGCTGCATGTTTTCGGTCAACTTCCGTCGGAGTGACGACACGGCGGCAAGAGCCACGCCGCGCGAGCCAAGAACCCGCGAAGCCGTCCCGCCCGCCCAAACCACCGCCGCCACACACCCCAGGCCCCAGGCCCCAGGTCCCCTTCGCCTCGATCCGAGCCGGTACGACACCACGGCCGGACCGGCACAGCCCGCACCGTTCGGTACCGGTCCCCACGTGGGGAGGGACCAGTACCGAACGGTGCGGCCCAGCTACGGAAGAGCGACCCAGCCGAAGAGGCGGCATGGCCGAAGGGGCGGCATGGCCGAGGAGGTTGCCAGCCGGGCGGCTGCCCGTCGAACCGCAGCCCGCCGTGCCTCTCATGACGCCGCTGCACCGCGGAACCGCAACAGGCGAAACACCACTCGCCGGGACCCGCTTCCCAAATAGCCCCCAAAACAGGGCCACAAACCAAATCAGGCCCGGCGCTGATCTCTCAGCACCAAGCCTGACCTGGTATTCCACATGTCGGGGTGGCGGGATTTGAACCCACGACCTCTTCGTCCCGAACGAAGCGCGCTGCCAAGCTGCGCTACACCCCGATTGTCGCTGGTGTGGCGGCGACGTCGTTTACTTTAGCCCACTGGTGGCTGGAGACGAAATCCGGTTTCGGGGTGTCTGGACCGGCGGCGGACCAGGTCGGGGCGGAGGTGATCGAGGGTGACGAGGAGGATGGCGAGGGCGTAGAAGGTGAGGCCGAGGAGCAGGGCGTTGGCGAGGACGCTCGGGTAGCCGTGCCGGTCTACGTCCATGAAGGGGTAGAGATAGCGCGCCGGGGTCCCCGGCGACATCATCGCCCCGCGGGCCAGCGAGAAGGCCAGGTAGGCGAGGGGATAGAGGAGCCAGGCCGCCGCGTGGCGGAAGGCCAGTGGCGCCGGGCGGGTCAGCAGGAGCCAGTCCACCACGGCCGCGATCGGCGTCACCGTGTGCAGGAGGTGGTTGGCAACCGCCTGCCAGCCGGTGGGTGGAGCGGCGTCCCCCGTCATCGAGAAGACGCTGGACTCGTTCGCCAGGATCAGGTGGTAGACCAGGCCCGTGATCAAGACGTAGAGCAGGGTGCCGCCGGTCATCACGCCGGGCAGCGGTCGGCGGGCCGTCCACGCGCGGCAGGCCGAGGCGGTGAACACCACCGCCACTAGCAGGCTGCTCTGGACCGTGAAGTAGCTGAGCACGCGGAGCGGGCTGCCCAGGATCAGGTCGATGGCCACGCCCGTCGCGGCCGCCAGGGCCACGAGGATGCGGAAGGCCGCCGCCAGCGGGCGGCGTACAGGAGCCACCACCGCCGTCGCGGGGACGAGGAAGGGGGCCGGCGCGGGGATACCCGGTATCGCGGGGAGGTCGGGTATGTCCTTGGGGATCGGGGCGATCATGGCCCCACGCTAAAGCGGATCCGCAAATCGGGCGATGCGGGTCATCTAGGTGGGTTACGCCCTGTGTAAGGCCTCCGGGATCCGGCCTCCGGCCTCCGCGATTCGGGCTGTCTAGATTCTGGGCCGTCCGAGACCCGCGTCGTCCAGGACCCGGCCGTGCAGGACCTGAGCCGCCCGGCGCCCAACCTGTTCCGACCGACCCGTTCAGCCCTGTTCGACTCAACCCCGTCCGGTTGGCCCAACCCCCGGCCCGGTCAACCCACCGCCGCGCGCCCGCTCCGCGAACTACTTCCGCTCCACCAACGTCAGCAACGAAGCCTCCGGCGGGCAGGCGAACCGTACCGGTGTGTAGCGGTTCGCGCCGCAGCCCGCCGAGACGTGCATGTAGGACGTCCGCCCCTCCGCCGTATGCGTGGACAGGCCCTTGACGCGGTCCGTGTCGAGGTCGCAGTTGGTGACGAAGGCGCCGTAGAAGGGGAGGCAGAGCTGGCCGCCGTGGGTGTGGCCGGCCAGTATCAGGGGGTAGCCGTCGGCGGTGAACGCGTCGAGTGTGCGCAGGTACGGGGCGTGCACCACGCCCATCGAGAAGTCGGCCGACTCGGACGGGCCGCCGGCCACGCGCGCGTACCGGTCCCGCTTGATGTGCGGGTCGTCGAGGCCGGTCAGCTCCACGGAGGCGCCCTCGATCTTCAGCTCCCCGCGGGAGTTCGTCAGGTTCAGCCAGCCCGCCGTGTCGAAGGCGTCGCGCAGGTCCTCCCACGGGTTGTGGATGGCGTCCACGACAGGCTTGTTGCCGTTCAGCCCGTGGTGGCCCTGGGCCTTCTCGAACAAGTACCGGGCGGGGTTGCGGAGTTTGGGCCCGTAGTAGTCGTTCGAACCGAAGACGTACGCCCCCGGGAGGTCCATCAGCGGACCCAGCGCGTCCAGCACCTCGGGGACGCCCTCGGGGTCGGAGAGATTGTCCCCGGTGTTGATGACGAAGTCGGGGCGCAGGCCCGCGAGGGAGCGCAGCCAGCGCTGCTTCTTGCGCTGACCGCTCACCATGTGGATGTCGGAGACCTGGAGAACGCGCAGCGGCCGCATGCCGGGCGGCAGCACCGGCACCGTCACCCGTCGCAGTCGGAAGGAACGGGCCTCGAACCCTGCCGAGTACAACAGACCGGCGGCGCCCACCGCCGTGATTCCCAGGGGTACTCCGTATAGCGCGCGCATACGTCCATCGTGTCAGACCGCGGCCACCCGGCGTGCCCCCCTGTGGACAACCCCGTCGCGCACGCGGTCCGTCGCGACGGACACCGCCCCGAAATCAACAGGCAGCCGCCTCTCCACACCTGCGACAATCGACGGCATGACCACGCTCAAGTCGAAGCTCAAGGAAGACCTCAACACTGCCATCAAGGGGCGCGACGAGCTCCGCTCCTCGACGCTCCGGCTGACCCTTGCCGCGATCACCAAGGAGGAGGTCGCGGGCAAGACCAAGCGCGAACTCTCCGACGAGGAAGTGCAGAAGGTGATCACCCGCGAGGCGAAGAAGCGCCGCGAGGCCGCGGACGCCTTCGCGCAGGGCGGGCGTCCCGAGTCGGCCGAGCGGGAGAAGGCGGAGGGCGAGGTCCTCGCCACCTACCTGCCCAAGCAGCTGTCCGAGGACGAGCTCCGGCAGATCGTCGCCCAGGCCGTCGAGGAGGCGAAGGCGGCGGGCGCCGAGGGGCCGCGCGCCATGGGCCAGGTCATGAAGATCGTGAACCCGAAGGTCGCGGGCCTTGCGGAGGGCGGCCGCGTCGCCGCCGTGGTCAAGCAGCTCCTCGCGGACGGCTGACCGACCGAGCGCCGATCCGAGCGCCGATCCGGACGCCATTCCGTCGGCGAACCGGACACCGAGTCATCGACGATCCGGACGCCGAGCTATCGGCGAACCGAACTCTGAGCCGGCGACGCACCGGCCGCGGAGCCGACAGGGCATGGACCCTGAGCCACCAACGCACCGATCCTGGCTCCGAGCCGACAGCTCACCACCCCCGCCCGCTCCACCCCCGAACGACCCTTCCACGCGTACGACGGTGGGGGCGGCCCTGGTAACCAGGGCCGCCCCCACCGTCGTATCACCTACAGGAACCGCTCAAGCACAGCCCTAGCCCTAGCCAGCCCTAGCCCTAGCCCTGGAACGAACTACCCGTCCCGCCCGCCATTCCCGTTCCCACCGTTGCCCTGTCCCCGGATGAACCCCTCGGGGAGGGAGAAGGTGGGCGTCGGGACGGTCTCGCCGCCGGTCGTGAGGCCGGTCGTGCCGCCGTTCGTGGTGAGGCCGCCGTCGGTCTGGCCGCCGTTGTTTCCGTTCCCGTTCCCGTTCCCGTTGCCGTTTCCATTGCCGTCGTCCCCGTTGTCCCCGTCGTCGTTGCCCTTGTCCTTGGGCTTTTCGGCGTCGGGGATGTTGACGAGGTTGAAGGACGGGGATTCCTTGCCCTCGAGGGCGCCGGTCATCGCGTCCTTCCAGATGGGACCCGGTACCTGGCCGCCGTAGACCTTCTCGTGCCAGACGCCGCCGATCGTGATGTTCTCCATCTCGACCTTCTGGGTGGCGCTGCCGACCCAGACCGCGCCGGCGAGGTTCGGCGTGTAGCCGACGAACCAGGCGTTCTTGCGGGAGTCCGTCGTACCCGTCTTACCGGCGTTGGCGCGGTCGGTGAGACCGGCCGCCTGGCCCGTACCGGAGTCGATCACGCCGCTCAGCAGGGTGTTGACGGTGTCCGCGGTCTTCTCGGACATCGCCCGCGAGCAGGTGGACTTCGGCACCGCGAGGGACTTCTGCTTGTCGCCGACCTTCTGCGTGATCGACTCGATGGCGACCGGGGTGCAGTACATGCCCCGGGCGGCGAAGGAGGCGTACGCGGTGGCCATCGTCAGCGGCGAGAGGCCCACCGCGCCGAGGGCGATGGACGGGCTCTGCGGCAGCTTGTCGCCGTTGCCCTGGGTGACGTGCAGCTTGTTGGTCATGTCGACCACGGGGCACAGGCCGATGTCGGAGATCATCTGCACGAAGTAGGTGTTGACCGACTTGGCCATCGCGTCCTTCAGCCGGTAGGGACCGACCTCCGACTCGGCCTCGTTCTCCACCGTGTCGCCGTCCGTGTTGACCCAGGGCCGGCTGCCGCAGGTCTGGACGGGGCTCGGGTACTCCATGTCGTACGGCGACGCGTACTCCTGTGTCGCCGGCCGGCCCTGCTCCAGCGCGGCCGCCGCCACGAACGGCTTGAACGTCGAACCGGTCGGGAAGCCGTAGTTCGAGCCGCCCATGGAGTTGTTGACCGAGTAGTTGTACTCGGTCTCGTTCTTGCCGTAGCCGTACGGAGTCGACTGGCCCATTCCGACGATCTTGCCGGTGCCCGGTTCGACCAGGGTGGCCGCCGCGGCGACCGTGTCCGTCTGGTTGACGTGGTCCTTGAGTGAGGCCTGCACCGACTCCTGTGCCTGCGGCTCGAGCGTCGTACGGATCGTCAGGCCGCCCTGGTTCCAGATCTTCGCCCGCTGCTCCTTGGTCTTGCCGAAGACCGGGTCGCTGAGGAAGACCTTCTCCACGTACTTGCAGAAGAAGCTGGCGCCCTCGACCGCGGTGATGCAGCCGTTGTTCGGCTTGCTGACCTTCAGGCCGAGCGGCGCCTTCATGGCCTTGCCGGCCTCCGCCTGCGAGACGTCGCCCACCTCGGCCATGCGCTGCAGCACGGTGTTGCGGCGCTTGGTGGCTTCCGCCTCGTCGTTGACCGGGTCGTACCGGCTCGGCGACTGGACGATGCCCGCGAGCAGCGCCGACTCCTGGAGGTTCAGGTCCTTTGCGGACTTGGAGAAGTAGCGCCGGGCGGCGGCCTCGACACCGTAGGCCTGCTCCCCGAAGAACGTGATGTTCAGGTAGTTCTCGAGGATCTTCTTCTTGCTCAGCTTCTCTTCCAGCTGGATCGCGAACTTGAGCTCGCGGATCTTGCGGCCGATGGTCTGCTGGGTGGCCTGGGCGACCTTCGTCGGGTCGTCGCCGGCCTCTTCGACGAAGTAGTTCTTCACGAGCTGCTGGGTGAGCGTGGAGGCACCCTGGGACACTCCGCCGCTCTGCGCGTTCTGGTTCAGGGCGCGCAGGACGCCCTTCAGGTCGACCGCGCCGTGCTCGTAGAAGCGCGAGTCCTCGATCGCGACGATCGCCTTCTGCATGTACGGCGAGATGCCCTTGAGGTCGACGACGGTGCGGTCGCGTGAGTAGACCGTCGCGATCTGGCCGCCCTCGCTGTCCAGGATCGTGGTCCGCTGGCTCAGCTTCGGACTCTTCAGGTTGTCCGGAATCTCGTCGAAACTCTGGACCGAACCCTTGGCGGCGAGACCGAGCGCGCCCGCCGCGGGCAGCGCGATTCCGGCCATGACGGCACCTGCGAGCACGCTGACACCGAGGAACTTGGCGGCCTGCTGGAAGGGCGACAGCCCACCGCCCGAGCGCTTCTTTGGCATGAGGGCAGCCTACGTTCTCAATCACCGGACACGCGTATAGGCCTTGGCCTAAGCTGCTCTCAACTGTCACAGCAGTACGGCCATGTATCAATACGTCCGGCGACCCCGAATCGTTCCGGAGGTAGCCCAACTTTTTGTTGGGGGTGTGTCCGAATCCGCCTTGTGTGTCACCCGGCGTCCGTTGTGACTCAACTGAACTATCCCGGTTTGCCGGGAAACTCACGCATGTCGCCAGGTCACTCCCCCGGGTGATCTGCTGCCTACGCATAGTCCGTTCGGGCCATTCAAGATTGGGCCCGAAGGGGGTGTTGCGCTGTGCCCACCTTCCGTAACGTCCTCAACTGGCGGCGGTGAATATGCCGCTGCCGCCGTGGGGGAGCCTCGATTCGGGAGAGGACGGCGCCGGTATGGGCTGGGTAACCGACTGGAGTGCGCAGGCGGCCTGCCGCACTACCGATCCAGATGAACTGTTCGTTCAAGGAGCAGCGCAGAACAGGGCGAAGGCAGTGTGCACCGGATGTCCGGTGCGCACGGAGTGCCTCGCCGACGCGCTCGACAATCGCGTCGAATTCGGCGTGTGGGGTGGCATGACTGAACGGGAGCGCCGCGCGCTGTTGCGCCGGCGGCCCACCGTCACCTCGTGGCGACGCCTGCTCGAAACCGCGCGTACGGAGTACGAGCGCGGTGCGGGCCTGCTGCCCCTTGATGAGGAAGAGGTGTACGAGCGCTACTTGGCGGTGGGCTGAGGGCGGTCCCCTCAGGGGGTGTTCCGCTCAGGCCACCGCAGGCTTTCAGGTCTCCGGGCCACCGCGGGCCCAAGGCGGCCCCGCGGGAGCCCGATGGTCCGGACGGTCCGATGTGGAGCCCCGCGGGTCTCCTCAGGGTCTTCTGAGGCCTCCTTGGGGCCTTTTCGGGCCTCCTCAGACCCTTCATGGCACGAAGGCGCCGCGTCAGGCGCCGGATTCGGGCAGCTCCGGCCGACCGGCCGCGAGCCGGTTTCCGATGTCCCGCAGCCCTGCCAGGTCATGTACGTCGCCGGGCAGCGCCGCCACTTCGGCCACCGCAACCTCGGGGTGGAGGGCGGCGAAGCGGTCACGCGTGCGCTGCTCCCGGGAGAGCAGCTGCATGCGCTCGGCGTGCAGCCTCAGCAGGCCTGCGGTGAGTTGTTCGACGGTCCGGCCGGTGTCCGCGGCGGTCCCGTTTCCGTTTGTGGCGACAGTCCTGTCCGTGGCGGCGGGGGAGCCTCCGTCGGGATCGTCGGTAGCTGGTACTTCGGAAGCGGGAGATTCTGAACTGTCGTACGTGTCGGGAGAGTTACGAAGACCAGCCTTCCCGCCCCCCTGATCGACAATGCGAGCGCCGTCAAGATTTTCCGCGGCACCGGAGTCGGGGTTCTCCGCGGCATCGACGTCATGACTCTCCGCGGCGGCGAGTCCGAGGTTTTCCGCGGCGGCGAGCGCCCGCTCCGCCGACAGCTGAGCAGCGCCGCTGCCGTGCACCCGGTTGAGGACCAGACCGGCGAAGGGCATGTCCTCGGCCGCCAGCCGCTCCACGAAGTACGCCGCCTCGCGCAGCGCGTCCCGCTCCGGGGCCGCCACCACGAGGAAGGCCGTGCCGGGTGCCTGGAGCAGCTTGTACGTGGCGTCCGCGCGCGTGCGGAACCCGCCGAAGGTCGTGTCCATTGCGGACACGAAGGTCTGTACGTCCTTGAGGAGTTGGCCGCCCAGCAGCTTCCCCAGGGTGCCGGTCATCATCGACATCCCGACGTTCAGGAACTTCATCCCCGCGCGCCCGCCCAGCTTCGCCGGCGCCGTCAGCAGCCGGATCAGCCGTCCGTCCAGGAAGGAACCGAGCCGCTTGGGCGCGTCCAGGAAGTCGAGGGCCGAGCGGGACGGCGGGGTGTCGACGATGATGAGGTCCCACGCGTCCCGCGCCCGCAGCTGGCCCAGCTTCTCCATCGCCATGTACTCCTGCGTGCCCGCGAAGCCCGCCGAAAGCGACTGGTAGAAGGGGTTGTTCAGGATCGCGGCCGCCCGCTCGCGGTCCGCGTGCGCCTCGACGATCTCGTCGAATGTGCGCTTCATGTCGAGCATCATGGCGTGCAGTTCGCCGTCCCCTTCGACGCCCTTCACCCGGCGCGGGGTGTTGTCCAGGGAGTCGATGCCCATGGACTGGGCGAGGCGGCGAGCGGGGTCGATGGTGAGCACGACGACCTTGCGGCCGCGCTCGGCTGCACGCAGTCCGAGCGCCGCCGCCGTGGTCGTCTTGCCGACGCCGCCCGAGCCGCAGCAGACGACGATGCGGGTCTTCGGGTCGTCGAGCAGCGGATCGACGATCAGGAGGCGTGCCGATTCCAGTGCGCGACCGGAATCCGGGGCGTGACCGCTGTCCCCCGCGCGAGTGGAGTCGCGGGTGCGGGTGGAATCGCGTGCACGGCCTGATTCGCGCGAGTGGGTCGAGTCGCTCGTGCGGGTCGAGTCGCCCGTGCGGGCGGAGTCGTGTGCGCGGGCCGGGTCCGAACTCATGAGATCCCTTGCTGACGCAGGTCCTTGGCCAGTTGGAACAGGCCCGCCAGGGACATTCCCTCGGCGAGCAGTGGGAGTTCGTGCAGCGGCAGGCCCTGTTCCGTGAGCACCGCCCGCTGCTCGCGCTCCAGGGTGTGGCGCTCGGCGTACTCGGCTGCCTGTTCGAGCAGCGGGTCCACCAGCCGCTCGGCGACTCCGCCGCGCCGGGCGCCGCCGAGTCCGGCCGCGGACAGCGACTTGGCGATGGCGGTACGGGGGGCGGCTGCCGTGAGCTCGAGATCGGCGTCGTCGAGCAGTGCGGGCCGCACCATGTTCACGATGATCCGCCCGACCGGCAGCTTCGCGGCCCGCAGTTCGGCGATGCCGTCGGCCGTCTCCTGTACGGGCATCTCCTCCAGGAGCGCCACCAGGTGGACGGCCGTCTCCTTGGACTTGAGAACGCGCATGACGGCCTGTGCCTGATTGTGTATCGGGCCGATCTTCGCGAGGCCCGCAACCTCGTCGTTGACGTTCAGGAAGCGGGTGATCCGGCCGGTGGGCGGCGCGTCCATGACCACGTAGTCGTAGGCGAACCGCCCGCTCTTGTCCTTGCGGCGGACCGCCTCGCAGGCCTTGCCGGTCAGCAGCACGTCCCGCAGCCCGGGCGCGATGGTGGTCGCGAAGTCGATGGCGCCGAGTTTCTTCAGGGCGCGGCCGGCGCCGCCCAGTTTGTAGAACATCTGGAGGTAGTCCAGAAGGGCCAGTTCGGGGTCGATGGCGAGGGCGTACACCTCCCCGCCCCCGGGGGCGACGGCGATCTTCCGCTCCCCATAGGGCAGCGCTTCTGTTTCGAAGAGCTGCGCGATGCCCTGCCTGCCCTCGACCTCGACGAGGAGGGCGCGCTTGCCCTCCGTAGCGAGGGCGAGCGCGAGGGCGGCGGCTACCGTGGTCTTGCCGGTACCGCCCTTGCCGCTGACGACCTGGAGCCTGCTCACGTATTCGAGCCTAACCAGTCCGCCGCCTTACTAAGCAGGAGGCTGTGGACAACGTGTGGGCGAAGCGGCGCGAGAGGCCCGCGGGAGGCCACCCGGGACAGCCGCTACAGTCGCCCGTATGACCAAGTGGGAATACGCAACCGTGCCTCTGCTCGTCCATGCCACGAAGCAGATTCTGGACACCTGGGGCGAGGACGGCTGGGAGCTCGTCCAGGTCGTGCCCGGGCCGAACAACTCCGAGCAGCTGGTGGCCTACCTGAAGCGGGAGAAGGCATGAGCGGCGCCGTCGAGTCCAAGCTGGCGGAGCTCGGGCTGACGCTGCCCGAGGTCGTCCCGCCGCTGGCCGCGTACCAGCCCGCCGTGCTGTCCGGTGTGTACGTCTACACCGCGGGGCAGCTCCCCATGGTGGAGGGCAAGCTTCCGCTCACCGGCAAGGTGGGTGCGGAGGTCACGCCCGAGGAGGCCAGGGACCTGGCCCGCGTCTGCGCGCTGAACGCGCTCGCCGCGGTCAAGTCCGTCGCCGGCGACCTGGACCGCATCGCGCGGGTCGTGAAGGTCACCGGCTTCGTCGCCTCCGCCGCCGACTTCACCGGCCAGCCGGCCGTCCTGAACGGCGCCAGTGAGCTCCTCGGCGCGGTCCTCGGCGACAAGGGCGTCCACGCCCGCAGCGCGGTCGGCGTGGCGGTCCTCCCGCTGGACGCGCCGGTGGAGATCGAGATCCAGGTGGAGCTGACGGTCGCGTAGGCGTGCCTCTGTAGGGCGCGGGGAGCTGCTCGACCAGTCCCCACCGACCCGCGGCCGAGAGGCGGCCCGGCCAGGTCCGGGGCAGGGCGCGGTGATCGCCCGGGCCTCTCGAACATCCGCCCGGCAGGGGATAGCCTCCGGCCATGGCGAATGGGCAGTGGTTCCCTCCGGAGTGGCCCGACCGCATCCGTGCGCTGGCGGAGGGCACGCTGACACCGGTCGTCCCGAAGCGGGCGGCCACGGTGATGCTGCTCAAGGACGGGCCGGACACCCCGACCGTGCACATGCTGCGCAGACGCGCCTCCATGGCCTTCGCCGGAGGCGCGTACGCGTATCCGGGCGGTGGTGTGGACCCGCGCGACGACGAGCACCACATCCGCTGGGCGGGCCCCACGCGCGCGTGGTGGGCGGAAAGGCTCGGCGGCGACGAGACCTCCGCCCAGGCCGTCGTCTGCGCGGCGGTCCGTGAGACGTACGAGGAGGCCGGCGTCCTCCTCGCGGGCCGCACCCCGGAGACGGTCATCAGCGACACCACGGGCGACGAGTGGGAGGCGGACCGCGCCGCCCTGGTCGCCCGCGACCTCTCCTTCGCGGAGTTCCTGGACCGCAGGGGACTCGTCCTCAGGTCGGACCTGCTGGGTGCCTGGACCCGCTGGATCACCCCGGAGTTCGAGACCCGCCGCTACGACACCTGGTTCTTCGTGGCCGCCCTCCCGGAGGGACAGCGCACCCGCAACGCCTCCACCGAGGCCGACCGCACGGTGTGGATCCGCCCGGCGGACGCGGCGGCCTCGTACGACAAGGGCGAGTTGCTCATGATGCCGCCCACCGTCGCGACCCTGCGCCAGCTCATCCCGTACGGCACGGCCGCCGACGCCCTCGCCGCGGCACCCACCCGCGACCTGACCCCCGTCCTGGCCAAGGCCCGCCTGGAGAACGGCGAAGTGGTCCTCTCCTGGCCCGGTCACGACGAGTTCACCAAGCACATCCCGACCGGTGGAGCCCCCGCATGACCGACGCAGCCGCCCTCCCCGGCCAGCCGCGGGGCGGGGTGCTCTCCGGCCCCGCCACCGCGCGAGCCGTCAACGTCCTGGCCCCCAACCCGTCCGCGATGACGCTGGACGGCACCAACACCTGGATCCTGGCCGAGCCGGACTCCGAGCTGGCGGTCGTGATCGATCCGGGGCCCCTGGACGACGTACATCTGCGCAATGTCGTGGACACGGCGGAGAAGGCGGGCAAGCGGATCGCGCTGACCCTGCTCACGCACGGGCATCCCGACCATGCCGAGGGCGCCGTGCTGTTCGCGGGGCTGACGGGGGCGAAGGTGCGGGCGCTGGATCCGGCGCTGCGGCTCGGGGACGAGGGTCTCGGCGCCGGAGACGTGATCACGACCGGCGGCCTTGAGCTGCGGGTCGTACCCACCCCTGGACACACGTCCGACTCGCTGTGCTTCCATCTCCCGGCCGATCAGGCCGTTCTGACCGGGGACACCGTCCTCGGCCGCGGTACGACGCTGGTGGCCCACCCCGACGGCCGGCTGGGCGACTATCTGGACTCCCTGCGGCGGCTGAGGTCCCTCACGGTGGACGACGGCGTCCACACCGTGCTGCCGGGCCACGGACCCGTCCTGGAAGACGCCCAGGGCGCCGTCGAGTTCTACCTCGCCCACCGTGCCCACCGCCTCGCCCAGATCGAGACGGCGGTCGAGAACGGCTACCGGTCGGCGTCCCAGGTCGTCGCACACGTGTACGCCGATGTGGACCGCTCCCTGTGGCCTGCCGCCGAGCTGTCGGTCCGCGCCCAGCTGGACTATCTGCGCGAGCACGGGCTCATCTAGGCCCGTACCCCTCGTCAGGCCCTCAGCCAGACCTCTGGTCAGGTCTCAGTCAGGCCTCGGGGCTTTGACGCCGTGCACGCGCGCGTACTCCTCGGCCAGCCACGGGCCCAGGTCGTCGACGTACGACCGCAGGACGGCGGTGTCGCTGTTCGGCTCGTGGCCGAGGAGGGCCGCCTGCCGCATCTCCTCGGCCCGCTCCGGGTAGTACGCGGCGAAGACCGCGGCCATCTCCTTCAGGTCGCTGGTCCAGCCGTTCCAACGCGGCATGACCAGCGTGAAGGCGGTCCGTACGAGATGCCGTGACATGAAGCGCACCAGCGGGCGCCGGGCCTCTTCCGTGTCGGCGGCGTCGGCGATCCGCTCGCGCCAGCGCGGCAGGAACAGCGCGAGGTCGCCGTTGGTCTCGCGGGCGAGGAGCGAGTCGGGACGGTAGCGCGGCAGGTACTCGGCCAGATCCTCGCCCAGGAGGCGCGTACAGAGGCACGCGACGAACCAGCCGAGGTCGTGGGTCTCCGGGCCGCTCAGCAGCCGCGTACGGCTGAACAGGAGCGTTCCGGACCCGTCGACCTGCGCGAACTCCTTGTCCAGCGCGGCGTCGAGGGAGCGGGCGTCAGCGCGGTCCTCCTCGGTGGGCTCCTCGCGCAGGACGAGCAGCAGGTCGAGATCGCTGCGGCCCACGCGCGCGGTGCCGCGCGGAATCGACCCGTACGCCGTAGGCCCGTACGCCGTCGAAGAGGGCCATGGCGAGGGTCCCGCCCGATGTCCAGGCGCCCAGCGGTGCGCCTGGGCTTACCGTCTCGCGCCCGGTCTTCCACAGCCGCTGTGCCGGCGCCGGTCTCCGCTGCCACCAGCGTTTCGCCGGCTCCCCGGTCCAGACCGACTCCGGTGCCCCGTCCTCGTACGTCCCGCCCCTTTGCCCGTTGGGTCCCCACCCGGTGACAGCTGAAGGGCCCCACCTTGCGGCAGGGCCCTTCAGTAAGAAGTCGTACGACAGACGTACGGCTAGCGCGACCGCTTGGCGAGGCGCTCGACGTCCAGCAGGATCACGGCACGCGCCTCCAGGCGGAGCCAGCCGCGGCCCGCGAAGTCGGCGAGGGCCTTGTTGACCGTCTCGCGGGACGCGCCGACCAGTTGGGCCAGCTCCTCCTGCGTGAGGTCGTGCACGACGTGGATGCCCTCTTCGGACTGCACGCCGAAACGGCGGGAGAGGTCCAGCAGGGCGCGGGCCACACGGCCGGGCACGTCGGAGAAGACCAGGTCGGACATCTGGTCGTTGGTCTTGCGCAGGCGCCGGGCGACGGCGCGCAGCAGGGCGGCGGCCACCTCGGGCCGCGCGTTCAGCCAGGGCTGGAGGTCGCCGTGGCCAAGGCCCAGCAGTTTGACCTCGGTCAGCGCGCTGGCCGTGGCCGTGCGCGGGCCCGGGTCGAACAGCGACAGTTCGCCGATCAGCTCACCGGGGCCCAGGACCGCCAGCATGTTCTCGCGGCCGTCGGGGGAGGTGCGGTGGAGCTTCACCTTGCCCTCGGTGACCACGTAAAGGCGGTCCCCGGGGTCACCCTCATGAAAAAGAGCGTCACCGCGCGCGAGGGTCACCTCACTCATGGAGGCGCGGAGCTCCGCGGCCTGCTCGTCATCGAGCGCCGCGAAGAGCGGGGCGCGCCGCAGAACGTCGTCCACGAGTTCTCTCCTTGTCGACCTGCTCAGGGGATCTGGCTCCCCCTTGGTACCAGGGGACCGTGTTCCCCAGCTTGCCGGACGGTCCAAACAGTGTGATCAGTCACAAGTCTGCCGCACTGGTGTCCCGGGCAGTGCGGCAGGGGGCCAATTGGGGGCTGATCTCCAGGGTCCGGGGCGGATGTCGGTGCCGGGCTTTAGGCTGGCCGGGTGTCCAAAACGCCGGTGAGAGCACAGGTCAAGGGGGCTGGGCGGGTGGTTGCACGTCGGGATTCCGCTGTGGGCGAACATCCCACGGACGGTGCCAAGAAAGCGACAAAGGGAGCAAGCCGGGTGCCGGTGAAGGCGGCGGCCGAGCGGCCCACGAAGGAGGCGACGGCGCCGGCCAAGAAGGCGACGGCGCCCGCGAAGAGGGCCACACCAGTCGCCAAGAAGGCGACGACAGCCACCAAGGCGACGGCGCCCGCGAAAGCGGCCCCAGAGAAGGCGACGGTTACGGCCAAGAAGCCGGCCTCCGCCACCAATCCGGCCCCCGCCAAGAAAGCGACGGCCCCCGCCAAGAGGTCAGCACTCGCCGGGAAGGCAACCCCCGCCCGGAAGGCAACCTCGGCCAAGAAGACAACCCCCGCCAAGCCCCCGCAGAAGGCCCCCGTGCCAGACACCGCTCTCGTCCGCCGAGCCCGGCGTATCAACCGCGAACTCGCCGAGGTGTACCCGTACGCGCACCCGGAGCTGGACTTCGAGAACCCCTTCCAACTGGTCGTCGCCACCGTTCTGTCGGCGCAGACGACCGACCTGAGGGTCAATCAGACGACCCCGGCGCTCTTCGCCAAGTACCCGACCCCCGAGGACCTGGCCGCGGCCAACCCCGAGGAGGTCGAGGAGATCCTGCGCCCGACGGGGTTCTTCCGGGCCAAGACCAAGTCGGTGATAGGGCTTTCCAGGGCCCTGCGGGACGACTTCGGGGGCGAGGTCCCCGGCCGCCTCGAAGACCTCGTCAAGCTCCCCGGCGTAGGCCGCAAGACCGCCTTCGTGGTGCTCGGCAACGCCTTCGGGCGTCCCGGAATCACCGTGGACACCCATTTCCAGCGGCTGGTCCGCCGCTGGCAGTGGACCGACGAGAAGGAGCCCGACAAGATCGAGGCGGCCGTCGGCGCACTCTTCCCGAAGAGCGACTGGACGATGCTCTCCCACCACGTGATCTTCCACGGCCGCCGGATCTGCCACGCCCGCAAGCCCGCCTGCGGCGCCTGCCCCATCGCCCCGCTCTGCCCGGCGTACGGAGAGGGCGAGACGGACCCGGAGAAGGCGAAGCAACTCCTGAAGTACGAGAAGGGCGGCTTCCCCGGACAGCGCCTCAACCCCCCGCAGTCCTATCTGGACGCGGGCGGCATCCCGGCACCTCCGCTGGGGACAGCGCAGGGCACCGGATGACGGCTCGCGCCGGGGAACCCCGGGCAGCCGGACG
This sequence comes from Streptomyces sp. NPDC050535, assembly GCF_044457665.1. Classification (NCBI taxonomy): domain Bacteria; kingdom Bacillati; phylum Actinomycetota; class Actinomycetes; order Kitasatosporales; family Streptomycetaceae; genus Streptomyces; species Streptomyces sp. NPDC050535. Next base: position 119,064 of record NZ_JBITHE010000010.1, read on the forward strand.
ACGTCCTTGGTCGGGAACACCCCAGGGTGCCGGTCGGAACGAACACGGCACCGGCAGGCGTTGGGAAGAACAGAACGGGGGTGGCGATGACGCACGGCAGTGACACGCACGACGGTCGGCTGGTGAGTGACGGGCAGGGCGGCTCGGTGACGGTGAGCAAGGACGGCCTGCCCGGCTGGCTCGACCCGGTGGTGCGTGCCGCCGAGACGGTGGAGCCGCTCCAGCTGAGCCGCTTCCTGCCGCCGAGCGACGGCGCGGGGCGCCAGTCCGCCGTCCTCGTCCTGTTCGGCGAGGGCGACCGCGGCCCCGAGTTGCTGCTCATGGAGCGCGCCACCTCGCTGCGATCGCACCCGGGGCAGCCCGCCTTCCCCGGCGGCGCCCTCGACCCCGAGGACGGCGACCCGACGACCGACGGGCCACTGCGGGCCGCGCTGCGCGAGGCCGAGGAGGAGACCGGGCTCGACCCCGGCGGCGTCCAGATCTTCGGCGTGCTGCCCAAGCTCTACATTCCGGTGAGCGGCTTCGTCGTCACCCCCGTTCTGGGCTGGTGGCGCCGCCCGACACCGGTGGGCGTGGTCGATCCGAACGAGACGGCGCGGGTCTTCACCGTCCCCGTGGCGGATCTCACGGACCCCGCCAACCGCGCCACCACCTCGCACCCCAGCGGCCACCGAGGTCCGGCATTCCTGGTCGAATCCGCCCTCGTCTGGGGCTTCACGGCGGGCATCATCGACCGGATCCTGCACTACGCGGGCTGGGAGCGGCCCTGGGACCGCGAGAACCAGGTCCCGCTCGACTGGCGCGCATGACAGGGTAGCCCCCGTGCTGTGTCTTCCTGGGGGACGCCGCACCCGTCCTCGGCTGCGCCGCGGGTCCCGCCCCCAGCCGAGACGGAGTGACCGCAGAGTGACGAGGCGAGGCTAGAAGCAGTGAACGTGCTGGACATCCTGTTGCTGGTCGCCGCCGTGTGGTTCGCGATCGTGGGCTATCGCCAGGGCTTCGTCGTCGGCATCCTGTCCGTGATCGGTTTCCTGGGCGGCGGTCTGGTCGCCGTCTATCTGCTTCCGGTCATCTGGGGCGCGTTCACCGACGACGCGGAGGTGAACACGACGGCCGCGGTCGTCGCCGTCGTCGTCGTCATCGTCTGCGCGTCGGTTGGCCAGGCCCTGACCACGCACCTCGGCAACAAGCTGCGCCGCTTCATCACCTGGTCCCCGGCCCGCGCCCTGGACGCGACGGGCGGCGCCCTCGTCAACGTCCTGGCGATGCTCCTGGTCGCCTGGCTGATCGGCTCGGCCCTGGCCGGCACGACGCTGCCGACGCTCGGCAAGGAGGTCCGCAGCTCCAAGGTGCTGCTCGGGGTGTCCCGCGCCCTGCCCAACCAGGCCGACACCTGGTTCGCCGACTTCTCCTCGGTCCTCGCGCAGAACGGCTTCCCGCAGGTCTTCAGCCCGTTCGCCAACGAGCCCATCACCGACGTACAGCCCCCCGACCCGGCCCTCGCCAAGAGCGCCGTCGCCATCCGCGCCCAGAAGTCCATCGTCAAGGTGATGGGCACGGCGCAGAGTTGCGGCAAGGTCCTCGAGGGCACCGGCTTCGTCTTCGGCGAGCGCCGGGTGATGACCAACGCACACGTGGTCGGCGGAGTCGACGAACCCACCGTCCAGATAGGCGGCGAGGGCAGGAAGTACGACGCGACGGTCGTCCTGTACGACTGGGAGCGCGACATCGCCGTACTCGACGTACCGGATCTGGACGCGCCCGCCCTTCAGTTCACGACCGAGGACGCGGTCAGCGGCAACAGCGCGATCGTCGCGGGCTTCCCGCAGAACGGCGCGTACAACGTCCAGCCCGCGCGCGTGCGCGGCCGCATCACCGCCAACGGCCCGGACATCTACCACCGGGGCACGGTGCGCCGCGACGTCTACTCGCTCTTCGCGACCGTCCGCCAGGGCAACTCCGGCGGCCCGCTGCTCACACCCGAAGGCAAGGTGTACGGCGTGGTGTTCGCGAAGTCGCTCGACGACGCCAACACCGGGTACGCGCTCACCGCGGACGAGGTCCAGGAGGACATCACCAAGGGCCGTACCGCGAACCAGCAGGTGGACAGCGACAGTTGCGCACTCTGACGCCGGTCGGATTACCGGTGGTCGTCTCAGCCTCGAGGATGGCGCAGCCGCACCGAGACCCAGCGGGCCCGACGGCGCAGAATGCGCGGAATCCCCACTCGGAGATCCGTGCCCGGCAGCGGCGGGGTGCCCCTCTGATGGGAGCTCAGGCCCCCGGTCGAGCGGCGGGTTCGTGCTGCGTCACTGAAGTCGTGCGTCCAGCCCATACCCCGACGTCTGCCCCTGCCCCAAGGTCGATAACCGCCCCCTGGCCCTCCAATTGGCCTATGCGTAAGGCATTCGCTGTTCGTAGGACAGACGTTCCCTTCCGGATATCGGACACCCGGAAGCCCTGCCCGAACGGCCTCACCGATCAGGCTCGGGATCCTTCAGCCAGTTGACCAACTCGGTCGAAAACGCCACCGGATCCTCCTCGTGCGGGAAGTGCCCGAGGCCGTCGAACAGCCGCCAGCGGTACGGCGCTTCGACGTACTCGCCGGAGCCCGCGGAGCTCCGCGTGCGCATCACCGGGTCGAGCGATCCGTGCAGATGCAGCGTCGGGACCCGAACCGGCCGCTTCATCCGCCGGTTGAACTGGATCCCGTCCGGGCGGGCCATGGACCGCACCATCCACCGGTACGGCTCGACCGCGCAGTGCGCCGTGGAGGGGATGAGCATGGCACGGCGGTACGTCTCCACCGCCTCGTCGTCCGGGAGGCTCGGCCCCGACCAGTCCCGGACCAGCCGGCCCACCAAGGCGCCGCCGTCCGCGATGAGTTGCCGTTCGGGAACCCACGGCCGCTGGAACCCCCAGATGTATGAACTCGCGGCCGTCTGCTTGACGTCGGAGAGCATGGCGTTGCGCCAGCGCCGGGGGTGCGGCATCGAGGAGACCACGAGCCGCCGTACGAGCTTGGGGCGCATCACGGCCGCCGTCCACGCCAGATATCCGCCAAGGTCGTGCCCGACCAGCGCGGCATCGGGCTCGCCCAGGGACCGTACGACCCCCGTGATGTCGAGCGCGAGGTTGGCGGGGTCGTAGCCGCGCGGGGTGCGGTCGCTGCCGCCGACGCCCCGCAGGTCCATGGCCACGGCGCGGAAACCGGCGTCGGCGAGCGCCACCAGCTGATGGCGCCAGGTCCACCAGAACTGCGGAAAGCCGTGCAGCAGCAGGACGAGCGGGCCGTCGCCCATCTCCGCGATGTGGAAGCGGGCGCCGTTGGCGGCGACGTCCCGGTGGGTCAGTTCCTGTCCGCCGGGGATGTCGAGGCGTACGACCGAAGTGGGCGCCGAAGGTGTGGCGGGGTCCGTCATGAGGACGAGCGTCCCACAGCCTCGATGGCCGCGGGCACATGATCCTGCGCCGACAGTTCCCGGGGGTGCGGCTTGGCGTTCTGGAGGACGCCCGCCGTCTCCTTGACCGAGGCCGCGACCTTCTGCGGGCCCTTGCTCTTCTTGGCCTTCTTCGCGAAGACCACGCCGATCAGCGCGAGTGCGGCGGCGAGCAGCACGTTCGCCGCGAAGGAGAGCAGGAAGCAGATCGCCATGTTCCAGTGGCTCCACGTCCGGATGCCGTACGCCAGCGCGAAGCTCAGCATCGGCAGCGAGAAGATCAGCACCGTGCCGGCCACCGCGAACGCGCCGCCGCTGATCGCCCCGCGCTTGACGTCCTCCTTGAGCTGCGCCTTCGCCAGCGCGATCTCGTCGTGCACCAGCGAGGACATCTCGGTCGTCGCCGAGGCGAACAACTGGCCGATGCTGCGTTCGGCGCCGACCGGACTGCCGTCGGGTGCACTCATCGTGATCTCCCTCTCCTGCATGTTTTTGTACGGTCGTGTCAGATCATGCCGGACCGTCGTCCTCGTCGCTCGCCCCGCCCGTCACTTCGGCAAGCCGTCGGTGCTCGGCGGCCTTCCGTTCGTAGATCTCGGCCATCCGCAAGTGGTACGCCGGTTTGTCCTGCTCGTAGATGTCGGGGATGCCGTCGAGGTCGTCGTCGCGCTCCTCGGCCTCCACCAGTCTGCGGTATTTGACGTTACGCAGTTTCAGCAGTGTCCCCGCGAACACGGCCGCGATGAGCGAGCCGACGAGGACGGCAGCCTTGACCTCGTCGGTGAGCAAGGCGTCGCCGTCGAAGGCGAGTTCGCCGATCAGCAGGGAGACGGTGAAGCCGATGCCCGCGAGGGAGGCGACGGCGAAGACGTCCGGCCAGGCCAGGTCGTCACTGAGCGAGGCCCTCGTGAACCGGGCCGTCAGCCAGGTCCCGCCGAAGATGCCGACCGCCTTGCCGACGACGAGCCCGAGCACCACGCCGAGCGTCTCGGGCCGCTGGAAGACATCCCCCAGGACGCCTCCCGAGACCGAGACCCCCGCGCTGAACAGTGCGAACAGCGGCACGGCGAGTCCGGCCGACAGGGGTCGTACGAGGTGTTCGACATGCTCGCCGGGGGAGTGCGGCTCGCCCTCGCGGCGGGTGCAGCGGAGCATCAGACCCATCGCGACACCGGCGATGGTGGCGTGGATGCCGCTGTTGTACATCAGCCCCCAGATGACGAGGGCGAGCGGCACGTACACATACCAGCCGCGTACGTCCTTCCTCAGCAGCAGCCAGAAGACGCCGAGGCCGACGACCGCGCCGGCCAGGGCGGCGAAGTTCAGGCCGTCGGTGAAGAAGACGGCGATGATCAGGATCGCGAAGAGGTCGTCGACGACTGCGAGGGTGAGCAGGAAGGCGCGCAGGGCCGACGGCAGGGACGTACCGATGACCGCCAGGACCGCGAGCGCGAAGGCGATGTCGGTGGCGGTGGGCACCGCCCAGCCGTCGAGGGAGCCGCCGCCGAGGACGTTCGTGAGGGTGTAGACGAGCGCGGGAACCGCCATGCCGCACAACGCGGCGACGACCGGCAGCAGCGCCGCCTTCGGGTCCCGCAGATCTCCCGCCACCAGTTCGCGCTTGAGTTCGATACCGGCGACGAAGAAGAACACGGCGAGCAGCCCGTCGGCCGCCCAGTGCTGGAGCGAGAGGTTCAGGCCGAGTGCGCCCGGGCCGATGTGGAAGTCGAGGACGGTCTCGTAACTGTCCTTGATCGGTGTGTTCGCCCAGATGAGCGCAGCGATCGCGGCCAGAAGCAGCAGCACGCCGCCCACGGTCTCGGTGCGGAGAGCTTCCGCCACGAAGTTCCGCTCGGGCAGGGACAGCCTGCCGAGGAACTTGCGGGTGGTGCTGGGGGGCGCGGGGGCGGGCACGGGGAGACCTCCGGTCGGATGGGCAGCACGAAGCACATGCCGACCAGACTTCCCGGCGCACCATGAGGACCTTGTCGAGTTGTTGACGCGGTAGTCAGCTTACCCAAGGTGTGGCGGGACCTATCCGGTGATCTTCACGGTAGGGGGAAACGGGGGGTTCGGCGCGTTTGCCGGCGAGGTGATCCAGGTGCGGAGGCCGACCCGGGTGTGGGGGCGTGTGGCGCCCCCACACCCGGGAGGGGCCGCTCAGTCCTCGCTCGCCGCCGCCGGCAGCTTCTCCTGGATCAGGTCCATCACCGTGGAGTCGGTGAGCGTGGTGACGTCACCGAGTTCCCGGTTCTCCGCGACGTCTCGCAGCAGGCGCCGCATGATCTTGCCCGAACGGGTCTTCGGCAGCTCGGCCACCGGCAGCACCCGCTTGGGCTTGGCGATCGGCCCGAGCACCGTGCCCACGTGGTTGCGCAGGGCGGCCACCAGCCCCTCGTCCTCGGCGGAAGCCGTCCCGCGCAGGATCACGAAGGCCACGATCGCCTGCCCGGTCGTCTCGTCCGCCGCGCCCACGACGGCCGCCTCGGCGACGGACGGGTGCGAGACGAGCGCCGACTCGACCTCGGTCGTCGAGATGTTGTGCCCGGACACGAGCATCACGTCGTCCACGCGCCCGAGGAGCCAGATGTCCCCGTCGTCGTCCTTCTTGGCCCCGTCCCCGGCGAAGTACTTCCCCTCGAACCGCGACCAGTACGTGTCGAGGAACCGCTGGTCGTCCCGCCAGATGGTCCGCAGCATCGAGGGCCACGGCTCGGTGAGTACGAGGTATCCGCCACCGCCGTTCGGCACTTCCCGCGCCTCGTCGTCGACGACGGTCGCCGAAATGCCCGGCAACGCCCGCTGCGCGGACCCCGGCTTGGTCTCGGTCACGCCCGGCAACGGCGAGATCATCATCGCGCCGGTCTCGGTCTGCCACCAGGTGTCCACGATCGGCGTGCGGTCGGCCCCGATGTGCTTGCGGTACCACATCCACGCCTCGGGGTTGATCGGCTCACCGACCGACCCGAGCACCCGCAGCGACGACAGATCGAACTTCGCCGGGATGTCGTCGCCCCACTTCATGAACGTACGAATCGCCGTTGGCGCCGTGTAAAGGATCGTCACCCCGTACTTCTGCACGATCTCCCAGAACCGCCCCTGGTGCGGGGTGTCCGGCGTCCCCTCGTAGATCACCTGCGTCGCGCCGTTCGAAAGCGGCCCGTACGTGATGTACGAGTGCCCGGTGACCCAGCCGATGTCGGCCGTGCACCAGTACACGTCGGTCTCGGGCTTGAGGTCGAAGACGGCGTGATGGGTGTACGAGGCCTGCGTGAGGTAGCCGCCGGAGGTGTGCAGGATTCCCTTGGGCTTCCCGGTCGTCCCGGACGTGTAGAGGATGAACAGCGGGTGCTCGGCCTCGAACGCCTCCGGGGTGTGCTCCGCGGACTGCCGGTCGACGATCTCGTGCCACCAGACGTCGCGGCCCTCGGTCCAGGCGACCTCCTGCCCCGTACGGCGCACCACCAGCACCTTGCCGACCCCGTCGACCCGGCTCACCGCGTCGTCGACGGCGGGCTTGAGCGCGGACGGCTTGCCCCGCCGGTAACCACCGTCGGAGGTGATGACCAGCTTGGCGTCCGCGTCCTGGATGCGCGTGGCGATCGCGTCGGCGGAGAACCCGCCGAAGACGACCGAGTGCGCGGCGCCGATCCGGGCGCACGCCAGCATCGCGACGACGGCCTCGGGGATCATCGGCAGATATACGGCGACCCGGTCGCCCTTCTCCACGCCCAGTTCGGTCAGCGCGTTGGCGGCCCTGCTGACCTCGTCCTTCAGCTCGGCGTAGGTGATGGCCCGGCTGTCCCCGGGCTCGCCCTCGAAGTGAAGGGCGACCCGGTCGCCGTTCCCCGCCTCCACGTGCCGGTCCACGCAGTTGTAGGCGACATTCAGCCTCCCGTCGGCGAACCACTTGGCGAACGGCGGATTCGACCAGTCCAGCGTCTCGGTCGGCTCGGTGGCCCAGGTCAGCCGACGGGCCTGCTCGGCCCAGAAGCCGAGCCTGTCAGCCTTGGCCTGCTCATACGCCTCCGCGGTGACATTGGCGTTCGCGGCCAGGTCGGCGGGCGGCGCGAACCTGCGCTCTTCCTTCAGCAGGTTGGCCAGGCTTTCGTTGCTCACGACATCTCCCTTTCCCAGGGTGTCCGTTGTGTCCCAGACCACAGCTCATCAGACCCGAGGGCCCGGTGACAAGGGCCGATCCCAAATTGGTTTAGACCTATCGAAGGTGGCGAGCCCTTCAACAGGACGCACTCTTGGGCACGTACGGCCAGACGTCGGGGTTCACCCGGCAACGTGCTCCGGGCCCCGGCCCAGGACCCAGCCGGGATGACCCCATGGAGGCAGGGGAGGCAGATCCCACGCAGGGGCGATCCACGACGCCTTCGCCGTAGTGGCACCTGATCCGCAGTTCTCCGTCAGGCCGTGGCCTCCTCCGCGGTGACGCCCCGCGTGTCGGTAAGCGGTGGCGCCCCGCGTCCCGGTAAGCGGCGAGGCTCCGCGTTCCGGTAGGCGATGATGCTCCGCATGCCGGTGAAGGCACCCGTTCCGGCGAGGACGAGTCAGCCCCCGCACGGCGGACCACCACACGCAGATGATCGACCCGTGGTGCACACCCGTCACCCGCGCGGCCCCTGTCGAAGCGGGCCGCGCACTACGAACAGGTCGCGCGTGACACGGAATGAGGTCAGGCGCGACGGCCGGACAGGTCAGGCGCGACGGCCGGACCGGTCACGCGCGATGGCCGGACCGTTCACGCGCGGCAGTCGGCGGACAGCTCACGCGGGATGCCGCAGATCCTCCGCCGCACTCACGTGCTCGAACAGCTCGGCCCCTTCGTGGCCGGCCAGCAGATACGCCTGCGCCTCGCCCACGTGGAAATACATCCCGTGCAGCTCGAGCGCACCCTCTCGCAGGGCCCGCGCCACGGATTCATGCGCCCGCAGATGCTCCAACTGCTGCACCACGTTGGTCAGACAGAGCTGCTCCACGGCGTCGGCGGGCGCCCGCCCGGCCAGCCGCGCCCACGGCCGGTCCTTGGTGGCCATCCGCTCCAGGCTCGGCAGCCCGTGCCGCAACCACCGCTTGAGCGGCGTCATCGCCCCTCCCGGCTCCGCGTTCATCAGGGCCTGCATCGCCCCGCACCCGGAGTGCCCGCACACCGTGATGGACCGCACCTTCAGCACGTCCACCGCGTACTCGATCGCCGCGGCCACCGAGTCGTCCCCGCTCTCCTTCCCGGGCAACGGCACGAGGTTGCCCACATTCCGTACGACGAAGAGGTCGCCCGGTCCGCTGGAGGTGATCATCGACGTGACGAGCCGCGAGTCGGCACAGGTCAGGAAGAGCTGTGACGGTCGCTGGCCTTCTCTGGCCAGCCGCGCCAGCTCACCCCGAACCAGCGGCGCGGTGTTGCGCTGGAACGCGCTGATTCCGCGCGCAAGTTGGTGCCCACTCCGGCTGCCCGCTCCGGAGGGCCCGGTCGCGTCAGCCGGTCCACCGGGCCCGCCCGCCCCATCTGGTCCACCAGGTTCGTCCGATCCGCCAGGACGGCTTCCTGGAGGTGTCGGCTGGGCGCTCGCGGAGGGCTCGCAGTGGTGATTGCGCCACGGTGTCCAGGGCCGGCAGCGGCAGTGTGCGGAGCTCGCGGGCTCGGTGATCCGGGTTCCGGTCCGCCCGGTGAGCTCGACCGTGCCGCCCTGCGCGCAGTGCGCGTTCTGCCAGTCCTGCAGTGCCTCGTACGCCGCGTGGTCCATGAACGAACCGTCCAACTCCACGACAGCGCTGGATCCTTGGGGCAACTGGTGCAGGACGCGGCTGAGCCGCGGCACCGCGAGGAACGTCAACTGGCCTCGTACGTGTACGTAATGGGTTCCTCCCTCTTCCTCGTGGGTGATGCGGGTGCGGGTGAGGCGGTGCAGGGCGACGCCGACGGCCACGGAGACCCCCAGGGCCACGCCCTCGAGCACTCCGACGAACACGACGCCGAAGGTGGTGACGGCGTACACCAGCACCTCACGGTGGCGGGTGACCGTGCGGATGTGGTGCAGGGACACCATCTGGATGCCGACGGCCATCACCAGGGCGGCGAGTGACGCGAGCGGGATCAGCTCCAGAATCGGGACCATCAGCAATGCGGCAACTACTACGAAAACGCCGTGCAGCATCGTGGAGTTCCGGCTCACGGCGCCGGCTTGCACATTCGCGGAACTTCGTACGGCGACCCCGGCGACGGGCAGTCCGCCGAGCGCGCCGGAGGCGATGTTGGCGGCGCCCTGGCCGAGCAACTCCCGGTTGAGGTCGGCACGGCCCACCCGGGTCTGCGACGCCGACCGCCGCGTCACCATCTTGTCCACGGCCACGGCGCCGAGCAGCGACTGCACGCTGCACACCAGGGTGACGGTGAGAACGGCGGCCACGATCCCGAGGACCGGCCCCTCGGGCAGCCCGGCCAGCGCGTGACTGCTCCAGGACGGCAGTTCGACCTTGGGCAGGGTCAGCCCCGCGAGCGAGGCGGTCGCGGTGGCCCCGGCGACCGCGACGAGCGCGGCAGGGACCTTCCGCAGCAGCCGGCCCGCTCGCCCGGGAATTCTCGGCCACGCGAGGAGAAGAACCAGAGTCAGCGCGCTCATCGACACCGCCGCGGGGTGGACGTTCGCCAACTGCTTAGGCAACCCTTGGATGTTGTCGAGTACGGAGCTCTGCGGAGTGCCGCCCAGCACGATGTGCAGCTGGGCGACGGCGATGGTCACGCCGATGCCGGCGAGCATGCCGTGCACGATCGCGGGGCTGACGGCGAGCGCGGTACGCGCCACGCGCAGGTATCCCAGGCCCAGTTGGGCGATGCCGGCGAGGACGGTGATGGCGCAGGTCGTGCGCCAGCCGTAGAGATGGATGAGCTCGGCGGTGACGACCGTGAGCCCGGCGGCGGGCCCGCTCACCTGGAGTGGCGAGCCGCCGAACCGTCCGGCGACCAGTCCGCCGACGGCGGCGGCCACGAGGCCGGACTGGAGCGGCGCGCCGGTGGCGAGGGCGATGCCCAGGGACAGCGGCAGGGCGATCAGGAAGACCGCGATCGAGGCCGACAGATCGGCGCCCGCGATACGGAATCGGCGGGGCGGGGTCGGCGGGGGGCTGTGGGGCTGGTGGATGCGCTCGGGCCGAGTCGAGTCGGCGGCGCGGGTGGGGACGCAGGCAGACATGGTTCCCGTCTCCTCCGGGGCAGCGCGGTCGCGGAACAGGTGATCCCCCGCCAGGGAGGCGGAGGGCGGGTCGCGGCCGTGGGTCACGGCGTGCAGCGGCGGGATTACAACGCTCGGTAAACGGATCGTAATGCAGAGTAAAGGCTTTGTGCGGAAAATGGTGGCAAATGGGGCATTGGATCACTCTCTGGAGTGAAGCAAGTATTTGATCGGCTTGTCGTACTTATTTGGTCTGAGCCTCGTGCGATCTTGGCGGGACTGTCAGCTTTAGCCGCATATCACCCAGAACGCGCAACCAGCGTTGCCCAGACTGAAGGAAGAAGGCGGGCGGATGATGGCCGTCACCCAGAGGATCGCCGCGGGCGTAGCACTCGCCGCGGCCTGCGCCACGGCGCTCGCCGGTTGTGCGCTCGACTCCAGCGGCTCCAAGGAGGGCACGCACGGTGCGAAGAAGGCGGCGGGAGCACCCGCGCCCAAGAGCGCGGTCCGCCTGATCGGCGACGGCTCCACCGCTTTCACCGGCGCGCAGCCCCATCTGCCACGCCAGGAGCGGCTGAAGCCCGGGCAGAAGCCCCCGCAGTTCGTGATCTTCTCCTGGGACGGCGCCGGCGAGGACAGCCAGAAGCTCTTCTCGCACTTCCGGAAGGTCTCCAGGGCCAACAAGGCCACGATGACGTACTTCCTGAGCGGCGTGTACATGCTCCCGGAGGACAAGCGCGACCTCTACAACCCGCCGCAGCACTCACCGGGCAGCTCCGAGATCGGCTTCAACGACGCGGCGGGCATCGAGGAGACGGTGAAGCAGCTGCGCGGCGCGTGGCTGGAGGGCAACGAGGTCGGCACGCACTTCAACGGCCACTTCTGCGGCGCCCAGGGCGGCGTCGGTGACTGGTCGGTCGCGGACTGGAAGGACGAGATCGCCCAGGCGAAGTCGTTCGTGAAGTCCTGGAAGTCCAACACCGGTATGAAGAAGGCGTCTCCGCTGCCCTTCGACTACGACAAGGAACTCATCGGCGCCCGCACGCCGTGCCTGGAGGGGCAGAAGAACTTCATGCGGGCCGCCCGCCAACTGGGCTTCCGCTACGACACCAGCGGTGTCAACGACCAGGTCTGGCCCAAGAAGAAGGAGGGCCTGTGGGACCTGTCGATGCAGCTCGTGCCCTTCCCCGGGCACTCCTACGAGCAGCTCACCATGGACTACAACTTCATGGTCAACCAGTCGGGCACCACCACCCAGGGCGACCCCGGCAAGCACGAGTTCTGGGGCGACCAGATGCGTGACGGCCTTCTCGAGGGCTTCGACCGCGCCTACGACGGCAACCGCGCGCCGCTGATCATCGGCAACCACTTCGAGTCCTGGAACGGCGGCACCTACATGCGTGCCGTCGAAGAGGTCATCGAGCGGGTCTGCACGAAGTCCGACGTGCGCTGTGTCTCCTTCCGGCAGCTCGCCGACTGGCTCGACGTCCAGGACCCGGCCGTCCTGGACAAGCTCCGCGGCCTGAAGGTCGGCGAGAGCCCGAGGCAGGGCTGGGCGTCCCTCCTCTCGGGCCGCCCCGCCCCGGCCCCGAAGGGCGTCCCGGGAGCGCCGGCGGTCAAGCCGTAGCCACCAGCCCCTCGCCGAGAACGAAGCCGGGGTCGACCTGCGCCGCCAAGTCCGCCCCGGTCCTCTCGTTGCCCCAACTGGTCGCGTTCTTCAGGTGGAAGTGGACCATCTGGCTCGTGTAGAGATCCCAGTCACGCAGTTCGTATCTCGCGTCGGCGGCGTCGTGCAGGGTGCGCAGCGAACGGCGGTTCGCTTCCTCCAGGAGCGCGAACCGGGGCGAGCGGCCCTTCTCCATGGAGCGCACCCAGTCCGAGTGCCCGACCGTGACCAGAAGGTCGTCACCGACTTCGGTGCGGAGGAAGTCGATGTCGTCCTGGCCCTGCACCTTGTTGCCGACGACCTTCAGGGCGACGCCGAAGTCACGCGCGTACTCCTTGTACTGGCGGTAGACGGAGATGCCCTTCCGGGTCGGCTCGGCGACGAGGAACGTGATGTCGAACCGGGTGAACAAGCCGGACGCGAAGGAGTCCGAGCCCGCCGTCATGTCGACGACGACGTACTCGCTCTGGCCGTCGACGAGATGGTTCAGGCAGAGCTCCACTGCACCGGTCTTGGAGTGGTAGCAGGCCACTCCCAAATCGGCCTCGGTGAACGGGCCGGTGACCATCAAACGGATGGCACCCTCGTCGAGTTCCACCGGCCGCGCACAGGCGTCGTACACCGGATTCTCCTCGTGCACCCGCAGCAGTCGCGACCCCTCGCCGGGCGGGGTTGTCTTGATCATCGTCGCGGCGGACGTGATGCGGGCGTTGGTGCCGCGCAGGTAGTCCTTGATCAGCGGCAGCCGTTCGCCCATCGCGGGCAGCCCGGCGGCGACCGACTCGTCCAGGCCCAGCGCGGCTCCCAGATGCTGGTTGATGTCGGCGTCCACCGCGACGACCGGGGCCCCGGAGGCCGCGAGGTGGCGGATGAAGAGCGAGGACAGCGTGGTCTTGCCGCTGCCGCCCTTCCCAACGAAAGCAATTTTCATGTTCACAAAGAGTAGTAGCGCGGTCGCCCTGGGTGCACCGCCCGCGTGAAGAACACCACTCCATCGTGGGGTGGGGCACGGGAGTGCGTAATGTCGTACTCATGAGTACGACAGGCGCGACCGCCGATCCGCTCGCGGCCCTGGGCTCTCTGCCCGGGGTGGCTGACTCCGTGGAGTCCGTACGCAAGTTCGTGGACCGGGTCTACGGGCACCGGATCATGCGGCGCCGCAGCAACGAGATCACGTCCGAGGCGGCGCTGCGCGGCGCACGCGGATCCGCGGCGCTGTCCGGAGCCGACTGGGCTCTCGAAGAGGTGCGCCGCCGTACCGATTTCAGTGCGGACATGGAGGGACGTACGGTCGGCGCGGCGCTCCGACTGACCGCCGAGGCGGGCCAACTGCTGTCCATCTGGCGGCAGTCGCCCCTCCGGGTGCTGGCCCGGCTGCACTTGGTGGCGGCCGCGGACAAGGGTGACCAGGTCGGGCGTCCGCGCCGGGACGGTGAACCGGTGGACGAGCCGCTCATCGAGCTCCCGCTGCCTGACGCCGACGAGGTCGCCGGCCGCCTTGAAGGCCTTTCCCAGCTGGTCATCGCGGGCGGTTCGGCCCCCGCCCTGGTCACGGCGTCAGTGGTCCACGGCGAACTTCTCTCGCTGCGCCCCTTCGGCTCCCACAACGGCCTGGTGGCGCGCGCGGCCGAGCGCATCGTCCTGATCGGCAGTGGCCTCGATCCGAAGTCCGTCTGCCCGGCCGAGGTCGGTCACGGCGAACTGGGCCGCGCGGCCTATGTGGCGGCCCTGGAGGGCTATGTCTCCGGTACACCCGACGGGATGGCTGCCTGGATCGCTCACTGTGGCAAGGCGGTTGAGCTGGGTGCCAGGGAGTCGACGGCCGTCTGCGAGGCGCTTCAGCGCGGGGCGGCGTAGGCCTCGGGGGTACTGGAAAACGCCCTCTACGAAGAGGGCGGAAAACTCCCTGAACAGGGGTGCGGCGGTACGAGGTCTCGTACCGCCGCTGGCATGTTCACCCGGTTACCAAGCGTCCTCGAATATTGCCCATCAGGCCGGGAACTGTGGCCCGTTTCCTGGTGCGGCTGGCCCGTAATCGACGGGTCGACGTCGCGTGGGTACCCGGTGTTCATGCGCGGTCCGTGGGGCCTCGGTTGCGTTTGAAGGTAATCCTTTCGGATGTCCTTGGTCTCGCGGGCCGTTAAACCCTTTGTACTCCAGGTCCTGAGGAAGCGGAACCCCTGAGCGCACATCTTTACTTTTAGGGCCAAACAGAACAAATCGGACGACGGTGTGCCGCTCGCGCACGCGTGACGTGAGCGGACGGACCGTACGCCGACCGCTGCTCCCTCGTCGTGGTGCCGATGTGTGAGCTGTGGCCGGGCATTTGTCGTCTGTGCTGTGGTCACACCACCGTCGCGCGTCGTCGGCTCGCATACCAGACGAGTCCCGCCGTGGCCGCCGCCGCTCCTATCGCGGCCGCCGCGACCAGGGCCGGACGTGGCGGTGTGGACAGCCGCTGCTTCAGTCGGACCGGGCGGTGGAAGTCCAGAATCGGCCAGGAGCGGGCGAGGGCCTCGCGTCGCAGCGTGCGGTCCGGATTCACCGCGTACGGGTGGCCGACGGATTCCAGCATCGGCAGATCGGTCGCCGAGTCGCTGTAGGCGTAGCACCGCGAGAGGTCGTACCCCTCGGACTCCGCCAGCTCCCTGACCGCCTCGGCCTTGGTGGGCCCGTAGGCGTAGTACTCCACCTCTCCGGTGAAGCAGCCGTCCTCGCCCACCACCATGCGGGTCGCCACCACGCGGTCGGCGCCGAGCAGTTCGCCGATCGGCTCGACCACCTCCGCGCCGGACGTGGACACGATCACGACGTCGCGTCCGGCCGTGTGGTGCTCCTCGATGAGGGACGCGGCCTCGTCGTAGATGATCGGGTCGATCAGGTCGTGCAGGGTCTCGGCGACGATCTCCTTGACCTGTTGGACGTTCCAGCCGCGGCACATCGCGGAGAGGTACTTGCGCATCCGCTCCATCTGGTCGTGGTCGGCGCCGCCCGCCAGGAACACGAACTGGGCATATGCGGTACGCAAGGCGGCCCTGCGGTTGATCAGACCGCCTTGGTAGAACGACTTGCTGAACGTGAGTGTGCTCGACTTCGCAATGACCGTCTTGTCCAGATCAAAGAAGGCTGCTGTGCGAGGCAAGGAGTGGTTTTCCACGAGCCTGAGCATAGGCGCCCACCATTCGGCGTAAGGTGAGGCGCGTGGGTTTGCCTGAGAGGGCTCTCGGGTACACCATGGAAGTCACGGATCGTTCGCGACCGTGCTAACCCGGTCTGGCTCCTCCCCCCCCCCGAGTCGGACCGTGGGGACGACCCCCGCTCTCCCCCCCGGCGGGGGTCGTCGCATGTCCGGATGCGTTTTCTCCGTCTCTTGCGTGGCCCTCAAACTCTTCTGTCGCGGCTATGGCCGCGCTTTTCGCATGCCCATGATCCGTCACTGTGTGTAGCGAATGGGCTGCTCTGCGGGAGCCGCTGAGGGGTCACCGGTATGGGTGAAGGCGATATTCACAGGCACTGAGTTGTCCACAGAAATCGACCAAGATCCACACGATTTCCCGCATCACTGCACCTTGATTCCAGTGCGCTCTGCTCGCGGCGAGTTCATGGCCGGTTCAGTTTGTCGGGCGCGTTTGGCCGGTTCGTATCGGCCGTTCATATGGAGGCCGGTTGCCGGTTCTCCACACAAGTGGGAATCAGCGGGGCGGTAGAGGGCCCCGCGAAGGAAGCAGCGAAGGGGGCTGGAGATCGTGGCGGGAGCCATCACAGACAACCGGCCGTCTGCCGCCGAGGGGCGGCAGGGCGGACCGTTGATCGTCACGGAGGACGCCGTACTACTGGACGACCTGCTGCGTCTGTGCGCGGCGGCGGGCGCCAGGCCGGAGGTCCACCACGGGGTGCCGGATCGCAGGGGCAGCTGGGAGTCCGCGCCTCTCGTGCTGGTCGGCGACGATGCCGCGCGGCGGGTGCGGGGGGCCGTGCGCAGACGCGGAGTCGTGTTGGTAGGCCGGGATCAGGACGATTCCGGCGTCTGGCGGCGCGCGGTCGAGATCGGCGCCGATCACGTCCTGATGCTGCCCGATGGCGAGCAATGGCTGGTCGACCGCATCGCCGACGTGGCCGAGGGAGTCGGCCGGCCCGCGCTCACCGTCGGAGTCCTCGGCGGGCGTGGCGGGGCCGGAGCGTCCACGCTGGCCTGCGCGCTCGCCGTCACCTCGGCGCGCGAGGGACGCCGCACCCTCCTCGTGGACGCGGATCCGCTGGGCGGCGGACTCGACGTACTCCTGGGTGGAGAGGCGACCGAAGGCCTGCGCTGGCCGGCGTTCGCCGCCTCGCGCGGCCGGGTCGGCGGCGGCGCTCTGGAGGAGTCGCTGCCCGAACTGCACGCGCTGCGCGTTCTGAGCTGGGATCGCGGCGACTCCGTGGCCATTCCGCCACAGGCCGTACGAGCGGTCCTGGCCGCAGCCAGACGGCGCGGCGGCGCGGTGGTCGTCGACCTGCCACGCCGCATCGACGAAGGTGTCGCCGAGGCCTTGGCCCAGCTCGATCTCGGGGTACTGGTGGTCCCCGCCGACCTCCGCGCCATCGCGGCCGCCGGACGCGTCGCGTCCTCGGTCGGCATGGTCCTGCGCGATCTCCGGGTCGCGGTGCGCGGACCGTATGCCCCTGGCCTCGACGACCGCGAGGTGGCACGGCTGCTCGGGCTGCCACTGGTGGGTGAAGTGCCCGCCGAACCGCCGCTGTTGGACGGCGGCGTGCCTCCCGGGGGATTCGCGCGAGGGCCACTCGCCCGCTTCTGCTCGGCCTTCTGGCAGCGGGTTCCGGTGGAAGGCGGGGGCGTATGAGCTGGGACGCGGCTCCGGGGATGGACTGCGGCGCCGGACTTGGCGGGAGCGCGGGCCTGCTGGACGGCGTACGGCAGTGGCTGGCGGAGAGCGGCTCCGAACCCACCCCCGCGCGGGTGGCACAGGCGCTGCGCGAGCAGGGGCGGGTGCTCGGGGACGCCGAAGTCCTCGGTGCGGCCGAGCGGTTGCGTTCCGAACTGGTCGGCAGCGGCCCGCTCGAACCCCTGCTCGCCGATCCGTCGGTCACTGACGTACTGGTGTCGGCGCCGGACCGGGTGTGGGTGGACAGGGGCGGCGGTCTGGAGCTGACTGCCGTCTCGTTCGCGGACGCGGCGGCGGTGCGGCGTCTTGCTCAGCGCCTCGCCGCGGTGGCCGGGCGGAGGCTGGATGACGCCCGGCCGTGGGTCGACGCCCGGCTGCCGGACGGCACACGCCTGCACGCGGTGCTGCCGCCGGTGGTTGTCGGCTCGACCTGTCTGTCCCTGCGGGTCGTACGGCCACGTGCGTTCACGCTCGACGAGCTGGTGGTGGCCGGGACGGTACCGCCGGGCGGGGAGCGGGTGTTGCGGGCGCTGCTGGAGGCCCGGCTGTCCTTCCTGATCAGCGGAGGAACAGGCTCAGGCAAGACCACCCTGCTGAGTGCGCTGTTGGGTCTCGTCGGCCCCGGGGAGCGGATCGTTCTCGCCGAGGACTCGGCGGAGCTGCGGCCCGACCATCCCCACGTGGTGCGCCTGGAAGGGCGGCCCGCCAACCAGGAGGGTGTCGGGCTCGTCGCGCTCCAGGACCTGGTCCGGCAGGCCCTGCGGATGAGACCCGACCGGCTCGTCGTCGGTGAGGTGCGGGGGCCGGAGGTGGTGTCACTCAATGGTGAGCACGCACCAACACTTCATACCGTGACAACCCCAGGCCAGAACCACGGCCTGGGGTTTGCCTACGCGCTGCGCTGTTCGCCGAGCCCTCGGGCTTTCGCCTCGCGCAACATGTCGACGATCAGCCTCCGGTGCTCCACGTCGATCGGCATCTCCCATGCCGTCCGCTCCAGCTGATCCGACATGTCCGCGTAAGGACGCTCGGGTTCCGGTGGCGGAAGAGGCTCGAGATCTGAGCCGTCTCGATATGCGCGTGTGAGCGTTCCCGGCTTGAGCTGGAGTGCTTGTTCCCAGGTGGCCCGTTTGCTGCGGCTGATAGTTGCGCGGCCGCGCTCGGCTGAACTCACCGACGTGACCGTGATCCCGATGAGGCGGGACACGGCGTCCTGGGTCAGGTCCAGATCCTCGCGGCGCCGAGCGAGCTGCTGCCCGACTTGGTGGGGGGCGTCATCTGAGGGTGTCACGACAGGAAGTTACTCCTTCGTTCTGGAAAAAGTCTAGAACTTCACTGCGTTACCTCAAGCAGTCTCTCTGTAGTTGCGCACTCTTGTGTTTCTGTTGAGCAAGACTTGTATAAGACTTACATGCGTGCTTGTATCTGGGCATGCCACTTCTCACCAATGGCGCCGGGCTTCGCGAGCGGCGCGAACTCAAGGGCATGACCCTGGCCGAGTTCGCTCGCAAGGCGGGCTACAGCGTCAATCACGTCAGCCAAGTTGAGCTCGGCAGGAGTAACGGCGGGCTCCGCTTCCTCCGTACGGCCGCCGACATCTTCGACTGCGGCATCGAGGACCTCACCAAGGGCTCTGTCCCCCGCCGAAAGTCGCCTGGGAGTGCGGCGGCATGAGCCGCCGGATCTGCCTGACCCCCGATGAGGCGTTCGAGGCGGGGTTCGCGGAGCTGTGCGAGCACCGGCTCGGGCCGGAGACGTGCCCGCAGTGCCGCCTGACGGAGGCCGAGATCGGACGCCTGGTCGTGCTGCTGCACGGCGCTGCCCGCGCCTCGGCGCAGTCGACCACGACGGCCGCCTGACCACACAAGACGGGGCCGCGCCGGCTGGACCCCGGACAGCGACCCCTCGGCACTACCTCACCCACTTACCGAATGAGGAGACCGTGAACGCATCATCCCACCCCGGCCCGTTGCCGGATGAGAGCATGACCCGCTCCTACGACGCACTCACTGTCGAGGCGATCGCTCAGAGCGCGGTCGACCAGGCGCAGGCCGTGACCCGCGCCGAGCTACAGGACCCCTCGTCCGCGGCCTGGTTCTACGACCGGTACAGGGCCGTCGCTGCCCTGTGTGACGGACGGCCCCTTCACCACATGCTGAGCGTGGGTGAGGTTCTCGCGTCGCTGGATGGCCGGGTGCCCACCACGATGCCGCTCACCATGACGTGGGACGGCGTCATCTCCGGCCCCGCCGGTGATGGACCCGGCGAGGCGACCCTCGTCGCGTGCACCACCTCCCGCGGCGGACAGACTGCCCTCGCCCTCACCGTCGAGGAGCGTCTCGCCCTGGGCGGGCAGCTCCTCGCGACCCTCCACACCGCCGAGGCCTGCCTCACGCCCGGCTGCGGCACCCCCGCTGACGAGCTCGACGCGTCCGACCCCGAGATCTGGGGCTGGATCTGCGCCGAGGTCGCCGGGGTCGAGGGCCCGGCGCGCTGGTGGTCCTCGGCGGCGTGCCTGCATGCGGCGATCGCCGCGGCGGCCGCCGAACTCGCCGCCGTCGACGAGGCGGTCGAGGCCGACCTCGTGTACCTCGACACCCAGCACGGGGAGGGAGCGGCGGACGAGTACCTCGTCCAGGTTGCCGAGGCCTCCGAGGTGGCGCTCGAGGACGAGCGCGGCCGCGACGCCGACGAGCCCGAGGACGGAGACGACCTCCGGTGAAGAGTGTTCAGGAGACGTACCTCGGCTGGGAGCAGCCGAGGCACCACCGGGGCTGCACGCAGACCGGGTTCGCTGTCGACTACCGGGTCAACGACGACGTCCCGCGCTATGGGGGCGGCTTCGGCGAGGAGAAGCCGGCGCACAGATGCAAGGACGAGCACTGCGGCCACCGCAACTCGTTCGCGGAGATGGTGGTCCGGATCGTGTGCCGCTCCTGCGGGGTGGCTGAGGTCATCACTGGCGAGAAGACCCCGGACACCGGCCACGGCAGCACCAGCACGAAGAGCCTCGGCTACGGCCTGCTGGCGCGTCGCGTGTCGGGCCTGCTGCTGTGGCCCGGAGACCCGTGGCTGTCGATCGGGCGTGCGGATTCCCCGGAGCCGCACGACTTCCTCGTCACCCGGCCCGGCGTCAAGCAGGTCACCGAGCCCGACGTGGTCGGGCAGATCACACAGGGCCGCGGACAGCGGGGCGGGGTGATGTGGGCGGCGAACGCGGTCGCGGCCAAGGACGGACAGTACGGCGTCCTCGGCCGCGTCAAGTGGGCGCACGCTCGCGATGACCTCAAGACGCCGACGGCCGCCGCGAAGTGGATCGCCGCGACGCTCGTCGAGACCTCGATCCCCGCAGGGGGTACCGCGTGAGCGCCATCGAGGAGACGGACGCCGCGGCGGCGGCTGCCGGGAAGAGCACCCGGCTGTCGCTGGGCGAAGCCACCCGGCTCACGCTGCCGCAACTGCCGTACGGGGACGCCGTACACGCGGCGCTCGCCGAGCTGGAGTTCCTCCCCGACACGCTCGACGTCGGGGTGCGCACGGAGACGATCGAACGTCCGCACCGGGAGCTCTTCTTACGGCTCGAGTGGCTGCCCGGGAACGAGGGCCTCATCCCGCAGGCCGTGCGGGCGGACGGGTTGATCTTGCAGTGGTCGCACCTGGCTGGCTGGTCGCTGCGTACCGGTGACGACCTGGTCGACCTCGTGCGCCTGGCCGAGCTCGCCGACCCGGCTGTCGTCGCCGACGTCGCGATGCATGCGGGGCTGTACGGCGTGCGTTCCATCGGCGAGCGGCCCGCCACGGGCGCCCGCTGGTCCGAGGCGGACCACCTCGACAGCGCCCTGGTCCAGTACGACGAGAGGCTGGTGATCTGGTGACCGCCATCGAATGGCTCCTCGCGTTCGGTGTCCTCGTCGCCTTGGCTTGGCTGATCGGGGCCGCCGCTGACACGGAGGTCGGCTACCGGGTTACCGACCGCGTGGGCACGGCCGTTGACGCGGCCCGCCGGACGTGGGCCTGCATCTGGATCGCCAGGCGGCTCAGTGCCGCAGTGGACAGGTTCCGTCGGCGGGAGCCGGAGCCGGAAGCCGCGCCGCCTCCGCCGCTGGAGCCGCCTCCACTCCTGCCTCCGCTCCGGCCGACGGCGTTCCGGATGCACATCGACATGGACGCCGGCACGGCCGAGGAGACCGCGGTCCTGGGCACCGCCCGCCACCGCCGTACGGCCGGGCGCACCACCTGATCTCCGGCCGGGCGTGCCGTGCCCTGACACCCGGCACGCCCGGCCGGGCACCAACCACTGAGGAATGACAATGCGTCGCACTGAGGCGATGAAGATCATCAGCCGTGTACTGCGCCAGCCCAGCAAGGACATGGCCCAGGCGGACATCATCTACGGCTACCCCATCTCGTTCGTGCAGGGCGCCGCAGAGGGGCCCAGGCCCTGGGGCATGGAAACCAGCATGCTGGCCCTGCGTATCGCGGCCGAGCTCCCGCTCACCGACGAGGCGGACCAGCCGCTGAGTCCGCTGGCCCAGGCCGAGGACGCCAAGCGCCGCCGGGACATCGTGGGCGAGCTCGCCGCGCTGAGCCAGGGTGACGCCGCGCTGACGTCCGCGCCCTGGTACCCGCTGCGCCCGGGCGACCTGGTCCACGTCGCGTACGAGCAGGCGGGCCAGATGGCCGCGTTCGGCGAGACGTACCTCGTGGGCGACGCGGGCGACGGCCTGCTCTCCATGCAGCTGCTCGCCCACACGTGCCCGGACGCCGAGCCCGACGGCATGGTCGGCTGCTTCGCGGTCGAGTCCGCTGACTGCCCGGTGTACGAGGCCTGGTTCGAGGCCGGGCCGCAGCGGCTGACGATCGTCCGCGACGGCCGCCCCGTCCACATCGGTGGCGCACGGTGAGCCCCGACTCGGCGCGCATCCTGCGCCGTAAGCGGGTGGCCGAACTGCGCCAGGCTGAGCCGGAGTTGAGCCACCGCGATATGGGGCTGCGCCTCGGCATCTCGAAGGACACCGTGCGCCGCGACCTCGACGACCTCGCCGCCACGGCGGCGCAGTCTGCGACAGGTGACGCGGTCGGCGCTGAGCTGGTGGCGCAGAGTGCGCCGCAGGTCAGTGAGGGTGGCGCACCGGGGGTGGCGCAGGATGCGCCACGGCTGGAGCTGCCGCGCCGGATGGTGGGTCCGCTCGACGGGATCGACGTGCGCCACGCGGCCGCGCTGCGCCGCGACCTGGCCATCCTGGCGCAGACCGGCCGCAGCCCGGAGGGCATCGTGCATGACGCGGTGCTGGAGATGGCGCGCCACTACAGCAGGGCGCTCGCTACTGGCGCACTCCCGCCCGGGCGGCCGTTCGCCGTCATGGCCATGGAGTTCAGGGCACTGCCCGCCCTCGACGACCCCGCGGCACCGTCCGGCCTGCCGCCGGGCGAGGGCGCCTGAGACCGGGTCCGGCCGCTCGGCCGCTCACCCCCCCTCGGAGGGGCGGCCGGACCCACCCCCATCACCGACCCGTTGTAGATCGAGGTGGCTGATGTATCGCACCTGGCTCCTGCTGTCTCTGCTTCTGCTCGGCGTGGTCCTGGACCACCCCGGCGCGACGGCGGCCGCCTCGACCCCGCCCGCTCTCGCGGCCGCCCGGTAGTGCCCATACCCGGCTGGATGCTCGCGCGCCGGCGCCGCCGGGGCGGGTGCGACGTGCCCTCGCCGCCCCACGAACTCACCTACGCCCGGTTCTACCCCTGCGGCTGGCGCTGCGACCGCCACAGCCCCGCCGCGTACCCGACGGGGCCCGCTGCGGCCCGTCCCTCCCGCCCGTCCGACATCACGACCAGGAGTACCGATGCCTGAAGCATCTGCCAGACCGACGCCGCGCATCATGGTCACGGCCCGGCGTCCCGCCCCGTCCGAGCCCGCGGCCCCGTACGACCGCCGCGCGTGGGAGCGGGCCATCATGTCCGGCGGCGTCCTGCACTCGAACGCGCGGCTGGTCGCCCTGGCCCTCGCGCATCACGCCGGCGAGAGCGGCCACCTGCCCGCCGGGCACGTGCAGGACGCCCGGAACCTCACGCGGGACTGCGGGCTCGACGGGAAGTACGTACGTCTCTCGCTCACGTACCTCGAGGAGCTCGGCTACATCGAGCGGCCCTCCATCCATGGCTGGCGGGAGCCGCAGCCGCGCCCGGTGACCCTCACGCTGCCGGCGTCGTACCGGCCGCCGAATCCCGGGACCCGACCATGACCGGCCCGGCCCGCCAGTTATCGATCCTGCCCGACGACCCGCCCGCCTACGGCGGACCGCCGGCAGTGCCCGCGGTCCCGATCCGCACCTCCGGCCAGACCGAGTACTCGGTCCAGTGCACCGGCCCGGGCGGCTGCGGCGAGCACCACCGGCACGTCAGCACGGGCATCAAGTCGGGCCCGTGCGGCGCCGAGTACACCGTCCCCCTCGACGAGGGCGACACCGACACTTCCTAGGACACCCGTTGACCCGTGCGCCCGCACCCCGCGAGCCCCGCCACGAAAGTGGTGGGGCCCGTGGTGCTGGCCGCGGGCAGTGGGTGAAGTACCCGCTGCGCCTGGTGCTCGACGCCGCGGCGTACGCGGACGCCGACACCAAGGTCTACGGCAAGGTCCGGGCCCTGGCGCGCGGCCGCGACTGCGAGGCCTCCGTCGCCCGCCTCGCCGAGTTCACCGGCCTGTCCGTCTCCACGGTCGAGAAGTCCCTCACGCGCCTCTCGCGGCCCGCGCCGACCGACGGCATCGCGGAACTCACGCGCCGCCAGCGCAGCCACCGCGTGACCGGCACCGGCCGTACGAACGCCCGCACCTACCGCGCCCTCGACGACAGCGAGCGGTTCGTGTGCGCGCCCGTACGGGCCGCCGACGCCCTGCGCGGCACCCTGCACCGCCTCTACCTCCTCCTCCGCTACACCACCCTCGTCGAGAAGCGGGAGATCACCCTCGCCGAGATCGCCACGGTGCTGCGCCACCACGGCGGCAAGCACGCCGGGCAGCCCCTGCACGAGGGCACCGCGGCCCGCCTCCTCGACGGACTCGAGGAGGCGGGCTGGATCACCCAGGACAAGAGGGCCGGCTACCGCGGCCGCCACACCATCACCGTCCACGACGACCCTGTCCGCCCCGTCGACGAGCCCGCGCCGACACCGGACGGACCCGGCGCCCCGGCCAGTTCGACTCCCGATGCTGAAGGCGGGGCGGCTCCCGATCTTGAGGGCGGGGCCCCCGCGTATAAGGAAGACCTAGAACTGAACGACCAGGGAAAAAGCACGGAGGCCGGTGGTTCTTTCCGCCGTAGGCGAGATGACCGTAAGTGGGTCGCGGCCTCAAGTGACCGCCCGGTAACACCAGTTGTCGCTCCCGCGACGTTCCGGCCCGGCGTACGCCCCGCAGGGCGCCCCGCGTACGCCGGACCGCCGCTCACCATCAGCCCGGACGCCTGGGAGCTCCTGGCGCCCGTCCTGGCCCCCGTGCAGGACCTTCTGCCGGACGTCAACGCGTTCATGACCCGGCGCATCGTCCGGGAGATCCTGCGGCAGATCCGCGAAGGCATCTGGCCCGAGGACATCCGCGACCAGGTCGCCCGCCTCCGACGCTCCACCGAGGACATCCGCGACCCCGGCAGCTGGCTCCTCGGCGCCGTCCTGCCCGAACGCCCCGGACCCTGCGGCCGCCCCGACTGCCACCACGGCTACATGCGCCACACCGGCGCCCCCTGCAAGGCCTGCGCCGACACACCCAGCCGAGGCACACCGGCCCGCGGCCGCGGACACCCCCCACCCACCGCACTCCAGGAATGCCCCGGCTGCGCAGCCCCCTTCCGCCCGCCCCTGCGACATCCCACCTGCCGCCTCTGCCACACCGAGTTGCCGACCGGCACCTGACCCGAGAGGACCCCGTGCGATGCCCTACACGCGCCCCACCCCGCCCAACGGCCCCGGCCGCTGCCCCAGATGCGACGCCGCCGTCCTCTGGTGCCTCAACTCGAACAAGAACACCCAGGCGATCAACGCCCAGCGCGTCGGCTACGGCAACCAGGCCGTCCGCCAGGACGTTGCCGGTCGCTGGCACGTCCGCCAGCTCACCAAAGCCCGCCCGTCCCTCGAGGGAAGCGAAGCCCTCCACTACCCGCACGCCCCGACCTGCACCGCCGCGCCGCCCGTACAGACCCCACGCCGCCTCTCCGCTACCCGGGTCCGCAGCGGCGTGCGCCCCGTCAGGTGGCAGCGATGACCACCCCTGAGAGCACCATCGCCGATCTGCTCCGTGCGGGGCTCGGCACCCGGGAGGTACGCGCGCAGACCCGCGCCGACTACGGCCGCATAGCCCGCATCCGCCGCCGGTACGGCATCCCCGTCCCGCGGCAGCAGCCACCCACCCGCAGCATCGCCGACGCCCTCGCCCTCTACGCCGAACCCCACGGTGACGGCCACCTGCGCTGGACCGGCCCCACCCGGGGCCGTACTCCGCTCCTCCTCGCCGAGGGGGAGCGCGCCAACGCACGTGCCGTCACGTTCAGCCGCCACTGGGGCCGCCAACCCGTCGGCTACATCCGCACCACCTGCACCGCACCGGGCTGCCTGGCCGGTGCACATCTCGCCGACAGCCTCGCCCGCACCGCCGCACGGCACCCCGACCCCACCGAGGCCATCACCCACCTCATCCAAGGCGGCGCCGGCGACCAGGAGATCGTCACCCGCCTCGGCGCCAGCACCATCAGCCGCCTCCGCCGCACCGGACGGGCCTCATGACCCAGCACGCACCCCACGGCCACCTCGGGGTCATCCAGGACGCCATCGAGAACTGGTGGATCACCGCCGACCCGAGCAAACCGCTCGACACCCCCGACGCCGCCCGCCAGGTCGAGGAGCAGCTGCTCCACGCGGGGTTCTACATCGCCCCCTACACCCGGAAGAAGCCCATGACTGCCCCCCGGCCCCGCCGCCGTACCGTCGCGGCCTCCATCGCTCTCGCCGCGACCGTCGCGGCCGCCACCCTCGCCGCCGCCCTCACCGACCGCTGGTGGCCCGCACTCCTCGGCGCTGTCGTCACCGCCGCCTTCACCAACGAGGCCATACGCACCCTCGCCCACCGCCGCAACTGGACCCAGCCTTGAGCCTCGCGCGCGCCCATATATCGCGCGCGTGAACGCAGGCGCGCGCGAGACGTATCAGCCACCTACCCGCCAGTACACATGACCGCCCGCCACCGTACGGAGACCCTCATGGCCGACCCCACCGCCGAGCAGTTGCAAGAGCTCCGCGACCAACTGCGCGCCGAGATACGCGAGGCACACGGAACCCTCAAGGACCTCCGCGCCGAGATCAAGACCGCCCGCGAGCTCGTCCCGCTCCTCACCGACGAGGCGTTCTCCGCCGAGGTGGCCAAGCAGCTCGGACAGCTGGAAGAGGTGACCAAGGACGCCATGGACACATCCGTCGCCCGGGTCACTGCAACGTTCGACCAGCTCCGCGACGTCCTCCTCGGGCAGGACCGACAAAGCCGACGGCGAGGCAGGACCCCGATCCCCGACCTCCTCAGGGGCCACCCGCCGGTCGAGGCCGACCGTGAGTAGCTGCCTCGTGCCCGCCTGCGGCCGCGGACTGCGCCCGGACGAGGCGCACCGCGCGGCATGCGGCCGCTGCGAACACCGCATCCGCGGCTGGCTGCGCGAGCTCGCCCGCCAACTCCCGCTCCTCCAGGCGTCGTTGCAGCACGAGCGAGGCGCCACCCAGGGCGGCCCCCGCGGCGGCCGCGCACACGCACCGCTCCCCGTACGCGGCGACGTCCTCACCCTTCTCGGCCCCGCCGCCCCCGGCCCCGTACGCGACCCGTCCGGCGACCAGGGCGGCCCCGTGCCGATCCACGCGCTCATCCGCGCCTGGGCCGAACTCCTCGCCGACGAGCGCGGCCGGCCCCTGCCCCGGCTGCGGCCCGGCGAGACGTACGGCGGCTACCTCGCAGCCCACCTCCCCTACGCCCTCACCCGGCCCTGGATCGCCGAGCTGCACCAGGAGCTCGCCGACCTCATCCGCCGCGTACGCGCCATCACCCGCACCGAACCCCAGCGCCGCCCGAGGCCCGCACCGTGCCCAGGCTGCGGCGCCTTCGGCCTCGTCCAGGAGGACTGGCAGACCTACATCGACTGCACCGTCTGCGGCCAGCTCCTCACCCCCGACGAGTACACCGCCCACGCAGCACGCGTCATGCCCGCCCTCTACCGCACCGCCCTGCTCATCACCGTCCACGAGAGGATCACCACCATGACCACACCCGACCGCGCCACCGTCCGCGTCCTCCTGCTCCACGGCGACCAGGCCGAGATCGTCGCCGACGCGCCCTCCGAGGAGCGCGCCGAGCCCGCCCGCTACCCGGCCGCAGAGATCGCCGACGCCCTCGGCGTGCCCGTCGCCCAGCTCCCCGGCACGCGCCTCACCGCCGCCGTCGGAGACGACGACCGACTGTCCGGCTGGCAGCGCGCCTGACACCGCCAAAGGGCCCCCGATCTGCACGAATCGGGGGCCCTTTGATCGCCCACAGGTGTTGCAATCCACTAATCAAGTGTTGTAAAGTACTACTCATGAGGGAGGGGCTGCGAACCCCGAACTCTGATCCATCTCAACTCAACAGTGGAAGGACAGTCATGGCTGATCATGACGACGAGGTCATGGGCGAACTGGCCCACGCGATCTCGACGGTCTACACGATCCTCGTCGACGTCTGCGGGATGCTCCCCGTGCCGATCGGTCTCCCGACCGACCAGCACATCCCCGCAGCGGACGCAGTCCCCGCAATCCGGCGGGTCACTGAACTGGCAGGCGAGCAGCCGATGGGCGACCTCCAGGCGATACAGCTCTACAGCGGCTGCATCCACCTCCTGGCCGCCATCGACCTCTACGCACTCTGTGCAGCGAGGTACCACGACACCAGGGCCGAAGGAGCCAGCGCCAACCTGCTCCACGCAGAGACCGCGCTGACGACCCTGGCTCGCTGGCTGGTGATCAACGAGGCTGACTGATCCAACGACCGCCCCCGGCACCCAGCCGGGGGCGGCCCCACTGAAGACACGAGACCGGCAAGGGCCAGGCCGAAACCTCGGCACGAAGCGCCGTTGCGAAACCCTCACCGGTCGATCCATCCCTCTCAAGGAAGGACAGACCCTCATGGTAGTCCGCACCCCCGAGACCGTCGCCGAGATCGCCCAGCGCACCGGACACCCCCTCACCACCGTCCGCAACACCTGGACACGACACCCCGACTGGCCCGCCCCCCTCACGCAACGCCGCGGCCGCTGGAAGCTCTACGACCCCGCCCACGTCGACACCTTCATCCGCGACCACATCGAGCGCCAGGAGCCCGCCACCGACCTCGAACCCCACCGCCTCTACACCGCCCAGGAACTCGAGGCCGCCGGCATCGGCATCAAGGCCGCCACCATCCGCGCCGACCGCTCACGCGGCCGCTGGCCCCAACCCGACGACACCAGCGACGGCGTCAACCGCTGGACCGGCCACACCGCCGCCCAGGCCCTCGACGGGCGGCGCGGGTACCGCCGCAGCCGCACCGCCTGATGTCACACCCCCGTGCCAAACTGGCGGCGCTCCAGGCTCAGATCGGCCGCTTCACGCGGAGTCACGACCGCCCGCCGCGCACCTGACCGCGGCGGGTCGTCGCGTTCCTGCTGGACAAAGATCGCCACTTAGCGCAACACTCGTGTCAACCGCACACGTGTGCCCATACGGAACCCTCACAGCCCCTGACCACTCCGGTCCGGGGCTGCGCTCGTCCCGTGGGGAGGCCGCGCCATGGCAGGACCCCTCTACACCGCCACCGAGGCCGCCGAGCTCGCCACCGGCTGGCGCCAGGCCGTCAGCATCGGCACGGCCACCGTCACCGCCGCCACCATCCGCTCATGGGCCCACCGCGGCCACCTCGACCCCGCAGGCCTCGACGACCATGGACGGCCGCTGTACGACCTCGCCGACCTCGCCCGGGCCGAGTACGCCACCCGCGGCCGCGCCCTACGCCTCGTGGGCATCGGCAGCCGGTAGGCAGCCGAGGGACGTCACAGAACGGCCACACTGCCATCACGCATCGCATGCGCCGCGCCATGATGCCCCCTCAGACCACACCGCAGGGGGAAGCGATGGCCAGCAGCTACAGCGACGTGCAGAAGGCTGTACGAGTCGAGAAGTTCCGCATCTGGTTCGCCTGGGTCTCCGGCGGAGTGATCATGGCGATCATCACGAACGCCACACGCAACGTCTCGGTCGTCAGCGTGATCACCGAGGTCCTGTTCTTCGTCCTCGGCATCCTCTCCACCGTCGCGGCCGTGCGCATGACCAGCGCCCTCAACCGCAAGGCCACCACCGCCCGCCGCGAGGTCCTCGGCAACGACCTGTAGCAGGAGGCGCCCGTGGCCCGTAACCCACGCAACGGGCGCCGCTACCGCACCCTCTGCCGACAGCAGCGCGCCCTAGGCCTGCCCTGCTGGATCTGCGGCCACGAGATCGACTACACCCTCACCGGCTACGCCGCACAACGCGACCGGTGGGCATTCACCCTCGACCACGCCACCCCGCTCACCCGCGGAGGCGACCTGCTCGACCCCGCCAACGCCCGCAGCGCACACCGACGCTGCAACTCACAGCGCGGCAACCGCATCGGCACCGCCGCCCCGGCCCGAGCATCCCGGAAGTGGTGACCATGAGCGACGGAGATCAGAGCTACGGAGCCTGGCGCGCCGAGCAGCAACGCCGTTCCCAGGCCCACGCGTTCGGCTGGGCCGAGCGCGCCACCGCCGAGTACGACCAGGCCATCCGACACGAGGACGACGCCCGCGCCCGGCAGAACAGTGACAACGCCTGGCAACGCGACCGCATGGCCGACGAACGCAGGCTCGCCCAGTTCCACGGCGTACGGTCCACCGAGGCCCTGCGCCTCGCCGAGATGTGGGCCCGCGTCGCCGGTGCCCTCGCCGTCGGCGAGCTGCCCGTCGGGTGAAGCACCGTGCTTGAGACTCTGCTGCGCCGCATCGCCCGGCGCTGCGAGACGCACGACCGAGCGTCCTACGCGGTGACGCGGCGGCTGGAGGACAGCCTTGGCCTGCCGCCCAGCAGACCACCCGCCAGCCTCGTCGACGAGCTCAGCAACCCGGACATCATCGACTGCGGCCACCGCTGGTGCACGCACGCGCGGAGGTGACCGTGCTCTACGTGATCACCGGCCCGCCGGCCTCGGGCAAGAGCACCTGGATCCAGGCCCACGCGAAAGCCAAGGACGTCGTCATCGACCTGGACCGCATCACCCTCGCGCTCACCGGCCCGGGCGCACCCCAGTGGTCCCAGGACCGCATCCACGTACGCATCGCCCAGCGCGCCCGGTACGCAGCCATTGACGAGGCGGTCCAGCACCTGGACGAGACCGATGTGTTCCTGATCCACACCATGCCCAGCCCCAAGGCACGGGCGAAGTACCGGCACTTGGGCGCCAAGATCATCGTCGTCGATCCGGGTGAAGAGGTCGTGCGCGAGCGTGTCGCAGCCATGCGGTCGCCCGCCATGGACGGCGTGGTCACCCGGTGGTACCGGGAGTACCGGCGCGGCGGGTCGCGCCCGGTCACCGCGCAGACGTCACGCGAGTGGTGACCCGGCCCGGCCGGTGCCGAGTGTCAGGGGAGCGCGGCCGCCGTCGATTGTGTCCGATTCGCCCGCTTCCCGAGGCGTCGAGTGGTGGAGGGGAGGGGGGCCGTGACCGGACGTGAATCAAGGAGCCGGGCGACCCAAAAGCCCTTGTCGCCCGGTTCTCTCCCCGCGGCGATCGCTAATGCGGCCGAACCGAGTTCGACCGAATTAGCGGCCATGATCATCGGCGGCCCCGTCCGCTAATCCACCCGAACCAGGTTCGGCCCTTTTAGCGGCCCATGATCACTTGCCCTCGGGCCCTGCCTACGGAGGGTGATCATGGACGACAAGCCTCGGCGCCGCACCCTTCGAGCCGGCGACGTCACCCGCGCCACCAAGTCAGAGCTCGACGAGCTCGGCGTGCTGTCCGCCACCAACGCCCAGGCGGCCGCGGCCGTCCGGCTCGCCAAGGAGCTCGACTCGGCCGGCGACCCTCGGCATGCCGCCGCCGTCGCCCGCGAGCTGCGCCAGGCCATGGCCGTCGTACGGGCCGCCGCTCCCCCCACGGAGCGGGGCGACCGTCACGACCGGGTCGCACAGCAGCGTGAGGAGCGGCAGGCCAGGGCCAGGGCTGCCGGAGGCGCCGGATGATCGGCAGCCAGACCCCGCGGATCCTGTCGGTGCCCTGGCGCCGCCGCGTTGACACCGGCCGGTGGGACGGTGCCGAGGACCGGGAGGCGCTCGACTTCACCTCACCTGCCGGCAAGGAGTGCATCGACCTGGCCGAGGACGCCCACGTGGTCCTCGACCCGTGGCAGCGGCTGGCTTTCCACCACTCTCTGGCCGAGGACGACGAGGGCCGGTGGGCATCCCTCGACGTCGTCCTCAACGTGGCCCGTCAGAACGGCAAGGGCGGGTTCCTGGAGCTCAGGCAGCTGGGCGAGGTCATCCTGTTCGGCGGGAAGCTGGTCATCCACACCGCCCATCAGTTCAACACCGCGCAGGAATCGTTCCTGCGACTGGACCAGATGATCGAGGGCTCCTACGCCCTGTCGCGCCGTGTGAGGACCGTCAAACGCTCGCACGGCGAAGAGGGGTTCACGTTCTTCAACGGCGCCCGCATCCGCTTCCTGGCGCGCGGCAGTGACAGCGGCCGAGGGTTCTCTGGCGACCTGGTCCTCATGGACGAGGCGATGAAGCTGCGGGCGGCCCCCATCGGCGCCCTCATGCCGGTTCTCTCCGCCCGCCCCAACCCGCAGTTGGTCTACACCGGCAGCGCGGGCATGGGTGCCGAGAGCGAACAGCTGGCGTTGCTGCGTGCCCGGGCCCTGGCCAAGGACGGCCCGGACGCGTCGCTCACCTACCTCGAGTACTCGATCGCGCCGCACGCCAAGGAGTGCCCGCAGGACGCTGAGGGCCGCATCACCTGCGAGGAACACGACGACCGCGACAGCGAGGCCTCGATCGCCCGGGCCAACCCCGCGCTCGGCATCCGCATCCGCACGGCGTACGTCCTCCAGGAGCGGCGCAGCATGCGGGCTGATCTGTATGACCGTGAGCGTCTCGGGGTGGGCGAGTACCCCGAGGTCACAGACGAGACCTGGCAGGTCATTTCCAAGGCCAAGTGGGAGGCCTGCGAGACCGGCACGTCCAAGCCGGAGGATCCCGTCGGGTTCGCCATCGACACCAACCCCGAGAGGACGTGGACGGCGATTTCCGTGGCCGGCGCGTCGGGGGACGGCGTCCATGCCGAGGTCGTCGAGCACCGGCCCGGTACGGACTGGGTCGTGCAGTACGTCCTCGAGCGTGACCAGAAGTGGAGCCCCTGCGCGTGGGTGATCGACGAGGGCGGTCCGGCCGGCTCGCTGGTGCCCGCGCTGCGCAAGGCTCTGGCGTACGAGGACGACGAGGACCGTGAGGACCGCTCTGAGCTGGTCATCTGCCCGAAGGTCCGTCAGCTCGCGCAGGCCTGCGGCGGGTTCTACGACCACGTGGAGAACGGCACCCTGCGGCAGATCGGTCAGGCCCCGCTGACTGCCGCGCTCGCCGGCGCGCAGAAACGCGACTTGGGCGACGCGTGGGCGTGGACGAGGAAAAGCGACGGCGTGGACGTGAGCCCGCTGGTGTCCGCGACCTACGCGGTGTGGGGGTGGGAGATGTACCACGACGTCGAGCCTGAGGAGGCGGAGCCGTGGGGCTTCTACGGGTGACCCGGTGGTCGAGGCTGGCCCGGGTCCGCCTCGGCTACTGGGCAGGCTGCGCGGGCCTCTCAGCGGGCACGGGAGTGCAGTTCGGGACGGGCCTGGGGCTGATGGCGGGCGGCGCGCTGACCGCGGCCACGTTCCTCTTCGTCGTCGACGTCGAGGCGGAGAAGGGGGACGACGATGACGAGTGAAGTGACCTTGGAGAGGGTGCCCGGCGGGATCCGGATTCTGCACGCGCCGCGGCTGGCGTGCATCTCCCTGGAGGTGATCGCCGCGGCCTGCGGCCACGAACTGCAGGTGAACGGGGACCGGATCACGATTGCGGACCAGGTCGTCTACCAGGTGACCGCCTGGCAGGCCTCGCCGCCCGGTCTGACCGTCGCGCTGATCG
Source organism: Streptomyces sp. NPDC050535 (assembly GCF_044457665.1). NCBI lineage: Bacteria > Bacillati > Actinomycetota > Actinomycetes > Kitasatosporales > Streptomycetaceae > Streptomyces > Streptomyces sp. NPDC050535. The sequence goes on from NZ_JBITHE010000010.1 coordinate 152,470, forward strand.
AGGACCGGCGGCCCAAGACGGAGGGCAGGCAGTGACGAGCCTGTGGCAGCACGCACGGCGGCCGGCCTCACGCGATGACGAGTCGTGGTCGGTGGGCGGGAACATCTACTACGGCACCGGCCGGCCCATCGACGGCAAGGAACGCCCGCTCCCGCAGGAGTTCGAGGCCAAGGTCCGCCACGCGTACAAGAGCAACGGGCCCGTGTTCGCGCTGATGGCGGTGCGGCAGCTGCTGTTCAGCGAGGCACGGTTCCAGTTCCGGCAGATCCGCAACGGCCGGCCGGGGGAGCTGTTCGGTACGCCGGCGCTGGGGCCGCTCGAGACGCCGTGGCCCGGTGGGACCACCGGCAACCTCCTGTCCCGGTACATCCAGAACGCCGACCTGGAGGGCAACGGGTACGTCACCAACTACAACCCCGGCCGGCTGAAGATGCTGCGACCCGACTGGGTCACGATCATCACCGCCTCGGAGGAGGAACCGAACCTCGCCAGCGAGGCGATCGACTCCGAACTGATCGGCTACATGTACGACCCGCCCACCGGCAGCGAGCCGTGGTTCCTGCTGCCCGAGCAGGTCGGGCACTTCGCGCCGTACCCGGACCCCGAGTTCCAGTTCCGCGGCATGTCGTGGCTGACACCCGTGATCCGGGAGATCGTTGGCGACACCGCGGCGACCCGGCACAAGCTGAAGTTCTTCGAGAACGGGGCATCGCCGCAGGTCGTCGTATCCATGGACGCGTCCGTGACGCCGGACAAGGTTCGGAAGTTCCAGGCGCTCATGGACTCCCAGCACCGCGGCGTGGACACCGCCTACAAAACCCTCTACCTGGGCGGTGGCGCGGACGTCACAGTCGTGGGCAAGGATCTGCACCAACTCGACTTCAAAGCCACGCAGGGCGCCGGTGAGACGCGTCTCGCGGCCGCCGCAGGTGTCCCTTCGGTCATCGTCGGGTTCTCCGAGGGACTGGCCGGATCGTCGCTGAACGCCGGCAACTACGCCAGCAGCAGGCGCCGTCTGGCAGACGGCACCATGCGGCCGCTGTGGCGCGAGGCCGCCGGATCCCTCGCCCCGCTCATCGATGTCCCCGCCGGCGCCGAGCTGTTCTACGACACCCGGGACATCGCGTGGCTGCGCGAGGACCGGCAGGCGGCCGCGGAGATCCAGGGCCTGGAGTCCCGCACGATCCGCGCGCTGGTCGACGCCGGCTACGAGCCCGCTTCCGTGGTGGCCGCGGTGGAGGCCGAGGACTTCACCCTGCTCAAGCACTCGGGCCTGTACTCCGTGCAGCTGCAGAAGCCCGGGAGCGGCAAGCCCAGTTCACCCGCCCCAGAGCCAACGGAGGAGCCGTGATGGAAGCGTTCGTTCGCAGCTTCCCGCTGGAGGACATCCATGTCCGCGCCGGCGGTGACGGCCGCACGGTCGAGGCCTACGCCGCGGTGTTCGACACCCCGACGGAGATCTACGACCAGGACGGCCACTACAACGAGGACATCGACCGCCGTGCGTTCGAGCGCACCCTGAACCAGCTGGCCCCCGCGGGCAGCCGCACCACCTGGCGCGTGGGGGTGCTCTACAACCACGGCCGGACCCTGTTCGGCACGCCCTCGGAGCGTGGGGCGATGCCGATCGGCGCGCCGGTGGAGATCAAGACCGACAGCCGCGGCCTGCTCACGGTCACCCGCTACAACAAGACCGAGCTGGCCGACGAGGTCCTGGAGAACATCCGCGAAGGCAGCATCAGTGCACAGTCGTTCAGCGGTGCGTTCGTACGCTCCGACCCCGGCCGCTCGCCCCGCGGCGGCTGGCGCGCCGATGCGAGCGGCAAGCTGCGCACCGTACGGCGCCAGGAGATCAAACTGCGGGAGTACGGGCCGACCCCGTTCCCCGCCTACCCGGACGCTGCCGTGATCGGCGTCCGTGCCGAGCAGGTCATGCCCCTGCTCGCCGAGCTGTCCCCCGACGAGCGGGACAAACTCGCCCAGATGCTTCGGACCGGTACTCCGCTGGACCCGCCCGCCCAGGGCACTCCGACGGACCCGCCGGCCGCCGGCGGCCCCAACCCGGGGCCCGCCGCCGAGGACCCGCCCGCAAGGCACTCCGCTCGGCAGCAGATCGCGTGGATCAAGCTCCGCGCAGAGATCAAGGCCAGGAGGGCTCTGTGACCACCAAGCGGAAGAAGAAGAGCGAGAAGCTCAAGGAAGGCCTGGACGCGCTGCGTTCCGAGCTGTTCGAGCTCGAGGAGCTGGAAGAGCCGGAAGAGGAGCAGGTCACCCGGGCGCGGGATCTCCTCACCGAGGTTGACACCGCGCAGGAGGCCTACGACGAGCAGGTCGAGCACGAGCGGCGTGTAGACGCCGTCCGCGCGGCCGCGACCGTCCCGGGCAGCCAGGAGCGGCCCGAGGGCGACGGCCCGCATTTCATGCGGCAGCGCGGCAACCCCTACGAGGAGCTCGACCGCATCCGCGGCGCGAACCTCAACGACCGGGACATCCGCGGTGACCTGCGCAGCCGCGCCCTGTACGCGGTGGAACTCGCGGCAGAGATGATCACCGAGGACCAGCAGGAGCGCGTCGAGCGCCTGGTCCGCTCCGACCGGCGCGGCCGGATCGCGCAGCACCTGCTGCTGACCGGATCGGACGAGTACCTGCGGGCGTTCGAATCCCTGCTGGAGAACGCGGGCAACCCCGCGCTCCTGGACGCGGACGAGACCGCGGCATACCGGCTGGCCGAAGCGCACCGGCGGGCGATGACCCTGACCGACGCGGCGGGCGGCTTCCTCGTGCCGTTCACCCTGGACCCGACGATCATCCTCACGAACGCCGGCAGCGCGAACCCGTTCCGGCAGGTGTCGACGATCAAGACGATCACCACGGACACGTGGAACGGCGTGTCCAGCGCCGGCGTCACGGCGTCGTGGCTCGCCGAGGCCAACGAGGTGGGTGACAACTCGCCTGGTTTCTCTCAGCCGTCCATCAAGCCGGAGAAGGCGTCGGCGTGGGTGCAGGGTTCGTTCGAGGTCCTGGCGGACTCCGGGTTCGCCACCGAGGTCGGGCCGCTCCTGGCGGACGCCAAGGACCGCCTTGAGGCCACGGCGTTCGCCACGGGCGACGGCAACGGCAAACCGAAGGGCGTGGTCCCGGCGGTCGCCGCGGTGGCTGGCTCGGTCGTGGCTTCGGCGACCACCGACACCTACGCGGTAGCCGACGTGTACGCCGTCGAGCAGGCCCTGCCGCCGCGCCACCGGATCACCGGCCGGCCGTCGTGGATGGCGGCGAAGCCGATCATCAACAAGACGCGGCAGTTCGACACCGCCGGGGGCTCCAGCTTCTGGGCGAACCTCGGGATGGGCCAGCCCGAGCAGCTGCTCGGCGCACCCATCAACGAGGCCTCCGCGATGGACGGCGTGATCAACGCGGGCGCCGACAACTACACGCTCCTGCTCGGCGACTTCCGGAACTACTACATCGTCGACCGGGTCGGAATGACCATGGTCTACGAGCCGCTCGTCAAGGGCGCGTCCGGCCGCCCGACCGGTGAGGCCGGCTGGTTCGCCTACTGGCGCGTCGGCGCCGACGTCGTCAACGCGGACGCGTTCCGGCTCCTGAACGTCACCTGATCCAACCCACCCCAGGGCGCGGCCGGCACACAGCGGCCGCGCCCTCCTCGTTCCAGGAGCACCCGTGTACCGAGCGAAAGAAACGTTCTGGGCGCCGGGCAACCGGCACGTCGTGAAGGGCGATCTCGTCGCTGCGCACGACGTGGTGGTGGAGGGCCGCGAGGAGCTGTTCGAGGCCGTCGTCATCCCCCAGGCCCTCGAGCCCTCCCAGGCCACCTCAACACCGCAGGAGACCGAACCCCCCGCACCGGAACCTGTACCGGCCGCCGAGACCGGCCCCTCCGACGCCGACATCCAGGGCTACGCCGGCAGCAGCGAACCGCCGCCCGCCGCGGCCGCCAAGAAGACCGCAGCGAAGAAGACCACCACGGCGGCACGCACACCGGCAGGAGGCGACGCGAAGTGAAGCGATCCGTCTACACACACGTCCGTGCCCGCGTCTCACTGGCGATCGCGCTCCGTACGGCGACAGCCAACGGGACCTCGGTCGACCGGAAGCTGTCCGGCGCGTCCGGCACCAACGAGTGGTACCAGTCGGCAGCCCTGATCGTCCACGCCGGAACGATCACCGATGGCACGCACGCCATCACCTTGCAGGTGTCCGACGACAACGCGACGTGGGGAGCCGCGCCCGCGGCCGACCTACAGGGCTCACTGCCCTCGATCGTCGCGGCGGACGACGACAAGCTTTACGAGGTCGGCTACATCGGCAACGCGCGCTACCTGCGGGCGGTGACCACCGTCTCGGGCACCACGACCGGCGGCATCTACGGCGCCGTCATCCTGCTCGGGTTCCCCAACGTCCTGCCCATCTCCAGGACCTAGGGGCCGGTGTGGCACTGCTGACCCTGGCCGAGGCGAAGCTGCAGCTCAACCTCACCAGCGACACCGACGACACCGAGCTGCAGACGTACGTCGACGCGGTCAGTCCGGTGATCGAGGAGTTCATCGGGCCCGTCGAACCGCGCGAGGTGACCGAGCGCCAGGACGCGGAGCACGGGCGCCGCATCCTGGTCCTGCGCACGACACCGGTCCTGTCCCTGACCTCGGTGGAACCCCTCCTCGCCGGCGGTGTCTCCTACCCCGTCGGGGGCCTGGTCCTGGATCCGGACACCGGGGAGGTCCGCCGGCATGACGGCGGCTGGTTCCGCGGCCTGCTGCTGTTCACCCTGCAGGCCGGCAGGACCCCCACGCCGCCCACCGTCAACCTCGCCGCGCGGATGCTCGTCCAGCACCTGTGGCGCACCCAGCGCCCGGGCCGCAGCGGCGGCCTGCCCGGCGGCGGCGAGGACTACAGCGTCGGCCAGCCCATCCCCGGATTCGGCTACGCCGTGCCCAACCGCGTCCTCGAACTGCTCGCCCCGTACCGACTGCCCCCAGGAGTTGCGTAGATGGCATCCCGAGTTCCCGAAGTGATCGATGCGCTCGTGGCGTTGGGCCAGCTCGAGCCGGAGTACGAGCCGGGCCCTGACGGCAAAGGCGGCGTGGTTGTGGCGGACGGCCCGCAGGTCACCGGCGACGCCGCCCCGGACTGGCTTGTCGTTGGGTTCGACGGCGACCCGGACGGAGATTTCGAGGCGGCACAGACCGTGGGCGGCTGGTCCGACCTCGGTAGCGGCCGCGAGGAGGAGTTCCAGATCACCGTGGCGGCGATCGCCAACCGCGGTGACAAGGACGTCGTCGCCGCACGCCGGCGCGCCTACGAGATCGGCGCGCGCGTCGAGGACTGGCTACGCGCCGATCCGGGCCTCGGCCTGCCCTCGATCGAGATCGCCGTCGCCGGCACACGGCTCATACAGGACCAGACCGAGCAGGGCGCGCACGCCCGGCTGCTGCTGTCGGTAGCCGGCCGCGGCTTCACGAGGAGGTAACGCATGGCTGCACTACCCACACAGGTGCCACCGCTGACCGGCCTGGCCGTCGACTTCGACCCGGCCGCGGGCGGCGGGGACACCTGCCTGACTGGGGCCGGTGTGCTGCTGCTGGTGAAGAACGGCGACGCCGGATCCCACACGGTGACCCTGGTGACCCCGGGCACTGTCGACGGACTGGCGATCGCCGACCGGGCCATCCCGGTGGCGGCCGGCGTGACCGAGGCGATCCCCGTCACGAACGCCTACCGCAACCCGTCCACCGGCCGCGCCAACATCACGTACGACGGTGTGACCTCGGTCGAGGTCGCAGTGATCCGGGTGGCGGTCGCATGAGCGACGTGACTATGACCCACTCCGAGCTTCCGGGCGAGCACATCACGGTGCGCGAGAGCTCGGTGCCGCACTACCAGGCATCCGGCTGGGAGATCGCCGACGAGGTCCCCGCCCCGCGCAAGCCGACGGTGAAGCGCCGTCGGCAGACAGGAGATGAGAGCTGATGGCTGCCACGCCGATCAACGCGTCGGTCCGCTACTACCGGCGCGGGACGACCAAGGTCATCTGGGCGCCGACGGTCGCGAACAAGAGCGCACCGAGCCGCTCGGAGATCAACGCGGGTACCGCCCTGGAGGGCGAGACGGGGGCCATGGGCGGCTGGCAGACCACGTCCGGCACGGTGCCCACCGCCGCCCTCGGTAGCCGCTTCACGCCCGTCGTGGGCGGCGAGATCACGGCCGCCGACAGCTCGCTGACGTTCTGGGCGAGCAAGGACGGCGACGACGTCCGCACGCTGCTGCAGCGCGAGGACACCGGGTTCATCATCTGGATGGACGAGGGCGACGTCGGAGGACAGACGATGGATGTCTACCCCGTGACGGTCATGTCCCAGGCCAAGATCCGCGAACTCGACCAGGCCGCCCAGATCATGGCCCAGTTCGCCATCACCTCGGAGCCCGCCGAGAACGTCACCATCCCGGCGGCGTGATATGCCCACGGTGCAGATCCTGGGCACCGGGCAGCTGACGGACCTGTCCCGCCAGCTGCGGCGGGCGGGCGGTCCGCGGCTGCGGCAGAACACCAGTCGGCGGATCCGCCGCGCGGCCGAGCCACTTCACCGGGATCTCCAACGCTCGATCCGCTCGGTGCAGCTGCCCGGCTCCGGCCGCAAGAAGCGCGGGGGGCCGTCGGCCACCACGCGGCCGCTGCGGGCCGGTATCGCGGGAGCCGTGCGTATCAGCGTGCGGACGGGTGCCACCCCTGGTGCCCGTGTCTGGCTCGACTCCTCACGCCTGCCCGCGGGCGTGACCATGGGCGTCCCCTCACGGATCAACGAAGGCCGCCTGCGCCACCCGGTGTTCGGCAACACCAAGCGGTGGACGAACCAGTGGGCACGGCCAACCGGCTGGTGGTCAGGCCCCGTTGCAGCCGGCACGCCACGGATGCGCGCCGAGATCGAACGCGTCCTGGGCGATGTCCGCCGGGACCTCCAGTGAGAAGAGAGACAACGGATGATCATCACGCACACCCCCGCTGAGGGCGACGTCGAGACCCTGTCGACAGACGACCTATCGGCGCTCGAGGCCGCCGCCGTCGAGGCCGCCATGGGCGATGTGCCGTGGCGTCGGATCGAGGACCTGCTCCGGGCCCAGGATCCCACCGCCATGCGCGCCATTCTGTGGGCGTTCCGCCGACGTGCGACGCCGGAGCTCCCGTTCAGCGACTTCGACGTACCCGGGTGGAAGCGCCGGCTCAAAGCGCGCATCGAACGCAGCGACATTGACGAGGTCCTCGACCACATCATCGTCGAGGCCCTCGCTAAGAACGAGGACGCCGCGATCGATGCGACCCTGCCGCACCTGCGCAAACTGGCCAACGACCGGGCCGACGTCGACCACGCGCTCGACGCCCTGGGAAAAGGCCACCTGGCACGGGGCCGGGCGGACTCCGCGGACTGATCGAACAGTACGAGCCGCTGTTCTACCACTACCTCAGCATGCAGCCGAGCGAGTTCGACCGGCTGCCCGTCGAACGGTTCCTGCGCCTGGTCGCGTGGATCGACCGGCACGCCGCCACGAGATGACGAGGGGGTGAGCCGGTGCCCGAGCGCCTGACATTCACCCTCGCCGGCCGCGACGAACTGACGCGCGTCATGAACGGCACGGCCGACTCAGCCGACCGTCTGCGGCTGCAGATGTCGGGGATCACCGGAGACGCGGACGGCAGGCTGCACGACCTGCAGGGCCGCTTCCTGACCACCGACGAGGCGCAGCGCCGTCTCGCCGGCAGCACCGACGGCACCCGCTCCGCGTTCCGCTCACTGTCCGACTCGGCCGACAAGCTGGGCGAGTCCCTCAAGGCCAGCCTGATCAGCCTCGCACCGGCGGCGATCCCCGCGGCCGCGGGCCTCGCCGGGTCCGCGGCAGCTCTGGCCGGCCAGCTCGGAGCGGTGACCGTGGCGGCCGCCGCCTACGGGCTCGCGCTGGGACCGCAGATCGCGGCCATCGGCGAGGCGGCTGACGCGGAGAAGAAGTGGCGATCGGCCGTCGAGACATCGGGTGCCGCCTCGCAGGAGGCCGTCAAGGCGCAGGCCGAGTATCAGCGGCAGCTCGACAAGCTCCCGCCCGCCACCCGCGAGGCAGCCGTTGCGGTAGGCATCCTGAAGGCCGACTTCAAGGACTGGTCCGACGAGCTCTCGGGCGACGTGATGGGCCCGTTCACCAAGGGCGTCGCCGTCGCCAACAAGCTCCTCCCCACGACGTCGGGCCTCGTCCGGGGTGCGTCGACCCAGTTCGACCGGCTGATCACCATGGTCGGCGGCGGCATCAGCACGCCAGGGTTCGACGCACTGAACAACCGGTTCACGAATTTCACCGAGCGGACCATGCGCCGCGGCGTCGACCAGCTCACGGTGTTCCTGGCCAAGTTGGATGCCGGCGAGTACGACAGCTCCGGCCTGTCGCAGTTCTTCGACTACGCCGAGGCCAACGGGCCCGTCGTGTGGGACACCCTGGAGAACGTCGGCGAGGCTCTGCTGCACGTCCTGGAGGCGGGCTCCGAGGTCGGCGTCGGCATGCTCGACGTGATCAACGCCCTGTCGGGTGTGGTGTCCGCGGTCCCGCCCGAGGCGATCGCCACGCTGCTGCAACTGGCGATCGCCATCAAGGTCGTGAAACTAGCCGGCGCAGGAATCGGCGTGGCCCAGGCGGGAATGGCCGCCCTGGGCGGGCAGATCATCGCCATGCGTACGGCGGCCGCGGCCACGCCCGGTGCCCTCGCAGGAACCACCGCGGCGATCGGCGCCCTGTCGCGCGGGGCGCGACTTGCCATGGCCGGCACGGGCATCGGCCTGCTGCTGATCACGCTGGATGCCCTGTCCAGCTCGAGCCGTGAACCCAAGGCCGACGTCGACAAACTCACCACCTCGCTGGCCACGCTCGGCGACACGGGCAAGGTCAGCGGCGAGGCACTGCGGGTGTACGGCGCCGACCTGGGCGGGCTGGCCGACGCCCTCGGTACGCTCGCCCGGCCGAGCAGCCTCGACCAGGCGCAGCAGTTCCTGACCGGTCTGATCGGCATGGACTCCACCCCGGTCAAGAACGCCAAGGCGGACTTCGAGGCGATCGACGAGGCCCTCGTGAACCTCGTGTCCGGCGGCAAGACCGAGCTCGCCGCGGCGGCCCTCAACAACGTCATCGCGACACTGCGCAAGCAGGGCTACACCGCCGACGAGGTCCGGGCGCAGCTCGACGACTACAAAGCTGCCCTAGCAGGCCAGGCCCTCGAGCAGCAGCTCGCCGCGCAGTCGATGGGACTCTTCGGCACCCAGGCGCAGGAAGTCAAGGCGCAGCTCGACGAGCAGAAAACGTCCGCCGACGGACTGCGCCAGGCGATCGAGGCGCTGAACGAGGTCAACCGCAGCGGCCTCACAGGGATGATCGGGTTCGAGGCCGCCATCGATGCCGCAACCACCGCGGCCGCGGAGAACGCCGGCGTCCTGGACATGCAGGGCAACAAGCTCACCCTCAATACCGAGGCACAGCGGACGGCCGCGCAGTCGCTCAGCGAGCTGGCGTCCAAAACGGACTCGGCGGCCGCGGCCGCACGGGAGTCCGGTGCCTCATGGGGCGAGGTCAACGGCATCTACGAGCGCGGCCGCGCGACCCTCCTCAAGACCGCACAGCAGATGGGCCTCACCCGCGAGGAGGCCAAGAGGCTGGCAGACCAGATCCTCGCCACCCCCGACAAGACCGCCAAACTGCGGGGCAACCTGGAGGACTTGGAGGCCAAGCTCAAGTCCGCCAAAGGCCAGTTGTCCAAGGTCCCCGACTCGCGAAAGGCCAAGGTGCGGGCGGAGATCTCGGACCTGGAAGCGAAGATCCGCGAGGCGCGGCGGCAGCTGGACGCGCTCGACGGCAAGGTGTCCAACACGTACGTCCGTACCTACTTCGAGACGGTCGGCCGCCCGGGGCAGACGGTTCCAGCCGCCCACCGCCCCGACCTCGCAGCAGGCGGACGCGTACGCGGGTACGCGTCGGGCGGCGAGATCCAGTACTTCCCGTACGGCGGCTACGTCCAGGGCCCGGGAAGCCCGACGTCGGACAGCGTCCTGGCGATGTTCGGGTCCGGTGCGGTGGCGGGTGTCTCCGACACCGAGTACGTGGTGCAGTCGGCGGCCGTTCGCAAGTACGGCCTTGGCCTGATGGATGCCCTCAACGACGGCCGCGTGCAGATAGGGCGGGGCGCACCCCGCCCGGGCCTGCCCGCGGCGCCGGCGACGAGCACGGTAGCGGCGGTGAGCGACCGTCCGCAGGTGGCGTACAACGTCTACCCCCGCCAGTCGGTGATCAGCGTGGAGGACCTGCGGCTCCTGCAGCGGCAGGAAGAAGCACGCCAGCGCGTAGGGAGGCCCAGGTAGATGCCCCTGATCACAGCGCCGTACGTCGCACCGGAAGTACCGGAGACCCCACCGGTCGACGTCCCGGAGATCGGCTACGCGGCGATCACCTACATCGACCCGTCCGGCACCCGGTGGCCGATGACCGACATCACCGCCGACTGGTACACCCTCGCCGAGGGCGTGTCAGGCATGGGAGCGGCGCCGTACACGCTGACCTCGGACCCGCACCCGCGCGGCGGCGCGCGGCTGCGGCACGTCCAGCCGCAGCCGCGCACCATCGTGTGGCCGCTCCTGGTCAAGGGCGCCGACCACATGGCGTTCACGACCAACTGGCGTGCGCTCGGGAGGGCGTTCACGCGCACCCTGCGGGAGGGCCCGGGGATTCTGGAGGTGGCGCGCCCGGACGGCACCGTGCGCTGGATCGCCGTCTACTACCAGAGCGGGTGGGACGGCCGCGGACAGACCGCGACCGGCATCACCTGGGACAGCGCCGTCCTCACGCTGTGGTGCGAAGACCCGTACTGGGTGGACGCGGTACCGGTGCCGGTGCACCGCGAGGCCGACGCGCCGGGCGACTTCCTCGACCCCTACCCCACGGTGTCCTCCTCGCAGGTGCTCGGGGACACGACCGTCAACAACCCGGGCGACGTGTACGTATGGCCGACATGGCTGATCACCGGCCCCGCCAGCCTGATCGAGTTCACCCACCGGGACACCGGCGAGGCCTTCACTCTGGATCCCGACGCGAGCGCGATCGGGCACGGCAACCTGCTCGCCGGCGAACAGGTGTCGATCCGCACCGACCCCCCGTCGGTCCGCTACGAGAACGGCGACAACTGGTTCGGCGCCCTCGACTGGCCGGGCGCCACCCTGTGGGGGCTCGCCCCCGGCGACAACCGCGTCACGTTCACCCTGTCGGGGTCCGGAGCCGGCTCGGCCGTCGACCTCGTTTTCAGTCCCCGATACGAGACGGCCTGACATGGCGATCCAACTGCTGATCCTCGACGCGGACATGGCCGTCACCGGCGACCCCATCGACGGGTGGACGGAGCTCGACTGCACCACCCGCTTCAACGAGCCGGCGTCCGGGTGGTTCACCGCACCGGCGCGGCCCGAGGTCATGACACAACTCCAGCCGGGCCACCGCCTCGTGGTCGTCCGCGACGGGCAGGTGTGGACGTCCGGACCGCTGGAGATTCCACAGGACTACGCGTGGAGCATCGACGGCAGCCCAGGCGTCGGCGAGGTGACCGTGAACTTCTCCGACGACCTCGCCTTGATCGCGGGCTACATCACCTGGCCCACCCCGGCCTCGGCGTGGTCGGCACAACCGGACCTCGGGTCGCGGACGCTCCTGCCCATGAACTCGGAAGAGATCATCCGCACGCTCGTCGATGAGAACTGCGGGCCTGGTGCCAGGGCGGAGCGCCGCATCCCGCACCTCGCCCTGGACACGGTCGCCGGGATCGGTTTCACCATGGGCGTGAAGACGAGGTTCGAACCGCTGCTGGACGTCTGCCGTTCCGTGGCTAGGCGCTTCATCCCCATCGGGTTCCGCACCCGCATGGCCGGCGGGGAGATCCTGTTCGGCTGCTACGAACTGCAGGACCGTACCGCCACCGCGCGATTCTCCGTGGGGCTGGGCAACCTGCGGGCGGTGCGGTCCAAGCTGTCCGGGCCGACCATCACGCACGCCCTGGTGCAGGGCGGCGAGGTCGAGTCCCCGGCGGACCGCAAGTTCGTCCAGGTCGTCGACGCGGTCCCCTCGCCAGGGTGGTGGCGGGTAGAGAAGCTCGTCGACGCGAGCGAGGACACCGACGCCGACGGACTGCTCACCGACGCCGGCCATGCAGCGCTCAGCGACGGGGCCGCGCAGGTCGAACTCTCCACCGTCACCGTGGACACCGCGGACCTGCGCGCCGGCTACGACTACGGCCTCGGCGACCGGGTCACCGTCGAGCTGCCCACCGGCCTCGAGGTCGTCGAGACCGTGCAGTCCATCCACCTGCAGGCCACCCCTGAATCCGGCGAGTACGTCACCACCCTGATCGGGTCGCCCGAGGCCACCAGCGATCCGCAGATGGTGCGGCTCCTACGCGAGCTGGGCCGCAGGCTCGGCCGAATCGAAGCGAGGTAAGCACGTGGCTCAGCTCTCGTGGCCCAGCCCGGGCTACAACGACCGGGCGGTGAACGACACCGAATACGAGGCGATGGCCGGCCGGTTCTCCGACGACGGGGTCGACGGCGCACCCACCGACACCGCCGTCGTCTCCGCCGGGACAGGACTCACGGTCAACGTGAGGGCAGACGCCCACGCCTCGGTCCGCGGGCACGCCTGGACCTCCGGCCCGTCCACCGTCGCCCTCGCGGTCGGCGCCAACAGCTCGGGCTCGACCAGGGTCGACCGCGTCGTCCTGCGCCTGGACCGCTCCACCTGGACCGTACGGGCCGTCGTCAAAGCGGGCACGCCAGGAGCCGGGGCACCGCCGCTCACCCAGCAGACCGGAGACACCGGGGTCTACGAGGTCCTCCTCGCCGGGGTCACCGTGCTGAACGGCGCGGCCGCGGTGAGCGTCACTCGTGCCGAGACCTACATCGGCGCACGCATCCGGCCCGCCCTCTCCTCGCACCGCAACCCGAACCCGGTCGTCGGCGAGATGTGCCTCGAGACCGACACCGGCCGCATCCGCGCCTGGAACGGCGACGCCTGGACCATCGTCTACTCCAACAGCGGGACCGTCACGCTGGACGCCCTGGTGGCCGGGTGGGACAGCGTCGCCTCATCTGTCCTGGAGGTCCGCTCCGGAGCGGTGCATCTGCGACTCGGCGGCTTCCGCCGCGTCGGCAGCACGCTGGCAGCCGACACCGAGAGCCGGCTGCCCGTGCTCATCCCGTCCGCGTACCGCCACCCCAGCCGCGACCAGTACGCGCTCGCGTACGTCTCGGGTGTCGAGATCGCCCGGCTGATCATCTACTCCGCCGCCGACGACCGCCCGGGCCAGGTGTGGATCACGAACAAACCTTCCATCTCCAACGGGGAGAGCGTGTTCCCGGCGAGCGGGATCAGTTGGGTGGTGGACTGAGATGGCACGGAACGAATTCGGGGCAGGCGTCGGGGACTTCATCGTCCGCCCGAGTGACGGCCTGTGGGGTGTCGCCGCCAACGCGACCGTCATGTTCTACGACGCGCCGACCGAGGGCACGCAGCACACAGATCTGCTGATCTCAGGTGGCACACCGGCCACGTCGGTGGCCGCCAATGAGTACGGTGCACTGCCGAGGTTCCAGGGACCTGACGGCGTGACCGGCATGTGGGCCGACTCAGGCGGCACGTCGCGCGCCTGGGTGTCCGCCCACAACCTGACCTCAGGCGGCGGGGGTGGATCCTTCTCCTCCCTCGTCCGCGTGGTCGCCTCGGCGACCGCACCCGCCGACGTACGCGCAGCGGCGACCTACGTGTGTGACGGGACCGCCGACCACGTCCAGATCCAGCAGGCGATCAACGACGCGCGGGACAACGGCGGCGGCGAGATCCTGCTGACGGTCGGCGACTTCGATACGACCGGGCTGATCTCGGTGGAGGGTACCGACGACGTCGACGTCGAGATCGGCATCACGATCCGCGGCCAGGGCGCACGAGCCACCATGATCAAGGCTGGCCCCGGCCTGGCCGCAGCCATCCACCTGTCGAAGGTCGTGCGGTTCCACCTGCAGGACATCGGCATCGACGTCCAGGGCGCCACCGACGCCATCACGTCCAGTACCACCAACGGCGAGCTCAGCGGGCATCGTTCGTTCTGGAACTCCACCCTGACCAACGTGCAGATCAACGGCCCATGGGACGGATCGCACACAGGGTGGGCACTCAATCTGGGGTCCGCCTTCAGGTCCGTGTGCACCAACGTGGAGATCGGCGGAGTCGGCAATGGGGTCCGTCTCTACTCAGAACACGGGGACTTCAACCCCGGGGATTCGATCTTCGACCGAGTGTTCGTCGACCTGAAGGGCGACAATGGCGTTGCCTACGAGATCGCCAGCACGACCTCCTCCGGCGTGATGAACCAGCTGGAGTTCCGGATGTGCGAGGCCATCACCGATGGCACCGGGGCTACTGGTATCCGCATCACCGGCGTTGGTGGGTGGGGCACCTCCCACACCAACTGGGAAGGGATCAACCTCGAAGGTTTCGACAAGCTCTTGGACTGCGACTACGGATCTTCGAACCGGTTCCGGTTCAACCACGTCAGCTTGCGCAACGCGGCCGGGCTCACGGCCTTCACCTTCGGCGCGAACAGTTTCAACAACACCGTCGAGCACGGCGGCCTGCTGTACGCGGAGGCCAACTGCCGCCTGTACGCCGACGCCAACACGATCGAGGTGAACTCGCCCAACCGGGTGCTCAACACCCGCGTGTACGGGGACGTCGGCGTAAAGGTCACCGGCACCCCCAACCCCGCCGGCACCACGGTGCGCAGCCGGATCCTCGGAAACACCAACGCACGCACGCCGGACGGCCCTGGCATCTACGTGCCGCCCGGATGGGGGAAGTTCTGGACAGCGAAGCGAACCGCGGCCGCGGCCGGATCGGGACTCGCCCGGATCGTGACAGTGGGCGGCTCGGCGACGCAGGGCATGTACGCCTCCAACCCCCGCACGAAGTCCTGGCCTGGCGTCATGGCCAGCACACTTCAGGGCCTCTACGGGAACGGGGGATCCGGGCTGCAGCAGACTTCCCTGTCCGCGACGGTCCTCGCGTCCGGGGACTCGGCCGCACTCGCCGCCTGGACGACCGCCGGCGCCGTCGTCACCCAGACCGGAACATGGGTGCAGGGCGGATCCAAGTACGGGCCGGGCGCGAACTACATCTACAACGACGTCACCGGCTCGACGCTCACGTTCAAAGCGCGCGGCACTGTGGTCAAGATCCACACGGTCGTGGGATCCGGCACCCGCCCGGCGATGCTCTACTCGATCGACGGCGGCTCTGACGTATCCGTTGCCCAGCCATCCGGCACCGCTGCTATCCAGACCACCACTATCAGCGGCCTGTCGGACGTCGAACACACGGTCGTCGTGAAAGTGGGCACCGCGACCACTGGCCAGTTCCTCTCAGTGTGCGGCGTGTCCGGCGAGAAGACTTCCGGCATTGTCGTCCACAACTGCGCCTTGGCCGGAGCCACCTCGGCGACTTACGGCCTCAACGCGACGACCGCGCTGAACGCGGTATGGAACGGGGGCCCAGACTTCCCGGCCGATCTGGCGATCTACACGGCCGGACCCAACGACGCCGCCGCGAACACGACCGGCGATGTGTGGGCGGCGAACGTCGCGAAGTGGATCAAGGCCGTACGGGATACGGGCAGCGCGATGGGGGACACCGACATCATCCTGGCCACCCCCCACCTCGGCACTCACGACGTGACGAACTTCAAGTACCAGGACTACGCCGAGCGCGCCCGCGCCCTGGCCGACGTCTACGGGTGCGCGGTCGTGAACTGGTGGGCCATGGGCCGCAACTCGTGGGCGTACTGGAACGGCCTCGGCTACTGGGGCACGAGCGCCGGCACCGGCGCGGCCGGCACGGACGCGGTCCACATGAGTGACGCTGGCTTCCAGTTCATGGCCGACAGCCTGCTCCCACTGCTCACCAGCTGAGCACGCCCATCCACGCGCTTCACCTTCAGCCTCGCGCCACCAGGCCGGGGCTTTCCCTATGCCCTGGGAGGCACTCATGCCCACAGAGATCGACCCCGCGACGTGGACCAGACGGCGCGGTGCCTGATGGCCACACCGCTCACCGTCACGCAGCTGCTCGCCGCGTTCAAGGCCGAAGGCCTCGCCTACCGCGAGCACACCGGCTGGAAGACCCACAACCGAGAGGCGGCGACGGGCAAGAAGTTCGGCCCCGTGATCGGCGTGCTGGTCCACCACACGGCGGGACACGACGACAAGGAGCTCTGCTACAAGGGCAGGTCCGACCTCCCCGGCCCTCTCTGCCACGCCTGGCTGGGCAAGACCGACGGCCTATGGCTGATCGGCCACGGCCGGACGAACCACGCCGGCTCCGTGGACCTCGACGTCGTCAACGCCCTGCGGGACGAGAAGTCTCCGCTTCCGCCCGACAACCAGACGAACGCCGACGGCAACGACCTGCTGTACGGCCTGGAGATCGAGAACCTCGGCAACGGCAAGGATCCCTATCCGGACGCGCAGTACCGCAGGGCCGTGCTGTGGGCGGCTGCCCTGTGCCGGGCGCACGGCTGGTCGGAGAAGTCGGTCGCCGGGCACAAGGAAGTCCAGCCCGGGAAGATCGATCCGAGCTTCGACATGGACGACTTCCGGGCCGACGTGAAGAAGCAGCTCGCGAGCACGGCGGTCAAGCCCGCCCCAACTCCCCTGCCCAGCATTCCGCGTGTCGACCTGTCCCGGCTCATCGGCGCGGCGAAGAAGGACCCCGCCGCCAAGCAGGGCCACGTCAGCTACATGGCGGGCACCAACCTCACCGAGGCCGCCCTCGTACGGCTCGGCTACCTCGCCAAGACGTACGCCGGCGACGGCTCGTTCGGGTCCACCACGGTCACCGCCTACGCCAAGTGGCAACGCCACCTCGGCTACACCGGCGACGACGCCAACGGCATCCCCGGCAAAACCTCGCTGACTCAACTCGGCACGTCGACAGGCCTGTTCACCGTCACTGCCTGACCTGGAAGGACACACCCATGCCCAGAGAATCCACCAAGCACACCGCGCGCACCGTCCTTCAGACCACGGTCGGTGTCGCTGTCGCGCTGCCCGGCATCGTCGCCGCCTCCGGGATCCCCGCGGCCCTGCCATGGGTAGCCGGCGCCCTCGCGATCGCGGGCGGCGTCGCCCGGGTCATGGCCTTGCCCAGCGTGCAGCAGCTGCTTCCCGGATGGCTGCGTACGGAGGACGGAGCCCGGGAGTGAGCGTGCCCGAAGCGTCCGTAGCGATCGAGTTGGAGCGACTCCGCGGTACCGTCGCTACTGGATTCGCGGAGGTCAAGGGCAGCCTGGCGGTGCTGGTCGAGCGGTCGGATCGCAACGAGCGAGACTTGCAACAGCTCCGCCAGGACACCGAGAAAGACGTCAGCGACTTGCGGACCGAGATAGAGAACCTGAAGAGGAACCGATGGCCTCTCCCTGCCGTCGCCGCACTCACCGGGCTTGTCGCGCTCGGCCTCACCCTGTACGAGATCGCTGGACGCTGACACAAAGGCCCCCTCTCGCTCTGGCGGGAGGGGGCCTTTCGGCGTGCCAGGCTAGGGCCCAGGTGTGACGATCCGCTCGGCCGCATCGAGGGCGAGGTGCCACGGGTAGCCCTCTGGGCGTCCCTGGCCGGGCTGGTTGGGAATGAACCCGCCCTCGCCGTAGAGCACCGTCACACCCATCTCTCGTAGCTCCTCGACGCTCCGCTCGAACTGGCGGTGTTGAACGTAGGCCGCGTTCACACACGGCATCGCCACCGTCGGGATCTGCTTGCCGATCCCCTCGGCGACGACTCCGACCACGAAGTCGTGAGTCAGCCCGAGCGCCCACGAGTTGATGCTGTTGAAGGTGGCCGGCGCGAACAGGATGACGTCCGCCTTCGGCCACACGTCAGGCTCGCCCGGCATTTTGTAGTCGGACCGCACTGGGTGCCCGGTCAGTCGCTCGAGCTGGCCCAGCTGTGAGTCCAGCCAGCGGGCCGCCGTAGGGGTGAGGCCGAGGCACACGTCGAAGCCGCGGGCCTGCGCGTCCTCGATCACCTTCGCGACGTCGGCTACGGGGGGCGCTGCCGAGCCGAACAGGTACAGAGTGGTCATGGCGCCATCCCACCTTGACGGCCGGCCAACATGCAACCGCCCCCGATCCGGATGGAACGGGGGCGGACGCCTGACTCACGCGACTGGGCGCGAGTACCGTTCCAGATGACGAGTCGGGAACGGAGACCAGTATGCCCAGACTGGACGACGACCATGTTGGATCCCGCATCAGGGAACAGCGGAAGTTGGCCAGGCTCACACTGCGCCAACTCGCCGACCGGCTTCCCTATTCGTACAGCCTGCTTACCCAGGTCGAATGCGGCGCCCGCCCCGCTACGGCGGATTTCGTGGCCGCGTGCGCGCATGCCTTGACGGTCGACGTCACCGCGTTGACAGGACAGCCCTACGTGACCGAATTACAGCGGGACCGGCTTGCCGAACTGGTGCGGCCTATCCGTGAATCCCTTGACCTGTACGACCTAGGCGTAAATCCTGACCTCGTTGTCCGGCCAACGGCTGAACTCGTTATCGAGGCGGACCGGTTGTGCTCCGAGGTCCGTGCCACGCACCTGCGGAACGCCGCCCGTGCCCTTCCGGGGGTGATCGCCGAGCTAACGCACGCGGCATGGTCGACGCCGTCCACCCAGTTGTGGCAGGCACTCGCCTCTACGTACCGCACCGCGCACGACATCACCGTGAAGCTCGGCTACTACGACCTCTCGGCTGTCGCCCTGGACCGCATGGACTGGGCAGCGCAGCGGGCCTCAGATCCTTGCGTTGCCGCGGTCCGTCAGTACATGAGGGCACTGGTGTATTTCCGGGAGGGCGAGTACACGATCGGGCAACGCCTCATCGCCTCCGGACACGGCATGATCGGGCAAGCCGAAAAGACCCGCGAGGCGCTGGCAGTCGCAGGACAACTCCATCTCGGCGCGTCAGTCATCGCTGCTCGGGCCGACGACGTGACCGCAGTCGTCCAGCACATCACCGAAGCCCGCATCATCGCGAAGCGGATCGGAGATGCCTCCGAAGTGCACTGGCTGTCCTTCGGCCCCACCAACGTGGCCATGCACCGTATGTCCGCAGCCGTCGAAATGCGCCACTTCGACGCTGCGCTGAAGCAGGCCCGGAAGCTGAAGCTGCCGCCGTCGCTCGCGACGTCCCGCCGCGCCCACTTCCTGATCGACCGGGCGCGCACGGAGATGGAGACCGGCCACAGCGACGCCGCGCTCGATCACCTCGTCGAGGCCCGGCGGACGGCGCCCGAACAGACCCGCTACCACCCCGCTGCACGCGAGACCATCAGCAGCCTCGTTCATCTGGCCCGCCGCACACCCGACACCCTCAACCACATGGCCTCTTGGGTCGGTCTGTAGGCCGCTCTCACACCTCTCACAAAACTGTGAGAGTTCCGCCCTCCGTCCAGGTCCACGCTGGGTAGCGACCTGATCACCGACGGCGGGGATGCCATGAGCGTGACAGAACTACCCAGCGTGGAAGAGCTGAGCGAGGAGCAGATCCGCGGCAGGGCCTGTGTGTGGTGCACCGTGGCCCTGGAGCTGGCCGCGGGCATAGACCTCGGCGCCCGCCCCGGACAGTTCGCCGGTTCCGGCGTCTCCTGGTTTCCCCGTGGCTGCCCCTCTTGCGTCATCAGGATGATCTACCCGGAGCAGGTGTCGCACGCCAGCCAGTGCACGGCGTGCAACACCCGTGGGGGCATCTGCTCTAAGGGGGACGAACTGCGGAGTCTGCTGAGGCAGGCCCGGCGATGATCTGCTGCCTCTGCCAGCGCGATATCCGGCCGGGCGAGCTGTACGACCGGCATGACCACGACCGCCCGACGAGTGCGCCACTCACCAACTACAGCCACCGCGGCGGATGCCCCGACCCGTCGCCGGCTCCCGTAGCTGGTATGCACTAGAGATAGGAAATCAACGATGACGACCGCCCCGCCCGCCATACGCAGCTTGGAGCTGGAGATCACCGGCACTTGCCAAGCGGCCTGCTCGCACTGCTTTGCCGACTCCGGTCCCACCGTCGCCCACGGCAGCATGACCGGAGAGGACTGGAAGCGGGTCATCAGCGAGGCTTCCGAACTCGGCGTCGCGCTGGTGCAGTTCATTGGTGGCGAACCCACCCTGCGCCCGGACCTCCAGGAGCTTCTCACCCACGCTTTACGGCGCGGCCTCGCCGTCGAGGTGTTCTCCAACCTCATGCACGTGCGCCGCGAAATGTGGGACGTCTTCGCCCTCCCCGGCGTGAGCCTAGGCACGTCGTACTACAGCGACCGCGCCGACGAGCACGACCGGATCACGAAGGTGCGCGGCAGCCACCGGCGCACACGCGACAACATCGTGACCGCGATCGGCCGCGGGATCCCCGTACGCGCCGGCATCGTCCACGTTCTGGACGAGCAGCGCGTCGAAGAGGCCGAGGCAGAGTTGCGCCTCATGGGCGTTCAGCACATCAGCATCGACCGCACCCGTGCCTTCGGTCGCGGTGCGGCAGGCAAGGTGCCGGACCCCTCCGAACTGTGCGGACGCTGCACCCGAGGGCGTGCAGCCGTGATGCCCAACGGCGACTTGACGGGCTGCGTGATGTCCCGGGCGTGGCCGGCGGGGAACGTACGGGAACAGCCTCTCGGCGCCATCTTGACCGGCTCGGGATGGGCCGACATCGTCAGAATGGTGCCCGAGCCTGTCACGGGCGCCTGTGGGCCTGACGACAGCGGCGACTGCGACCCGGCCAACACTCCCGCGTGTGACCCCTCCTACTTGCTCCCGATCACCCGCTCACCTGCCCTGGGAGTCTCCGCGTGAACTGGCAAGACCACGCAGCCGTACTTGCCGACCGCTGCATCGGCGCGCAGTCTCGGTGGCACGGCCCTGTGGCAGCCACCCCGCGGCATCTTTTCGTCCCTCGCTGGTGGACGCGTGGCGCCGAGGGCTGGATGCTCCGGGATGGCCAGGGCGACGAACAGGTCTGGCTCGACGCCGCGTACAGCGACACCTCACTCGTGACCAGCGTGGGCCCGGTTCACGCCGACAACGCCAAACCTGATGACCGCCCGGTCGGCAAGCCGACCTCGTCCTCGACTCTGCCCAGCCTCGTCGTGCGGATGTTCCGGCACGCCCTGATCGAGGACGGACACGACCTCGCCGACGTCGGCACCGGATCGGGCTACGGGGCGGCGCTCGCCGTAGGCCGCCTCGGCGAGCGGCACGTCACCAGTTTCGACGTTGATCCGTACCTCGTGATGGCCGCCCGCAAGCGGCTCGACGAGATCGGCTTGCGGCCCACGGTGGCGGCGTACGACGCCACCGGCCAGCTACCGGGTACCTACGACCGCATCGTCGCCACCGTCGCCGTACGCCCCGTCCCAGCCTCCTGGCTCGCCGCTCTGAAACCTGGTGGACGCCTCGTCACCACGATCGCCGGGACCTCGCTCATCCTCACCGCTGACAAGGATGACGACGGCGGCGCTACAGGCTCCATCGAGTGGGATCGCGCCGGGTTCATGCACGCACGACACGGCGACGATTACCCGCCCGGAGCCAGCGACCTGCTCGACGCGGCCCGTACCCAGGAGGCACCGACCGAGCTCGGCTACTACCCGGTCGTCGACGTCACCAACGCCTGGGACCTAGCCTCGATGCTCGACCTCACCGCGCCCGGCATAGAGCACCACTTCGAGGATGACGCCGAGCGGCGCACCGCGCTCATGGCGCACCCCGACGGCTCGTGGGCCCGCGCGACCGGTCGGGGCTCTGAGCGTCCCGACGTCTGCCAGGGCGGACCCAGGCGCCTCTGGGATCTCCTCGACGAGGCTCGCACCTACTGGCTCACCGAGGGCGAGCTCCCCGTACGCGGAGCCAAGGTGTTCATCCGCCCCGACGGCACAACGATCATCGCTCGTGGGAAATGGCACGTGACACTCGCCCCCTAGTTCCCGGGCGTCCCTGGCCAGGACGACCCTCCCAATTCAGTTGGCCAGGCGGTGGGGCAGGGTCGCCTGCCTCACCGCCGAGCGCCCAGACCCGGCGTCGGCGGAAGGTCAGCGGACGAGGTCGGCGAGCGGGATGTCGAGGACGTGGGACAGGCGTAGGAGAGTCTCGTAGGTCGGGTTGCCCTGGCCCAATTCGAGCGCCTGCAAGGTGCGTCGGTCGACACGAGCGCTGAGATACGTCGTCTCCTGGGTCAGGTTGCATTCCAGCCGCCTGGCCTTCACCCGCTCCCCAATAGCTTGCTGGCGGGCACGGATCCACTCGTCGTCATCTGGCAGGTCACGGAGCACTCGACAAACGCTGTGGCGTGGGTGAGGCTGAGTCAGCGGAGTATATTCCGCTTTTCGTGATCATGAAGTTTTCGGCCCGATGGCCCCTATCGGCGGCCCCGCCGCCGCGTGCCGTCCGCCTGAACCGGCTGGAAGCACAGGCTTTTTCTGGTCATTTCGATGGACGCATGCATACGCCACTGGCACAATCAGTCACTGTTCAACAACGTGGTGTAAGCGCTTACGGGGGAAGGGTACGCATGGACCGCCTGAGGCAGCTCGGCGAGCGTCTCGACGTCATAGAAATCGCTCTCGCTGTAGCCCGGGATGAGCCCGAGCGCGAACATCGCGGCCGCATGCTGAGAGCCCTCGATGCCGCCACGGAGGCCGCGCGCGCGGAGCATGGAGAGGCTGAAAATGCCGAGGAGAAACGTTCCTCCTTACGCCTCATCCGAGGCGGCGAAGGCCCAGCGGCCGCCTCTCGAGCCGAACGCTGGACGAGTCGAATCCCGGACCGCGCCGAGCGGTCGGCAGGATGACCACCCGGAACAAGTCCTGCACGACCGTGGAGCGCACGTCGATCGGCTGCGCCGCCCAGTCCCCGCGGCCCATGCCAACCATCCGTGACAACCGGCGCAGCTTCGCCGACATCGCCATCTGCGCCCGCAGCTCGCCGATCTTCCGGTCGAAACTGGCCAACGACAGCAGAGCCAGAGTGGCATCAACGTCAGGGTTATCAGCGAGGGACTTCAGGTCCTCGCGTGTCGAATCCCGACGAGTCTCCAGAGCCGTGATCTGGGTCTGCACTTCCATGCCGCTCTGATCCGCGATCGCATGGTCAAGCTCAGCGGCGAACCGCTTGTCCGCCAGTAGTCGCAGCGTGCGGCCCTCCACGTAGGCGTCCATCAACTCCAGGTTGCGGGCGACGCTGCGGCACGACGGGCAGTAGTACAGCCTCGACGTCTTACGGTTGCGGCCGCCCGAGGGCTTACACCGCACGGTCACGTGAGGACCGGGGCACGCGGCCGCGGTGCATTCCTGCGGACTGGCTCCGGGCCTGTGGCACTGGTAGCACTCTGCCCCTCCCGTCAGCAGGTGTACGCGCTCCCGGCCCGCGTACGGGTTCTGTGCGGCACTCTCTCGGTACAGCGCCCGGATCCCCTCCCACGTCTCCACCGTGAGGGCGCCCTCCCATGCCGCGTCGTGCAACTGCCCCTTGTACTCGATGAACCCCGCCGTACGTGGGTTGAGCATCACGTTCCGCCAGCTCTTGACCGTCCACGGATTGCCCTCGGTCGTGCGGGCCCCCTCGGAGTTGAGCCAGCGGACCACCGCGCCCTGAGCCATGCCGGCTAGCTGCCGCTCGGCGCCGGCCTTGATGAACTGGATCTCGTCTTCGCGCGGCAGCGTGGTGTCGTACACCGGGACGGTGACGGTCTCGCCGGCGGAGTCGACCCTCTCGCGCGAGGACGTCTGGACACCCCAGCCATAAGGCCGTTTCCCTCCGGCGGTGCCCGGCAGTCCCTTCGCCACACGGGCCGTCACTCCCCGCTTCACCCGTCGGCTGGTGTTGTCCGACTCCTTGCATGCCTGCGCGGCCTCGATCCGCAGGATGAAGCGGTCATCTGGCGAGTCCAGATTGCGCGTCCCGGACGGCGACGCGATCCGCAGTGCCTGGCTCTCCGCGATGCTGATCAGCTTCTCAAGGTCGAACGGCTGCCGGATCAACCTGTCGCCGTGATACACGATCAGGCCGTCAATCTCGCCAGCCTCGATCGCCTTCAGCATGGCGTCCCACTGAGGGCGGTGACGGTTGCGCTGCCACGCCGACCGGGAGTTATCCGGGAAGACGTGCCGGTCCGAGACCCGCCAGCCCATGCGTCCCGCGAGCTCCCGGCAGTCCGACTCCTGCCGCTCGACCTTCTCGACTGACCCGTCCGGCGCGTACGACAGCCGGCAGTAGATGCCCGCGCGCACGGGCGTCGTGGTGACCATGCTCAGAGTGTAGGTGTGCATCGGGGGTTGAGAAGGCTCAATGGTCAACACGCACCAACACACTGTTGTGTTGGTGTATAGCAGGGGGTGAGCTCCTTGCTGGCCGCGTTGAACACCGGTCACGAGGGCGGCTGCGGCACGGTGCACGCGAACGCGGCGGCTCAGGTGCCCGCCCGCCTGGAGGCGCTCGGTACGGCCGCCGGGCTCGACCGGGCCGCGCTGCACAGCCAGTTGGCGGCGGCGTTGTCGGTGGTCCTGCATCTCGTACGAGACCGGGCGGGCCGGCGGCGGATCGCCGAGGTGCATGTGCTGGAGCGCGACCCGTCGGGGCTGGTGGTGACGGTGCCCGCGTTGCGGTGGGGCGCGGAGTCCTTCGCGTACGAGCGGGGGTGGGAGCGGCTGGAGAGGCTGCTTCGGGACGGGAGCGAGGGGCGGCAGTGAGGGCTTGGGGTCGGGATGGGAATGCGGAGCGGCGTGGAAGCGGGGAGTGGCATGGCGATCGGTGAGATGTCAGGGATGTCGGTCGGTGCGGCTATGGCTTGTGCCGGGGCGGCGGCCTGGTTGATGGGCGGGTGGGACTCGGGGGCGCGCAGGGCGCGGTTGCTGTTGGCGGGCGGCGGAGTGGTGGGGGCAGGGCCGCCCTGGGAGAAGGCGCTCGTCGGATGGCGGCGGCTGCGCGGGCGGCTGCGGGGCGAGGCGTGGTCGGTGGTCGCCGGGCTGGTGATCGCGTTGCTCGGTACGTCCGTGGTGCCGCTGGTTCTGGGGGTGGCCGGAGTGCCGATGCTCGGGAGGGTGCGGCGGGCCGCGGAGGCGAGGCGGGCGGTGGAGCGCCGGGGGGACGCGGTGATCGGCCTGTGTGGAGCGCTCGCCGGGGAGGTGCGGGCGGGGAGGCAGCCGGGTGAGGCCTTGCTCCGGGCGGCGCGCGAATCGGCAGGGCTCGGTGAGGCGCAGGCGGTGGTGCTGGCGGCGGCGCGGTTCGGCGGCGATGTGCCGGGCGCGCTCGCCGATGCCGCTCGGCAGCCGGGGGCCGACGGGCTGGTGGGGCTCGCCGCGTGCTGGCGTGTGGCCGTGGACCGCGGGGCCGGACTTGCCGCGGGGCTGGACCGGCTCGAGGGGGCGCTGCGTGCCGAGAGAGACCAAAGGGCAGATCTGCGAGCCCAGTTGGCCGGATCGAGGTCCACGGCGGTGATGCTCGCGGGGCTCCCGGTGCTCGGGCTCCTGCTCGGAACCGCCTTGGGCGCCGATCCCCTGCATGTGCTGTTGCATACCGGCCCTGGTTTGGCCTGTCTGCTGGTCGGCGGGGTGCTGGAGGGCGTGGGCCTGTGGTGGGCCATGCGAATCGTGCGAGGGGCGGAGGCAGCATGAGTGCGGAAGTTGTCCACAGGCTGGGGGTGGTCGTGTGCGCAACGCTGGCGTTCGGATGGCTGGCACGGTCGCTCTGGGCGGCGCGACGCGAGCGGAGGGTGCGTCGGAGGCTGGCTGAGTTGCTGGCCCTGAAAGCCGCGAAGAGCGAACGGCGCTTCGAGTTGGGCGGTGTCGGGCGGCAGTGGCTGCCCGTCGCGGGTGCCGCGTGCGCCGGCTGGGTGCTGGTCGGGGGTCTGCCCGGAGCCCTGGTGGGTCTGGCGGCCGGATTCGGTGTCTGGCGGTGGCGGCAGCGGCGCGGAGCCGGCCCTGCGGAGGAGTACGACCAGGCGCGGGCGGCGCGGCAGCTTCCGCTTGCCGCCGATCTGCTGGCGGCGTGCATCGCGGCCGGTGCGGGCCCTGTGGTGGCCGCTCAGGCCGTCGGGGAGGCACTGGGCGGACCTGTGGGGGAGCGGCTCGCGAGAGGTGCCGCTGAGGTGCGGCTCGGGAGTGAACCGGCCGCGGCGTGGCGGAAGGTGGCGTCGATACCGGGTGCCGGGCCGCTGGCACGGCTCTTGGAGCGCGCGGGGGAGTCGGGTGTACCGGCGGCGGTGCCCGTCGGTCGCCTCGCCGCAGAGGCCCGCGCCGAGTGGGGGCGCACCGCAACCGCACGAGCACGCCGGGCGGCCGTGATGGTCACCGCGCCTGTGGGGCTGTGCTTTCTGCCCGCGTTCCTCGCGATCGGCGTGCTGCCTGTGGTGATCGGGCTGGCCGGCGGGCTGTTGGGAGGGGGTGATGGCGTGCGGTGACCGTGTGCGGTGAACGACCAGGAATCAATGGGCTTGGACCTTACGGGGGTTGAGATGAGCAAGGCAGTACGAGTTCAGGTACGGATGCGAATGTGGCTTCTCGGGCTGATGCGGAGGGACACGGGAATGGTCACCTCCGAGTACGCGGTCGGAATCATCGCGGCGGTCGCTTTCGCGGCCGCGCTCTACAAGGTGCTGACGAGCGGGGAGGTCAGCGCGCAGCTTCAGGGGATCGTGGCGCGGGCACTCGATGTCCAGATGTGAACGGCGTGCGGAGGACGTGTCGGGTTGCCCCGATGGCGAGCGGATCGGTCGGGTCGAAAGGGTTGTCCCGATGGTGAGCGGGTCGGCTCGGGCCGAACGGATCGCCGGCAGGCGGGAACTCCGTTGCCGAGACGGGGGCTTCGTGACAGCCGAAGCGGCCGTGGTGCTGCCCGCGCTGGTGCTCGTGGCGATGGCCCTGGTCTGGGCCCTGCTCGCCGCCTCCGCGCAGATCCAGTGCCAGGACGCCGCGCGGGCGGGAGCCCGCGCGGCGGCCCGTCAGGACTCGCCCGACGCGATCCTGACGACGGCACGGAGTGCGGCACCGCGGGGCGCGCGGATCCAGGTGAGCCGGGAGGGCGACATGGTCCGGGTGACGGTCACGGCGACCGCACCGGGTCCCGACGCGCTGAGTCTGGAGCTGAGCGATGAGGCAGTGGCTCTGGCCGAGGAGACGGTGGGGGTGAGCGGGGGATGACTGTAGGTCGTTGGACCGGAGTCTCGCCGGTCCCGGAGGTCTCCGCGGTCTCGGAGGTCTCGGTGGTCTCCGCGGTCTTGGGGCGGCGGCGGTGTGCTGCGCCCAGGCCGGGCCGGTGGATCGGACGTGCCAGCGCTCGCGTGCGTCGCCGGGTCCACCCGGCGGACGGGGCAGGCAGGTTGGCGGGCTCCCGCAGGTCCGGCATGCCGGGTGGGCCGGACAGAGGGTCGGCGACCGTCTGGTCGGTCGGAGTGATCGCGGTGCTGTGCGTGGTTTTCGGGGTGGTGCTGGCTATGGGGCAGGTCGTCCTGGTCCGGCACCGGGCGGCGGGAGCAGCCGACTTGGCGGCGCTCGCGGCGGCGGACCACTGGATGGACGGTCCGACAGCCGCCTGCCGCGAGGCCGATCGAGTGGCACGGGCCCAGGACGCCCGGCTCGTCCGGTGCGCGATCGGCGGCGAGATCTCGGACGTCACGGCGGCGTCGGGGCGGGGGCCGTTCGCAGCGGAGGTCAGGTCGAGAGCGGGGCCTGCGGGGCCTGTTCAGGCGGCGGAGGTGGTGAGACCTCGGCGGTCGGCGGGACTTGCGGAGGCCACGGGGCTCGCAGAACCCGTCCGGGCGGCAGGATCTACGGGGCTGGCAGGGCTGACGCGGCTGAAGAGGCCTGTGGGGCTCCCAGGGCCTGTGGAAATGGCCGGACCCGTGCGGGCGGCAAGGCTTGCGGAGCTGAAGAGGCCGACTCTGGCCCTGACGGGAGGACTCGCCCGGTCGGCGGGGCGTCGGGCGGCGTCGGGGCCGACAGGACCGGTGCGGTCGGCAGGACCCGTGCGGCCCGCCGGACTTGCCGAACTGCCGGGGCCATCCGAACTGCCGAGGCCACCCGAGCTGCCCGGGTCGGCGCAGTCGACGGAACCCCCACAGCCGGCGATACCCGTGCCGCTTGCGGGGCCGGCGGACGCGGTGGGATCCGTTCAGCCGGTGGACCCCATGCCACCGGCTCACCGCGCCCCACCGCACGGCAGACCCGACGGCGTCGGTGACGCCGCCCACTAGCCCTCCGGCGCCCCGCGCAGCAGCTCCGTGAGCAATCGCACAGCGCCGCGCTTGTGCAAGGGGTCGTTGCCGTTGCCGCACTTGGGGGACTGGATGCAGGACGGGCAGCCGGCCTCGCACTCGCAGGAGGCGATGGCCTGCCGGGTGGCGGTGAGCCAGGCGCGGGCGGTGTGGAAGGCGCGCTCCGCGAAGCCCGCGCCGCCGGGGTGGCCGTCGTACACGAAGACGGTGGGAAGCAGGGTGTCCGGGTGCAGCGGGACGGAGACGCCGCCGATGTCCCAGCGGTCGCAGGTGGCGAAGAGCGGCAGCATGCCGATGGACGCGTGCTCGGCGGCGTGCAGGGCGCCGCCGAGGATCTCCGGGTTGATCCGGGCCGTGTCCAACTGGTCCTCGGTGACCGTCCACCACACGGCGCGCGTACGGAGCGTACGAGGCGGGAGGTCGAGTTTCGTCTCGCCAAGGACTTCACCGGTGATGACACGTCGGCGCAGGAAGGAGACGACCTGGTTGGTGACTTCGACGGAGCCGTAGCACAACCGGCCCTGGCCCCAGGGGATTTCGATGTCCGTCTCCAGGACGGAGATGGCGGTGGTGTCGCGGGCGACCGTCGAATAGGGCGGGTTGGCCTCTTCGACCAGGGCGACGGAGTCCTCGAGGTCCAGCTTGCGTACAAGGTAGGTGCGGCCCTGGTGCAGGTGGACCGCGCCCTCGTGGACCGTCGTGTGCGAGGCGGCGGCGTCGACCGTGCCGAGCAGTCGGCCGGTGCCGGCCTCGACGATCTGCACGGGGTTACCGCCCTCGCCGCGGATGTCGGTCAGGTCCGCGGCCCGCTCCCGGCGTGTCCAGTGCCAGGCCTTCGTCCGGCGGCGCAGCAGCTTCGCGGCCTCCAGTTGGGGCAGCAGGCCGGGGGACGTCGGGCCGAAGAGTTCCAGGTCGTCGTCGGTGAGCGGGATCTCGGCGGCGGCAGCGCACAGGTGCGGGGCGAGGACGTAGGGGTTGTCCGGGTCGAGGACCGTGGACTCCACCGGCTGGTCGAAGAGGGCCTCGGGATGGTGGACGAGGAAGGTGTCCAGGGGGTCGTCGCGGGCGACGAGGATCGCCAGCGCGCCCTGTCCGGAGCGCCCGGCGCGGCCCGCCTGCTGCCACAGGGAGGCCCGGGTGCCCGGGTAGCCCGCGATGACGACGGCGTCGAGGCCGGAGATGTCGATGCCGAGCTCGAGGGCGGTGGTGGCGGCGAGGCCGAGGAGTTCGCCGGAGTGGAGGGCGCGTTCGAGGGCGCGGCGTTCCTCGGGGAGGTAGCCGCCGCGGTAGGCGGCTACGCGCCGGGCCAGTGAGCGGTCGGTCTCGGCGAGGCGTTCCTGGGCGATCACCGCTATCAGCTCGGCGCCGCGGCGGGATCGTACGAAGGCGATCGAGCGCATGCCCTGGAGGGTGAGGTCGGTGAGGAGGTCGGCCGCCTCGGCGGTGGCGGTACGGCGGACGGGGGCGCCCTTCTCGCCGTGCAGCTCGGTGAGAGGGGGCTCCCAGAGGGCGAAGACCAGCTCGCCGCGCGGGGAGGCGTCGTCGGCGACCTCGACGACCGGGAGGCCGGTCAGGCGGCGTGCGGCGACCGAGGGCTCGGCGGCGGTCGCGGAGGCCAGCAGGAAGACGGGAGAGGCGCCGTAGTGGGCGCAGAGGCGGCGCAGTCGGCGCAGGACCTGGGCGACGTGGGAGCCGAAGACACCGCGGTAGGTGTGGCACTCGTCGATGACGACGTAGCGCAGGGCACGGAAGAAGGAGGCCCAGCGGGGGTGGGAGGGCAATATGCCGCGGTGCAGCATGTCGGGGTTGGTCAGGACGTAGTTGGCGTACTGACGTACCCATTCGCGTTCCTCGAAGGGGGTGTCCCCGTCGTACACGGCTGGGCGTACCGCTTTGCCCAAAGGTTGTGAAAGTTCCTTCACAGATCGGCGCTGGTCTGCGGCGAGGGCTTTGGTCGGGGCGAGGTAGAGGGCGGTCGCGCCGCGGCCGTTCGGGGCCTCGGAGCCGTCCACGAGGGCGGACAGGACCGGGACGAGATACGCCAGGGACTTGCCCGAGGCCGTACCTGTGGCGACGATCACCGACTCGCCGTCCAGGGCGTGCTCGGCGGCCAGTGCCTGGTGGGCCCAGGGGTGTTCGACGCCCGCGGCCTGCACCGCGGCGATGACCTCCGAGCGGATCCGGTCGGGCCAGACCGCATGGCGGCCCTCGCGAGGGGGCAAGTGCTCCGTATGAGTGATGCGCGAAGCCCGGCTCGGCCCCGAGGCGAGCCGGTTCAGGACCGTGCTCGGCGAGGGGCGGGAAGCGGTGTCCGTCGAGGGTCGATCGGATCGGTGATTCTTGGCCATCGGCACCGAGTGTGTCACTGGCATGACGGACAATGGGGCCAAGGCGTCGTGCACGCCTGCCGGTAAGTGATTGAATGCCATCGCGGCTGGCGAACCGTCCCGGGGGCTCTGCCGAGGTGTCCCGTGGGGCGACCGCTCGATAGCAAGGTGCTGGAGGATTCGTGGACCTGTCTCTGTCGACTCGCAGTGTGTCCGGCCCTAACGGCGACCGTACGGTCGTCGAGGTCGGTGGCGAAATCGATGTATATACCGCGCCCAAGCTGCGCGAGCAGCTGGTCGAGCTGGTGAACGACGGCAGTTTCCACCTCGTCGTCGACATGGAGGGCGTGGACTTCCTCGACTCCACCGGGCTCGGCGTTCTGGTGGGCGGCCTGAAGCGTGTGCGTGCCCATGAGGGCTCGCTGCGTCTGGTCTGCAACCAGGAGCGCATTCTGAAGATCTTCCGTATCACCGGCCTCACCAAGGTGTTCCCGATCCACACCTCGGTCGAGGAAGCGGTGAACGCCACCGACTGACCCGTCAGCGGGCCGCGAGCCGAAGGACGGCACAAGTCGCGCCCACGACGGCAGAAGCAAGGAAGGGGGGACCGGGTCTCGGCGGCCCGGCCCTCCGAAAGCACGCCCGTAGCTGAGGGGGATGCATGGCCACCGTTGAGCTCCGCTTCAGCGCGCTGCCCGAGCACGTCAGGACCGCCCGACTGGTGGCGGCAGCGGTGGCGCGCAGGGCCGGAGTGGACGAGGCCGTACTGGACGAGGTCAGACTCGCTGTCGGCGAGGCCTGTACCCGTGCCGTGGGACTGCACCAGAGCAGCGGCATCTCGGCGCCGGTGCGGGTGCTGCTGATCGAGGAGGAGAAGTCGTTCTCCATCGAGGTCGGCGACGAAGCTCCGCGCACGGCTCCCGGTGAGTCGGTGCCCGGTGTCTCCTCCGGCGACTCCGACGCGGAGACCGAGGAGGACGAGATGGGGCTCGCGGTCATCAGCGGCCTCGTCGACGACGTCGAGGTCACCGCCGGGGAGAACGGCGGACTGATCAGGATGAGCTGGCCGACCACGCCGCCGGCCGCGCTCACTTTCTGAGTACGTCCCCGTAGTCCCTCGCGACAGCGTAAGCAACCGAAAGGGCCCTGCTCAGCAGGGCCCTTTCGCATGCCCTGGCGCCCCTGCTGTCTCATTGACCGCCTTTCGTGAATGAATTCACGATCAGTGCCGCAATTATTTGATCAAGCGTCAACGGTTTTGGGGCATTACCTCTTTCGGGTCCCGTGGGCACCCGGCGATCATTTGCTGAAGAGCATGTGAGGCTAATTCCGTTTACCGCGCACTGTTTTGATCAGGTGCGGGTACCTACAATCCGTCCACATCTTGAGCTCGGTCCAAGCGTCAAGGAGGACGAATGGCGGGGCTTTCTACCCCTCATCAGTTTGACCAGTCCACAACCTTCGCAGCCGCAGTACTGACCGACGACAACCGTCTGATCGTGATGGTCATCGGGGTCGTCGCGCTCGCGGCGCTCGCGGTCGCCGGGGTCCTGGTACGCCAGGTGCTCGCGGCCGGCGAGGGCACCGACAGCATGAAGGAGATCGCAAGGGCGATCCAGGAGGGCGCCAATGCCTACCTGGGACGGCAGATGCGCACCCTCGCGGTATTCGCCGCGGTGGTGTTCTTCCTGCTCATGCTGCTTCCGGCAGACGACTGGAATCAGCGTGCCGGACGGTCGATCTTCTTCTTGATCGGCGCGGCGTTCTCGGCGACCACCGGTTATATCGGTATGTGGCTCGCCGTACGGAGCAATGTCCGCGTGGCCGCCGCGGCAAGGGAAGCGACTCCGGCGGAGGGTGAGCCCGAAAAGGATCTCACCGCCGTCTCGCACAAAGCCATGAAGATCGCTTTCCGCACAGGCGGCGTCGTCGGCATGTTCACGGTGGGGCTCGGTCTGCTGGGCGCCTCCTGTGTGGTGCTGGTGTACGCCGCCGACGCGCCGAAGGTTCTGGAGGGCTTCGGGCTCGGGGCCGCGCTGATCGCGATGTTCATGCGTGTCGGAGGCGGAATCTTCACCAAGGCCGCCGACGTCGGCGCCGACCTGGTCGGCAAGGTCGAGAAGGGCATTCCGGAGGACGATCCGCGCAATGCCGCGACCATCGCCGACAACGTGGGCGACAACGTCGGCGACTGTGCCGGTATGGCCGCGGACCTGTTCGAGTCGTACGCCGTGACACTGGTCGCCGCACTGATCCTCGGCAAGGCGGCGTTCGGCGACGCCGGGCTCGCGTTCCCGCTGATCGTGCCCGCGATCGGCGTACTCACCGCGATGGTCGGCATCTTCGCGGTGGCGCCCCGACGCTCCGACCGCAGCGGCATGTCCGCGATCAACCGTGGGTTCTTCATCTCCGCGGTGATCTCGCTGGTGCTGGTGGCCGTGGCCGTCTACACCTATCTGCCGGCGAAGTACGCGGACCTGGACGGCGTCACGGACGCGGCGATCGCGGCCAAGGACGGCGACCCGCGGATCCTCGCGGTCATCGCCGTCGCGATCGGCATCGTCATGGCCGCGCTGATCCAGCAACTGACCGGCTACTTCACCGAGACCACCCGGCGCCCGGTACGGGACATCGGCAAGAGCTCGCTCACCGGCGCGGCCACCGTCGTCCTCGCCGGCATCTCCATCGGTCTCGAATCGGCCGTCTACACCGCCCTGTTGATCGGCCTCGGCGTGTACGGGGCCTTCCTGCTCGGCGGTACGTCGATCATGCTGGCGCTCTTCGCCGTGGCGCTGGCCGGTACCGGCCTGCTGACCACGGTCGGCGTGATCGTGGCCATGGACACCTTCGGGCCCGTCTCCGACAACGCGCAGGGCATCGCCGAGATGTCCGGTGACGTCGAGGGCGCGGGCGCGCAGGTGCTCACCGACCTGGACGCCGTGGGCAACACCACCAAGGCCATCACCAAGGGCATCGCCATCGCCACCGCCGTACTCGCGGCCTCGGCGCTCTTCGGCTCGTATCGCGACGCGATCCTCACGGCCGCGAACGAGGTGGGCGAGAAGGTCTCGGGGCCGGGCGCACCGATGAACCTGATGATGGACATCTCCCAGCCCAACAACCTGGTGGGTCTCATCGCGGGCGCCGCGGTCGTCTTCCTCTTCTCGGGGCTGGCGATCAACGCGGTCTCGCGGTCCGCCGGGGCCGTGGTCTACGAGGTGCGGCGGCAGTTCCGCGAACACCCCGGGATCATGGACTACACCGAGAAACCCGAGTACGGGCGCGTCGTCGACATCTGCACCAAGGACGCGCTGCGCGAACTGACCACGCCCGGTCTGCTCGCCGTACTCACGCCGATCGCGATCGGGTTCACGCTCGGAGTGGGAGCCCTCGGCTCGTTCCTCGCGGGGGCGATCGGCACCGGCACGCTGATGGCGGTCTTCCTGGCGAACTCCGGCGGTGCCTGGGACAACGCGAAGAAGCTCGTCGAGGACGGTCATCACGGCGGCAAGGGCAGCGAGGCCCATGCCGCGACGGTGATCGGCGACACGGTGGGCGACCCGTTCAAGGACACCGCGGGACCCGCGATCAACCCGCTGCTGAAGGTGATGAACCTGGTGGCGTTGCTCATCGCGCCGGCGGTCGTCAAGTTCTCGTACGGCGACGACAAGAGCGTGGCCGTGCGCGTGCTGATCGCGGTGCTCTCGTTCCTTGTCATCATCGTCGCGGTGTACATCTCCAAGCGGCGCGGGATCGCCATGGGTGACGAAGACGACGCGGAGCGGGTGGCCAAGCCGGCCGATCCCGCGGTGGTGTCCTAGGGAGCCCCCGGTGCCCGGCCTTCTGGCTGGTCAGGATTCGGAGGAGTGCCACCCACTGGGCGGGCGGACGGCGCGTGCAGACGTGCGGTCCGCCCGCCTTGGTGTGCGTTCACACCTTCTCCGTGAGCCTTCTCTCGCTTGGTGCAAATGGCTCCAAAACATACTCACGCAGACATCCGGCGTGCGGATGTCGCGCGTACCCCGTGTATGTTCCGGGGCCGAGAGCCATGGAAGGGACCAACCCGGTGAACAAGAAGCTCGCGGCCGCACTGTCCGGCGGTGCGGTACTGGTACTGGCGCTGTCGGGATGCAGCAGTGACGACGACAACAACGACCAGCTGAACTCCTGGGCCAAGCAGGTCTGTGACGCGGTGCAGCCGCAGATCCAGAAGATCGCGGCGGCCAACGCCAAGATCCAGAAGGAGACCTCGGACGACAGCACTCCGGAAGAGGTGCAGAAGGCCGACTCCACTGGCTTCCAGGACATCTCCGACGCCTACAAGGTGATGGCGACCTCCATCCAGAACGTCGGGGCCCCGGACGTCGAGAACGGTGAGAAGAAGCAGCAGGACGCGGTCAAGGAGCTCAACGGCCTCTCCGCGTCCTACGCCGATCTGGTGAAGCAGTCGGACGCGCTCGACACCAAGGACCAAGCGAAGTTCGCGGACGGACTCAGCGGTGTGGCCGAGCAGTTGGGGAAGCTGGGCAAGAGCGGGAACGACGCCCTGAAGAAGCTCGAAGAGGGAGACGTCGGCAAGGCGATGGCGACGCAGGAGAGCTGCAAGACCGCCTCCTCGTCCGCCTCGCCCTCGGCGGCCCAGGGCTGATCCGGACACGCTGATTCTCCTGAGGGCTGCCCCGGGAGGGCGATCGTTCGTCAACCGAAAGACGGCCCGGTACGCGTGCGTGCCGGGCCTTCGGCGTGGCTTGTCCACAGGTGTGGGCGGCGAACCTTGAGTTGTCCACAGGCCCGCGCCCCCATTGCCGGGAGCGGACACAATGGGGGATGTGAGCAAATCCAGCCTGTTCCCCCTGCCCTCGTCCGGTCGTGTCGAAGTCGCCGCTCGGTTGCGTGACGCCCTGCTCGGGGCCGCCTTCACCGCCGACGGACTGCTCGACCTGCTCGGCGCCCCCGCCTACGCCGCACTGGCACGCAGCGAGACCGTGCCCGCCCTCCGGGCCACCCGGGGGGACACGCCGCTGGAGACGCTCGTAAGGCTGTTCCTGTTGCAGCAGCCCGTGCCGCACGCACGCCTGGCTGACGTTCTGCCGGTCGAGGACTGCGTGGAGAGCGGCTGGCTGACCCGGGTGGGCGGGGACGAGGTCGCCGCGACCGTGGACATCCGGCCCTACGGCGGTTCGGACGGACAGGACTGGTTCATCGTGTCCGACCTCGGCTGTGCCGTCGGCGGCGCGGGCGGCATCGGCAGCCGGGACGAAGGCGTCGTGCTCGGCGTGGGCGGCGCCTCCACGACCCTCGCGGGCATCACCGTCCGTACGCCGGTGGAGTCGGCCCTCGATCTCGGCACCGGCTCCGGGATCCAGGCCCTGCACGCCGCCCAGCACGCCACGCGTGTGACCGCGACCGACCTCAACCCCCGCGCGCTGCACATCACCGCGCTCACCCTCGCCCTCTCCGGCGCCCCCGCCGCCGACCTGCGCGAAGGCTCCCTGTTCGATCCGGTCGCCGACGAGACGTACGACCTGATCGTCTCGAACCCGCCCTTCGTGATCTCGCCGGGCGCCCGGCTCACCTACCGCGACGGCGGGATGGGCGGGGACGATCTGTGCCGGACGCTCGTTCAGCAGGCGGGGGAGCGCCTCAGGGACGGGGGATACGCGCAGTTTCTGGCCAACTGGCAGCACGTGGAGGGGGAGGAGTGGCAGGACCGGCTCCGGTCCTGGGTGCCGCGCGGCTGTGACGCGTGGATCGTGCAGCGCGAGGTCCAGGACGTCACGCAGTACGCCGAGTTGTGGCTGCGCGACGCGGGGGACCACCGGGTGGATCCCGCCGAGTACCAGGCGCGCTACGACGAGTGGCTCGACGAGTTCGAGGCGCGCAAGGTGAAGGCCGTCGGCTTCGGGTGGCTCACCCTGCGCAGGACGGCTGCCGCCGAGCCGTCGATCACGGTCGAGGAGTGGCCGCACTCGGTCGAACAGCCCCTCGGTGAGGCCGTGCGCGCGCACTTCGACCGCGTGGACTACCTGCGGGCGCACGACGACGCCGCGCTGCTCGGCGCGCACTTCAGGCTCGCGGCCGAGGTCGTCCAGGAGCAGGTCGGGCTGCCCGGTGCCGAGGACCCGGAGCACGTGGTGCTGCGCCAGAACCGCGGGATGCGCCGGGCGACGAAGGTCGACACGGTCGGCGCGGGCTTCGCGGGCGTCTGCGACGGCACGCTGAGCGCCGGCCGGATCCTGGACGCCATCGCCCAACTGGTCGGCGAGGATCCGGTGTTGCTCCGGGACCGGACGCCCGCGCAGATCCGGCTGCTGGTGGAGCAGGGGTTCCTTGAACCGGCGTAGTGGGGGCGGGTGAGCGGGGGCATGCCGCTCGGGGCGGCCGTACGCGTTCCGAAGCCCGGACGCGGCAGGTTCGAGACGAGTTGGGGCGGCGGACCGTGCCCCGCGTGCGGCGCGGCAGGAGTGGCTCATGGGGTGTCGGTCGCCCGGTGTTCACCGTGGGTTCGTGTGACCGCTGCCGGGACCTGCCAGCGTCCCGACCCTGAAGGCTCGGGACGGAAGGACAGAACAGTGGAAAGCGGACCGGCGATCTTCGTGGGAGTGGTGTTCGCGCTGTTCGGAGGCGGACTGCTGGCCTGGACCGTGACCAGGTTGCGGCGCGGCGAACCCGTCGCCGTCGGTGTGAACCGCGTCGCATCGGCGACGTTCGCGAGCGTCGCCGGAGCGGGGTCGCTGGCCCTCGCGATCTGGGTGCTCGCGCGCGTGTGACGGCGGCGACTTCGGTAACTGGGAGGTCACACTCCGGACAGAGCCGAAACGACTGGTCGACACGCCGGGCGGCAGGAATGGCGGTAGTCGGGTTACCGTTCGAGTGGCCGTTGCGGGCTTTTCCCGTTTGACACGGGGGCGGGATGTACCGTCACACTCCGCAGCGTCAGCACCATCCCGACCCCCGGGAGCAAGGCCTGGGGCGATCCCCCGCGTCGACCGGAGAGAAGAGCGAAGTTGTCCCCGACCAGCGACACCGCACACGGCGGCCGCCGACTCGTCATCGTCGAGTCGCCTGCCAAGGCGAAGACGATCAAGGGCTATCTCGGCCCCGGCTATGTCGTCGAAGCGAGCGTCGGGCACATCCGTGACCTTCCCAACGGTGCCGCGGAGGTGCCGGAGGAGTACACCGGCGAGGTGCGCCGCCTCGGCGTGGACGTCGACA
Source organism: Streptomyces sp. NPDC050535 (assembly GCF_044457665.1). Taxonomy (NCBI): domain Bacteria; kingdom Bacillati; phylum Actinomycetota; class Actinomycetes; order Kitasatosporales; family Streptomycetaceae; genus Streptomyces; species Streptomyces sp. NPDC050535. The sequence goes on from NZ_JBITHE010000010.1 coordinate 190,389, forward strand.
ACGACTTCGCGCCGATCTACGTGGTCAACGCGGACAAGAAGGCCCAGGTCAAGAAGCTCAAGGACCTGCTGAAGGACTCCGACGAACTCTTCCTCGCCACCGATGAGGACCGCGAGGGCGAAGCCATCGCGTGGCACCTCCTCGAGGTCCTGAAGCCCAAGGTCCCCGTCCACCGGATGGTCTTCCACGAGATCACCAAGGACGCGATCCGCAGCGCAGTCGCCAACCCGCGCGAGCTCAACCAGCGCATGGTCGACGCCCAGGAAACCCGCCGCATCCTCGACCGCCTCTACGGCTACGAGGTCTCGCCGGTCCTGTGGAAGAAGGTCATGCCGCGGCTGTCGGCGGGCCGTGTGCAGTCCGTGGCGACCCGCCTCGTCGTCGAGCGGGAGCGCGAGCGCATCGCCTTCCGCTCCGCCGAGTACTGGGACCTGACGGGCACCTTCGGCACCGGTCGCGCCGGGGACGCGTCCGACCCCTCGCAGCTGGTCGCCCGCCTCACGGCCGTCGACGGCAAGCGGGTCGCCCAGGGCCGCGACTTCGACTCGCTCGGCCAGATCAAGGGCGCCAACACGCTCCACCTGGACGAGACGAACGCCCGCGCGCTCGCCGCCGCCCTGGAGAACACGGACTTCGCGGTCCGCTCGGTCGAGTCCAAGCCGTACCGCCGCTCGCCCTACGCCCCGTTCCGTACGACGACGCTCCAGCAGGAGGCCTCGCGCAAGCTCGGCTTCGGCGCGAAGGCCACCATGCAGGTGGCGCAGAAGCTGTACGAGAACGGCTTCATCACCTACATGCGTACGGACTCCACGACCCTGTCGGAGACGGCGATCTCCGCCGCCCGCACCCAGGTCACGCAGCTGTACGGCGCCAACTACCTGCCGGACAAGCCGCGCACGTACGCCGGCAAGGTCAAGAACGCGCAGGAGGCGCACGAGGCGATCCGCCCGTCGGGTGATCGTTTCCGCACTCCGGCCGAGACGGGTCTGACCGGCGACCAGTTCAGGCTGTACGAGCTGATCTGGAAGCGGACCGTCGCCTCCCAGATGAAGGACGCGGTCGGCAACTCCGTCACCGTCAAGATCGCGGGCAGGGCCGCGGACGGCCGTGACGCCGAGTTCAGCGCGTCCGGCAAGACGATCACCTTCCACGGCTTCCTGAAGGCGTACGTCGAGGGCGCGGACGACCCGAACGCCGAGCTGGACGACCGCGAGAGCCGGCTGCCGCAGGTGACCGAGGGCGACCCGCTGTCCGCCGAGGAGCTCACGGTCGACGGGCACGCCACCAAGCCCCCGGCCCGCTACACCGAGGCCAGCCTGGTCAAGGAGCTCGAAGAGCGCGAGATCGGCCGCCCGTCGACGTACGCGTCGATCATCGGGACCATCCTCGACCGCGGATACGTCTTCAAGAAGGGCACGGCTCTCGTGCCGTCCTTCCTGAGCTTCGCCGTGGTCAACCTGCTGGAGAAGCACTTCGGCCGGCTCGTCGACTACGACTTCACCGCCAAGATGGAGGACGACCTCGACCGCATCGCGCGGGGCGAGGCGCAGTCGATTCCGTGGCTGCGGCGGTTCTACTTCGGCGAGGGTGAGGCGAGGGGTGCCGCCGAGGCCGGGAACGGCGACGGCGACCACCTCGGCGGCCTCAAGGAGCTCGTCACCGACCTGGGCGCCATCGATGCCCGCGAGGTGTCGTCCTTCCCCGTCGGCAACGACATCATGCTGCGCGTCGGGCGTTACGGACCGTACGCCGAGCGCGGCGAGAAGGACTCCGAGAACCACCAGCGCGCGGACGTCCCCGAGGACCTGGCCCCCGACGAGCTGACGGTCGAACTCGCCGAGGAGCTGCTGGCCAAGCCGAGCGGCGACTTCGAGCTCGGCGCCGACCCGGTGACGGGCCACCAGATCATCGCTCGCGACGGCCGCTACGGCCCGTACGTCACCGAGGTGCTCCCCGAGGGCACCCCGAAGACGGGCAAGAACGCCGTCAAGCCGCGTACGGCCTCACTGTTCAAGTCGATGTCGCTGGACACGGTGACGCTGGACGACGCGCTGAAGCTGATGTCGCTGCCGCGTGTGGTGGGCAAGGACGCCGAGGGCGTGGAGATCACCGCGCAGAACGGTCGCTACGGGCCGTACCTGAAGAAGGGCACGGACTCGCGGTCCCTCACCGCCGAGGACCAGCTCTTCAGCATCACCCTCGAAGAGGCGCTGGAGATCTACTCCCAGCCCAAGCAGCGCGGGCGCGCGGCCGCCAAGCCGCCGCTGAAGGAACTGGGCGCGGACCCGGTCAGCGGGCAGCCCGTCGTCGTCAAGGACGGCCGTTTCGGGCCGTACGTGACCGACGGCGAGACCAACGCGACCCTGCGGTCCGACGACAGCGTCGAGGAGATCACCCCCGAGCGGGGCTTCGAGCTCCTCGCGGAGAAGCGCGCCAAGTCGCCGGCCAAGAAGACCGCGAAGAAGGCTCCCGCCAAGAAAACGGCCACCAAGAAGGCCCCTGCCAAGAAAACCGCTGCAAAGAAGACGACGACTTCGAAGACGGCTGCCAAGAAGGCACCCGCCAAGAAGACCGTCGCCAAGAAGACGGCGGCTTCGGAGGGCTAGAGCGTCAGCGGGCCGGCAGGTCTGCGGGCGGCGGGTCGGAGGGCTGGTGACGGTGCCTTCCTGGCACCGCCCACCTAGTGCTTGACAGCGTCTTCCTGGTGTCGGCTTCCTGGCGCCGGACAGCGCCTTGCTTGTGCCTGGCAGCGTCTTCCTTGTGTCCGACGCGTGTGCGCCCCTACACCTTTTGGTGTGGGGGCGTCCGTATGTTCGGGCACCCCTTCGGGGAGTCAGTGGGTCCGGATAGGCTGTCAGGATGACGCGATCCGAGCAGCCAACGGGCCACGACCCGGCCCCCGACGACGCCCTGGTCGCGGATTCACGGGAGCGCGCCGTGCGCGCTCTGCTGCGCCAGCCGCAGCTGAAACGGCTGTGGAGCGCCCAGCTGGTCGGAGGTGTCGGCGACGCCCTGGCCCTGCTGGTCCTGGTCGTGCTGGCTCTGCAGGCGGCGATCTCCGAGGGGTCCTTCGGCGGTGGGTACCGCGGTGTCGCCCTCGCTGTGGCGGCCGTCTTCGGCGTGCGCATTCTCGCGACGCTTCTCTTCGGAGCCGTACTTCTGGGCCCGCTCACCACGCTGACCTCCCAGGACGGTCTGCTCGACCGGCGCTGGACCATGGTCGGCGCGGACGGTCTGCGGGCGGCGCTCCTGATCGTCGCCCCCCTGTGGATCGACTGGACGCCGGACGACGCGCTCGCCGCCATCCTCGTCGTCGCCTTCGTGACCGGTGTCGCCGAGCGGTTCTGGACGGTGTGCCGGGAGAGCGCGGCGCCCGCGCTGCTGCCCGCGCCCCCGCCGGAGGGCGCCACGGTGCGCCCGCTGCCGGACCACATGGACGCGCTGCGGCGCCTGTCGCTGCGTACGGGATTCCTGACGGTGCCGATCGCGGCCGCCACGCTCGTGGCCGTGTCCCTCGTCAACAACCTGCTGGGCACCGGGATCGCCTGGTTCGGCCAGCACCAGGCGGCGCTGGCCTCGTACGTCGCCGCCGGGCTGTTCGCCGCCTCGCTGTCGGTGCTCACCTTCCTCGAACTGCCCGACGCGCGCACCCCGCGCGCGCGGTCGCCGCTGGAGGGTCTGCGCCGCCCCAAGACGGGCACGGACGTCGAGACGGGCCGTACGGGCGCGATTCCGTTGCTGGTCCTGGCCTGCGCCGCTGTCGCCGCGGCGATCTCGGCCGCTGTCGCCGTCTCCGTGCTGCACGCCAAGGACCTGGGTGGCGGCCCGGTGACGTACGGACTGCTCGTGCTGGCGCTGACCGGCGGTGTGGTCATCGGCATCCGGACGGCCTCTTCCGTGCTGCCCGCGCTGTCGCGGCGCAGGCTGCTCGCGCTGGCGATCGCCTTCACCGGAGTCGCGCTGCTGGCCGCGGGTCTGGTCCCGGACGTCACCACCGTGCTGCTGATCGTCGGTTTCGCGGGCGTCGGCGCGGGCATCGCGGCGAACACCGGGCACGCGCTGCTCGACCTGGAGGCCGAGGACTACCGGCGGGCACGGACGACCGAGCATCTGCACGCCGTCGTACGCCTGTTCGTGGCGCTCGGCGCGCTGGCCGCGCCCCTGGTGGCTGCGGCGATCGGTCCGCACCGCCTGGAGAACGGCAAGTTCGTGTTCGCGCACGGGGGCGCCGCCTTCACCCTGATGCTGGTCGGCGCGCTGCTGCTGCCCGTCGCAGCGCTGGTGCTCGCCAAGGCCGACGACCGCTCCGGGGTGCCGCTGCGGCACGACCTGCGTGACGCGCTGCGGGGCGGTGACGACCCGGTGCAGGTACCGGCCGCCTCCGGGTTCTTCATCGCTCTGGAGGGCGGTGACGGGGCCGGGAAGTCGACCCAGGCGGAGGCGCTCGCGGAGTGGATCCGGGCCAAGGGCCACGAGGTCGTGGTGACCCGGGAGCCGGGCGCCACGCCGGTGGGCAAGCGGCTGCGGTCGATCCTGCTGGACGTGTCGTCGGCCGGGCTCTCGCACCGGGCCGAGGCGTTGCTGTACGCCGCCGACCGCGCGGAGCACGTCGACACGGTCGTACGGCCCGCGTTGGAGCGGGGCGCTGTCGTCATCTCGGACCGGTACATCGACTCCTCGGTGGCCTACCAGGGGGCGGGGCGCGACCTGTCGCCGACCGAGATCGCGCGGATCTCGCGGTGGGCGACCGACGGTCTGGTGCCGCATCTGACGGTGCTGCTGGATGTCTCGCCCGAGGCGGCGCGCGAGCGCTTCACGGAGGCGCCCGACCGGCTGGAGTCGGAGCCGGCCGAGTTCCACGCGCGCGTGCGGTCCGGGTTCCTGACGCTCGCCGCCGCAGACCCGGGGCGGTACCTCGTCGTCGACGCCGCACAGGAGCCCGAGGCGGTCACCACCGTCGTACGGCACCGGCTCGACATGCTGCTGCCTCTCTCGGAGGCCGAGGTGAAGGCCCAGGAAGAGGCCCGCAAGGCGGCCGAGGAAGAAGCCCGCCGGAAGATCGAGGAGGAGGCCGCGCGCAAGGCCGAGGAGGAGCGGCTGGAGCGTGAGCGCCAGGAACAGCTCGCCCGGTTGCGCGCGGAGGAAGAGGAGCGCAAGCAGCGCGAGTTGGAGGAGGCCCAGCGGCGCGAGGCCGAGCGACAGGCGGAGGAGGCCCGCCGGCGTGCCGAGGACGCCCGCCGCCGTGCCGAGGAGGAGCGGGCCCGCCAGCTCGCGGTGGAGCAGGCGCGCGCCGTCGAGCAGGAACGGCTGCGCAGGCTGGCCGCCGAGGAGGCGCGGCTGCGCGCCGAGGCGGAGGAACGCCGACTGGAGAAGCAGCGGAAGGCCGAGGAGTCGCTGTTGCGGGCGGAGGAGGCTCGGCGGGGGGCGGCGGAGGCAGCTGCGGCTTCTGCGGCGGCGCAGGCTGCGGCCGCGGCTTCGGCTGCCGCCGCTGAGGCTGAGGCTTCTCGGGTGGCTGAGGAGTCCGCGAAACGTGAGGAGTCCGGGCGCGGTGAGGGTGACGGGCCCGCTGCGGGATCGGGGCCTCGTGAGGGTGACGGGCCCGCTGCGGGATCCGGGTCTCGTGAAGGTGACGGGCCCGCTGCGGGATCCGCGTCGGCTTCTGCTTCGGGATCGCCTTCTGCCGACAATGAGACGACCATTCTTACGCCGGTTGTGGCGCCGTCCGCTGGATCGGCTCGGGCGGTGGATGACACGGCTGTGTTGCGACCGGTGCGGGCTGATGACGGCCCGGGCGGTGCGCGGTCCGATTCCGGGGCGCGGTCCGGCTCCGGGGCTGGTGGCCGTTCCGAGGGCCGGTCCGACGCCGAGGAGACGGCCAAGCTGCCGAAGCCTCCCGTGCCTGAAAAGGGTGCGGACGAGACGGCTGTGCTGCGGCCGGTGACCTCGGGTGCGGCGGACGAGACGGCTGTGCTGCCTCCGGTCACTTCGGGCGCGGCTGAGGAGACGGCCGTGCTGCCCCCGGTTCGGGACGCCGACGCGGGTGGCGGTGCCACGGGCGGTCCCGCGGACCGGGTGCCGCCGGGTTACTTCCGTGACGAGCCCCCGGTGCGGCGGTCCGACGACTCCGGCGACCGTACGCGCGAACTGCCCCAGGTCGACGCCGAGGGCACCCCGCGCCGGCGGCCTCGCTCCGACTGGGCGGAGGAGACACCGCTCGACGATCTCCCCACGCTGGCGGACGAACTGCTGGGCCCGCGTGACGATGACGAATGGGACGAGGAACAGGGGAAGGGCGGCCGGCGCCGCTGAGGTCGGGTGATCCCCGGTTGTGAGGCCGGGGGCTGACCGGCGCTGAGGGCCGGGGCGGGCCGGGGCGGGGTTCGGTCGGACGGACCGCGACCGGGCGACGGGGCCACGCCCGGTCGGATGGACCGTGGACGGCCGGTCGGCCGTTGAAGCGTGGTGGTCACGGCCGATCGACTTCGGCCTGGCACCCGTTGTCAGTGGTGACCCGCACAATGGACGCGGCAAGGCAAAATGCGACGAAAGGGCGGTGCCCATGCCTGTGTGGGACGACCTGGTGGGCCAGGAGAAGCTGAGCGAGCAGCTCACCGCCGCTGCCCGTGACGCCGACACCCTTGTCACGGCGATCGCCTCGGGAACCCCGCCGCCCGAAGCGTCCAAGATGACGCATGCCTGGCTGTTCACGGGCCCGCCCGGCTCGGGCCGATCCACTGCGGCGCGGGCGTTCGCGGCCGCGCTCCAGTGCGTGAGCCCCGACCGCGCGCTGGGCGGTGTCCCCGGCTGCGGCTTCTGCGACGGCTGCCACACCAGCCTGGTCGGCACCCACGCCGACGTGCGGATCGTCCGCACCGACATGCTCTCCATCGGCGTGAAGGAGACCCGCGACCTGGTCCGCGGCGCCCAGATGTCCCCGGCGACCGGCCGCTGGCAGGTCATCGTCCTGGAGGACGCCGACCGCCTCACGGAGGGCGCGGGCAACGTCCTGCTGAAGGCCGTGGAGGAACCCGCTCCCCGTACGGTCTGGCTGCTGTGCGCCCCGTCCATCGAGGACGTCCTGCCCACCATCCGCTCTCGCTGCCGCCTGCTCACCCTGCGCACCCCGCCCGTGGACGCGGTCGCCGACATCCTCGTACGCCGTGACGGCATCGATCCCGTCGTGGCTGCGGTGGTCGCGCGCGCGACGCAGGGCCACATCGGGCGGGCCCGCCGCCTCGCCACGGATCCGCGCGCTCGCGAGCGGCGCGCCGCCGTCCTCAGACTCCCGCTCCGGATCGACGACATCGGCGGCTGCCTCAAGGCGGCCCAGGAGCTGATCGACACGGCGTCCGAGGACGCCAAGCAGCTCGCCGAGGAAGTCGACGTCAAGGAGACCGAGGAGATGAAGGCGGCCCTCGGCGCGTCCCAGGGCGGTCGCATGCCCCGCGGTACCGCGGGCGTCATGAAGGAGCTGGAGGACAACCAGAAGCGCCGGAGAACGCGGACGCAGCGCGACGCGCTGGACCTGGCCCTGATCGACCTCACCGGCTTCTACCGCGACGTCCTGGCCCTCCAGCTCGGCACGCGGCTGGCCCTCGCCAACACCGAGTCCGAGGACACCCTGGAGCGGTTGGCCCGCGGCAGCTCACCGGAGGCGACCCTGCGCCGCATCGACGCGATCGCCGACTGCCGCACGGCCCTCGACCGCAATGTGGCCCCGCTGCTCGCGGTGGAGGCGATGACGATGGCACTGCGGGCGGGGTGACGGGGTTCGGGCGTCCGTGCGCGACCGGAGAGGCCGCCGTGGCCGGTGACGCCGGGCCTGGCCTGCGGGATTAGTTGACCGTGTCACTCGTACGAGGCGTGTGGGCGACTTATGGTGATCAACTCGTCGCACAGGGTTACGCTCGCGAGATGTACATCAGGTGCGCTCCTCGGCCGGCCCGGTCCGGCCGGTTGATCAGTTCCCCTGGGCTGTCCCGGCCCCTCCGCGCGGGCGGCGTGCTGCTGGCCGCCACGGCGCTGCTCGTCTCGGCGTGCTCCGCAGGGAGTTCGACCACGGCCGCGACGGCGGACACGGTGCTGACCCCGCTGCCCAGTTCCACGCCCTCGGCACTGTCGCCGTACTACGGGCAGAAGCTGACCTGGCGTACCTGCGGTGTGCCGGGCTTCGAGTGCGCCACGATGAAGGCGCCGCTCGACTACGCGAAGCCGGCGTCGGGCGACATCAGGCTGGCCGTCTCCCGCAAGAAGGCCACGGGGCCGGCGAAACGTCTCGGTTCGCTGCTGGTCAACCCCGGCGGCCCGGGCGGCTCGGCGGTCGGCTACCTCCAGGCGTATGCCGGTATCGGCTACCCGGCGGAGGTCCGCGCCCGCTACGACATGGTCGCCGTGGACCCGCGCGGCGTGGCCCGCAGCGAGCCGGTCGAGTGCCTCACCGGCAGTGAGATGGACACGTTCACACAGACGGACAGCACCCCCGACGACGAGAAGGAGAGGGACCAACTCGTCGACGCCTACGAACAGTTCGCCGAGGGGTGCGGGCAGCGTTCGGCCGGCCTGCTGCGGCACGTCTCCACGGTGGAGACGGCCCGCGACATGGACATGCTGCGGGCTGTGCTGGGCGACAGGAAGCTGACGTACGTGGGGGCGTCGTACGGAACGTTCCTCGGGGCGACGTACGCCGGGCTCTTTCCCGAGCGGGTGGGCCGGCTGGTCCTGGACGGCGCGATGGATCCGTCGCTCGGCGCGCGCAAGCTCACGGAGGGGCAGACGGCGGGCTTCGAGACGGCCTTCCAGTCGTTCGCGAAGGACTGCGTACGCCAGAGCGACTGCCCGCTGGGCGGCAAGGGCACCAGCGCCGACCAGGCAGGCAAGAACCTCAAGGCCTTCTTCCAGCGGCTCGACGCGGCTCCGATTCCGGCGGGCGACGCGGACGGCCGCGAGCTCGGCGAGGCGCTCGCGACGACGGGTGTGATCGCGGCGATGTACGACGAGGCTGCCTGGTCGCAGCTGCGCGAGGCGCTCATGTCGGCGATGAAGGAGAAGGACGGCGCGGGCCTGCTCTCCCTCTCCGACAGTTATTACGAGCGGGACGCCGACGGTAAGTACACGAATCTGATGTTCGCCAACGCGGCCGTGAACTGTCTCGACCTCCCGGCGGCGTTCTCGCGCCCCGACCAGGTGGAGAAGGCCCTCCCCTCATTCGAGAAGGCGTCCCCCGTCTTCGGCGAGGGCTTGGCCTGGGCCTCCCTGAACTGCGCGTACTGGCCCGTGAAACCGACCGGTGAACCCCATCGCGTCGAGGCGAAGGGCGCCGCCCCGATCCTCGTGGTCGGCACCACCCGCGACCCCGCGACCCCGTACCCCTGGGCCCAGGCCCTCGCCTCCCAGCTCTCCTCCGCCACCCTCCTCACCTACGTCGGCGACGGCCACACCGCCTACGGTCGCGGCAGCGAATGCATCGACTCCGTGATCAACCGCTACCTGCTCCGAGGCACCCCTCCGACCAAGGGAAAGCGCTGCTCATAGCCCTGCCGCCCACCCCGGAAGCGGCCCCCCGAGGCCTGTTCGGAGCACCCCCGGAAACTGTGTAGACTTACCCGCGTTGCTGATCGCACCATAGTGCGGACGGCGCGCCGCCTTAGCTCAGATGGCCAGAGCAACGCACTCGTAATGCGTAGGTCTCGGGTTCGAATCCCGAAGGCGGCTCCGGAAAACCCTGGGACTCACTCGCCGTGACCTGGGGTTTTTCCTTGCGCGGGGCATGACGCGTCACATGGCCGTGGTGCCGCGAGATGGCTTGCGTGAGCGATGCGTGAGCGGAGTGGTCCGGTGCCCTACTTCCTGGGTTTCTTCCGCTTGGCTTTCTTCTTGGCCCTGGCCTCGGCTTTCGCCTTGTCCTTGGCCTTCTTGGCGGCCCTACGGGCCTCCTCCGCCTCGGTCTTCCGCTGAAGCGAACCAGCCTGGCGGTGGCCTCGGCCGCGTTCTTGCCGACCTGCGGCAGAACGCTCTGGTAAATGTCCCGCGTGATCCGGGTGTCGCTGTGCCCGAGCGTGTCCGACACGATCTTCACGTCGATGCCGGCGGCGAGCATGAGCGTGGCCGCCCCGTGCCGGAGGTCGTGCAGCCGGATCGGCGGGAGCCCGGAGGCGGCGACGAGGCGCTCGAAGAGGTCGGTCATCTTCCCGGGATGGAGCCAGGAGCCGTCTTCCTGGGTGAAGACCATGCCGGTCTCGACCCACGCTGATTCCCACTCCTCGCGGTCCGCGTCCTGCTGTTCGCGGTGCCGTTTCAGGACTTTGGCGGTGTCGTCGTCGAGCGCGACCACGCGGAAGCCGCTGTCGGTCTTGGGCTCGGAGGTCTCGACCTCCCACCCGTCCTGGACGAGCTGGGCGGAGACGGTCAGGGAGTGGTCATCGAGGTTGGTCTCCGACCAGGGCTGCGCGCATGCCTCGCCCCGCCGCAGGCCGCGGAAGGCGATCAGGTGCCACATCGCGTACAGCCGGTCCTCCGCGAGGAAGTCGAGGAACGCGCCGGTCTGTTCGGGCGTCCAGACCATGACGGGGGAGGGCTTCACCAACGGCTCCTTGCTGTTCCGCCCCGACCTGCTCCAACTTTTCCGGGAATGCCCGCCGTACCGCCTCGTCGTCAGCATGTACGGCGGGAGCGAGGAGTCCTTCGACGCACTTACCCAGCGGCGCGGAGCCTGGAAGGCGTTCCGGCGTGGGATAGATGCCGCCCGCGCCGCCGGGCTGCCGCTGCGCATCAACATCGTGGTCACAGAGGACAACGCGAGCGAAGCCGACGAGATGGCCGCGCTCGCACGGGAGTGGGGTGTGGAGCATCACGCGTTCACCAACATGACCCCGACGATCTACGGCGGCGGCGAACCGCTCCTCGCGCAGTCCGCGGACCACCTGCGCCAGCGTAAACCGTTCGCCGGATGCAACGCCGGTCACACCTTCTTCCACGCCGACCCGCACGCCAGGGTCTCGATCTGCAAGGTTGGCCGCGACGACCAGATCGACCTCATGACCGAAGGCATCGAAGGACTGCGACGGCTCGGCACGATCGCCGACCGCCTGATGCTTCGCACCGGAGGGTGCGAGGGCTGCGCCCTGTCCGGCACATGCCGGGTCTGTCGCCCCCTGGCCAAGCACTACCAGGAGGCGAAGGCGCCGCTGCACAGCTACTGCCAGCACGGAGACTCGGAGAAAGAGAAGGTGAGCCCATGACGCCCGGACCCGTACCAGTACAGATCCTGACCGGACCACCCCGCAGCGCCCGCCGCGCGGCACCCCCGGTGGCCTCGGCCGCTGTGACGCTCGTCGCGGACCTGGACGACGTCGTCGAGAGCGCCGAGTGCTCCTGCGACGCCGGCGACGACAACCCCCACTAATCCCGGCCCGACCGATGTGCTCCGGCCCGTCACACTGAAGGGCCGGAGCACCCTCCCGTACAGCGCTAAGGTGCCCGCATGCTCTTCCGCTGGGACTGGCTCCGCCCCGTGCTCACCGCACCGGTCGTGCCCACCCTCGGCCCCGTCCACCCGCACGCTCTGACGGCGGACCTCTTCGAAGCCACCCTCCTCGTGGCCGCCGACCGGCGCTTCCTGCCGTACGACAAGGACCGCCGCTGGGGCAACGAGAAGCAGGAGGTCGTCCTTCCTGGCGATGTGGTCCACCACCCTGACCACACACTCATCCCGACTCTGTTGACCCGCGGCCGACGAGCGGTGAAGGTCTTCGCCTACGGTCACCGGAACGAACTCCTGGACCAGGCCGCCGAACTCGCAGCGAAGCTCGCGGCCCTCCACGGAGCAGCCTCTGCTCGCGTTGTCCGGCCACTGGGCCCGGAGACAACCCATACACTCGGCGTCCGCATCCAGCTCAAGGACTTTACGGCGCGGCACTGTCCCCCCTCCCTCGGCCCTGTCCGTCGGCTCGAAGACTGGCCCCTTCACATCCGCGGCACCTTCACCGCCTTCGCCCAGACGATGTCGGCCGACGGCTTCGCCTTCCTCGACCGTCTGATGAAGACCAAGGGATGCGGCCCGGTCCTCGTGGCCGTGGTGGAGGACCGTATTGTCGGTGCCATCGGCCCCATGGAGATCTGTCCCGACCCAACGGGCGTCGCCCAGCTCATGCCGCAGTACTTCGCTGTGCACCCAGACGCTCGCGGGCACGGACTCGGCCGGCACCTGTGGCGGGCAGCCATGCACTGGGGCCAGACTTGCGGCGCGGTGTACCAGCTCCTTCAGACCGAAGTCCGGGGAGCCTCGGATCACCTCTGTCGCAGCGAAGGGCTCGCCACGCTGGGTTTTCTCCACGACAGGACGGTCTGACGCAAGCTCGGCACGTTCCTGCTAATGATCAGGCCGCCGTGCGTCAGTGGGACGAGCTACCCTGCTCGCGTGATAGCAGGTGCTCTGCCCAGGCTGCACGAGGTAGGCCAAGGAGCATGGGCAGCCAGGTGAAGCGAAGAGTCTGCTCCCTGACCCGCCGCTGCTAGTCGGCCTACGCGGGCAATACCCCGATGGGGGTCTTGCTGTCGGCCAGGGATCGGATCAACTCAGCACCTGGCGAACTCACTTGGTACTAGGCTGATCTATCTCAGCAGCGCTGCGTGACGTCTTGTGACACTCAGCACGCTACGGGATCATTGATCTTGTCGGTCAGATGAGCGGGGGTTTCTGGTGGGTGCGTTCGGAGCGGGTGGAAAGTGACGGAATTCATTCCCGGCGTTGGCGCCGGGTCTTTGCTGCGGTCTGAGCTGCTTGCCGATGGTCGGTCGACCCGGATAGGTGCGATTCACCAGATCGACTACGGCCAGGCCGTCGTGCTGACTCACGATCGCTGGAAGTTCGACGCCGGTGGTATTCCGCAGTTCTCGTTCCTCCTCGCGACCGCGCAGGACGTCAACGAGCCACACGTCGACGATGACGAGGTGCTGCTTCTGCGCGTGGAGGGCACGTCGCCGCTGTCGCTTGAGCGAGACCTGCACGCAGTGCGCGAGGAGTCCCTGCGAACGGCTCTGTCTAACAACCAGGACCCATCGCCATCCGCCGTGCTCGATGCGGAGCTCGACCCGTTCACCAAGAACCGCGTGTCGTTCACTGGTGTGCGATGCAAGATCCTCGGCACCTTCTACGAAGACGACGTGGATGGGCAGAAGGTGCTGGAGTTCGGTGCCGACGTGGACAACTTCTACGCCACGTCCACATACCGAGTTCTGAAGCCTATCGGTGACGGCCTCGCGACGATCGCCTCCTACCTCAAACCGACCGGACGCCCGGTGGAACGCGTACGCATCGGCGCGGTGCGGTACTCCGCTACGCGGCGGCGAGCTAAAGCCGCCAAGCAGGCCGACGCCGCAGTCGAAGTCAACATCCGGGACTTCATTGGCAACAAGACCGCCCTGCTCGGCATGACTCGGATGGGCAAGTCGAATACCGCGAAGATCATCATCGCGCGCACGTTCGTGGTCTCCGAACGACAGCGCGCCGCTGGCGGTCACCCCATTGGTCAGCTGATTTTCGACCCGCAGGGGGAGTACGCCAACCCAAATGTGCAGGATGGTACCGAGATTGCGGCGATCGGTGCGGACCATGTCCGGATCTTCAAGTTCGGTGCGGACGGCACGCAGCCGCACGTTAAGCCTCTCAACATCAACTTCTTTTCTGAGAATCAGATTGACGCAGTCCAAGGGTTGATTTCCGACACTCTTAGCGGCGATGAGTCTGGTTACGTCAAGGACTTCGCGGGCATGTCCTACGCGGATGTTCCAGGAGATCGCTCCGCCACCACGCATGCCCAACGTGCCCGGCTTGTTCTCTATGGCGCGCTGATGCGCGCGGGGTTTGCAGTGCCGACAAATTTTCGCGCGCGAATCAATATCAGCGCCGCTTTTCAGCAGAAGATTGTCGCCGGACTCGGCCGTAACCCGTTTGTGCAAGTTGGGAGCAGTGCCAACTTCGTGGCCGTCGCTGCAGTAGACATCGAGAATGTCGTCGACAAGATCGTGGAGCTGCGCGACGCCGGGGATACCGACGCGACCAACTTCGCGAAGGACGTCCGCTGGAAGAGCGTTGAGCCAATTTTCACGACTCGCAGTGGGAACCGCAGCGTTCGCGGCTGGCGAAATCTGAATCCACTGCGCTCGTTTCACAGCCCTGCGACACAGAACGACCCTGCGATCGAGATCTACGAGGAGCTTCTCCGGGGGCGCATTGTGATTGTCGATTTGCATGTCGGGGCCGAAGCTGTGACCAAGGCGCTGAGCGAGTCGATTACGCGTCGGCTGCTTTCTAAGCAGACCGAGGTGTTTACCTCTGGGCAGGAACCGCCGCACATTCAGGTGATGCTTGAGGAGGCTCACAACCTGTTCTCATCGGATCGCTATAAGGATGACCTCGACGTCTGGGTCAAGCTCGCCAAGGAAGCGAGCAAGCTGAATCTCGGCATGACCTACGCGACGCAAGAGGTCTCCGGGGTGGCGCACCAGGTCAAGGCGAATACTGCCAACTGGGTTGTCGCCCATTTGAACAACACGACAGAGGTGCGGGAGCTGGCCAAGTTCTACGACTTTGGAGCGTTCTCAGATGCGATCATCGCCTCCGAGGACCGCGGGTATGTGCGGCTCAAGACACTGTCCTCGCCGTACATCGTCCCCGTCCAGATCGATCGGTACGACATCGCACTCGTCAACGAAGCACGAGCAGCAGCTGGTGACACGCCGTTGGCACTGAACGGGACGGCACTCTGATGCCGTACGAGACTGTCGGCGGGGCTCACGAGATCGCATCGCGGCTGGGGCATTCGGCGGCCGCCATCCGGGCGATCGCGGACCAACGCACCTTCCATGTTCCGGCTGAGGCGATCCAGGACCTGGATTCGATCCGCAAGCGAATCCGTCCGCGGGGCGACTTTGCTGCCCCGCCTGAGTCAAACCGACTCACCGCTGCGCTGGCGGTCGACGGTTCACACGTCGTCGAGCAGGTTCGTGACGGCCTGCCATCGGTCCTGTACGGGTTTGCACAAGCCGCCGCAGCGTACGTGGACCTCGGTGTCATGGAATCGCAGCGGGCCGAGCGGTTTGTGGACCCCTACAAGATCGAGCGTGCGGTAAACACCGCCCTCGTGACGCTGGACCTGCCTGTCTCCGGCGCGTACATACGCGCCGAGGTCGACATTGTGACCTCGTGGCG
Source organism: Streptomyces sp. NPDC050535 (assembly GCF_044457665.1). Classification (NCBI taxonomy): domain Bacteria; kingdom Bacillati; phylum Actinomycetota; class Actinomycetes; order Kitasatosporales; family Streptomycetaceae; genus Streptomyces; species Streptomyces sp. NPDC050535. Next base: position 205,597 of record NZ_JBITHE010000010.1, read on the forward strand.
CGAGGTCATCAATGAGCTGTTTCGGCAGAAGAAAATCGACGTCAACCGCCTTGACCAGCCGCTGATGGACCTGCTATTCCTTCTACACGGCGTTCCCGGGGCGCCGGCGGCCACAGTGCCGGTTAACTGCCCGACGCAGGACTGCAAAAGGGACGTTCCTGTGCCGCCTGCTGGTGCCGATTGCGACGTGTGTGGCGTGCATCTTTTTCCCACCGACGTACTCCGTATCCACGAGGAGGTTGGCGAAGAGGGCACGAACCAGTCAGCTCTTGGGCGGCTTATGTCGGTCATTGAGCTGTTGGTGCTGGTCGGGCTGGCGACGCTACTGTGGGAGCAGTCACGCCATAAGGCTTTGCCTACGACGCTGTTCATCGTCGATGGCCCGCTAGCAGTGTTCGGCACACCAGCAAAGCTGCGCGGGCGAGCCCTTGATTACTTTCAAGCGATGGGCACCACTGCTCCGGGCAAGGCGCCATATATCTGCGGAATTGAGAAGTCTGGAGTTCTAGTCGACTACGCGCGCCAGCTGGCCCGGCACGACATTCTCGAACCGGGTGACCTGTTGGTATGCGACGAGCAGATCATCGCTCGAGTGGTCAACGCCAACAACGCCCGCGCCTATGGCAAGGAGACTTACTGGGGGCGCAAGTTCGTGTATCGCGCGCTTGATGGGCGGGTCGTCGTCCCGACCGTGCCCCCACCGACCGGTGCACCGTACGATGCCAATGGCGGCCAAGCCGACCCGGCAGCTTACCCGACGCTGCCAGCAATCCTCGACGTGATCGACCGCACCGGTTCCTCAATGTACGTAGATGGCATCATCCCCGTGGCAGCCGCGCACGGGAAGGCCGCATTCCCGATCGGTGTGGGCACCGATGTGCTCCGTCTCGTAGCCACCAAGCGTCTCGGTCTCGACTCGTCTGGTGGACAAGCAACTCCGGTACGGTTCGCCCCATGATCGAGAATGCGGCTGTGCTGTCGGCTGTCCCCCCTCCTGATGCTCACGTTGCGCATGTTGTTGCGTCGGCAATCCCGATGCACATCCTCGACAAGCCCCGCCCACTCGTTTCACCCCTTGGCGCTGTTGACCACGCGCTCATGATGAGCAGGTACCAGTCGCCACTGCGTTATCCAGGAGCAAAGTCGTCCCTTGCGCCCGTGATCGCCCGAATCTTGGATGCTGCCAAGGGGTCGAGGGCCGTTCCGGAAATCAACCTGCTGGTCGAGCCTTTTGCCGGTGGAGCGTCGGCGTCCTTGCGGCTCGTCGGCCAAGGGCTCGTCGACCGAGTGCTGCTCGCTGACGTGGATCCGTTGGTTACTGCCTTCTGGCAAGCCGCGGCTGCTGATACAGAGGCGCTGATCGACCGTATGCATGACGAGTGGACCCGATATGTCAAATCGGGCGGAGTAGCCGCCGTCGAGCGGTGGGACTACTGGCGTTCCTGGGAGCCCTCTCGGGAAGCGAAGCCTGCCACCGTCCGACTGGGATTGGCAACACAGTGCCTATTCCTAAACCGGACAACGTTCTCTGGAATCCTTCACGGTAAGGCAGGACCGATTGGTGGGCGCAAACAAGAGAGCCCATACGGTATTGGATGCCGATGGAATCCCGAGGCCATAGAGCAAAGGCTTCGATATGTCGGTCACTTGTACGACGCTGGCCGAATTGTCGATGTCTGGCACAAAGACTGGCGACGGACACTCGATGACTTGCCCAGTTACTACCCGCAGTTGATCCCGTCTCGCGTCATTGCCTACCTCGACCCGCCCTACATCCAAAAAGCCTCGCACTTGTACCGCACCTCATTCGACCCCCGAGGCGGATATGGCGGCGGCAGGGGTGGCAAGGCGGGATCAGACAATCACATGCTCCACATGCAGCTTGCCGGATATCTGCGCACCAAGGCGCAGTTTCGCTGGCTGCTCAGCTACGACAACAACCCAATGTTGACCGAAAGTACTTGGCTTTATGCGCATGCTCGCATGACGCCTAGCCGCGTGGATCGGGAAGCGCTTGGCGTACGCTCGTGGCCCTTGACTAAACGGTTGGTGAAAACGCGTTACACCGCTAGTGGCAAGACCGGTAAGCGCGATGCTGATGAACTCCTCATTACAACACTCCCGCCGTCCACTGTTCCCCTAGATCATCAGCTGCGCGAGCTGCCGTGATTGCTGGGGAGCATCCGCCCTCCATCACCTGTTCAGCACCCTCCATGCGTAATTGTTCGTGCCCGCGACCCGGTTCAGCTCTGTGCAGGTCGGCGCACGGCTTGGACGCCTAGGGGGCCACATCTGTTGGTCGGCTGCTGGCCACGATTCGTCCGAGACTACCTGTCGGTGACAGCTTTGGTGTTGCGATACGGACAGAGTTGTCGGGCGATCGCCCACCGGGGCATGTCCTGCGCGAGCCCATGAGTCGCCGGTTGCGGTCGGCGTAGTTTACGGTCCTTGCTGCGCCGATGCGCGACTATCGGGGGCTACTGCGACGGTTGGATCGGAAACGGAGAAACGAGCCGCTGGGCTGACGGTTACCACGCTACAGCGGTTTGGCGTGGCTCGAAGCAGCCAGCCTGCGTGAGCGCTGCGTGAGCGGACTGGTCAGCACCAGTCTGGACCAGCCGTCACGCTGATCAAGGTCGCGGGCTTTTGATCAGCGGAAATGGGATTTTGTGGCACCGTTTGACACAAGTAGAGATGATCTTGCAAGCCCTCGTAATGCGTAGGTCTCGGGTTCGAATCCCGAAGGCGGCTCTGAAGAGTGCAGGTCAGAGGGTTGAAGGCCCTTCGTGGGGAATCGCGGAGGGCCTTTCTCATGCCTGATGGGAACATTCCGGGAACGGTGACCGCGGATGTTTGTGTCTGTACGAACCGATTCATACCCGTGGGAGCCGTCTCGCCTCGGTTGATGGAGCTTGGGCTCGTACAGGGAAGGTCGATGAGTGGGCCGGACCTCATACCGTGGCTGTGCGTTGGCCGCGTGGCGCCGGAAACACGAGGCCGCTCAGAGGCTGCGACGATCGGAGCCTGAGTGTTCCCGGGTCTTGAGGGCGGGAGGCCGGATGGTCGGCTGTGCACGATGTGCTTGCACCATCGGCATCAGGGGTCCACAGAGACCCTTCGGGTCTGGTTAGGCGGCGCTTCCTTCGTGGAGTACTAGTCTGTCGGTGTCCGGTTGAAGACGGCGATGTCGCTGCCGAAGGAACAGATCAGAAAGCCCTCTGGGGCGACTGCCACCGCCCGGCAGGGTTCCGGAAAGTATGCGACTGCGATGGGCCCGCGCTTCGCCAGATCCCAGACCCGCGCTGTTCCGTCCTCGGAGCCGGTGACGGCGACTGGTCGCCCGTCCAGTGTGGTGCACGCCAGCGCGTGCACGATGCCGGTGTGGCCGGTGATGGGCCGACCGATGGGCTGGCCGGTGGCAAGATCCAGCACCCGTACGGTTCCGTCGTCGGAGCCGGTGACGATGACTGGTCGCCCGTCCAGTGTGGTGCACGCCAGCGCGTGCACGATGCCGGTGTGGCCGGTGATGGGCCGACCGATGGGCTGGCCGGTGGTCAGGTCCCACATCCGTATCGTTTTGTCGAACGCGTGAGTGACGGCGACAGGTCGACCGTCCAGGACACTGCATGCCACCCTGCCCACCGCGCCGCTGTGGCCGGTCAGTTGGCCGATGGGTCGGCCGGTGGTCAGGTCCCACACTCCTACCGTTCCGTCGGAGCCGGTGACGGCGACTGGTCGGCCGTCCAGCACTGTGCATGCCAGCGCGAACACCGTGCCTGTGGGGCCGGCCGGCCGGCCGACGGGGTGGCCGGTGGCCAAGTCCCACACCCGCATCGTCTTTTCGATGTATCCGGTGACGGTGACGGCGACTGGTCGGCCCCCCAGCACCGTGCACACCACACGATCTACCAAGTCGTCGGCGGAGAGGTTCAGTTGGCCGACGGGTTGGCCGGAGGGCAGGTCCCACACCCGAATTGGTGGGGAGAAGGAGCTGGTGGCGGCGACCGGCCGACCCTCCAACACGGTACATGTCACCGAGTGCACCAGGCTGGTGTGGACGGTCATGGGCTGACCGGCGGGTTGGCCGAAGACCAGGTCGCAGACCCGTACCGTCTGGTCGTCGGAGCAGGTGACGGCGACGGGTCGATCACCCAGCACTGTGCACGCCACCGCACGCACCCCGTTGGTGTGAGCGGTCAGTTGGCCCAAGGGCTGGCCGGTGGTCAAGTCCCACGCTCGCAGTGCTCCGTCGTCGGAGCCGGTGACGGCGACGTGCCGGTCGTTGAGCGTGGTGCACGTCACCGCACGCACCGCGCTGGTGTTACCGGTCAGGGGGCCGATGAGCTGGCCGGTGGTCAGCTCCCACACCTTCACTGTTCCGTCGAGGGAACCGGTGATGGCGACAGGTCGGCCATTGAGCACCGTGCACGCCACTGCCATTACCGGCCACGGGGTCACCATGCCGTTCCCTTCGAGCTGGCTGGCGCAGCGGGTCAGCAAGCCGATGGGTTGGCCGGAGATCAGGTCCCAGACCCGCACCGCCGCGTGGGTGTCGCCGGTGACGGCGACGGGTCGGCCGTTCAGCATCGTGCACGCCACCGCCCCCACCCTCGCGGTGTGGCCGGTCATGGGTCGGCCGATGGGTTGGCGGGTGACCAGGTCCCAGACCCGGACCGTTGCGTCCCAGGAGCTAGTGACGGCGACGGGCCGGCCGTTCAGCATCGTGCACGCCACCGCTGTCACGATGGCGGTGTGGCCGGTCATGGGTCGGCCGATGGGTTGGCCGGTGGCCAGGTCCCATATCCGAACCGTTTTGTCGTCGGAGCCGGTGACGGCGACGGGCCGGCCGTTCAGCACCGTGTATGCCAGCGCATCCACCGCGTCGGTGTGGCCGGTCATGGGTCGCTCGACGGGTTGGCCGGTGGTCAGGTCCCAGATCCGCACCGTGCGGTCGTGGGAGCCGGTGACGGCGACGGGCCGGCCGTTCAGCATCGTGTACGCCAGTGCCCGCACCGCGTCGGTGTGGCCGGTCAGGGTGTTGCGTACTGCGGGGGACACGGTTGCACCGGATGCGCTCAGGGGTTTCCACGCATGTTCGGCCGCTTTGCTGTTGAACGCCGCGAGCAGGGCTGGGGCGTTGTAGCGGGCGGCGTCCAGGGCGAGGATCTGACGGCGTTCGTCCACGCCCGCGTGGCGGTGGGTGGCGATGGAGGCGCGGTAGATCGCGGCCGGGAGCCGGGTGGTTTCGGACCGCACGGTGTGCAGGTGGACCATGAGGGCGTCGGGGTTGGCGTGGACCAGGTACTCGGGGTCGGTGACGAGATCGTCGAGGAGGCCGCCGTGGGCTGCGTGGGTGGCCAGGTGGCGCAGGGTGTACGGGTGGGCCCGCTTCCAGTCACGGCCCCCGTCGGGACCGTAGGGGACGTGGTCGAGGAGGGTGCGGGTGAAGGCTGCGTGGATGGCGGGCGCGTCGGTGTCTTCGCGGAGGTGTTCGGCGAGGGACTGGTGATAGAGGCGATAGGCGGAGCGGTCGGCCTCGGTGGCTTCGACGACGTAGGCGCCGGCGGTGCGGCGCAGCCACAACAGGTCGTCGTCGGTGTAGGTGTGGCCGGAGGCGGTGCTGGCCAGGGACGCCCAGAGGTCTTCCCAGGGCAGGCCCTGGCCTTCGGCGAAGGCCAGGGGGCGCAGCAGGTCGGCGGCGCGGGCGGCGTTGTCGCCGAGGCGTTCGGCCAGGTCACGGTGCATGGCGTCGCCGGGCAGGCGGGGCAGATCGGCCCTCCATGCGGGGTCGTCGGGGTCAGGTAGTTCGGGGTTGGCGGCCAGGGTGCCCGCGGTGATCCGGGCGACGAGGAAGGACCGCCCGGCGGCCGAGGCGACCTGGCGGGCGATGGCTAGACGCAGAGGGTCGGGGCAGGTGAGGTACGGGGAGTCGGGGCGGGCTTCGATGAGGTTGCGGACGGTGTAGACAAGCAGTGCCTCGGGGTCCGCGTAGCGGTCGGCATCGAGGTCGATCTGCTGTTCGCGTGGGAGACCGAGGCGGTCCAGCAGGTGCGGGCGGGTGCCGAGCAGCAGCCGGATGCGGCCGGCGGCGTGGGCGATCAGGGGGCGCAGAATGCTGCTGCACAGGGTGTCGGGGGTGGCGGCCTCGTCCAGGGCGTCGACCAGCACGGTGAGCGGCCTGCCGTGTGCTGTGAGGCGGGGTGCCAGGGCTTCGAGGAGTTCATCGACGGTGTCGTGGGCGCGTATGTGCGCTGCGGCGGCGATGCCGTGCAGAACCTGTTGGTCGGTCAGGTTCTGGGCGTAGATGGTGACGTCGACGGCGTCTTCGGAGGGAAGGATCTGCGGGTTCAGGCCGAGGCTGTCCAGGGGGACGGTGCGGCGGCGGTCCGGATGGGTCAGTGCGGCGATCAGCCCGAGTACGGCGGTCTTGCCGGATCCGGGGCCGGCGGTGACGGCGAGCGCGGGTCGGCCGGGGCGCTGGAGCCACTGGGTGATCTCGAGAAGTGCTTGGTGGCGGCCGGAAAACCACCAACCGACGCGGTGGGGGTCGGAGCTTCCCATCGCCCGTACCAGGAGCCGGGTGCGGAACTCGGTCGCGCGGCGCTCGGCGTGCTCCCCCCATTCGGCGGTCTGCTGGATGCCCAGGTCGACGCCGGTCAGGCGGACATCGTGGCGGGGGTTGGGCAGGAACGGGGGCACCGTTCCGGTCAGGGCGATCTGGGTCAGGCCGATGCGCTGGTGGCCGGGTCGGTCAGGGTGGTCGTTCATCTGCTGCACCACGGTGTCCAGCGGCAGAGCCTGCGGTCCGTGGCCCGCGGTGGCGAGGCTGGTCACTGCTTGTTCGAGCAGGTGGGGGAAGGCTCCGGTTTCGGCCTGCTCGTTGGACTGGGCGGAGGCGACGACGACGAACCCGGATCCGGATTCCTGGCCCCACTGGCGGTTCATCCTGGCCAGTGCGGACGCGGCGAGTTCGTTGCCGCCCTGGCCGGAGTAGCAGGTGTCCAACAGCAGCATCAGCCGCCTGACGTCGGTTCCCAGGAGCATCTTGCGGGCCAGGGTCAGGGTCGGCAGGGCGTCTTCGATGTCGTCGGGGTCGGTGTCCGCGGTGAGCAGGACGTGCTCACCGCCGTCGTCGAGGATCTCGCCATGTCCGGCGATGTATACCGCGATCAGGTCATCCGGACGACGTTCGGGGGACTTGCAGAACGCACGCAGCCGCTGCGTGAGCTGACCGCCGGTGGGGTCCAGGCCCAGCACCGGGGCAAGCTCGTAGCCGAGCCGGCCGGTGAAGAGCTCCACTATGCGTTCGCGGGCCTGTGCCAGGCTGGGCCGATCCCACCTCAGATGGGCGGAAGCCTTTGGATAACGGGTGATCGCGGTGGCGATCAGTAACCGGCGTGGGGCGGAGTCCGCGGACTCAGCGGGCATCGAGACCTCCGGAAATGGCCGCACCGGTGCGGCCATCGGTCAGGTAGGCGGTGGCGTCGTGGGCGTGCGAGCCGTTGTGGACCACCACCCCGCTCACCCGCTCGCCGAACAGGGGGCGCAGGTCTTTCACCAAGGCGACGGCGTCCCCCTGGTCGGCCAGATTCGTCCATGCCAGAGCATCCCCGCCCGGCCACGCACCGGTCGGGGCCGGCTCGGGCTGCAGGCGATCGAAGACCATCCTCAGCCCCAGCGGTGAGCCCAGGGTCACCAGGGCCCGCACACCGTGCCCGTCAAGGGCGCACAACGTCTCGTAAGCCACCACCGAGCCCAGCGAATGCGCCACCACCACCCGGGTATCGTCTCCGATCGCCGCTGACACCCGGTCCCGGGCAGCCTGACGCAGCCCGGGTTCCAGCAGATACCGGCGGGTCTGCTTCACATCGAAAACAAGCGCCCGCAACGCCAGACCCGAGAAGAACCGCGACCGGGACAAGGCCCGCAGCGCGGCCTGCGCCGACCGTGGCGTACGCGCCAGGGTGTCCCCGTCCGGCGGCGCCACCCGATCGTCCACCGCTGCGGCAGCCTGCCACCACGCGAAGAGCAGGTCCTGCTCGAACCCGCCCTCCACATCGGCGGCACCGTACACAGGATCGCCGACCGCCAGCGTCTGACCCTGCGGCCGGAACAGGTCCCCGTAAAACCCCATGGCCAGATCTCCGGGTGCCAGCGCGAGACCGCCGACCCGGCGCAGACCATCAAGCAGTGCCGGCCGCCAGTCCTTCAACAGGCTTTCCTCGCCCAACAGTTGCTTGCCCACCCCATGCACACCAACCACACGTGCCACGCCGCCCCCCGCCACCGTGCCGTCCAGCTCGGACCACTGTAGAAGCACACGACGTCGCCAGCACCGGCACCAGCACGTACAAATCGGCCCCGCCGCGAGAACAGCGCGCACCTGACGCAGTCCGTCGTGGTTCATGGATGACAGAGCCGGCTGCTACCGCGGCGGTCGCTGCTCAGCAGACCGGCCTCGGCCCATGGTCTTCAGGCAGTAACTGACGGGCGTCCTTTCGCTAAGGGCTGTCCCGTAATCCCCGGCGGGCGCACGATGACAGCTACGGCACCTCGCCGCGTTGTCGGATCGCCCGAATTGGCCTGGTATGAGGACGGTCCTCCGCCTTGCGATGCACCGCATCTGACGCCGCGCGCTGATCCACCGGGGATTACGGGACACCCCTTAGACCCAATGAGGTGGAAACTGCAGGGCACCGCCGGGGAGATACCGCAGTTCCCGACTTCGCTACGCTGTTGCCGCGCGGCTGACCTGTGCGAACGGTCATGGGCTCCGCCCCGGGTGAAGGGGACGGGATGCCTCTCTCATCCCAATGCGGGTGTGTAGCTCTCAGCTTCGAAACTCCTCGGCTCGTCGGAGGATCTGGCCGCTCAGCGGGGTCCCGTCCAGTCTCAGTACGGCGTCCGAGGGTTGTTCCCAGGGTCCGATGGGAACGTGGTGGGAACACGAGGATTAAGAACGATCGAGAAAGACTGAGAAGGGCCGAGTACGTAGAGGGCCTGTGAGCTTTGCTTGTTCGCGCGGGGCGGATCTGTCGGCGCAATGGGTCCCGGTGGAGAGCCGTGCGTGAGACTCCGTCAGGACACTCTCGACGTCTCGCCCCTGGCCGACGGGTGAAAGTCTCCTGGCTCCGATGCCCCGACGGGCGTCGTCGGGGCTGTCCGGCTCCGGTCGCGCCGTGCAGGCTGTGGCCGTCCACCGCGAGGCCAGGCCGGGCAGAGCCCGAGTCGCTTTGGACCGGGCGGTCGGCGAGCCGACGTCCAACCGCCCGGTCCAGCGCGTCGACGTCCGACCGCCCGGCCTGGCGCGGCGCCGTCGATGTGGGCCGGTAGTCGCCGGACCGTCGTTACCGCGGACAGGAACCGCTTCGGGAACATTGGGTCGAGGCGCATGCCGAGGCGTTTCAGGACGGGCAGCGGGGTGTCGGCGATCCACTCGCCGACCGTCGGCGGAGAAGTCGCCCCCGCCAGAACCGCGGCCGGCGCGAGCCCGCGGCCGGCAGCCGGCAGCCAGGGTGCGTCGTACGCCGCGTGGGTTGCGCCGCCTCGGCCCGCCGCTCCAGCAGGCACGGGACCTCGTCGGATACGACCCCGGCAGGCTTGGTCTTCCACTTGGACCACGGACCACGGACCACGGACCACGGGGCGTGGAGAACTCCATGGTCGCTCCATGGTCTTGGAAGCTGTTCCTGTCATGTTCCAGGGCGCCGCCGACCTGTCGGATAGCCGTAAACCGAGCGTCACGCGACTACGCCGGAACCCTGGGGGTGCGTCCAGGGATCCGACCTGGATCCAGGTCGCGGGGTCGGTTAGCGGATGTGGAGATAATTCGTACGGTCGTTTCGTCAGAATCGCACCATCGGGTGATCCGATTGGTGGCGGGTCGGCGAGGTGTCGGCCGAGATTCCGACGTTCTCCCAGACGGTTTGATTGAGAAGCGAATGCCCTCTGAGCTGCGCATATTCTTGATCATTTATGCGAGCGGTGGAGTGTAATCGCATGCTCCTGATTCCGTCGGATGGGCTCATGTGCGCCTCTGATGCCACAGGCCATAAGCCTCGACGGTGGGTCAGTAGGTGATATACCTCTGGGCGATGGGGGCGCGGGGATCGAAGGATTCACGCATACGCGGTTGCATTCAGCTTTGGCACGGTCGTGTCCGCGAATAAGTAAACCTGCGAAATTTCTATCACGATCTGATCGATATCTGATCCATTTGTTATGTCGCGCCGCAGTGAACTGCGGCGTTGGGGGGAGTTCATCATGCGTCGCAAGTTGTTGAAAGCCAGTGTGTGCGGCAGCGCTGCCGTGCTCACACTCGTCACGTCGCCGATAGCCGCGAAAGCGGCCACGCTGGAGCCGAGGATCGACCTGAAGGTGCTCGTCGTCGATGACGGGGGTCCGGCCACCGGGGCCATCACCGCCGAACTCGACTCGGCAGGTACCCCGTACACCAGGGTGAACCTGGCCGACAGCGGGCGGCCGCAGATCAACGCCACCTTCCTCAGCGACACCGTCGGCGGCCGTCCCAGGGCCAAGTACCAGGCCGTCGTGCTGCCGAACGACAACCCGTTCGGAGCCGGTTCCGCGGAGATGACGGCCCTCGCGACCTTCGAGCGGACCTTCGGCATCCGGCAGGCCGACGCCTACACCTACGCCAGGCCCGAGGTCGGGCTGAACTACGCGCAGGCACCCGGGTACATCGGCTCTCTCGACGGCACCACCGCCCAGGTGACGTCCGCCGGGAAGACCGGATCCTTCGGCTACCTCGACGGGAACGTCCCCTTCGAGGACAACGCGCCCAACGTGTCCGAGAGCTACGGCTACCTGGCCGTGCCGCTCGCCCAGCAGCAGGCCGGGGCCACGTTCACCAGCTATGTGGACGCCCCGATCCCGGGCAGCTCCGCACGCGGCTCGCTCGTCGGCGAGTACGCCCACGACGGGCGCCGGGAACTGGTCGTCAACTTCGTCTACAACCAGTACCAGGAGCAGTACCGGCTGCTCAGCCGGGGCATCGTCGAGTGGCTGACCCAGGGCATCCACCTGGGCGCCGGCCGCAACTACTTCGCGGTCCACGTCGACGATGTCTTCCTCGGCGACGACCGGTGGAACACCTCGCTCAACTGCACCCCCGGAGACGTGGACTGCGCCCCGGGCGAGGGCGCCACCCCCGACCCGATCCGGATGACGGCCGCGGACGCCCAGTACGCCAAGCAGTGGTCCGCCGGCCGCGGGCTCACTCTGGACATGGTGTTCAACGGCGGCGGCAGCGAGGACTACAAGGCGGAAAACGGCGGCGCCGACCCGACGGCGAACCAGCTCATCGCCGACAAGAGCGCCTTCCGCTGGGTCAACCACACCTACAAGCACCCGTTCCTGGGCTGCGTGCAGGACGTCAGCGTGGTGCCGTGGAAGTGCTCCACCGACGCAAGCGGAAAGACCCAGTGGGTCAGCCAGGCCGAGATCACCTCGCAGATCACCCAGAACCGCACCTGGGCCAACGGCAAGGGCCTCGCCCTCGACAACACGGAACTCGTCACCGGTGAGCACTCCGGGATGAAGGTGCTCCCGCAGCAGCCCGCCGACAACCCCAACCTGGCCCCTTCCCTGACCGCGACCGGGGTGAAGTGGCTGGCCAGCGACAATTCCCGAGACCCGCAGCAGCGCCAGATCGGCCCCGCCCTCACCGCGCCGCGCTTCCCGATGAACGTCTACTACAACGTGGGCCGCGCGGCCGAGGAGGTGGACGAGTACAACTTCATCTACACCAGCAAGGCCAACGGCGGCAGCGGCATCTGTGAGGGTTCCTCGACCACCACCTGCCTGAGTGCCCCGCTGGACCCACAGACCGGTTACATGTCGTACATCGTCCCGTTGGAGAGCCGCATCGCCCTCGGGCACGCGCTTTCCAACGACCCCCGGCCGGTGTACATGCATCAGTCGAACCTCGCCGAGGACCGCATCGCCTACCCGGTGCTGGACAAGATCCTGGGCGATTACACCAGCCTCTACGCGGCCAACACCCCGCTGGTCAATCTGCGGCTGAAGGACATCGGGACCGAGCTGAAGTACCGCGCCGCCTGGACCGCCGCGGTGAAGAACAACCAGGTCACCGGCTACCGGATCGGCAACACGGTCACCATCAGCTCGCCGAACGGCATCCAGACCCGCGCGACCATGCCCACCGGCACCACTCAGAGGCAGCTGATCGGCAGCACCGCCTTCGGCACCGCCTACGCCGGGCAGCTGTCCGGCTGGACCGCCCCCGGCCTGCTGCAGGCCTCGATCACCCTGCAACTGACCACGCAGGCCACGCCCGCGGCCCCCACCGCCACCGGCACCGCGGAGGTAGAGGCACCGGCGCCCGCGCTGCGTGTGCCCAGTGGTGTGGCCAGCCCTGTCCCGGCAGGCCCCGGCGACACCGTCCGCCGCAAGCGCTGACTGTGATCAACGGGCACGGCCGGCACCGCAGGCGCGAGCGTCCCAGCGGGTCCAACCGGCCCGACGGGACACGGGGATACGGGGATACGGGGACCTTGGCAGGGACCAACCGCACCATGTCGGCATTCGGGGACACACCGCCATCCGGCATGGCCAGGGCCATCACGGCCATCAACACCGGCGCGACGCGCGTCACCATGCTCACCGAGGGCACCTACCCGCACAGTCACGGCGGAGTGAGTGTCTGGTGTGATCAGCTCGTCCACGGCATACCCGACGTGGACTTCCAGATACTCGCGGTCACCAGTGACGGCCGCGAGCCGCTCACCTGGGAAACGCCCGCGCACGTCAGCAAGGTGGTCTCCATACCCACCTGGGGACCGACGCCGACCGGCCGCGCACCGCGCGGCCGGCGGCTGCGGGGCTTCCTCGACACCTACGAGATGTTCCTGCTGGCCCTCCTCGATCCCGGCCCCGGTTCCGGTCCGCATTTTGGCCCCAGCACCCTGGAGAGCTTCGCCCAAGGGCTGTACGGCCTCGCGGCACGGGCCCGGTACGGGGAACTGACGGCGGCGCTGCGCCACGAGGCGGCGCTGCGCACCCTGGCCGCCGTCTGGAACCGTCCGCACCTACCCACCCACGCCGCCCGGCCGACCATGCACGACGCGCTGACCGCGACCGACCTGCTGGAACACGCCCTGCGCCCACTGGCGGCCGTCCCACCCAGGCACGGGATCACCCACGCCGTCAGCGGCGGACTGGCGGCCCTACCCGGACTGCTGGCCCGGCACCTGCACGGCACGCCGCTGCTGCTCACCGAACACGGCGTCTACCTGCGTGAGCGCTACCTCGGTTACGGCGCCGGCGGTTACCACTGGCCGGTGAAGGCACTGCTGCTCGGCTTCTTCCGGCTGCTGGCGCAGGAGACCTACGCCCGCGCCGCGCTCGTGACGCCGGGAAGCCACTACAACCGACGCTGGGAGGAACGTGGCGGTACCGCACCCGACAAGATCCGTACCGTCTACAACGGTGTGGACCCCGGGGCCTTTCCTCCCGCCGGTCCGGAACCGGAGACCCCCACGCTGGCCTGGGCGGGGCGGGTCGATCCCATCAAGGACCTGGAGACGCTGATCCGGGCTTTCGCCCTGGTGCGCCGGGAGATGCCCCAGGCGCGGTTGCGGCTGTTCGGCGGCACGCCCAGTGGCGGTCAGGCCTACCGGGAGCGCTGTCAGGCTCTCGCCGAGGAGTTGGGGGCCGGTGACGCGCTGGTCTTCGAGGGCCGGGTGGAGGACATCCGCGACGCGTACGCGGCGGGCAACGTGGTGATGCTGTCCAGCATCAGCGAGGGTTTTCCCTTCACCCTCATCGAGGCCATGTCGTGCGGGCGGGCCACCGTCTCCACCGACGTGGGCGGGGTCCGCGAGGCGGTGGGCGACGCCGGACTCGTCGTACCGCCGCGCGAACCCGAGGCGATGGCGCGGGCCGCCCTGGAACTGCTCCGCGACCCGGCGCGGCGCGCCCAGATGGGCGAGGCCGCACGGCTGAGGGTGATCGATCAGTTCACCCTCCGGCGCACCATCGACTCCTTCCGGGAGATCTACGGCGCGCTGGCGGCGGGCGAGGACCGGACGCATCTTGCCGAGGACCCGGCGCCGCGCGCCCGACTGGCAGGAGGTGGGTGGTGAACCTGCCGGGCGACGACCGAACCGTATTACTGCGCCTGCCGACTCCGCCGCAGCGGCCGCCGGCCTGGGCCGACGACCCGCTCGACAAGCTCGCCGACCGGCTGGCGGACGTGTGCGGGGCCGCCGTTCACCCGGACGAGATCGCCGCGGTGCTGGAGTCCGACGGGCTGACGCACGAACAGATCACCACCCGTTACTCGCGACGGGATCTGTTCGCTGTCGCGGAGGAGCTGTACGAACGGGTGCCGCGCCGTTTCCCGGACCCCGGACCGGGGTCCGACCCGTGGCGGACCAGCCCGCGGCAGTGCCTGCTGCGCGGGATGCTGTTCGGGCTGCCGGGGCTGGCCTACCTTCTGGGCGCAGGGCTGCTGCCCGGCCGGGTCACCGGGCTCGCCGCCTCGGCACTCGTGGCCTGGGCCTGGAACCAGGCACTGGCCCACCGCGCCTACGTACGGCTCGCCGCGGGCGGCCGGCGGGAAGCCGCGCGGTGCCTGCTGCTCGGGGCCCCGGCCGGGGTGACGGCAGCGACGGCGGCCGCGATGGCCGTCTCGGGGACGGGCGCCGTCTCGGCCTTCGCGGCGGGAGAGGCGCTCTATCTTGCGGCGGCCACGGTGCTGCTCGTGCTGGGACGCGAACAGCACCTGCTGATCGCGCTCGCACCGACGGCGGCCGGGGCGGCCTGCATACCGCTGTGGCGCCCCGGCCCGGTGCCGGTCGTCGTGCTGCTGCTGGCCACCGTAGCGGCGGCGGTGCTGTCGGCGGTACGGGAGATCGTACGGTCCCTGCGCACCACGAGCTCCTCGGCACCGGGCACAACCCCGCTCACCGCTTCCGTCCCGTACGGGCTGTTCGGTCTGGCCGGCGGGGCGCTGACGCTGATGGCCCCGGCGGCGGGCAGGCCGGCCGCCGTCGTGCTGACGCTGAGCATGGGCGTGGCCGAGTGGCTGCTCTACCGCTACCGGAGCCTGACACTCAGAGCTCTGCGGCACAGCCGGACCCCTCGGGGGTTCCGGCTCCGGGCGGCCGGTGTGCTCGCCCTCTGCCTGACCCAGTACCTCGCGGTGCTCGCCGCCCCGGCGCTGTTCACCGGGGTGCCGACGCTGCCGCTGCTCGCCCTCGGCGCGGCGCTCTGGGTCGCCCTGCTGCTCCAGGCGGCCGGAATCGCCTGGCCGTCCGCCGTGGCCTGCCTCGGCGCCGCCTTGGCGGAGACGGCACTGTCGGGCGGGGCCTTCCCAGGACCGGCTCTGCTCAGCCCGGCGACCGCCGAGTTGGCGGCCTGTGGCTGCGCGACGGCAGTGCTGCTGGTGGTCGCGTGCACCCGGATGGGCCGGACCACGGCCCACCGCTGACCGGATCCCGGTAACCCGCGGCCCCGTGACCTCATGGCGCCCCGGCCCTGCAACGCCGCACAGGCGGTATCCCCAGTGACCCCGTGACCCCAACCGGGCCCGACCGATTCAGATTCAGAGGAGAAAGATCCGTGACCTCGTCCGCTCCCGTAACCGTCGCAGTAACCGGTGCCGAGGGATTCATCGGCTCGCACCTGGTGGAGGCGCTCGTCGCAACAGGGCACCGGGTACGCGCCATGGCCCAGTACAACTCCTTCTCGTCGTACGGCTGGCTGGAGACCCTGCCGCGGGACGTGATGGACAGTGTGGAGGTCGTCCTCGGCGACGTACGCGACGCCGGCTCGGTGCAGCACCTGCTCACCGGCACCGAGGCCGTCTACCACCTGGCCGCGCTGATCGCGATCCCGTACTCCTACCAGGCCCCGCACAGTTACGTGGCCACCAATGTCACCGGGACGCTCAACGTGCTGGAAGCCGTACGCAGGCTCGACATCCCCAGGATGGTGCACACCTCCACCAGTGAGACGTACGGCACCGCGCAGACCGTCCCCATCAGCGAGGACCACCCCATCAACACCCAGTCCCCGTACGCCGCTTCGAAGGCGGGCGGGGACCGGCTGGCCGACAGCTACCACGCGAGTTTCGGCACCCAGGTGGTCACCCTGCGGCCGTTCAACACCTTCGGGCCGCGCCAGTCCATGCGCGCGGTGATCCCGACCGTCATCGGACAGGTCGCGGCCGGAGACCGGACCATCGCCCTGGGCGACCTGCGGCCCACCCGGGACTTCATGTTCGTCAAGGACACCGCCCGGGCGTTCCTCGCGGTGGGCACCGCGCCCGCCGACGCCGTCGTCGGCCGGACCTTCAACGCCGGTACCGGCGGCGAGATCTCGGTCGGCGACCTGGTCACCCTGATCGGCAAGCTCATGGGGGCCGAGCTCGAGGTCCGCGAGGACGCGCAGCGCATCCGGCCGGCCGGATCGGAGGTGATGCGGCTGGTCTGCGACGCGTCACGGCTGCGCGCCGCCACCGGCTGGGCGCCCGCCCACAGCCTCGAAGAGGGTCTTGAGGCGACCATCGACTTCTTCCGCGACCCGGCGAACCTCGGCCGCTACAAGACCGGCATCTACAACGTCTGACGACTCGCTCCAGGCCATCGACCACCGACCGACCGACAACGGAGTCCGCCATGCACGCAGTCATTCTGGCCGGAGGCAAGGGTGTCCGGCTGCGCCCGTACACGACCGCGCTGCCCAAGCCGCTCGTCCCCATCGGCGACCAGCACGCGATCCTGGAGATCGTGATGCGGCAGCTCGCCAATGCCGGCTTCACCACCTGCACCATCGCCATCGGGCACCTCGGCCACATCATCCGGGCCTACGTCGGCAACGGCTCCCAGTGGGGCCTGCGCGTCGGCTACACCACCGAGGACAGCCCACTGGGCACCATGGGCCCGCTGCTGACCATGCTCGACCGGCTGCCCGAACACTTCCTCGTCATGAACGGCGACATCCTCACCGACCTCGACTTCGGCGCCGTACTGCGCAGTCACGAGGCGTCCGACGCGCCGCTGACCATCGCCACGTACTGCCGCGAGGTCAGGATCGACTTCGGCGTGCTCACCACCGACAGCAAGCAGGTTGTCGGCTTCACCGAGAAGCCGACCCTGGACTACCGGGTGTCCATGGGCGTCTACGGCCTCTCCCGGTCCACCCTGGACGGCTACACCCCCGGTCTGCCGCTCGGCTTCGACGAACTCGTCCTCGACCTGCTCCGCGACGGCAAGCCTCCGGCCGCCCACGAGTTCGACGGCTACTGGCTGGACATCGGCCGCCCGGACGACTACGACCGGGCCAACGCCGAGTTCACCACCCACCGCGACCTGCTGCTGAGGGGGGCCTGACCCATGCGCATCCTTGTCCTGGGCTCCACCGGGTTCCTGGGCCGGCACATCACGGAGCACCTGCGCGCCCTGTCGGGCGTGCGGGTGCTCCGCGCCGGCCGCTCCCCGGGCGCCGACCTGCGGGTCGACCTCACCACCGCCACCGTGCCCGCTCTCGCCGCCGACCTGCACGCGCTGGCACCGGACGCCGTCGTCAACTGCGCAGGCGCCGTCGGGGGCGGCCCGCTTCTGCTGGCGGAGACCAACGCCCGAGGGCCCGCCGTGCTGTGCGAGGCGTTGACCGCGGCCGGCATCCCGGTACGCCTGGTCCATCTCGGATCCGCCGGGGAGTACGGGACGACCGCCGGGCAGCCGCTCGGCGAGGACTCCGCCACCTGTCCGCAGGGCGCGTACGGGGCCACCAAACTGGCGGGTTCGCTGACCGTCGCCGAGGCCGCGCTGGACGCCGTCGTCCTACGGGTGTTCAACCCCCTCGGGCCTGGCTCGCCCGGCACCAGCCTGCCCGGGCGGCTCGCCGACGAACTCCTGCGCGCCGGGCCGGACGGCGCGGTGCGGGTCGGTGACCTCTCCGCGTACCGCGACTTCGTCGACGCACGGGACGTGGCCCATGCCGCCGCCCTCGCCGTCACCGCGCCCGGCCCGCTGCCCCGCATCCTCAACATCGCCGGCGGCAGAGCCACCCGGGTCCGCGAGGTCGCGGAAGGCCTGGCCCGGATCAGCGGATTCCACGGCCGGATCGCCGAGAACGGCACCGGTTCCCAGCGCTCGTCAGCCATCTCCTGGCAGCAGGCGGACATCACGGCCGCCGCCACCGCTCTGGGCTGGCAGCCCGAACGTACCCTCGCCACCTCGCTCGCCGACCTGTGGACCTCGCGCACCGGCCCGTCCCCGACCCCGCTGTCGGCATGACACAGGGCCGACTGCTTGTTCCGCTGTACGTCCACCCCGCTGTGGACCCTGCGGCGTGGCAGGCCCTGACGCGGGTCCCGTCGCTGCTGTACGGAGTCGTCCTCAACGTCGCCGACGGCCCCGGCGCGACCCGCGACCCGGCCTTCGCCGCCGCCGCCGGGGCTCTGCGTGCGGCGGGCGTACGCGTGCTCGGATACCTCGACTCCGCCTACGGCACCCGTCCCCACCGGACGGTGCTGCACGAACTGCGCCACCACATCAGCTGGTACGGAACCGACGGTGTCTTTTTCGATCAGGCCGGCGCCGAAGTCGGCATGCTGCCGTACTACCGCGCGCTGGCCGACGAGGCCCGCGACCACGGCGCCGGCACCGTCGTGCTCAACCCGGGAATCCACCCTGATCCCGGCTACGCCTCCGTCGCCGATCTGCTGGTCACCTTCGAAGGGGACTGGCAGACCTACCTCACCTCAGCCGTGCCCGCCTGGACGGAGGCGCACCCGCCGACCCGCTTCTGTCATCTCATCCACGGCGTCCCCGACGGCCTGTGCGACCTCGCCGCCGTTACCGCACGTACGCGTCGAGCCGACGTCCACTGCGCGGTACCGGGCGAGGGTGCGAACCCCTGGGCCGCCCTGCCCTCCGCCGTGAGGAGGGGAACCACGTGAGGTCCGCAACCCGCCGGCCACTCCCGCTGTCAGCCGCGTACCTGCTGTTCACGGGAGCGCTCGCGGGGCTGCTCGCCGGGTGCGTCAACGTCCCGGACCGCGCTCCCGACGATCGCCCGTCGGGAGCGCGCTGGCAACCGCGCCCCGGCACGGCCTGGCAGTGGCAGCTCAGTGGCCGCGTCGACACCAGCGTGGCCGTCCCCGTCTACGACATCGACGGTTTCGAGAACAGCGCCGCCGTCGTGCGACGCCTCCACGAGAGCGGCCGCAAGGTCATCTGCTACATCAACGCCGGTGCCTGGGAGGACTTCCGCCCCGACCGCAGCGCCTTCCCCGCCTCCGTCCTCGGCCGCTCCGACGGCTGGAGCGGCGAGCGCTGGCTCGACATCCGGCGCCGCTCGCTGCTCCGCCCCATCATGGCCGCACGTCTCGACATGTGCCGTGAGAAGGGCTTCGACGCCGTAGAACCCGACCTCCTGGACGGCTACACCAACGACACCGGCTTTCCGCTGACCGCCGCCCACCAGCTCGCCTACAACCGCATGATCGCGGCCCTCGCACACGAACGGGGCATGGCGGTCGGCCTCAAGAACGACCTGGAACAGATCCCCGACCTGGTCCGTGACTTCGACTTCGCGGTCAACGAGCAGTGCGCGGAGTTCGACGAATGCTCCTCGCTGAGTCCCTTCATCAAGGCGGACAAGGCCGTCTTCCACGTGGAGTACAGCGTGCCCAAGCGCACGTTCTGCCCGCTCGCCAAGCGCCTCCGCCTCGACTCGATGAGCAAACGGCTCGCCCTGGGCCGCTGGCGCAGCCCCTGCTGAACCCGCGGCCCGACCAGGGCGGCCCCTTCGGCGGACAGCCGGTGGAGAGAGGCGTCTGAACGGTGCATCACGGGGTGTCACGGCTCTGTGGACGCCTCAGGACTGGGTTCTCGTGATCCAGGACCGGTAGCTCCACTGAGTGAGTCCGCCGACGGTGAGGGAAGCGAGAGTCGCGCCCCAGTCGATGACGTGGGGCAGGCCGGGGAAGAAGGCGAAGAGGGCGAGCGTGGCCGTGAGGCCGGTGAGGAACGCGGCGAGTTCGGGGCGGCGTCGTGTGTGCGATGTCGGCTCTGTCCGGCATGCGGGGGCCGGACTCTTCGGCCGTGGGGGCTCGATCATGACAACTGGCTCCGGGATGTGGTGGCACTGGCTCGTACGCCGTACGCCGCGACCCACCGACGTGGACGTGGGCGCACGCATTGCCATAACGAGGCAGCGTCCGGGAAGAGTTGCTCCGCAGGGGACGTACGGCGGACGAAGGATCGAGTCGCGGCCGGAGCGCCCCCTCCGCCCCCTCAGACCCCCAGATCCGCCCGATCCCGAAGCTGCCTGCGTGAAGTGATGCCGAGTTTGCGGAAGATGTTGCGCAGGTGGGCGTCGATGGTGCGAGGGCTGAGGAAGAGGCGGGCGGCGACCTCGTTGGACGTCGCGCCGGTGGCGACCAGCCGGGCTATGTAGAGCTCCTGCGGGGTGAGTTGGTCGTAGGTGTGCCCGGTGCGGCTGCGGGCCTTCTCGCCGGTGGCGCGCAGTTCGTCGGCGGCTCGCTGGGCGAACGCCTCGAGGCCCGCGTCGGAGAGCAGTTCGTGGGCGGTGCGCAGGTGCAGCCGGCAGTCCCGCCTGCGGCCCTCGCGCCGCAGCCATTCGCCGTAGAGGAGATGGGCTCTGGCCCGGTAGGGGAGCAGGGGGCTCTTGTCGAGGTGCTCGATGGCTTCCCGGTAGTGCTCCTCGTCCCCGGTCACCAGGCCTCGCGCGTACGCGGCGATGCCGAGGCCCGAGGTGGTGCCGCCGGCCTCGGTGCGTTCGGTCAGTGATTCCAGGGCGGTGGCGGCGGTGTCGCGCTCGCCGCAGCGGACGGCCGCCTCGACCAGTTCGGGCAGGGAGATCCCGGTGAGGAAGAGGTCGCCGTGCGCGGTGGCCCGGCGGGCCGCGGCCAGTGCGGCCGGGTAGTCGGCAAGCCCGTTGTTCAGCACGGCCGTTGACCAGTGGACGTTGGCGATCAACTGCCCCGCGCCGCGCGCCGTCGCCGCCTCGGCAGCCGCCTCGAACAGCTCGGAGGCCTCCTGGCGACGGCCGCGCATCGCGGCCAGGTGGAGCCGGTGGTACCAGACCGGGGGCCCGCCCACCGCGTCGGCGATCGCCTCCTCCTCGGCGATCGCCGACGTCGCTTGCCCGAAGTCGCCCCTGAACGTGGCGCTGGACGCCACCTGGGCGAGGCCGAGGCGCAGTACCAGCGGGGAACCCGACTCCCGGCCCGTCTTCATCAGCCACTCGGCGACCGCCGAGTGGGTGTGCGGGTCCCACAGTTCGCACGCGAGGATCGAGGCGAGCGCCGGCCGCCGGGTCCACATCGGGGCGTCGCCGCCGTCGAGCGCGGCCCGTATCGAGGGAACCGCCGCCCGGTGTCCGTCGGAAGCCAGCAGGGTCAGCGCGTCCAGGATGTCCGGCGGGCGCGGCGCCGGAGCGGCGGGCCCCGGATCAGGCAGGGGCAACGCGCTCACGTACGGGCTCACTTGGCGACCGGCCGCGGCCAGGACCATGTCCATCACACCGTGCGCCCGGCCGACGACCAGGCTCATCTCGAGCGCGTCCAGGAAGCACTCCCGTGACCACTCCGGGTCAAGTGCCGACAGACGCTGGGCGGCCCGCAGCATGAACATCGGGCCGTTGCCGTCGTTGTGCCGTACGAAGGCGATCTGGCCCCGCAGCAGATCGACTCGGGCGTGCTGGAGCTCGTCCAGGGCGGCGTTCTCGACGGTGGTGAGAAGTTCCGCCGCGGTGTCGGTGGCGCCCGCGTCGAGCTTGGCGCGCACCGCCGCGAGCGTTCGCTCGATCCGCCGGCCGGTGTCCAGCGACAGGGCCGCCGCGCGTTCGATGAAGGCCGCCGCGGCCACCACGCCCCCGCGCGACTGGGCCCGGGACGCCGAACGCTCCAGCTCGGCGGCGACGTCGTCGTCGGGTCCTGTGCCGGCCTGGGCGCGATGCCAGGCCCGCCGGTCCGGGTCGATGACCGGGTCGGTGACCTCGGCCAACACCCCGTGGGCCGTACGGCGTTGACTCGCCTCCGCCGCCCGGTAGACGGCCGACCGGGCCAGCGGGTGGCAGAAGCGGACGCGGGTGGAGAACTCGACGAGGCCGGTGGCGGTCGCGGCCGCGCCTGCCGTCGTCACGTCGAGGTCCAGTCGCCGCGCGGCGGGCCACAGCAACCCGGGGTCGCCGGTCGGGTCGGCGCTCGCGATGGTCAGCAACAGCCGTGCCCCGGGCGGCGCTTCGGCCAGCCTGGCCTGGAAGCTGCGCTCGATCCGGGTCGGCACCGAGGACGCGTCCGGCGGGGCGAAGCCACCGGCCCTGGGCAGTTCGAGCAGCGCCAACGGGTTGCCGCGCGCCTCGGCCATGATCCGGTCACGCACCTGTTCGTCGAGCGTCACATGGCTCCGGGTCGCCAGCAACGCGCGTGCGTCGGTGTCGCGCAGGCCGTCGACGAACAGGCCCGGCAGATCGTCCAGTTCGCCGGCGGCACTGGGCAGTCGTACTCCGAACACCATGGCGACGGGTTCGGCGCCGATGCGTCGGGCGAGGAAGGCCAGCGCCTTCGCCGAAGCCGCGTCCAGCCACTGGGCGTCGTCGACCACGCACAACAGCGGGCGCTCACGGGCCGCGGACGCCAGCAGCTCGAGCGTCGCCAGGCCGATGCGGAACGCGTCCGGGGCGCCGGTGGCCAGTCCGAACGCGATCCGCAGCGACTCGCGGTGCGGGGCGGGCAGTTCGCCGAGTTGTCCAAGGACCGGCACACACAGCTGGTGCAGGGCGGCGAACGGCAACTCCGTCTCGTACTGCGAGCCGCACACCTGGACGACCCGGAACCCGGCCGCGGCCTGCCGGGCGCGTTCAAGCAGTGCGCTCTTGCCGATGCCGGCCTCGCCCCGCAGGACCAGCGCCCCGCCCCGGCCCTCGCGCGCGGCGCCGGTCAGCTCGTCGATGCGCCCGATTTCGTCCTGCCTGCCGACGAGTTGAGCGGTTCTGCCGACGAGTTGAGCAGTGGGGGGAACAGACGTCCGCATACCTCGTACGTTAGGCGAGCCCTCGCCGTCGAGGGAGCCGAACTGCCGAGCCCGCGCCGTCGGCGGTGTGCCGCACCCAGGGTGACGTCGGGACGTACGTCCTCGCGACCGCGGAGAACGCCTACGTGGCAACGCCCTTCGCCACCTAGGCGATGTTCACCGACGCGAGCGCGCGGGCGCCGGTGCGAGCTTGGAGGCTCACCGGTGCCGCAGTCGAGAAGTGGCAGCTCCGGCCTCTCCGAAGGGTGAATCCATGCTGTTGCGAATCGCCGAGCTCGCCGTGCGTCGTGCCCGGCCGCTGCTCATCGTCTCCACGCTCCTGCTCGTCGCCATGGCCGCCCTCGGCATCGGTGCCTTCGGCAAGCTCAGCGGAGGCGGGTTCGATGATCCGGGCGCGCCGTCCAGCCGGGCCGAGAAACTGATCGACGAGAAGTTCGGCGGTGACGCGAACCTGGTCCTGCTGGTCGAAGCCGAGCAGGGCGGCCCCGACACGACCGCGGCGGCGCAGCGCGGCCGGGAGCTCACCGAGAGCCTGCGGAACGAGGGAACCGTCTCCGGCGTGCTGTCGTACTGGGACCGTGGCGGCGAGGGCCTGAAGTCCAAGGACGGCGAAAAGGCACTGGTCCTTGCCCATGTCAAGGGCGGCGACCGGGACGAGGGCCCGAACACCGAGGCGCTGCTCGACGAGTACACCGGTGACAAGGACGGCGTCTCGGTCCGGGCCGGCGGCGGCGCCGCGGTGAACAGCGGCCTCTCCACGCAGGTCGCCGAGGACCTCGCGCTCGCCGAGGCCATCGCGATACCGGTCACCCTGATCCTGCTGGTGATCGCCTTCGGGAGCCTGGTGGCGGCCCTGCTGCCGCTGGTCATCGGTGTCATCGCGATCGTCGGCACGCTCGCCGAGCTGTATCTGCTGGGCAGCGTCACCGACGTCTCGGTCCTCTCGGTCAACCTCACCACCGCGCTCGGTCTCGGGCTCGGCATCGACTACGGTCTGCTGCTCGTCTCCCGGTTCCGTGAGCAACTGGTCCACGGCGACGACGTGCCCGACGCCATCCGGCACACGGTCACCACCGCCGGGCGCACCATCGCCTTCTCCTCCGCGACGGTCATCGCCGCGCTGGGCGCGCTGCTCGTCTTCCCGCTGTTCGCGCTGCGCTCCTTCGCCTACGCCGGGATCGGGGTGGTGGCGATCGCGTCCATCAGCTCGCTGCTGGTGATCCCCGCACTGCTCGCCGTACTCGGTCACCGCGTCAACAAGGGCCGGGTCCCCGGCACCAGGGCGGCCGGCCGCACGGACTCCCCGCTGTGGGGGCGGATCGCCGGCACCGTGATGCGCAGGCCCGGTCTGACCGCCCTGCCCGTGCTCGCCGTGCTGCTGCTGGCCGCGAGTCCGCTCCTCGGCGTCAGTTTCGGCATCCCGGACGAGCGGGTGCTCCCGGAGGACGCCGAGAGCCGGCAGGTCTCGACCGCGCTGCGGACCGACTTCGCGGCCAACGACGCGGCGGCCGTACAGATCATCACCACCCGCTCGGTGACCCCGGACGCGCTCGGCGGCTACGCCACCCAACTGTCCCGGCTCGACGGTGTGGTGCGGGTCGACGCGAGCTCCGGCAGCTACACCGGCGGCCGGCAGTCCGCGCGGCCCGGACCCGGCGCCGAGGCGCTCGGCAACCCGGACGCGCAGCGGCTGACCGTGCTCCACGAGTTCACTCCGGCCTCGGACGCCGCACAGGACCTGGTCGGCGAGATCCGGGCCGTCGACGCGCCGTCCGGTGCCAAGGCCCTGGTCGGTGGCAACGACGCGCGGCTGGTGGACTCCAAGCAGTCGATCGGCGACCGGCTGCCGCTGGCCATCGGCTGGATCGTGGTCAGCACCTTCGTCCTGCTGTTCCTGTTCACCGGCAGTGTGGTGCAGCCGCTGCGCGCCCTGGTCCTCAACGGGGTCAGCCTGATGGCCGCCATGGGCGCCATGGTGTGGATCTTCCAGGACGGAAACCTCAGCGGGCTGCTCGACTTCACGCCGCAGCCCATGGAGGCCGGCACGACGGTACTGATGTTCTGCATCGCCTTCGGTCTGTCCATGGACTACGAGGTGTTCGTGACCAGCCGGATCAAGGAGCTGCATGACGGGGGCGCCGGTCCCGAGGAGGCCGTGACCCGGGGTCTCGCGGGTACCGGACGGATCGTCACCATGGCGGCCGGGCTGCTGGCCGTGAGCTTCTTCGCCTTCGCCACCAGCAAGGTCAGCTTCATCCAGATGTTCGGACTGGGCAGCGGGCTGGCGATCCTGATCGACGCGGTCGCCGTACGCGGAGTGCTGGTGCCGGCGGCGATGCGACTGCTGGGCCGCAGCGCCTGGTACGCGCCGGCCGGTCTGCGCCGGCTGCACACCAAGGTGGGCCTGAGCGAGGCCCCGGAGGCACCGGCCGACCGGGTGTCGGCCGGCGTGTAGCGGACACGGCGGAGGCCGTGACCCGAACCCTCGGGTCACGGCCTCCGCCGCGTCGGCCGTCACGCATCCGCTCCCGCACGCTTCCCGTGGGGGTGCGCCCCGGTCAGCCCACGGAGTGATCCGACTGTCACTACAGACGGGGGCCCCGGTCGCTCACCTGGGGCGACCGGGGCCTCTCGCGTCCCCGGATCCGGCCACGGCGGCGACACTCCCCCGAGTTACGCGTCCTACGCGCGCACCGTCGGGCCAGATCCGATGTTGTGATCACATCAGGCCACGCCAACAGATCGCTAACATAACCGCCAACGGTTCCACGGGGAGCCGCGTGCCGGTCGGTGCAAGTCGCCGTGGGCGCGGTCGGGTTGGTGCGCGGCACGGGCTGCTCGCGCGGAAGGGCAGTGGGCGGCTTCATGCGGGACGGACTGCGGCGTGGACTGCGGTTCGGGCTGCTGGGGCCACCGGTTCTGTACGACGCCGACGGCGAGGTCCGGTCGGCCGGCGGCGGCAAGATGCGTGCCCTGCTGGTCGCGCTGCTGCTCGAACCGGGCCGGGTCGTCTCCGTCGACGCGCTCAAGGACGCCCTGTGGGCCGGGTCGCCGCCGGCCTCCGCACAGGCCTCGCTCCAGAACCATGTGACACGGCTGCGGCGCCTCCTCGACGATCCGGAACGGCTGCGTGCCGTCCAGCCGGGATACGTACTGCGCGTCGGCGAGGGCGAGTTGGACGTCCGTGTCTTCGAGGACCACGTCACGGCGGCCCGCGCCGCGCACGCCGGACGCGACTGGGAGCGCGCGCTGCGCGAGTCCGCGAACGCCCTCGCACTCTGGCGCGGGACACCCCTGAGCGGGCTCCCGTCCGAGGGATGCGGGTACGCGTTCGTCCAGCGGCTCGCGGAGGCGCGGCTGCTTGTTCTGGAGTGGCGGTACGAGGCTGAGTTGGGCCTCGCGGAGGCCGGATCCCGGGGTGACGCGGGCCTCGGGGGCGCGGGTGCCGGGGCGCACGAGGTCGCGGCCGGTGCGGCCGGGGTCGCGGCCGGGGCGGATCGACTGGAGCGGCTCGCACCGGAGTTGGCCGCCCTCGTCACCGAACATCCGCTCCGTGAGGCCTTCCACCGGCAGCTCATGCTCGTACTGCACCGCACCGGACGCCGTGCCGAGGCCTTGGCCGTCCACCGTGACCTGCGGGCCCGCCTGGTCGAGGAGCTCGGCGTCGAGCCGGGCGCCGCGGTGCGGGCGGCGCACCTGGAGATCCTTCGGGAGCGGGCGGTGCGGGGGGCGCCGTCGGCAGGGGCGGACGATCGGGGGACCGGCTCCCCGGATCCCCGTTCCGTGAAGCCTGCCCCGCCGACGCCGAGCTCGCCGGTCCCGAGCTCTCCGGTCCCCGGGCTCGCGGAGAACGTCCCACCCCGTCCGGCCCAACTCCCGCCCGCACCGGCATACTTCACCGGCAGAGACGAGGTGCAGAAGGCGCTGCGGCCGGTTCTGGACGCGGAACTCCGGACGGCCGCAACCGGACCCGGTGTCGCCGTCATCAGCGGTATGGCCGGTGTGGGCAAGAGCGCGCTGGCACTGCACGTGGCACACAGGTCGAGGAAGTGCTTTCCCGACGGGCAGCTCTACGTCAACCTGCACGGCGCCACGCCCGGAATGGCTCCACTCACCTCTGCCCAGGCGCTCGCCGCGCTGCTGCGCGACCTCGGTACCGAGCCGCGCCGTATCCCCGAACACCCGGACGCGGCAGCTGCGTTACTCCGGTCGATACTCGCGCCGACCCGCACGCTGCTGGTGCTCGACGACGCGGCGCACGCCGGGCAGGTACGGCCGTTGCTTCCCGCGGGAGCGGGGTGCGCGGTGATCGTGACGAGCCGTTCGCCGCTCACGGCACTGGACGGCGCGCACCGATTCCCGCTGGCGCCGCTGTCGGACGAGGACAGCGCGGCGTTGCTCCGCGCGATCTCCGGACGGGAGGAGGGACTCGACGGCGGACACCGCCTCGTCGAACTCACCGGCAGACTTCCGCTCGCCCTCCGAATCGTCGCGGCCCGCCTCGCCGCCCGCCGCGCGCTCACACCGGACGCGCTCGCCGGTCAACTGGCCGCCACAGAAGGGCGGTTGCACCATCTCGAGTACGACGACCTGAGCGTACGCAGGTCGCTGGGCGTCGCCCATGACGCGCTGCGCGTCTCGGAGCGGCAGGCCGACCGGGACGCGGCGCTCGCCCTGTGCCGTATCGGCGCGCTCGACCTCCCCGCGTACGGGGCGCCCCTCCTCGCCCGGCTGACCGGCACCGACGAACGCCGTGCCGAGGCAGCCCTCGACCGCCTAGTCGACGTAGCCCTCCTGGAGGAGACGGCGTACGGCCGCTACGCACCCCACGACCTCGTCCGCGACTTCGCCCGCGAGATCGCGGGAGCACCGGACGGCGGGCTGGTCACCGAGCCGGCCCCTGAGGCGGACACCGGGGGAGACGGCGTCTCCGTCCCGGCCGAACGCGCCCTGCGCTGGTATGCCGCCGTCGCCGCGCGCACCCTCGCGGTGATCGTCGAACCCGGCCTAGACCGCGAGGACCGCGGCAGGCCGACCGCGTCACAGCCGGACTCGCACGCGGCGGACGTCGAGGCCACGCCGCCGTTCGGCTCCTCCGAGGAGGCGTTCGCCTGGGGCGATCTCGAGCTGGAGAACGTGGTGGCGCTGGTGGAGCGGTACGCGCGGGTCTGCCGGTACGTCCCCGTCCTGGTGCGGCTGCTCCACCCGTACGCCCAACGCAGCGGCCGGGTAGCCGAGTCGGAGGTGCTCCAGCGGGCCGCGCTGCGCGCCGCGCGGCGGCTCGGGGACGAGGCCGCCGAGGCGTACGCGCTCGGGGACCTCGCGGGGCTGCACTTCATGACCGGGCGCGCGGGCGGTGCACTCGCCCTGAACGACGAGGCGCTGGCGATCTGGCGGCGGCTCGGGGTCCTGTCGTGGGTGCGGCGGGGCCTGAACAACCGCGGCATGCTCCTCCAGGGGCTCGGCCGGCACGACGAGTCCGGCGAGGCACTGCTGCGGAGCCTGGAACTCTCACGGCGGCTGGGAGACCGGCACACCGAGGCCATCACCTACAGCAACCTCGGCAACCTGCACGAGCACACGGACCCCCGGGTCGCCATCGACCACCACAGGCGGAGCCTCGCGATCGGCGACGCGCTGGACGACGTGATCATCCGGCACTCCGCGCACTGCAACATCGGCTACGCCCATCTCACCCTCGGCGAACCGGCCGCCGCCGTACCGCACTTCGAGGAGAGCCTGCGTGTCCTCGGCAGCCACGGCGACTGGCACGGCGAGGCGCAGACCCGGCTAGGGCTGGTGCGCGCCCTGCGGAGAGCGGGGCTCCGGGCGCGGGCCGCGGCCGAGTGCGACCTGCTGTTGTGCCGTGCCGACAGCCGCGCCGACGGGTACACCGGAGGGCTCGCCCGCCACCAGCGCGGACTGCTGCTGCGCTCGGCGGGGGACACCGAAGGGGCGTACGGCCAGTGGCGGTCGGCCCTGGAAGCGCTGGACGGGACGGACAGTTCGGTGGTGGGGGAGCTGAGGGAACTCCTCGCGCGGCCGGCTGACCTGCCCCGGCCGGATGTCGTCCTACCCCGGCCGGTCGCCGCCCCCGAGCCGGTCCAGTCGGTCCCGGCCTCGTCGCGCCCCGCCCTTTGACTCCCGCCTCACGCCACCCCACCGACCCTCACTTCGCGTCCGCATAACACTCGACCACCGCTGTCGTGAACGGAAAGCGGACCGGTGTCTCGCCGAACGTGAGGCGGCCCGCGAGGTCGGCCGCCTCGCGGATCGCGGTCACCACCGTGTCCGCCTCCTCGGCGGGGCAGTGCACGATGACCTCGTCGTGCTGGAAGAAGACCAGCTCGGCGGCGAGGCCGGCGCAGGTGCGCCGGAGGGCGGCGAGCACCAGCAGGGTCCATTCGGCGGCGCTGCCCTGGACGACGAAGTTGCGGGCGAACCGGCCGCGGGCACGGGAGTTGGAGGACGCGTAGCCGGGGACCCAGGCGCTCTGGTCGACGCTGGTCTCGGCGGGGTCGTCCTGCGGGATGCCCGCCTCCTCCGACGCGGCGTCCGCGGCGTCGGACGCGCCGACCGCCGGAGGGCAGGTGCGCCCGAGCCAGGTCCGGACGAGCCGCCCCTCCTCGCCCGCGCGGGCCGCGTCGTCCACGTAAGCGACGGCCTTGGGGAAGCGGCGGCGCAGCAGGGCGAGGTTCTTCAGTCCGTCACCGGACGTCTGCCCGTACACGGCTCCGAGCACGGCGAGCTTGGCCTGCGCCCGGTCACCGGAGAACGCCCGGTCCGACACCGACTGGTACAGGTCGCTCTCGCGGCCCGCGACCTCCATCAGTCCCGGGTCGCGCGAGATCGCGGCGAGCACCCGGGGCTCCATCTGGTCGGCGTCGGCCACGACGAGCCGCCAGCCGGGGTCGGCGACCACGGCACGGCGGATCACCTTGGGGATCTGCAGCGCCCCGCCGCCATTGGTCACCCACCGCCCGGTGACCGTCCCACCGGGCAGGTACTCCGGCCTGAAGCGTCCGTCCCGCACCCAGTCCTGGAGCCAGGACCAGCCGTGTGCCACCCAGATCCGGTACAGCTTCTTGTACTCGATCAGTGGTTTCACGGCCGGGTGGTCGATGGACTCGATCTCCCAGCGGCGGGTGGACCTGACCTTGATCCCGGCCTGCCCGAACGCCTTTATGACGTCGGCGGGCAGGTCGGGTCTGACCCGTCTGCCGAAGGCCGCCGAGACCTCTTCCGCGAGCTCGGCCAGGCGGCGGGGCTCGCCACCGCCCACGTACCGCTCGCCGAGCAGTTCGTGCAGGACCGCCCTGTGGACGTCCGCGCTCCACGGCAGCCCCGACTCGTTCATCTCGGCGGCCACCAGCGTCCCCGCCGACTCGGCCGTCGTCAGCAGGTGCATGCGCTCGGGGCGCGCGGTCGCTTCGTGGCGGCGGTACTGGTCCGCGTACACCTCCAGGAGGTCCGCCAGGGGTACGTGGACCGGGCGCGGTTCGAAGAGGGACGACTGCGAGCCGGGTTCGGCGGAGCGCTGGGGCGGGTCCGGCGGTACGGGGCCGCCGCGCAGTCTCGCGAGCGCGGCGGCAGCCGACCGGGGTTCGCCCAGCCGCCCCTCGTGACCGAGGAGCAGCGTCTCGGCGGCCTCGATGTCGTAGCACCGCTCCACTCGCACCCCCGTGGCGAGCAGGCGCGGGTACACGTCCGCCGTCGACCGCCAGACCCACCGGGTCACGTCCGGGCGCGTCCGCACGGCGTCCACGAGATCCGGCTCCCTGCGCACCGGCCCCGCGGGCAGACCGTCCGGGCCGAGGGGAGCGACCTCGGCGCCGCCGTCCTCGGCCGGCACGAGAGCCCACCGGTCGGTCATGATTCCGAGTCTCGCAGGGGGGTCTGACAATGAGGTCGGGCGCGGCGTGTCGCCCCCCCCCGGGGGGCAGGGCGTGGACGGGCCGGCCGCCGACCTGCTCCGGACCCGATCAGCCGGTGGTCTCCGTCCGCGCCTTCACGATCTCCCCGATCACGTGGCTGATATGCGCCTCGGCCGCGGCCTTCTCCACGCCGACTCCGCTGAGGACTCCCTCGCCGTTCTCGAACTCCAGGAGGGCCAGGAGGATGTGCTCGGTGCCGACGTAGTTGTGGCCGAGGCGGAGGGCCTCACGGAAGGTGAGTTCCAGGACCTTCTTGGCCGCGGGACCGTACGGGATGAGCTCCGGTACCTCGTCGGCGGCCGGCGGGAGCGTTGCCGTCGCCGCCTCGCGTACGGCGTCCAGGGTCACACCCTGTGCGGTGATCGCCTGCGCGGCGAGCCCCTCGGGTTCGGCGAGGAGGCCGAGGACGAGGTGTACGGGGAGGCTCTCGGCGTTGCCCGCGGACTTCGCCTCGCTGTGCGCGGCCATGACCACGTTCCGGGCGCGCGGGGTGTAGCGGCCGAAGCCCTGGCTGGGGTCGAGGTCCGACTCGGCCTTCGGGACGAAGCGCTTCTGGGCGGCCTGCCTGGTGACTCCCATGCTCTTGCCGATGTCCGTCCAGGACGCGCCCGAACGCCGGGCCTGGTCCACGAAGTGGCCGATCAGGTGGTCGGCCACGTCGCCGAGGTGGTCCGCGGCGATCACCGCGTCCTGGAGCTGGTCGAGTGCGTCGGTGTGGACCTTCTTGATGGCGTCGATGAGGTCGTCGAGACGTACGGATGCCGTGCCGGGTGGGTTCGTCGTCATGTGTCAACCGTAGGTTGGCAGTTGAGGGCTGTCAACCCGAAGTTGACACTTGGCGGCGGTGTCGCTGGTGCGGGCCGCGGAACCGGGCGGGGCCTCCGCGCGGGCCTCCCTGCGGGCTCCCGGTACTCCGACGTGCGGGTCCGACGAGCGTGCGGATCCGTCACGCAGGTCCCGGCACGGGCCCCCGTACAGGCTCCGCGTGCAGGCCCCGTACGAGCCCAAAGATCACCCCGAGCCCAAAGATCACTCCCGCCGTCCCGCCCGAGAACCCACCCCCATCACCGAGACCCCCAGCACCGAAGCCCCCACCCCGACCGCCAGGCAGACCCCCACACACCCGCCGAGCACTCCCCACGGCACTCCCACCTCCACCGGCGCGGACAACCGCCCCAGCGCCACCGCGAGCCCCGCGAGGTTCACCCCGGCGACGGCACCCCCGAGCAGGGCCCCCGCGCCGATCCCCATCGCCGCCTCACCGGCGACCACGCGCAGCACCTGCCCCCGGGTCGCGCCCGCGAGCCGCAGGGACCGGAGCTCCGTACCCCGTGCGGACGTCGCCATCAGCAGCGTCCCGGCGAGTGAGATCCCGGCGTAGACGAGAGCGATGCCCAGGACGACCAGCAGCCCCAGCCGCGTCTGCGGGCTGGTCCGCGGATGCGTGGCGGCCAGCCACGCCGACGTGGCCCGCACGGTCCCACCGCCCGCCCGGGCCTTCCCACCAGTGACCCGCGTCGTCCCGCCGTCGGACCCCACCGCCCCACCGATACCCCGACCCGTCCCGCCGTCGGACCCCACCGCCCCCACCGCGGCCCGCAGTGCCGCCCCGACCGCCCGCAGATCCACCCCCCGCCGCGCCCGCACATCAACCCGATCGACACGCGCCCCCGGCGCGTTCGCCAGGGTCACATACGCCCCGTTGTCCCCCGTCCCCCGCGCCAGCACCGCGGCGATCCGCAGCCGGGCGGGCCGTCCGTCGCCGAGCCGGACCCGGACCCGGGAACCCACCTCGTGCCGTTCCCACTCCTCGTTCACGACGATCGAGTGGTCGTCGAGGTCGCGCAGGTCGCCCGCGACGACCGGAAGCCGGGTCACCGAAGCGAATGCCGCCACGTCACTCACCGCCCGCGCTTCGGACCGTACGAGAGAGGTCCCCTCCTCCCGCACGAAAACGGCGGTGGACGCGGTCCCCGAAACCGTCGCCCCCGGTACGCCGGACCCTCGAAGCGCGTCCAAGTCCCCGCCGGTGACGACGAACTGCGCCCGCGTCTGCTCCCGAGCCTCGACCGCCTTCGCCCGTGCGACCGTCGCCGCCGAGCCCAGCAGCGACCCCGCAAGCGCGACCGTGACCAGAACGGGCGCCGCCACGGCGGCGGTTCGCCGTACGGAGGTGGACGCGTTCTCGCGGATCAGCAGCCCGGCGGCACCCGGCAGCCGATCCAGCCGGACCAGCCGTACGACCGGACGCACCAGGACGGGCGCGAGCGCCGCCACCGCCGTGATCAGGATCATCGGCTGGGTGACGTACGTCTTCCGCTTCAGCGGCGCGGCGGGGTCCGTGCCCAACGTCCAGGCCAGCAGGCCCAGTCCGGCAGCGAGCAGGGTGCAGCCGATCGCCCGCCGGGACCACGGCATCACGCCCGTGTCCACGGAGGCCTCGCGCAAGGCCTCGACAGCACCGATACGGGCCGCCCGCCGCGACGCCGCCCACGCTCCCGTGACGGCGACCAGCACCCCCACACCGAAGGCGGCCTGATACGGCCGGCTCACCGACCCCGGCAGCGCGAACCACGAGGGCGCCACCCCGCCGTCCACCAGCGCCCGCACGAGCCGCGGCGCCGCCCGAGACCCCAGTACGCAGCCCATCGCCGAGGCCACGAGCCCCACCGCGACCGCTTCGCCGAGCAGCAGCCGCCGCACCTGCCCGGGCAGTGCCCCGGCCATCCGCAGCAGCCCGAACTCCCGTCTCCGCAGGGCCACTACGAAGGCGAACGTGGACGCTGTCACGAACACCGACACGAAGGCCACGACCCCGGCGGCGGTGCCCAGCAGGGAGTTGACCCCGACCAGCGCCTCGGCGTCGCGCGCGGCGGAGGGGTCGGCCCGGTGGCGGTCGTCCCCGGTCAGGACGCGGGCGCGGTCCCCGACGAGCGCTCGTACGGCCGCGGCGGGAGCGTCGACACCGACCGCGTCCGGCACCGCCCCGTCCGTCGTGCCGAGTCCGTCGAGCCGTACCGGGCCCAATTCCCGTAGCCCGGCTATCAGTTCTCCGTCCACAGGGTGTGGATGCGCCAGCCGTTTCGACACCAGCGCGGTGTCCGGCCCCCGCCGTACCTCCACCGTCAGGGTGTCGCGGCCCATCACCACCACGGGCGAGGACGCGAACCGTTCCGGTGCGCGGGCGGGCGCGCCGAGGGAGGCGCTGAGACCCAGCCCCATCGCCGTCATCACGGCGACCCCGAGCCCGACGGCTACGAAGGAGCCGAGCAGGGAGGCCCAGCGGGTACGCAGAGAGGACCAGGTCAGGAGGGGGAGCGGGGTCAGCACTTCGCACGCTCCAGCCCAGCCAGGTGCGCGGCGATCTCCGCTGCCGAAGGGGCCGCCGACTCCCCGCTCACCCGCCCGTCGACCAGGAAGACCACCCGGTCCGCGTACGAGGCGGCCACCGGATCGTGCGTGACCATGACCGTCGTCCGGCCCTCGCGGTCCACCGACTCCCGCAGCAGCGTAAGGACTTCATGGCTCGTCGCGGTGTCCAGCGCGCCCGTCGGCTCGTCGCCGAAGAGCACGGACGGGCGGGTGATCAGGGCCCGCGCGAGCGCGACGCGCTGCTGCTGCCCACCGGACAGCTGCGAGGGACGGTGTCCGGCACGGTCCGCGAGGCCAACCCGGGCCAGCGCCTCGCGCACCGCCCCGCGCGCAGGCCGCCGCCCGGCCAGCCGCAGCGGCAGCGCCACGTTCTGCGCGGCCGTCAGCGACGGCAGCAGATTGAAGGACTGGAACACGAAACCGATCCGTTCCCGCCGCAGCAGCGTCCGCCGCCGCTCGCTCAGCCCGGCCAGCTCGACCCCGTCGACGGCCACGGTCCCGGAACTCGGCCGGTCGAGCCCGGCCGCGCACTGGAGCAGGGTCGACTTCCCCGACCCCGAGGGGCCCATCACGGCCGTGAAGGTCCCGGCGTCGAAGTCCAGGTCGACCCCGGCCAGGGCGGCGACGGCGCCGTAGTCACGGCGCAGGGATCGGATACGTACGGCTGTGGTGTCCATGCCCTCCAGCGAACCGTCCGGCGGCCGCCCGGGCACGACCACCAGGGGGTCTTCCGGGGGTAGGGCAGGCCATACCCCCGCCCGGCCCGTGACACGATCGAGGCATGAGCAGCCCGCCCAGCACCGTGGAGCGCGCCTTCGAGGCCGCCCTCTACGCCGACTCCGACTCCGCCCTCGACACCGGCGCCTCGATGCTCGCCGCCGACCCCGCCTCCGATGCCGAACTCGCCCGGCGCGGCGAGGAGTTCGTCGCAGGGGCCTGGCGGCGCGGCTGGGAGCCCGCAGACGTCGTGCGGTTCGTGCGGCGCGAGCTGGAGGACGTGCACGTACGCCTGGCGGCGGAACTGATCCGCGGCGAGAGCGGCCGGGACAAGCCCCGCGGTCCCCGCTGGGCGGCCCAGCTCGAAGACCTGGACGCCACCGGACCGGCCCCCCGCGGCGATCGCTTCTCCTTTGCCACGGCCGCCCTGGAGCTGTACCGGCTCCTCCTCCGCCTTCCTTCCATCGAGCCGCTGGACGTCCCCGAGGGGGCAGCCGCCGCCGCGCCGAAGGACTCCCGCATGCTCACCCGTATCCGCGCCCTGCTGGCGAAGGCCGAGGCGACCGGGTTCCCGGAGGAGGCGGAGGCGTTGAGCGCCAAGGCACAGGAGCTGATGGCGCGGCACAGTATCGACGAGGCGCTGCTGGCGGCCCGTACGCACGCCAAGGACGCGCCCGGAGCCTGCCGGATCGGGGTCGAGCCGCCGTACGAGACGGCCAAGGCGGTACTTCTGGACGCGGTGGCCGGGGCGAACCGCTGCCGGGCCGTGTGGAACGACTTCCTCGGCTTCTCGACCGTCGTCGGCTTCGAACCCGATCTGGAGGCGGTCGAGCTCCTCTACACCTCGCTGCTGGTGCAGGCCACCGCCGCGATGACGAAGGCGGAGGCGGCGCAGCGGGCGGGCGGGCGCAAGCGTACGAAGACCTTCAGGCAGTCGTTCCTGGCCGCGTACGCGCACCGGATCGGCGACCGGCTCGCGTCCGTGTCGGAAGGCCAAGTGGCTTCTACGGAGGGTGAGTTGCTGCCGGTGCTGGTGGCCCGCGACGTGGCGGTCGCGGACCAGCTGGAGCGGATGTTCCCGGCGACGGTGACCACTCGTCTGCGCGGGGTGACCGACGCGGCCGGCTGGGAGGAAGGGGCCGCGGCGGCGGACCGGGCGCAGGTCAGGGGGCGGCGCCCGATCCCGTGACCCGGCGGGTCTCCGTGACCCGGCGGGTCTAGTCGCCCGCGCGCTGGAAGGGGCTCACGGAGGCGTCCGGGTCGCTCGCGTCGGTCTTCCCGGCGACCGGGCCGTACGACCACGGGAAGTCCTTGGTGGCGTCGGCGCCGGGCAGGCTGATGCGCACCGTCTTCGCGTCGAGGCTCCTGGCGCCGGCCGCCTCACCCCGTACGTAGGTGAGGGTGAAGGCCGCGGTGTCGCCCTTCGCCAGGGTCAGCTTCTCCGGCTGCGCGCCTTCGTCCCCGGGCACGGTCGCGGAGGCCTCGCCGGCGCTCAGGCCGATGCCGGGAAAACCCTCCAGGGTGCACTGTTCGCCGCTGTTGGTGATCGTGAAGGGCACGATGCCGGTGTCGCCCGCTGCCGGGGCCTCGCTCGCGGGGCCGGCCTCCAGACCGACCTGGCCGATCGCGCAGGCGGCGGTGGCGGCGGTGGAGGCCGTGGCCTTCGTGCCGCTGTCACCGCCGTCGTCGCCGCTGTCGCCGCAAGCGGTCAGAGAGAGGGCCGCCACGAGGGCGGTGACGGTGATCGGTATGGCGCGCATGTTCTGGTTCCCCTGAATCGGCCTGCATCGTGCCTGGATCATGACGGTGCTCCCAGGATCATCACGCATATCGCTGTGCTTCCGTTCCACCGCCCTGGTTGTCCTGGCCGCCGGGCGTTCGTCCGTTGCACCCCCCCGGCTGTCCTGGCCCCCGGGCCTGCACTCGTTGCGCCGCCCCGGCTGCCCCGACTCCCGGGCCCTCTCCCGCTCCGCCATCCCCGGCACGTCTCGCCCGCCGGGCCCTCTCCCGGACCGCGAACCCCCCGAAACCTCCGTACGCTGGCCGAATGAGCTGGCTCCGGGCGCTGAGGGAGACCACGCGCTCGGGTTTCGTGGTCGAGCGGAAGCGTCTCGAACCGCTGATCGCGCTGCGCGGCGCGGCCGGGCTCGCGCTGGTGATCGCGGTGAGCCTGTGGGCGTTCGGACCCGCGGCGGCGGCGAGCTCGGCGTTCGGGGCGTTCCAGGCGGCGATCGCCACCTTCCAGCGGAGCTGGCGCCCGCGCCCCGAACTCGCCCTGGCCTCCGGGGTAAGCCTCGCGGTCTCGACCTTCCTCGGCTACCTCACCATCTCCCACCTGGTCCTCTTCCTGGCGCTGCTGGTGGTGTGGACCTTCCTGGCGGGGATGAGCTGGGCGGCCGGCCCGACCATCGGCCTGATCGCCTCCTCGAACGTGGCGATCATGCTGATCACGGTCACCCTGCCGACCTCGGTCGCCCAGGCGGCCGGTCACGCGGCGATGATGGTCGTGGGCGGGCTGGTGCAGGCGCTGCTCGTCGTGCTCTTTCCGGTACGGCGCTGGGGTGCCCACCGTGACGCGCTGGCCGACGCCCTGGCCGCCGAGGGGGACTACGCGCGCCGGCTGCGCCACGACCCGGTGGCGCGCTTCGACCCGCTCCCGCTCATGGAGGCCCGCAACGCGGCGGCCGTCACCCCGCGCCAGGCCCGCACCCGCCCCGCCGCACTCCACGGCACCCGCGGCATCGCGGAACGCATCCGCCCGGTCCTCGCCTCCCTCGCCGACCCGGCCATGGGCGTACCGTCCGAGGGCCGCGAACGCGACCGGGTCCGCGAACTCCTCGCCGCCGCGGGCACCGTCCTGGACGCCACCGCCCGCGCCGTCCGCCACGGAGACCCGGTGTCCGTCCCGCCGAACGCGGTCGCCACCTTCAGGACCCCCGACACGGGCTCCATCCTGACGGGCCCGCCCTACCGCGCGGCCGTACGCCTGAGAACCCTGCTGGAGGACGTGGTGGAGACGGCGGAGAGCACCGGGAAATCCGCGGGCACCGCACCCGATCACCGCCTGCGCCCCACCCTCCCGCACCTCGTCCCCGTGGCCCTCGACGCCATGCGACGAGAACTCCACCGGGGTTCCCCGATCGCCCGCCACGCGACCCGGGTGACCGCGGTCGCCGCCACCGGCTACCTCCTGGGCACCTGGCTCCCGCTGGGCCACGGCTACTGGGCCCCGCTGACCTCGGTGATGGTCATGCGCCCCGACTTCTCACTGACGTACAGCCGCGCGGTCGCCCGATTCGGCGGCACCCTGGTGGGCGTGGCCCTGGCGACGGGTGTCGTTCAGGCGGCGCATCCGGGGGAGTACCTCTCGGCCGGGCTCGCCGTCGTCAGCGCGGCCTTCATGTACCTGGTGATGCGCACCGGCCAGTTCGCCGCCCAGGCCTGCGTCGCCGCGTACGTCGTCTTCCTGCTCGGCCTGGGCGGCGAGGAGTGGACGCAGACGGTCCCCGAACGCGTGCTGCTCACCCTGCTCGGCGGACTCCTCGCGATGCTCGCGTACGCGCTCTACCCGGCCTGGGAGACCCCGAGGCTGCGCACCCGGCTCGCCGACTGGCTGGCCGCGCAGGGCCGTTACGGGGCCGCGGTACTCAGCAGGTACGCCGATCCCGCCGACGGTTCCGGCGTCCGCGAGGCCCTCCTCGGCTCCCGGGCCGCCCGCGCCGCCTGGCACACGGCCGTGGCCCGCGCCCAGGGCGAGCCGGTACGCCACCGGGGCCTATCCCGCACCGCCGCCGACGACGCCGAGGACGCGCTCGCCCAGCTGGGCCGCGTCGCCATGCTCATGGAGGCCCACTTCCCGGACCGGGACGCGCCCCCCGTCCCGGCCGCCGGCCGCTTCGCCGAGGCCCTGCGCACCGCCACCGACAAGGGCGCCAAGGCCGTACGCGAGCGCCGTGTCCCGCGCTGGGACGCCGTGCGCGAGGCGCTGGAGGCCTGGGACAGGGAGGGCGTCCCCGAGGACGGGCCCGAAGCGATGGTCCGCCAGGGCGCCGGCCTGCTCCTGAACTCCCTCACCGAACTCTCCGAGGCCCTCGACACCGCCGTATCCCCGATGACGGCAGGCGGGTCCGGAAAGACGGGCCTTCCGCGGACGACGAATGGTTCCCAGACCACGAACGGTTCCCAGACGACGAGCGGGCCCCAGAGCACGAGCGGGCCCCGAACCACGAACGGGCCGCAGAGCACGAACGGGCCGCGGGACCCGAAGGATTCCGCGGCCCGCGACCAGTA
The DNA here is from genome assembly GCF_044457665.1 of Streptomyces sp. NPDC050535. NCBI lineage: Bacteria > Bacillati > Actinomycetota > Actinomycetes > Kitasatosporales > Streptomycetaceae > Streptomyces > Streptomyces sp. NPDC050535. The sequence goes on from NZ_JBITHE010000010.1 coordinate 244,964, forward strand.
GCGGCCCCGTCGGGGGAGGAGACCGTCAGCCCAGGCTCGCCGTGGGCAGTCCGGTCGGCAGCTGCCCGCCCTCGGACTTCGTGTACGACTCGGCGCCGAGGTCGCCCTCCCAGGTGACCTTCATGGCCCCGCCGCTCACGGAGTCGACCATCCCGACCGCGCGGACCTTGCTGCCGTCCGTGCACGTGAGCCGGATCATCCGCATGCCCGACTCCTCGCCCGCGGTGCCACTGCACACCGTGCCGCCGGTCTCGAAGAGCCCGGCCTGCGTACCGGTGATCACCAACGCCACGGCCTTGCCGTCCGTGGTGGCCAGCCAGCTCCCCTCCAGCTCGCCGCCGGACGAGGATGCGGCTCCGGAGCCGCCTCCGGTGTCGGCCGACGCGCTCGCGGACGCGCTGGGGCTCGCGGATCCGTCCGCGGAACCGTCGCCGTCGTCGCTGCAACCGGTCAGCACGAGCACGGCCGCGAGGCTCGCGCCCGCGGCCGCTGCCGCGATACGCGCCCGACGCCGCGGGAAGGTAGCCGAAGTCAACTGAAGCCCCCAAGGGTGGAGAAGATGCCGGGGTCGCCGGAACGACCGCAGCAAGTTACCAGGAGGACTCGCGAACCCCTGGAGGGAATTCCGCGTGCGTTTGCTCACGCGGATGCACCCGGGAGGCCCGCGTCGCGCGGCTGCCCGCGCAACTCCTCCTCGGCAGCGAACCGTTCGGCCTCGCTGGAGGTCGGCCACCGGATGCCGTACGCCGGCAGCTGAGCGCGGTCACGCGCGGCTGAGCGGGTCTGATGTGACGGGGGGTTCCCTATGCGTCACGCGTAGGGAATCCCCAGCCATTTCCGCCTCCTATTTGTCGAGGTTTCAAGGAGGTTGGAACACCGCGGCCCTTGCGCGCGTCTCCTTAAAGAGGCACGGGGGCTGGAGATCGTGTGTGCCGCGAGCTGCTGAGAACGCGGCTGGGGACCAGCTGTAGTCACCTGGACAACCGCCTGTAGTCAAAGGGGCGGTAAAAGCTGTAACCACAGGACCACCCCGCGTGCACGTGCATCTGCCCATGCATCTGCACATGAACAGAGCTATGATCCGGGTCAGTTGACCACTGCATCTATGGCCACATCAGCCACTGCACGACCGGGGAGCGACCTGTGGACCACGACGTGTACGACGTGGATGACGTGCACAACGGCATGGCTGCTACCGAGCTGAGCGGAGTGGCCTGGCAGAAGAGCCGGCACAGCAACTCGCAGGGTTCCTGCGTGGAGTTCGCGAGGCTGCCGGGCGGTGACGTCGCCGTGCGGAACTCGCGGTTCCCCACCGGGCCCGCGCTCGTCTACACGCGCGCCGAGATCGAGGCCATGCTCCTGGGTATCAAGGACGGCGAGTTCGATCACCTGATAGCGGGTGCCTGACCGCGCGACCCAGGGCGATCACCGCACTGCGGTGAGTAACGCGCGTAGAACCGCGGCGCCGAGAGGCGCCGCGGTTCTTCAGTCGCACGGAGTCGCGGCGGGAGCGGTCGGGAGCAGGAAGAGCGCCCACACGACCTTGCCGCTGAGGGTCCCCGCGAGCGGGTGCCAGCCCCAGCTGTCGGAGAACGAGTCGACCAGGAAGAGGCCGCGGCCCGATTCGGCCGAGAAGTCCTCCGAGCCGCCCGCGACCGGACTGTCGTGACTCGGGTCGCGCACCGCGCACACCAGTCGCTCGGTCCACCGCATCAAGTGCAGCCGCACGGGCGGCCCTTGGTCCTCCGGACGGGGCGTGTCCGATGGCAGTGCGTGCCGCAGCGCGTTGGTGACGAGCTCGGAGACCACCAGACAGGCATCGTCGAAGCGGTCGCCGACCTCCCACTGGTCGAGCGTTCTGCGGGTGAACTGCCGCGCCTCGCGCACCGCTTCGTAGCGGGCGGGCAAGGCGCAGGAAGCGGCGTTGGACACGGCAGCGGGATCTAGCGGCGGAAGTCCCTGCCGTAAGGGCTCGAGCATGGTCGATCCATTCGTCCCCATGCGAGGCACTCCCGGGTGTTCGCGGTCGTTGCGATGCAGCGGTGGCGCGAGGACCATGGTTCCGAATGCGCAGAGCAGATGCAAGGGCAGATGCACGTGCACGTGACCGAATTGGCCCTGCATCTACCATTTCCGGCTTATTTCTTCTGTCACCTTCTTCACTCTTGTTGCTCCTCCAGTGGTCTTTTCCTGTGGCGCTCCTTCGGAAGCTTTCCGTTTCTGTAACCGAATGAGTACAGCTCGAAGTGTTTTAGTGGCAGACTTCGGCCCCTGAAGACGGTTGGGGAGGCGGACGAACGTGAGCGCTGGTGAGTCGAGCGGCTCGGTGGTGCGGCGCATGCTGTTGGGATCGCACCTCAGGCGCCTGCGAGAGGCGCGTGGAATCACCCGCGAAGCGGCGGGTTACTCGATCCGCGCCTCCGAATCGAAGATCAGCCGCATGGAGTTGGGACGGGTGAGCTTCAAGACGCGCGATGTCGAGGACCTGCTGACGCTCTACGGCATCATGGACGAGGTCGAGCGCACCTCCCTGGTGTCCCTCGCGAAGGAAGCCAACGTCGCGGGCTGGTGGCACAGTTACTCCGACGTCCTGCCGAGCTGGTTCCCGACCTACGTCGGCCTCGAGGGCGCGGCCCACCTGATCCGGGCGTACGAAGTGCAGTTCGTGCACGGCCTGTTCCAGACCGAGGCCTACGCTCACGCGGTCGTCTCGCGCGGTATGAAGGGCGCGAGCGCCGCCGACATCGACCGGCGGGTGGCACTGCGCCTGGAGCGCCAGAAGTACCTCGTCGCCGAGAGCTCCCCCGAGTTCCACATCATCCTCGACGAGGCGGCGCTGCGCCGGCCGTACGGCGACCGAGAGGTGATGCGCGGGCAACTCCAGCATCTGATCGAGGTGTCGGAGCGCTCGAACGTACGGCTTCAGGTCATGCCGTTCAGTTTCGGCGGCCACTCGGGAGAGAGCGGCTCCTTCACCATCCTCAGCTTCCCCGAGTCCGACCTCTCCGACGTCGTCTACCTCGAACAGCTGACCAGCGCGCTGTACTTGGACAAGCGCGAGGACGTCACGCAGTACGAGAGCGCGCTGAAGCAGTTGCAGCAGGACAGCCCCGGTCCCTCGGAGAGCCGCGATCTGCTCAGAGGTCTGCTCCAGCTCTCCTGAGGATTCCCGGGATTCTCAAGGTCTTCTGAGATCTCCCGGACCCCTTCACGGGATCTCCCGAGGTGTTCTCCAACTCCCTTGAAACACAAGTACGATGACGTCCGATCAGTCGTTGATCGGATGGCTGCCACGGCAGCGCGGGGATTGAGGGATTGAGGGAGTAAATGTCGTCCTACTTCACGGACCTGGCCCAGCAGTACATCGACGGTGAGTGGCGCCCAGGCACCGGATCCTGGGACATCATCGACTTCAACCCGTACGACGGCGAGAAGCTGGCGTCGATCACGATAGCCACCGTCGACGAGGTCGACGAGGCCTACCGCGCGGCCGAGCGCGCCCAGAAGGAATGGGCAGCCACCAACCCGTACGCGCGCCGCGCCGTTTTCGAGCGCGCCCTGCGGATCATCGACGAGCGCGAGACCGAGATCACCGAGGTGATCATCGCGGAACTCGGCGGCACGCACCTCAAGGCGGGTTTCGAACTGCACCTCGTCAGGGAGTTCCTGCGCGAGTCGGTCAACCTGGCGCTGCGCCCCGAGGGCAAGATCCTCCCCTCGCCGGTCGACGGCAAGGAGAACCGCGTCTACCGCGTCCCCGTCGGTGTCGTCGGCGTGATCAGCCCCTTCAACTTCCCCTTCCTCCTCTCGCTGAAGTCCGTCGCGCCCGCCCTGGCGCTCGGCAACGCCGTGGTCCTCAAGCCGCACCAGAACACCCCGATCGTCGGCGGTTCCCTGGTCGCCAAGATCTTCGAGGACGCGGGCCTGCCCGGCGGCCTGCTGAACGTCGTGATCACCGACATCGCCGAGATCGGCGACGCCTTCATCGAGCACCCGGTCCCGAAGGTCATCTCCTTCACTGGTTCGGACAAGGTCGGCCGGCACGTGGCCACCGTCTGCGCCTCGCACTTCAAGAGCGCGGTCCTCGAACTGGGCGGCAACAGCGCCCTGGTGGTCCTGGACGACGCGGACATCGACTACGCGGTCGACGCGGCGGTCTTCAGCCGGTACGTCCACCAGGGCCAGGTCTGCATGGCCGCCAACCGCGTGCTGGTGGACCGCTCGATCGAGGCCGAGTTCACCGAGAAGTTCGTGGCCAAGGTCAAGACGCTGAAGGTCGGAGACCCGTCCGACCCGACGACGGTCATCGGCCCGGTCATCAACTCCTCGCAGGCGGACTCGCTCACCGGCGTGGTCGACCAGGCGATCGCCGAGGGCGCCACCGCCCTCGTGCACGGCACCGCCAACGAGAACCTCGTCTCCCCGAGCGTCCTCACCGGCCTGCCCGCCGACTCCGCCATCCTCCAGCAGGAGATCTTCGGCCCGGTCGCCCTCCTCATCCCCTTCGAGGGCGAGGAGGAGGCCGTACGCCTGGTCAACGACACCCCGTACGGACTCAGCGGCGCCGTCCACACCGCCGACGTCGAGCGCGGAGTGGCCTTCGCCAAGCAGATCGACACCGGCATGTTCCACGTCAACGACGGCACCGTGCACGACGAGCCGCTGGTCGCCTTCGGCGGCGAGAAGCACTCGGGCATCGGCCGCCTGAATGGCGAGGCGACGGTCGAGGCGTTCACCACGCAGAAGTGGATCTCGGTCCAGCACGGCCGCAGCCGCTTCCCCTTCTGAGCCTTTCGGGTCTCTTCCGAGGCGCTCGGTTCTCGGCGGGCCCTTGCGGACAGAACCTGACCGCAAGGGCCCGTAGCTTCATCGGTGTCAGGCAGAAGGTGCCGGGCAGTAAGACCCGATGAAAGGCGGCCCAGACATGGTCACTCACGTTCCCGCAGAGGCGTACGGCGATGAGCGCGGCGCTCTCCTGGCCTTCGTGGAGGCCCAGCGCGGCGGCATCAGGCGCGCGGTGCTCGGACTGAGCGACGAGCAGGCGGCGCGCACGCCCAGCGCGAGCGAGCTGTCCCTGTCCGGGCTCGTCAAGCACGTCGCCGAGTGCGAGCTGAACTGGCTGCGGCTGGCCCAGCGGAAGCCGAACGAGCGGGCCCGTACCCGGGAGACCTGGGGGGAGAGCTTCCGGCTCGTCGAGGGTGAGACGCTGGCCGGGACCCTCGCCTTCTGGGACGAGGTGGCGCACGAGACCGAGGAGTTCATCCGGTCCGTCGGGTCGCTGGACGACACCTTCCCGCTGCCCGAGGCGCCCTGGTTCCCCAAGGGCGAGGTCTCGATGCGCTGGCTGATGCTCCATCTCGTTGAGGAGATCGCCCGGCACGCGGGCCACGCCGACATCATCCGCGAGTCGCTGGACGGCAGGACGGCCTTCGAGCTGGTCGCCCAGGAGCAGGGCACCTCCTGGGAGTAGCGCGGCGGGTCCTAATGTGGACCACATGTCAGCGATCCGTCTCCTGGTGCTCGGCGCCGTCCGCCAGCACGGGCGGGCCCACGGCTACCAGGTGCGCAACGACCTGGAGTACTGGGGCGCGCACGAGTGGTCCAACGCCAAGCCCGGCTCGATCTACCACGCGCTCAAGCAGCTGGCGAAGCAGGGACTGCTGCACGCGCACGAGATCGCGCCGTCCACGGCGGGCGGCCCGCCGCGCACCGAGTACGAGATCACGGACAAGGGCACCGAGGAGTTCCTGGCGCTGCTGCGGGAGTCCCTGACGTCGTACGACCAGAAGATGGACGTCAAGTCGGCGGGCATCGGCTTCATCGTCGAACTGCCGAGGGCCGAGGCGGTGGGCCTCCTGAAGGAGCGCATCAGCCGCATCGAGGACTGGCGCTCCGCCGTCACCGAGCACTACGTGCCCGAGGACGGCCCCGAACAGCTCGGCCACATCGGCGAGATCATGAACCTCTGGGTGCACACCGCCGACTCCGACGCCGAGTGGACGCGTGGCCTGATCGCGCGGATCGAGCGCGGGGAGTACACCTTCGCGGGCGAGGGCGAGCCGTTCGTCGGCGTCCTGGCCGAGGGCGAGGAGAACCCGTACGCGACCGGTACGCCGCATCCCGGGGACCGCGGCTGAGCAACGGCGGCCGACTGAGCAACGGCGGCCCGATCGCCGATCCCACGGCTAATCAAGTTTGACTAATGATGTGACGGGGGATATTTTCGGCACGTAGTCAAGTTTGACTACTGAGCGAGGGGGATCGGATGACCGACGCGATTGTCGCTGAGGGCGTACGGAAGCGGTACGGCGACAAGGCGGCACTGGACGGCCTCGACCTGGCGGTGCGCCGCGGCACCGTCCACGGCCTGCTCGGCCCGAACGGGGCGGGCAAGACCACCGTGGTGCGTGTCCTGACCACCCTGCTGCGGCCCGACGAGGGCCGGGCGGAGGTCGCCGGGTACGACGTGGTGCGCGAGGCCGGCCGGGTCCGGCGCAGCATCGGCCTGCTCGGCCAGCACGCCGCGCTCGACGAGGAGCTCGGCGGCCACCAGAACCTGGAGATGTTCGGGCGCCTCCACCACCTGGGCGCCCGCCACGCGCGCGTGCGGGCCGACGAGCTCCTGGAGCGCTTCGGCCTCGCGGACACCGGCCGCAAGGCGGTCAAGCAGTACAGCGGCGGCATGCGGCGCCGCCTGGACCTCGCCGCGTCCCTCATCACCGAGCCGGAGGTGCTGTTCCTCGACGAACCGACGACCGGGCTCGACCCGCGCGGCCGGGCGGAGGTGTGGGCCGCCGTCCGCTCCCTGGTCGGCGGCGGCACCACGGTCATGCTCACCACGCAGTACCTGGAGGAGGCGGACCAGCTCGCCCACCGCATCTCCGTCGTCGACCAGGGCCGCGTCATCGCGGACGGCACGGCGGACGAACTGAAGGCCCGTACCGGCGGCGACCGGATCGACGTGGTCCTCCGGGACGGCGGCCAACTGGGCGCAGCCGTGGCCCTGTTGCCCTTCCCCGCGGACGGCGTCTCGGTGGACACCGACCGCCGCCTCCTCAGCGCCCCGGTCACCGACCGCATGTCGGCGCTCGCCGGGGCCGTACGGGCCCTGGAGGAGGCCGGCATAGAGGCGGAGGACATCGCGCTGCGGCGGCCGACGCTGGACGAGGTGTTCCTGGACCTGACGGGGGCCGGGCACCGTACGGACCGCATGGAGGAGACCGTATGAGCACGGGTACGTACGAGGCGAACCGTCCAGGGACATACGACACGAGCCCCGCGGGGACGTACGTCCTCACCGACTGCTGGACCATGACCCGCCGCGAACTCGCCCACTGGGCACGGCAGCCCGTCCAGGTGCTCGTCGGCCTGGTCTTCCCCGTGATGCTGCTGCTGATGTTCGGCTATCTGATCGGCGGCGGCCGGGGCGTCCAGGGCGATTACGTCGACTTCCTCGTGCCCGGCATGCTCGCGCTGACCATGGCCTTCGGCCTGGAGGGCACGATGCTGGCCGTCACCCAGGACCTCAACAAGGGGGTCATCGACCGTTTCCGCTCGATGCCGATGACCAACGGGGCGGTGCTGGTGGGCCGTTCGGCCGCCGACATGCTCCAGTCGGCGGTGGCCCTGGCCGTGATGATCGGCGTCGGGTACGCGATCGGCTGGCGCGCGCACGGCACGTTCGCGGCGTTCCTGGGAGCCGTCGGGCTGCTCCTGCTCTTCCGGTTCGCCATGCTGTGGATCGGCATCCACCTCGCGATGGTCGCCGGCAAGCCGGAGATGGTCCAGGCCGTGCAGATCCTGGTCTGGCCGGTCGGCTTCCTCTCCAACGCCTTCGCGACCCCGGACTCCATGCCGGGCTGGCTGGGCACGGCGGTCGAGTGGAACCCGATGTCCCAGACGGCGACGGCGGTACGGGACCTGTTCGGCGGGCCGGGCGGCGAGCCGGGGCACGTCCTGGCGGCCGTGGTCTGGCCACTGGCGCTGCTGGCGGTGTTCCTGCCGCTGGCCGTACGGAAGTTCGGGGCCCTGAGCAAGTAGGAAAGCGGCCGGCAGCGGCGGGGGCCGGCCCGGAAAGTCGTGGCGAGGGAGTGGGAACCCGATCGCGTCGAGCGGTGTACCAGAAGTGACGGGACATCGCGGGATCGGGGGGCTCTCATGAGCAGGGGCAGGGGCAGGGGCTGGGGCTGGGGCTGGAGTGGCGGTCGGGGAAGGGGGCGGGCGGTTGTGGCCGTCGTGCTTGGCGTGCTGGCACTGCTCGTCGGGTGCGTTGACTCGGGTGCGGGTGCGGGTGCGGGTGCCGGTGCCGGTGTGGACGGCGGCGCGGATGTGGACATTGGCGTGGGCGTGGGCAGAAGCGCCCCCGCCCGGACAGGGGCGGCGCCACCCCGCATCCCCTCGTCACCGGACCTCCCCGGCAGTCCGTACGCCGTCGGGTTCGCGTCGGACGCCGGCGGGTTCGCCCTGCTCGCGCGGTGCGGCAAGGAGCGTTGCCGGCAGCACGTCGCCGTGCTCGACAAGGGCGCCGGTTCCTGGCGCCGGGCCCGCTCACCCCTGCCGGACGTGACCGGGGATCTCGGCATCACGGCGGGGCTCATGGTGCTCGGGCCCGGCCGCGCGCTGATCACCGAGGGGCGGTGGCCGCCACCCGAGCGGACCTGGTTCACGGACGACGCCGGGCGCAACTGGCGGCGCGGGTCCGTCGACCCCTCCGGCACGGCTCCCGAAGTACCCCGAGGAGGCGCCCTGGTCCACGACTGCTCACGACCGGACAGAGAGGGGAACGGCTGCGAGGCGTCCCGCCTGCTGGTGGTCCTCCCCGGCACGGGCCGGTTCGAGGCCCTCGCCGGCCAACCCCCACTGGCGGGTGTGCTGACCCCGGCCGGGGAGACCGCGGACGGACTGCTCTTCGCCTCCGGTGCCGACCCGGGCACCGGCCTCCCGGCCCTCGCCCGCAGCGAGGACCGCGGGCGCACCTGGCGTACGACGACGCTCGCCGGCTCCGACAAGCACGGCTGGGGAATCCGCGTGGTCGCCGCCGAAGACGTCCTGTACGCGGTCCAGCCGGGCCAGTTGCCCGCCGGGGAGGGCGTGAAGAACGGCCTGCTCGCCCTCCACCGCAGCACCGACGGCGGTCACACCTGGGAGCGGGTCTGGAAATACCGCAGGGGTGTGGAGCCGCGCTCCACGCTCGGCGATCCGGTCGCCGCCGCCGACGGCAGCCTCACCGTCCACGGCGAGAACGGCGTCTGGCGCAGCACCGACGGTGGCCGTTCCTTCGAGCCCGCCAGGGGATCACAGGGCCTGGGCGGTCCGGCGACCGTGACACCGCTCGGCTACCTGTCGGGCGGCAGCTTCGGAGCCGGGAGCTACCGAATATCAGGCGACGGCGTCCACTGGCACGGGTTCGAGCTGGGCGACGGCACCTGACAAGGACCGGCGCGAGGGCGGGCCGGGTGTCGGCCCGGGTGTCGGTTCAGTGGTGGAAGCCGGTCGCCGCGTCCTTGTCGGTCAACGGATGCGGCTGGCACCGCAGTTCCGGCAGCAGTCGTCCCAGGTCCTCCACGAAGAGGTCGGCGAGGTCCTTGGAGAAGCCGTTGCGGCACACCACGCGGAGCACGGACAGGTCCTCGCGATTGGCCGGGAAGGTGTACGCGGGCACCAGCCAGCCCCGCTCGCGCATCCGCCGGGACACGTCGAAGACGTCGTACGCGCTCACGTCGGGCCCGGTCGTGAAGGCGAACACCGGCAACTCGTCGCCCCGGGTGAGGAGTCGGAAGTCGCCCAGCGCCTCGACCCGCGCGGACAGCCCGAGCGCCACGTCGCGGGTCGTCCGCTGCACGGCCTGGTAGCCCTCGCGGCCCAGCCGCAGGAACGTGTAGTACTGCGCCACGACCTGGGCGCCGGGCCGGGAGAAGTTGAGCGCGAAGGTCGGCATGTCGCCGCCCAGGTAGTTGACGCGGAAGACGAGCTCCTCCGGCAGCTCGGCCGCCGACCGCCACAGTGCCCAGCCGACGCCCGGGTAGACAAGGCCGTACTTGTGCCCGGAGGTGTTGATGGACGACACCCTCGGCAGCCGGAAGTCCCAGACCAGGTCCTCGTCGAGGAAGGGGGCGACCATCGCGCCGGAAGCGCCGTCGACATGCACCGGGATGTCGAGGCCTGTCCGCTCCTGAAGGGCGTCCAGGGCCGCGCACAGGTCGGCGATCGGTTCGTACGAGCCGTCGAAGGTGGATCCGAGGATGCCGATGACGCCGATGGTGTTCTCGTCACACAGTTCGGCGGCCGCCTGGGGGTCGAGGTGGAACCGGTCGCCCTCCATGGGGACCTGGCGCGCCTCGACCTCCCAGAAGTTGCAGAACTTCTCCCAGCAGACCTGGACGTTGACACCCATGACGAGGTTCGGACGGGCCCCGGGGTAGCGGTCCGCGTTGCGCTGGGACCAGCGGCGCTTGAGGGCCATCCCGGCGAGCATGCACGCCTCGCTCGACCCGGTCGTCGAACAGCCCACGGCGGCCGACGGATCGGGGGCGTTCCACAGGTCGGCGAGCATGGCCACACAGCGCCGCTCCAGCTCGGCGGTGCGCGGGTACTCGTCCTTGTCGATCATGTTCTTGTCGCGGCACTCGGCCATCAGCACCCCGGCCTGCGGCTCCATCCAGGTGGTGACGAAGGTGGCGAGGTTCAGCCGCGAGTTGCCGTCCAGCATCAGTTCGTCGTGGACGAGTTGATAGGCCGTCGTGGGCGGCAGCGGTCCGTCCGGGAGCCGGTGCCTGGGCGGAGCCTCGGTCATGCCCCCGACCGGATTGGTCTCCCCGAAGAAGGGGTTCACGGACATCGGGCGCTCGTCGCCCTCGTCGGGGCCTTTGTGGAGGGGCATGGCATCTCCTAGCGGATCGGGGTTCCGTCGTCGTGAAGCTGCATCTGGGGGCGCCCGGTGACCAGCAGCCAGGCCGGCACCGACGCCAGCACCAGCAGGGGCAGCACAGCGGGGTCGGACACCAGGACCGCCGCCGTGAACAGGCTGATCCAGCCCTGCCGGGTGACGGCGAGGAGTACGCCCAGGACCCCGCACACCACACCGACCGTGGGATGCACCTGGGGTACGAGCGCGTGCGCACACAGGCCCAGGGCTACCCCGGCGAAGACGGCGGGAAAGATCCGGCCGCCCCGGAAGCCGCAGGACGCGGCGATCACGAGAGCGGCCAGTTTCACCACGGCCATCAGCGCGAACCGTCCGGCCGACCAGCCCTCCGGGTCCCCGGCCAGCACCTTCACCTCGTCCAGCCCCTTGAAGAGCGTCAGATGCCCGCCCAGGGCGCCCAGCAGGCCGAGGAGGAGCCCGCCCACCGGAATCGTCAGCATGGGGTGTCCGAGCCGTGAGAAGGCGCCGTGGACGTACGGGAGGGCGTACACCGCCGCCATCCCGGCCACCGCTCCGGCCGAGGCGACCACCAGGGCGGACAGGAGGTCGCCCCAGCGCGGGCCGGTGTAGTCGGGCAGCGACAGGTCGAAGCTCGGGTGGGCCAGCAACGTCATGGTCAGCGCACCCGCGCCGCCGGCCAGCAGCGGCGGCAGCAGCCGGTCCCAGAGGGCACCGGGTCCCGGCTGCCCGGCGAGCACCTCGGAGAAGATCAGCGCGGCCGCCACCGGAGTTCCGAACAGCGCGCCGATCGTGCCCGCGGCCGCCAGCATCATCCACAGGGCGGCGGGGGAGCCCGGGGCCGCCTTCCTGCCGAGCCAGTACGCGAGCGCGATGTTGGCGGCGGTGATCGGGTTCTCCGGGCCCAGGCTCACCCCGCCCGCCAGCGCCAGGACGGTGGCCAGGAGCAGCCCGGGCAGTACGCGCGGCGGCAGCGGCGGGTCGACCAGCCCCGTGGTCGCGGGGTCCGGGCCCGCGTGCCCCGGCACCTTCCACACCACCAGGCCCACCGCGACACCGGTGGCGGTGAGCATCACGATCATCCAGAGCACGGAGTAGCGGCCCACGTCCAGCGCGTCCGGCAGGGTCTCCCACAGAACGTCCTGGAGCCGCTCGGCCACCAGACTGACGCCCAGCAGGACGAGCGCCGCGGCCACACCGACCACCGCGGCGGGCACGACCAGGGGCAGCAGACCCCGGGCGGGTGTCTGTTCCGGGCCCGGTGCCGCAGGGGCTTCTGTGGTCACGCGCACACCCTAAGTGGGCGAAACCGACATAACACCCCGAGGAGTCCACTCCGGGCCTCCGGAACTCAGGACTTGCACCTCACGTCACGTGAGGCCCCAGCCTGAGAGGCGTACGGAAGAAGGGAGCGGAAGGTGAGTCATCCAGTGGGCCAGGTCGCCGGTTTCGCCGGGGTCACGGTGCGCACGCTGCACCACTACGACGAGATCGGCCTGCTCGCGCCGAGCGGGCGCAGCCACGCCGGCCACCGGCGTTACAGCGACGCCGATCTCGACCGGCTTCAGCAGATCCTGTTCTACCGGGAACTGGGCTTCCCCCTCGAAGAGGTCGCCGCCCTGCTCGACGACCCGGCCGCGGACCCGCGCGCGCACCTGCGCCGTCAGCACGAGCTGCTGACCGCCCGGATCGAGAAGCTCCAGAAAATGGCCGCGGCCGTGGAACACGCCATGGAGGCACGGAAGATGGGCATCAACCTCACGCCCGAGGAGAAGTTCGAGGTCTTCGGCGACAAGGACCCCGAAGCGCACGCCGAAGAGGCCCAGCGGCGCTGGGGCGGCACGGAGACGTACGCGGAGTCGCAGCGCCGCGCCGCCCGCTACACCAAGGACGACTGGCAGCGCATGCAGGCCGAAGTGGCCTCCTGGGGCGAGCGTTACGACGCTCTGATGGCGGCCGGTGAGCCGCCGGCGGGCGAGCCGGCCATGGATCTGGCCGAGGATCACCGGCAGCACATCACCACATGGTTCTACGAGTGCACGTACGAGATCCACCGGGGGCTCGGCGCGATGTACGTCGCCGACGAGCGCTTCAAGGAGTTCTACGACTCCATGCGGCCGGGGCTCGCCGAACATCTCAGGGACGCGATCGAGGCGAACGCGGCCCGGCACTCCCAGGGAGCCTGACGGTAAGGGGCGCCGCGCTTTGCGGGCGCCCCTTACCGGCGTGCACTACTCCTTGACCAGCACGACCGCCGTCCCGTACGCGCACACCTCCGTGCCCACGTCCGCCGCCTCCGCCACGTCGAAGCGGAACATCAGCACGCCGTTGGCGCCACGCGCGCGTGCCTGCTCGACGAGCCGCTCCATGGCCTGGTTGCGGGTCTCCACGAGTGTCTTGGTGAGCCCCTTGAGCTCACCGCCGATCATCGACTTCAGGCCCGCGCCGATCTGGCTGCCCAGATGCCGGGAGCGCACGGTGAGGCCGAAGACCTCGCCGATGACCTCCTGGACGCGGTATCCGGGTGCGTCGTTCGTCGTCACGACCAGCACGTCCGCCTGGGGTCCCTGTCCGCCGCCGTACTCTTCGATACCCATGACGACAGCTTCGTACGGCTCACAGCTTTGTACCAGTTGACGCACAGTGCATCCTGTAGGCCTCGGTGGAACCTGGCGGGGACACCCAGCGTTGATAGTTTTGACCGGCCGCATCAGGCCCCATCTGGACCGCCGTCCCTTCCTCACCCCTCAGGAGCCCGGAACCGTGACGACGCTTGCTCTCGGACCAAGCTGGCTGGATCCGAACACGCTCCTGGACAACTTCGGTATCTGGGGCCTGCTTCTCATCGTCTTCGCCGAGTCCGGCCTGCTCATCGGCTTCTTCCTGCCGGGTGACTCGCTGCTGTTCACCGCGGGCCTGCTGATCACCGCGGGCACGCTGGACTTCCCGCTGTGGGCCGCGATCGCACTGATCTGTGTCGCCGCGATCCTCGGTGACCAGGCGGGCTATCTCTTCGGCAAGAAGGTCGGACCCGCGCTCTTCACCCGCCCGAACTCCCGCCTGTTCAAGCAGGAGAACGTGGTCAAGGCCCACGAGTTCTTCGAGAAGTACGGGCCCAAGTCCCTGGTCCTGGCCCGCTTCGTGCCCATCGTGCGTACGTTCACGCCGATCATCGCCGGCGTCAGCGGCATGCGGTACCGCTCGTTCATCACGTACAACATCATCGGCGGCATCCTCTGGGGCGCCGGTGTCACCGCGCTCGGCGCGTGGCTCGGCAACATCGAGTTCGTGCACAAGAACATCGAGGCGATCCTGATCCTGATCGTCCTCGTCTCGGTCGTCCCGATCGTCATCGAGTACCTCAGGGCGCGCGGCAAGTCCAAGAAGGAAGCCGCCGACGCGGCCGAGGAGGCTCCCGCGGAGCCCGCCATCGACCAGACGACCCAGCTCCGGATCCCCCCGCTCCACCAGAACCAGGACCAGGGTCCGCACCAGCCGCACCAAGACCCGTACCAGCAGCAGCACCAAGACCCGTACCAGCAGCCCCAGGACCCGCAGAACCCGCCGCGCGGTGGCCGCCACGCCAAGCGGTAGCCCCGGTAGCTCCTCGTAGGGCCGGCCTAGAAGCCGCGCGTCCGCTTGGCCGCGCGGCGGCCCGCGGCGACCGCGCCCGGCACGCGCAGGAAGAGCCGGGAGATCTCGGACCCCAGGTTCACACCGATGGCGATGGCCATGGCGAGGGCGGCGGCCTTGGTGAGGGACACGAGCCCCTTGTCGAGTTCGTTCTGGGCGATGGACAGCAGGCCGAAGTAGGTGGCCGAACCCGGCAGCAGTGGTCCGATCGCGGCCGTCGTGTACGGGAGCGCGGACGCGAAACGGTAGCGGGACAGCAACTGCCCGAACAGACCGACCAGGCCCGCCGCCGCGGCCGTGGAGGCGACCGGTGAGATGCCGCCTGCGTAGTGCATCGCTCCGTACACCGACCAGGCCACGCCCCCGTTGAGGGTCACCGCGAGCACGGTGGAACGTTCCTGCTGGAGCAGGATCGCGAAGGTGAGCGACAGCAGCATCGAGGCGGCGATCTGGAGCAGCGGCCGCTTGGAGATGCTCAGGGCCTGGTCGGGGTTGAGTTCCGCGCCCAGCTTCACGCCGAAATAGAGCACCAGAAGTACGCCGACAACGATGCCGACGAAGAAGTACATGACTTCCAGCAGCCGCGCGGACGCGGTGATGTAGAAGCCGGTCAGGCCGTCCTGCACGCCCGCGACGAGCGCCCGCCCGGGCAGCAGCGCGAACAGCCCACCGGTGATCACCGCGGACGCCTTCACGTCCAGGTGCGCGAGCTGGAGCGCGACTCCGATCGCGGCGGGCGGCGTCGCGGCCACCGTGAACTGGTAGAACTCCGGCAGCCCGCGCCCCGCGCACAGCCACGCGAGCCGGTCGCCCAGCATCGCGCCGAGCGCGGCGGCGGCGAACACCAGCGCGTCACCGCCGACGAGCACCGAGGCCGCGCCCGCGAGCAGCCCGGTCGCCGCGGTCAGCACCCAGCCGGGATAGGGGTGCCGGTTGCGCCGTATCTCCGCGAGCCGTCGGTACGCCTCCTCCAGGGAGACCGCGATGTCCGGGTCGCTCAGGTCGTCCACGAGCCGGAAGACGGCCGCGAGCCGCGTGTAGTCGGTGCCCCGGCGGCGTACGGTCCGGGACGCCGTCACCGGGTCCTGCACCAGCGACGGCTGGTGCGAGATGGACAGCAGGGTGAAGGTGACGTTCGGCTCGCAGCGGTCCAGGCCGTAGCTGCGGCACACGGCGAACATCGCCGCCTCCACGTCCTCGGCGCCTTCACCGCCCGCGAGCAGCAACTCGCCGATACGCAGGGTCAGGTCGAGCACGCGCGGAACCGCGGGCCCCGACTCGTCCTCCTTGTGGACCGGTTCGGGCGCGGGCCGCTCGGTCACCGGCATCCGCAGCATCTCGCGCATCCGGTCCTGCCAGGGCACGTCCTTGGTCAGCTTGACCACGGGGACGCCGCCCGACGGCGTGACCGCGGGCCAGGCCTGCTGCGCGCTGTAGCCGGCGGGAGTGCTGAACGCCGAACCCTCGGAGTCGGCCGCGGACGGCTGGGCCACGCCCAGCCCCTTCGGCAGCGCGAACTCGGACGTCGTCGACGACTCGTCGTCGACCGTCGAGGGCTGCGGCGGCGCCACACCGGCGGGCTGGGAGAAGGCACTCCTAGCCTCGTCCGACTGCGGTTTGCGGTCTTCCGCCTCCGGGTCCGCCACCAGCTCCTGCCTTGCCTTTCGTACACGTGCGTCTCTTGCGCGACTTCCGTATGTCCTCAGTATGCGTACGGACACGCGAACGGGCCGCGCGACACCTTCTGGATCGCACGGCCCGGACGGAAGCGGAGCTGGTCAGTGACCGCCCTGCTCCTTGAGGCGCTTGTAGGAACGCTCGATCTCGGCCTCGGCCTCCGTACGGCCCACCCAGTCGGCGCCCTCGACGGACTTGCCGGGCTCCAGGTCCTTGTAGACCTCGAAGAAGTGCTGGATCTCCAGGCGGTCGAACTCCGACACGTGGTGGATGTCGCGCAGGTGCTCGACACGCGGGTCGTGCGCCGGAACGCACAGCAGCTTGTCGTCGCCGCCGGCCTCGTCCGTCATCCGGAACATGCCGATCGCGCGGCACTGGATGAGGCAGCCCGGGAAGGTCGGCTCGTCCAGGATGACCAGCGCGTCCAGCGGGTCGCCGTCCTCGCCGAGAGTGTTCTCGACGAAGCCGTAGTCGGCCGGGTAACTGGTCGAGGTGAAGAGTCGACGGTCCAGACGGATCCGACCGGTCTCGTGGTCCACCTCGTACTTGTTCCGCGAACCCTTCGGAATCTCGATCGTGACGTCGAACTCCACCGGTGGCTCCTCCATGATCAGCACATAGTTCTGGTGGTTAAGTGTCCCTCACGCAGGTGGGTGATCGCGAAAGGGGCTGGTGATCGTGCCAGAGGTGAGGGTTTGGCGGGCCGCGAGACCGCATGTGGTGCGGGTCGCGCGTTCGGTTGAACCGCACGTGGCGCGGATCACCCAAGCCGTGCGGCCGCGATCCGTCAAGTTGACGACCTCGCAGCTCACAGCCGTCGCCGCCACCGTGGGCCTGGCGCTCGCGGCCGGGTCGGTGGCCGCGGCAGGTCCCTGGGACGCCTCGGGGCAGCGTAGGGCCGAGCGCGACTGGGCCGCGTCGCGGAACAGCGAGGGTGGCACAGATCACGGCGTTGCGTCCGGTACGTCCGGCAAGGCGCCCCACGCCGCGCCCAGCGCCGCCACCGTACTGGCCGGACTCGGCGGCGCCACGGGCTCCTCGGACACCGTTCCCGCGCCGAAAGCCCTCGCGAACGTGCTGGAACCGCTCCTGAAGGACCCCGCGCTGGGTGCGAAGCGGACCGCGGCGGTCGTCGACGTGGCGACCGGCAAGGTGCTGTACGGCATGGACGCGGGAGTGGCCCAGACCCCGGCCTCCACCACGAAGATCGCCACCGCCGTCGCCGCGCTCTCCGCGCCCGGCGCCGACCACCGCATCACCACGCGCGCGGTCCTGGAGCCCGACACCAACGAGGTCGTCCTCGTCGGCGCCGGCGACCCGACCCTGACCGCCCGCAAGGACGCGAAGGGCTGGGCGAGCCTGCGCACCCTCGCCGACGGGACGGCGAGCGCCCTGAAGGCACGCGGGATGTCACAGGTGACGCTCTCGTACGACACCTCGCTGTACGCGGGCTCCGCCGTGCACCCCATCGGTGCCAACCCGAACCTCGCACCGGTCAGCGCCCTGATGGTCGACGAGGCCCGCACCGACGACTCGGACAGCGGCCCGGTGACGCGCAGCGAGGACCCGGCGGGGGACGCGGCCAGGACGTTCGCGGAGCTGCTCAAGGCCAAGGGCATCAAGACGACGTCGCCCGGTCCCTCGAAGGCGACGGGCCGGTCGCAGGCTCTCGCCTCCGTCGCCTCACCGCCCGTGTCGGCCCTCGTCGAGCGGATGCTGACGAACAGCGACAACGACATCGCGGAGGCACTGGCCCGGCAGGTCGCCCTCGCGACGGGCGGGCAGGCGAGTTTCCAGGGCGGCGCGTCGGCGATCGGCACGCGGCTGAAGAAGCTCGGACTCCCCCTCACCGGCGTGAAGTTCGCCGACGGAAGCGGGCTGGACCGCGCCGACAAGCTGACGGCCGGCCTGCTCACCGGGCTGCTGGCGATGGCCGGCGACCCCTCCCGCCCCGAACTCCGCCCCGTCCTGACCGGCCTCCCCATCGCCGGCTTCACCGGCACCCTCAGCGACCGCTACACCGCCGACGCCTCCGCCACCGGTGTCGTACGCGCCAAGACGGGCACCCTGACCGGCGTCAACACCCTGGCGGGCACGGTGGTCGACGCCGACGGCCGCCTGCTGGCCTTCGCGTTCCTGACCTCCGACGAGGCCCGTCCCCCGGAGCCGAAGGCGGCCCAGGCGGCCCTGGACCGCACGGCGACGGCGCTCGCGGCGTGCGGCTGCCGGTAGTCGGCCGGTCGGCCGTCGCCGGGCGCAACGGGAAAACAGGCCCCCGCCTCCGCCGACCCGGGGGCACCAACGGCACCGTGGGTTCCGCACGGGTGGCGCCCGGCCGCCCGTACCCCTAGGAGCTGTCCCGCCGATCATCGGATGCATACTCTTTGCTTGTGATTGATCACGGCATTGCCCTGCCTCACTACCGCCTCCACGTCGTGCCTGCGGTCGTGGCACTGGCCAGCCCGACGTGGCAGCGAGAGGTGTGGCTCGATCCGGATCAATTCGAGGACCTCGACTACACCGTCCACGTAATCTTCGACGACTTCTGCGATGCGAACAACCCTCTGCCCTGGCTGGGACAGTGCCTTCGGAGCGAGGAGGAAGCCGAGCTGATGGCGCGTCTCGGTGCTGCCTGCAGCGCGGTTCAGGACTCGGTCGGCGTCGCGGCGCGCGACGAGGCCTACCTGGACTCACCGGGCTGGTTGGCCGTAGTCGCGGCGGCAGCCCGGCTGGCCCAGGTGATGGTGTCCAACGATCACTCCGCGTTGAGCAAGCTGCATGACGCCGGCCATCGCTGGCCGCTCAACACCGAGCCGGTTGTGTCCGGGACGGAAGACCAGCACGTCGATTCATGACCGCAGCCAGATGACCAGGGCCGCGGCGGTGATTGTTCCGAGGAAGACGTAGCCGCGCTTGTCGTAGCGGGTCGCGACGGCCCGGGCGTTCTTGAGCTTGTTGATGGCCCGTTCGACGGTGTTGCGCTTCTTGTACCGGTCCTCGTCGAAGCCCGGTGGCCGTCCGCCTCGTGACCCTCTGCGCAGGCGGGCGGCCTGACTGTCGGACTTCTCGGGGATCGTGTGCCGGATGCCTCGCCGCCGCAGGTACTCGCGGCAGGGACCGTTGCTGTAGCCCTTGTCGGCCGCGACGCTGTCGGGTTTCTTGCGGGGCCTGCCCAACCCGAGCCGCGGGATCCGGATCTTCTCCAGCACCGGAACGAACTGGGTGCAGTCGGCCCGCTGCCCGGGCGTGACGATCAGGGACAGGGGTCGGCAGCAGCCGTCCGCGCTGAGGTGGATCTTGCTGGTGAAGCCTCCGCGTGAACGCCCCAGGCCCTCGCCTCCCGCACCACCTCCACCAGTCGGCCGACGAGGCTTTGCCACCAAGTCTCGTCCTGGTGTTCCACCATCTCCTCCCCCTTTGAGCCGGCAAGAGCCGGCGGTGGGTCGGTGCGGGCACCGGCCGCGTGCTGGTGGGCGCGCACGATGGTGGAGTCCACCGAGACGTCCCAGTCGATCTCACCGGCCGCGTCAGCTGCGGCCTGGACCTGCTGCAGCAGCCGTTCCCAGGTGCCGTCGGCCGACCACAGCCGGTGGCGCTCGTAAACCGTCTTCCACGGCCCGAACCGCTCGGGCAGATCGCGCCAGTGCACCCCGGTCCGAACCTGGTGAAGAATCCCATCAATCACCTGCCGGTGATCACGCCACCGCCCGCACCGACCGTTACTCACCGGCAGAAACGGCCGCAGCCGCTCCCACTCCGCATCCGACAGATCACCACGTTCACCCCACCCCA
The DNA here is from genome assembly GCF_044457665.1 of Streptomyces sp. NPDC050535. Classification (NCBI taxonomy): domain Bacteria; kingdom Bacillati; phylum Actinomycetota; class Actinomycetes; order Kitasatosporales; family Streptomycetaceae; genus Streptomyces; species Streptomyces sp. NPDC050535. Next base: position 264,948 of record NZ_JBITHE010000010.1, read on the forward strand.
TGTTTGGGATAACGATCCGACCAAGCGACGGTCACATGATCGGCGGGACAGTTCCTAACCGCAGTCGGACACGCTCACGTACGGTTGACGCATGACGAGCATCGGTGGTGCCGAGATGGTCGACTGGAATCTCGCGGTGGCAACCGCGACACGGCTCGTACGCCCGGGTCCCGAGGTGAGCCGTGACGAGGCCAGAGAGGTTGTCGCGGAGCTGCGCAGGCACGCGAAAGCCTCGGAGGCGCACGTCCGGGGGTTCACCCGGATGGGCACGGAGGACACCCACGACACCCCCGTACTGGTGGTGGACCGCCCCGGCTGGGTGCGGGCGAACGTCGCCGGGTTCCGGGAGGTGCTCAAGCCGCTGCTGGACAAGATGCAGGAGCGGCGCGGGAGCACCCCGGGCGGAGCCGTCCTCGGCGCCGTCGGCGGCAAGGTCACCGGCGTGGAGCTGGGCATGCTGCTCTCGTTCATGTCGTCGAGGGTCCTCGGCCAGTACGAGACGTTCGCCCCGGCGACGCGTGAGCTGCCCGCGGGGGCGAACGGCGGCGGCAGGCTCCTGCTCGTCGCGCCGAACATCGTCCACGTGGAGCGCGAACTCGACGTACAGCCCCACGACTTCCGCCTCTGGGTGTGCCTGCACGAGGAGACGCACCGCACCCAGTTCACGGCCGTGCCCTGGCTGCGGGCCCACCTCGAGGGTGAAATCCAGTCGTTCTTGGGGGAGACCGAGGTCGACCCCATGACTGTCCTCGAACGTATTCGCGAAGCCGCCCAGTCGCTGGCAGGCGGACGCCCCGAGGGCGAGGAGGACGACGGCGGCAGGTCCCTCGTCGAGATCGTGCAGACGCCCGCCCAGCGGGAGATCCTCGGCCGGCTGACCGCCGTGATGTCGCTCCTGGAGGGCCATGCCGACTTCGTGATGGACGGCGTGGGCCCGGAGGTCGTCGCGTCCGTCGCCGAGATCCGCGAGAAGTTCCAGCAGCGCCGCGCCAAGGGGGCCTCGCGCCTGGACCTGGCACTGCGCAAACTGCTCGGCCTGGACGCCAAACTGAGGCAGTACAAGGACGGCGAGCGGTTCGTACGGGCGGTCGTCGACGAGGTCGGCATGGACGGGTTCAACCGGGTGTGGACCTCTCCGAACACGCTCCCGACCAAGACGGAGATCGCCAAACCGGCGGACTGGGTCGCGCGGGTGCACCGCAAGGCCGAATCGTGACCCCTGCGGGAGGGTTGTGAAGCGGATCCGGCCGACGGCAGGCGAACGCCCCTCCAATCACCCGTCCGAGGGACCGTGAGGCATGCGTAGGCGTGCAATGCTCGGGGAACGGCCCGGTTCTGTCACCATCTACACACTCTGAGTGACCGACACCGGGTTAACCCCCCGAAAATTTCATGAAGGGAACCGGACATGGGTCCCCATCCTGCGGTCGCCGCGATACGCCTGGCGGTTCGCCGCGTACTCCACGACATCCTCACCGAGCATCCGCCCGCCCCCGACACCCGGCGCGCGTTCGCCGACGCCGCGCGCCCGTCCGCCGCCGAGCGCGTACCCGCTCCGGGAACCAGGCGCTCGCCCGCCCCCGAAGTCCCCGCGCCGGCCCTCCACGAGCAGCCTCCCGCGGGCTCCCGGCGACGCCCGGCCGGCGAGGTGGCCCCGCCGCCCCTCGTGCTCGTCGCGTGCTCCGGCGGCGCCGACTCCATGGCCCTCGCCTCCGCCCTCGCGTTCGAAGCCCCCAAACTCGGCATCCGCGCCGGCGGCATCACCGTCGACCACGGTCTCCAGCCCGGTTCCGACCTGCGCGCCGACGAGGTCGTGCTGCGCCTCACCGAACTGGGGCTGACCCCGGCCGAGTCCGTCGCCGTCACCGTGGGCCGGGACGGCGGGCCCGAGGCCGCCGCCCGCGACGCCCGGTACTCCGCCCTGGACGCCGCGGCCGAACGCCACGGCGCCACCGCGATCCTGCTCGGCCACACCCGTGACGACCAGGCCGAAACCGTCCTGCTCGGTCTCGCCCGCGGCTCCGGGATCCGCTCCCTGTCCGGCATGGCCGCCGTCTCCGGGGGCCCGGGGGCCGCCCGCCGCTACCGCCGCCCGTTCCTGTACCTGGACCGGCAGACCGCCCGCAAGGCCTGCATGGTCCAGTCGCTGCCCGTCTGGGACGACCCGCACAACGCCGATCCGGCCTACACCCGCTCCCGGCTGCGCCACGAGGGCCTGCCCGCCCTGGAGAAGGCGCTAGGCAAAGGAGTCGTCGAGGCGCTCGCCCGGACGGCCCAGCTCTCCCGCGACGACGCCGACGCCCTGGACGCCTGGGCCAGCCAGGCCGAGGCCTCCGTACGGGACGCGGCGGGCCTCCTGGAGTGCGCCAAGCTCTACGCCCTGCCGCCCGCCGTACGCCGCCGCATCCTGCGCCGTGCCGCCATCGAGGCGGGCGCCCCGGCCGGGTCGCTGTTCGCCCGGCACATCGAGGAAGTCGACCGGCTGATCACCGGCTGGCGCGGCCAGGGGGCCATCAATCTCCCGGGCAAGGTCGTCGCCCAGCGGCAGGGTGGCAGACTGGTGATCCGGCAAGGCTGAAACCGGACCCTCCACCGGGACCGCTCACGCGGCTCCGGGGGCCCGCACACGCGGGTCGCGGGCGGTCCGGGAGCCCGCCGAAAAGGTTCGGACGGACGACCGAAAGTGATGCGGGTGGACGCGAAAGACATGGGTACCGACCTCAAGTCGGTGCTCATCACCAAGGAAGAGATCGACGCCAAGCTGGCTGAGCTGGCCGCGAAGATCGACGCGGAGTACGCGGGCAAGGACCTGCTGATCGTCGGTGTCCTCAAGGGCGCGGTGATGGTCATGGCGGACCTGGCGCGTGCGGTGTCCACCCCCGTCACCATGGACTGGATGGCGGTGTCCTCGTACGGCGCGGGCACCCAGTCCTCAGGTGTGGTGCGGATCCTCAAGGACCTCGACACCGACATCAAGGGCAAGCACGTCCTGATCGTCGAGGACATCATCGACTCGGGGCTGACACTCTCCTGGCTGATCTCCAACCTCGGCTCCCGCGAGCCCGCCTCCCTCAAGGTGTGCACCCTGCTGCGCAAGCCGGACGCGGCCAAGGTCGCCATCGAGGTGGAGTGGGTCGGCTTCGACATCCCGAACGAGTTCGTCATCGGCTACGGCCTCGACTACGCCGAGAAATACCGCAACCTCCCGTTCGTCGGTACGCTCGCGCCGCACGTCTACGGCGGCTAGCACAGCCGTCACAGGACACCGGGAACCCCAGCGGGGTTCCCGCCGTTGGAGCATGCGTAGGCCGGATTGCCAGCCGTCCCCTGCGTCTTCGGGTGACAATGCTGGGGTACCGTCCGAAGAACAGTCTTTAAAAGTCTTTATCAAACTCACTATGGCAGGAGGGACGGGGCGTCACCGCTCCGTATGGATGGACGTGAAGCGATACTTCCGTGGGCCGGTCATGTGGATCGTGCTGGCCGTCCTTGCCGTGGTCGTGTTGATGCAGGTCGTCGGCTCGTCCGGCGGCTACAAGACAGTGGACACCGGCCAGGTCGTCCAGGCGATCAATGACAACAAGGTCGAGTCGGCCAAGATCACCACCGGCGACGAGCAGATCATCAAGGTCTCTCTCAAGGATGGCGAGAAGGTCGACGGCAGCTCCAAGATCCAGGCGAGCTACATCGGCAACCAGGGCGTGACCCTGGCAGACACCCTTCAGAACAAGTTCCAGAACAAGCAGATCCCGGACGGCTACACCGTGGCGCCGTCCAAGCAGAACCCGTTCCTGGGCATCCTGCTGTCTCTGCTTCCCTTCGTTCTCATCGTCGTCGTCTTCCTGTTCCTGATGAACCAGATGCAGGGCGGCGGCTCCCGGGTCATGAACTTCGGGAAGTCCAAGGCGAAGCTCATCACCAAGGACACCCCGAAGACGACGTTCGCCGATGTGGCGGGCTCGGACGAGGCGGTCGAGGAGCTCCACGAGATCAAGGAGTTCCTCCAGGAGCCGGCGAAGTTCCAGGCCGTCGGGGCGAAGATCCCCAAGGGTGTGCTTCTGTACGGGCCCCCTGGAACCGGTAAGACGCTGCTCGCGCGTGCTGTCGCGGGCGAGGCGGGCGTTCCCTTCTACTCGATCTCGGGTTCCGACTTCGTCGAGATGTTCGTCGGTGTCGGTGCCTCCCGAGTCCGTGACCTGTTCGAGCAGGCCAAGGCGAACGCTCCGGCGATCGTCTTCGTCGACGAGATCGACGCGGTCGGACGGCACCGCGGTGCCGGCCTCGGCGGCGGTCACGACGAGCGCGAGCAGACCCTCAACCAGCTGCTCGTCGAGATGGACGGCTTCGACGTGAAGGGCGGCGTCATCCTGATCGCCGCCACGAACCGGCCCGACATCCTCGACCCGGCCCTTCTGCGCCCCGGCCGTTTCGACCGCCAGATCGCGGTCGACCGCCCGGACATGCAGGGCCGTCTGGAGATCCTCAAGGTTCACCAGAAGGGCAAGCCGGTCGCCCCGGGCGTCGACCTGTCGGCGGTCGCCAGGCGTACGCCCGGTTTCACCGGCGCGGACCTGTCGAACGTGCTGAACGAAGCTGCGCTGCTCACCGCGCGCAACAACGGGAAGCTGATCGACAACGACATGCTGGACGAGGCGATCGACCGTGTGGTCGCGGGCCCGCAGAAGCGGACCCGGATCATGTCGGACAAGGAGAAGAAGATCACCGCGTACCACGAGGGCGGCCACGCCCTGGTCGCGGCGGCGTCTCCGAACTCCGACCCGGTCCACAAGATCACGATCCTGTCGCGTGGCCGTGCCCTCGGCTACACGATGGTCCTGCCGGACGAGGACAGGTACTCCACGACCCGCAACGAGATGCTCGACCAGCTCGCGTACATGCTGGGCGGGCGCGCGGCCGAGGAGCTCGTCTTCCACGACCCGACCACGGGCGCTGCGAACGACATCGAGAAGGCCACGACCACGGCCCGCGCGATGGTCACGCAGTACGGCATGACCGAGCGTCTTGGCGCGATCAAGTTCGGCGGCGACAACACCGAGCCCTTCCTGGGCCGGGAGATGTCGCACCCGCGTGACTACTCGGAAGAGGTCGCCGCGCTCGTCGACGAAGAGGTCAAGAAGCTCATCGAGAACGCGCACAACGAGGCCTGGGAAATCCTGGTCGAGAACCGTGACGTCCTCGACGCGCTGGTGCTCCAGCTGCTGGAGAAGGAGACGCTGAGCAAGGAGCAGATCGCCGAGGTCTTCGCTCCCATCATCAAGCGTCCGGCCCGCCCCGCGTGGACCGGCTCCTCTCGGCGCACCCCGTCCACCCGCCCGCCGGTGCTCTCCCCCAAGGAGCTGTCACTGACGAACGGGGCGAACGGTTCGACGCCGGCCATCGCCGGCGTGACGGAGTCCGTCCCGGCGACGGAGGCGGTCCCGGAGGAGCGCCCCGAGAGCTGACCTCGTGGCTCCCGGTGTCCTCACCAGGCCCGGAATGGATGCCGCGCCCCTCAGGTTTTAACCTGAGGGGCGCGGCATTTTCGTATGCCCGTACGTTTGGCGCGTCGACCGGCACGCGTGTGAGGCACAGGAACGAGGACCCACATGACCGACCCCGTGACGCTGGACGGCGAGGGTGTGATCGGCGACTTCGACGAGAAGCGAGCCGAGAACGCCGTACGAGAGCTCCTCATCGCGGTCGGCGAGGACCCGGACCGTGAGGGACTGCGGGAGACTCCGGGACGGGTGGCGCGGGCCTACCGGGAGATATTCGCGGGTCTGTGGCAGCGGCCGGAGGACGTGCTCACGACGACGTTCGACCTGGGGCACGACGAGATGGTGCTGGTGAAGGACATCGAGGTGCTGAGCTCCTGCGAGCATCACCTCGTGCCGTTCGTCGGGGTCGCGCACGTCGGTTACATCCCGTCCTCCGACGGCAAGATCACGGGCCTCTCGAAGCTGGCCCGCCTCGTGGACGTCTACGCCCGCCGCCCGCAGGTGCAGGAGCGGCTGACGACCCAGGTCGCCGACTCGCTCATGAAGATCCTGGAGCCGCGCGGGGTGATCGTCGTCGTCGAGTGCGAGCACATGTGCATGTCGATGCGGGGTGTGCGCAAGCCCGGGGCCAAGACCATCACCTCGGCGGTGCGCGGGCAGTTGCGTGACCCGGCCACCCGCAATGAGGCGATGAGCCTGATCATGGCGCGGTAGGGCGGGTGAGGGACGCCCGGGGGGAGCGTGTGGCGGGTCTTGAGCAGGTCCCTACACGGCCGCTGCCGTGCCGCCGTTCTCGTCGTCGTCCTCCGGGAGTTTGCAGACGCGCTCGAGGAAGAAGGCGGCCGCTATGACGCCGATGCCGGCGAGGACCGAGAAGCCGGCGTAGATGGCCTGGTCGCGGCGGGCGGGGATGTCCAGGGACTCGAGCAGGAACGCGCCCGTGCCGCCGTACATCCCGGCGACCAGGGCGGCGACCAGGGCGCTGGCCTGGCCGAAGACGACGGCGCGGGCCGCCATCAGGGGATCGACTCCCTTGGCGCCCGGGCGGCGCTCGCGCTGGGCCCTGAGGCGGGCGCGCAGCGAGAGCGCCGTGGCCAGCAGGACGACCGCGATCAGGGCCAGGACGATGGGGGCGGCCAGCGGGACGCGGGGGAGCGTGCCCACCGAGTTCCACAGGCGGGCACCCGCCCAGCACAGCACCCCCGCGATGACGAACACCGCGGCCAGCGTCCTGATACGCAGCTCTTTCACTTTGCCCCTTCGGTCGGCCGCCTGTAGTCGTCTTGACCTTAACGACTACTCGGGCAGCCGGAGTTCCAGGTCGGCGCGGGGCGCGACACCGTCCCGGGCGACCGCCGCGAGGAGCTGGGCCACGGCGCCGCGGCCGGGGAGCTGTGCCTCGGGTTCCACGTCGTGCCAGGGGGCGAGGACGAAGGCCCGCTCGTGGGCGTACGGGTGAGGGAGGGTCAGGACCGGGTCGTCGGAGACCACGTCCGCGTACGCCACGATGTCGACGTCGATCGTGCGCGGGCCCCAGTTCTCCTCGCGGACCCGGTGGAAGGCCTCCTCGACCGCGTGCGCGCGCTCCAGGAGGGAGGAGGGCGGCAGGGTCGTCCGCAGGACCACCACCGCGTTGAAGTACGTCGGCTGGCTGTCCGGGGCGACGCCCCAGGGCTCCGTCTCGTAGACGGGGGAGACCGCTTTGACGCGGACGCCGGGGGTGTCCTCCAGGGCGTCGATGGCGCCCTGGAGGGTCTCCAGACGGTTGCCCAGGTTCGAACCGAGGGAGATCACCGCTCGCCTCGGGTTGTGCAGGGTCGTGTCCGCGGCGTCCACCTGCTCCGTCACGGAGGCGGGCACCGGCTGTACGGTCGGGTCGCTCTGACCCTCGGTGAAGAAGGCGGTCATGCTCGGCTCCGGGTGATGGTGACGGTCACGTCGTCGAAGGGCACCGTGATCGGCGCGTCCGGTTTGTGGACGCAGACCTCGACCTCCTGCACCCTGTCGTGCTTCAGGCACGTCTGGGCGATCCGCTCGGCCAGTGTCTCGACGAGATCGACGGGGTCGCCCTCGACGACCGCCACGACCTCCTCCGCGACCACGCCGTAGTGCACGGTCTTCGCCAGGTCGTCATCGGCCGCGGCCGCTCGGGTGTCCAGGCCCAGCGTCAGGTCCACGATGAAGGTCTGGCCCTCTTCGCGTTCCCTGGCGAAGACGCCATGGTGCCCGCGGGCCTTGAGGCCGCGCAGCGCGACACGATCCACGCGAATCACTCCTGCAATCGTCGGTAGCGGCAGGTATGTACCTGGTGCGGTCGGTACACCCGCCACGAACGAATCTACCCGCGGGCACTGACAGTCCTGGTCCGCGGGGGCGGACGCCCTGCCGATGGGCACGAGGCTTCATCGGGCGTTTCCCCTGGGGAACACGGCGGCTCACGGGTTGGTAGCCGCCCCTACCCAGGGGTACGTGACTCCAACCACCCCTTGATCCCCGCCGGCCGCCGAATCAGTCAGCCGGGTGAGTCCTGGTCATCCGCCTCACCCGTCTCGGCGAGGACGGGGGAGGCGTGGTGCGACCAGAGCTTCCAGCCGTAGGCCGTGCGGCGGAACACGTTCGTGGCGACGACGAGCTGACCGACGAGCGGGCCGAGCTCGTCGCTGTCGTCGGGGGCGGGTCCGCCGCTGAGGATGTTCTCGGTGCAGGTGACCAGCGCCGTGTCGCCGACGACGGAGACGTGCACGTCGGTGAGGAAGAACTGGATGTATTCGGTGTTCGCCATCACCAGCGCGTAGGAGCGCAGTACCTCGCCGCGGCCGTTGAGGACGGGCCAGCCGGGGTGGACGCAGGAGATGCCCAGGCCCTCGCCCTCCTCCTCGCCGCCGCTCTCGACGGCGTCGTCCGCCGTGTCCGTCGGGGCGAGCCAGAGCGACGACAGCTCTTCGAAGTCGCCCCGTTCCAGGGCCTCGTAGAAGGCCGTGTTGGCGAGTTCGACCTGTTCGATGTCGGTGCGGGGGGTGCTCACCGGGCTCCTTCTACGGCCCTGGCGACGCGCACGGCGTCGGCGCTGGCCCTGACCTCGTGGACTCGGACCGCCCAGGCGCCCTGGTGGGCGGCGAGGGCGGAGACGGCGGCGGTGGCGGCGTCGCGCTCGCGAGCGGGGGGCGGTGCGCCTTCCGAGCCCGCCAGGACGCGGCCCAGGAACCGCTTGCGGGACGCGGCGACCAGCAGGGGGCGGCCGAGTTCGCGCAACCGGTCCAGGTGGGCCAGCAGCACCAGGTCGTGCTCGGAGTCCTTGGAGAAGCCGAGGCCCGGGTCGACGATGATCCGGTCGAGGGCTACGCCGCCGGCCAGAACGGCCTCCACACGTGCGTGCAGTTCGTCGACGACTTCGGAGACGACGTCCTCGTACGTCCCCTTCACGTTGCCGCCCTCCAGGAAGCCGCGCCAGTGCATGACCACGAAGGGGGCGCCCGCCGCCGCGACGACCGGGATCATCGAGGGGTCGGCGAGGCCGCCGCTGACGTCGTTGACGAGGATGGCTCCCGCGGCGAGCGCCTGCTCGGCGACACCGGCGCGCATGGTGTCCACGGACACGGTGACGCCCTCGGAGGCGAGGCCCCGGACGACGGGGATGACCCGCTTGAGCTCCTCCGCCTCGTCGACGCGGGCGGCGCCGGGGCGGGTGGACTCGCCGCCCACGTCCACCAGGTCGGCGCCCTCGGTGACCAGGCCGAGGCCGTGTTTCACGGCGGCCGTCGTGTCGAACCAGCGGCCTCCGTCGGAGAACGAATCAGGGGTCACGTTCACCACCCCCATGACCGCGCAGCGGTCCCACGTCGGCAGTCCCGCGACTTGGCCGCGCCCGCGCTCAATGCTCATACGCCCAGCCTAGGCCTCTGGCACGGGACGTTTTCGACCCTGTGGGCGGGCAACGGCGCCGACGGGACCTTTCGACCGCCTCGCGGCCTCTCCTCACCGGGCCGCCCCACCGGCCCGCCCGGGTCATGGCGCCGGGCCTACGCCGTCCGGACCTCCCGCTCCGCCACCGCGTGCGCGCAGGGACGCGGAGCCGCCCTGCGGCGCAGCAGCAGCCGTGGCAGCGCGAGGCTGACGAAGCCCTCGGCCTGCATGGCGGCGAGGCCGATGCGGGGGAGGTCGCGGGAGGTGCGGTAGACGACGAAGCGGGGTTCCCAGCGGGGGCGGAACTTGGCGTTGAACTTGTACAGGGACTCGATCTGGAACCAGCGGGACAGGAAGACCAGCAGGCTCCGCCAGACGCGCAGCACCGGGCCCGCGCCGATCTTCTCGCCGCGCGCGAGCGCCGAGCGGAACATCGCGAAGTTCAGGGAGACCCGTTCGATTCCGAGGCGGGGGGCCGCCTGGAGCGCGGCCACGATGAGGAGTTCGTTCATGCCGGGGTCCGCGGCGCGGTCGCGGCGCATGAGGTCAAGGGACACGCCGTCCGTTCCCCAGGGCACGAAGTGGAGTACGGCCTTCAGGTCGCCGTACGGGCCGGGTCCGGCAAACGGGCCGGGTCCGCCGTACGGGACGGAGGGGGCGTGCGGGCCGGGCTCCGCGCGGGTGCCGGGTCCGTCGGCCTTGTGGGCGGTGGCGATCAGGCAGTCCCCGTCGGCCGTGTCGCCGATGCGGCCGAGCGCCATCGAGAAACCGCGTTCGGTGTCCGTGCCCCGCCAGTCCTCCGTGGCGCGCCGGATCCGCTCCAGCTCACCCTCGCTCAGGTCGCGTACGCGCCGTACCCGGGTTTCGTAACCGGCCCTTTCGATACGTTTCACCATCTGGCGCACATTCCGCATCGGGCGCCCGGAAAGGGAGAAATCCACCACGTCCACCACCGCCTCGTCACCGAGTTCGAGGGCGTCGAGGCCCGTCTCGCGGGTCCACACCTCGCCGCCGGTCTCGGAACAGCCCATGACGGCGGGCGTCCAGGAGTGTGCCTTCGCCTCGTCCATGAAGCGTTCGATGGCGCCGGGCCAGGCCTCCACGTCGCCCACCGGGTCGCCGCTCGCCAGCATCACTCCCGACACGACGCGGTAGGTCACCGCCGCCTTGCCGCTCGGCGAGAAGACGACCGCCTTGTCGCGGCGGAGCGCGAAGTGGCCGAGCGAGTCGCGGCCGCCGTGCTTGGCCAGCAGGGCGCGCAGGCGGCTCTCGTCGTCATCGGTCAGCCGCGCGGCCGGGTGTTCGGGGCGGAAGGCGAGGTAGATCGTGGTGATCGCGGTCAGCAGACCGAGCGCGCCCAGCGAGAAGGCGACCGTCGACGAGGTGGGTCCCGTGTAGTCGAGGGGCCCTTCGAAGCCGAACAGGCCGTACAGGACATGGGTGATGCGGTCGGCCAGGCTCGGGTCGCCGACCATCCGGCTCGCGTGGACGCTGACGATGACCAGCCCGAGGACCAGTGAACCGGCGCCCATGAGAACGAAGTTGGCGAGCGCGCGCCAGCGGCTGCGCGGATCCGGCAGCGCGGCGAACTCGCCGCGGTGGCGCAGCAGCGGAGCGAGCAGGGCCAGCGAGATGACGACGCCGATGAGCGAGTGCCGGTAGGCGAACTGGGCGACCGCGCCCGCCGGCAGCAGGGCGACGGCGGCCCGCCACGCCCGGCGCTTGCGGCGGCGCAGCCCGTGGGCGAGCAGCAGCAGGAGTACGCCGGTGCTGAGCGACAGTGCGGCGGCGAACGGGCCCAGCGCGCCAGGGAGTACCTCGGCCACGGTGTGCATACGGCTGTGCCGGAAGCGCGGGAAGACTCCCGCGGCGATGTCCAGGAACCCCACCAGCGTGCAGGCGGTGGCGATCAGGGCGGGAACGGCGTCGGGACGCGGCCCGCGTACCAGCGGGCTTCGGGCCCGTGGGCCAGGAACCAGCGGCTCACGAACCGTTGAGCCGCCGGCCGCTGAGCCGACGACCTTTGAGCCGACGACCTTTGAGCCACGGGCCGTTGAGCCGATGACCTCCGAACTGCTGTCCGTTGAAGCACTGTCCGTTGAGCCACCGGTCATCGAGCCGCCAATCAGAGGGCCGCGGGCCAGCCGGCCTCGGACTGTGCGCCGCGTGCGGCTCGTTCGGTCCGGAACCACGCCCGACATTTCACCCTCTACCTTGACAGACATCGCATCCCGTGGTTCTGCGAGAGACCTTGGTGCCGACGCCAATCCGGCATCCGGCGACATTGCGCCCTCTAGGACGGTGTCTTGGGGACGCAGGTTCACTCCTCACGGGAAAGCCGGTCCAAAGAGCAGGGAAAGCGCGGGCAGAGCGGTCCAATGGGTCTCACGAGTGACAATGTGCTGGTGGCGGCAATCCTGCTCGCCGTACTGCTGTTCGTCGGCACGGTGTGGCTGTGGCCGCGGCTGGCGCGGCGGGGCTGGCGGTCCTTCAGCGGACGGATCGGCCTGTTGCTGGCCACCCAGGTGGTGGTCTTCGCCGCCGTCGGCCTCAGCGCCAACCAGGCGTTCGGCTTCTACGCGAGCTGGGCCGACCTCTTCGGCCGGGAGACGGGCGAGGGCGTGGTCGTCGACCACGACGGCACCGGCGGCGCTCCCCTTCGGGTGGTCGGCACCCAGGAGGTGAAGGTGGCCGGCGGTTCCCGGCCGCACGTCGGCGGCCAGATCCAGAAGATCGAGATCGTGGGCCGTACGACACACATCGCGACACCGGCGTACGTCTATCTCCCCCCGGAGTACTTCCAGCCGAGGTATCGCACCCGTACCTTCCCGGCCGCCGCGGTCCTCACCGGATACCCGGGCACGGCGGAAGCGCTCATCAAAGGCCTGCATTACCCGCGTACGGCCCATGAGTTGGTCAGGGACGGCGCAATGCGGCCGATGATCCTGGTCATGCTGCGGCCGACCGTCGCGCCACCGCGCGATACCGAGTGCGTGGACATCCCGGGCGGCCCGCAGACCGAGTCGTTCTTCGCGAGGGATCTCCCCGACGCCGTATCGGCCCACTACAGGGTGGGCGGAAAACCCGGCCGCTGGGGCATCGTCGGCGACTCCACGGGCGGTTATTGCGCCCTGAAACTCGCCGTCCACCATCCCGAGGTGTACGCGGCGGGGGCAGGCCTGTCGGCGTACTACAGAGCGCCCCTCGACCCGACGACGGGTGACCTCTTCCACGGGAACGACGAGCTGCGGAACAGCGCCGACCTGAGGTGGTACCTGCGGCACAGGCCCGCGCCCGACACCTCACTGCTCGTCAGCAGCAGCAAAGCGGGGGAGGCCAACTACCGGGAGACGCTGGAGTTCATCGATTTGGTGAAGTCGAAGAGGCCGACCCGGATCTCGTCGGTCATCCTCGACAGCGGCGGTCACAACTTCAACACGTGGCGGCGGGAAATCCCGGGGACGCTGGAGTGGATGAGCGGGCGGCTGCACGAGCGCTGAAGCGCGGGCCGTTTCGGAAATGAGACCTAAAGACTTGATCGAATTAGGGGCGTGAGTGTCCGCGGAGAGCGCCGAGCCGTGTGAAAGCTGCGAGACGACTGTGTTTTTACCGGGCGGGGCACCAAGATTCGCCTACGCGCGGTAAGTTTCTGGCCATGCCACGTGGACGTCATCGCCATTCCCCGCCTCTGCACAGGCTGCTGCCTCCGTCGGCGATCGCGGGCGTCTCGCTCGTCTGCGCCGTGGGGCCCTGGCTGTTCACCGAGCCGCTGGTGCTCCGTGGGCTGGCCGCGGGCGCCGCGCTGACGGCGGTGCTCGGCGCGGTCGTGCTGCGCCGCTGGGACTCGTCCGCGGGCAAACAGGTCGCGGACCTCGCGCGCGCGCGGGCGAGCGACGAGTGGCGTTACGAGGAGCGGGTCGCCGAACTGGAGACCGACCTCGACGAGTCGCGCGAGCTGCGGGTCAAGCTGGAGCACAAGCTGCGCGCGAAGCGGTCCGAGCTGGCCGGCCTGCGCAATGAACACGCGGCACTGCTCAGGCGGTACGCCACGGCGGAGACCGAGCGCGCGACCGCCCTGGAGGGGCGCCGGCTGCTCGAGATAGAAACCTCGGAGCCGGCCCGCGCGCTGCCCGCCGCGCTGACGGCTTCGGCCGCGACCGATGCGGAGGCGTCCGAGTCGACCGAGGCAGCCGAGTCCACCGAGACACCTGAGTCGCCCGAGGCGCTTGACGCTTCTGAGGCGGCCGATGCGGACGAGACAGCTGCGGCAGCCGATGCGGCTGAGACGACTGCGGCAGCCGATGTGGCCGCTGCGCCCGATGCTGCCGACGCTCCTGAGGCGGATGCCGCCGGACCGGACGCCGACGACGCCGGCGACGCCGGCGAAACTGCCGATGCCGATGAGACGGCCGGGGAAGCCAAGACGGCCGGAGCAGCCGAGGCCGAGGACGAGGACGACGCGGACGCGGACGCACCGAAGTCCCCCCAGGTCTTCTCCCCGACCGGCTCGTCGCTCTTCCTGCGCGCCAACGCCGCGCTGAACCGGATCGGGAACGGCGCCCCGGGCACGGACGACGACCCGGAGCCGGACGCGGCCCTGCCGGACGAGCCGGAGCACGGCGGTTCGGCGGAGGCGGGGACTACGGCCGAGACGACGGCCGGGACGAGCCCGTCCGAAAGCGCCGCGGCGGAGGAGGGCGAGGCAGCGGGGAAGCCCAAGGCGGCCGACGGTCATGAGCCCGCGGCCGCCGAGGCGAAGCCGTCCCCGTCGGAGCCCTCCCCGCCCGAGCCGTTCCCGTCGAAGCCCTCCCCGTCGAAGTCCCCGCAGGCCCCGGCGCCGGCGTCGGCCCCGTCCCCGGCATCGGCGTCGGCCCCGTCCCCGGCGTCGGCCGAGAGCGTCGAGTCCGCGGACCACCCGGAGCCGCCGACGCCCCCGGACCGCCCGGCCCGCGCCAAGCCGGCGAAGCCCGTCAAGCCGGTCAAGTCCGCCCCGCCCTCCGGGCACTTCACCGTGCCGACCGCGGTGGCCGTCGTACCGGCCGCGCCCGTACGGCGTCCCTCGGTCGAGGGCGGCTTCGACTTCTTCGGTACGCAGGCGGAGGCGCCGGACGCGCTGGACGCCGTACAGAACGAGGACCTCGCCGATGTCGTCGGCCAGGAGGCGCTCGCCCTGCACAAGGCCGAGGCGGAGTCCGGCTTCAAGCCCGCGGACGAGGAGTCCCGCGGCGTCGGCCAGGTCATCGACCTGACCGTCCACGACGAGACGGAGCGGATCGACGTGGCGGAACTGCGGAGCGCGGTTTCCTGACCCGGCGGTGGGGGGGGGGGGGGGGGGGGGGGGGGGGGGGGCGCCCCCCCCCCCCCCCCCCCCCCCCCCCCCCCCCCCCCCCCCCCCCCCACCGCTCGGACCGCTCACGCCATCCACCGGTCCGGTCGGGCCTCCCGCCGCCCCGTGCGTGACCGGTCGGCCTGGGACTGCAGCAGCTCCGCCGCCTCCGAGGCGTCCCGCAGCCGCGCCGTCACCCTCTTGTTGGCTCCCGTGTCCACATGAATGTGCGCGAGCCCCTTGAAGCGGGCCCAGGGCCCCTGCTTCAGCCGTACGCTCTGGACCTTCGCGTGCGGCACGAGCGCGAGGTTGCGGCGCAGCAGCCCGTGGCGGGCCACGAAGACGGTGTCGGTGACCGCGAGTCCGTAACCCCGCCACCAGAACGGCACGCACCAGCCGGCCCGGCGCGGCGGCCGTGACAGCCGTGCCGGGACCGTCACGCCCGGCAGCACCCGCGCGATCACCGACTCGGCGACCTCGCGCGGGGCGACCGGCACGAGTACGGAGTTGGAGGACCCGGCCACGTCGAGCTCCACCCGCACCCAGCCCCGTCGGCGCCACATCAGCGGCTCCACGATCCGCACGGTCTGCACACGTCCGGGCGGCACCGTCTCGTGCGTACGGTCCAGGAGCCCGTGGTCGATCCGGAGCCCGTCCGGCGACTCGCCCACCGTCCAGTCGTACTCGCTGACGAACCGCCCCAGGGTGTTGGCACCCGCCGCTCCGAGCAGCGGCAGCGCGGTCGCGAGGACCGTCCACACGCTGTGGGTGGCCAGCCAGAGCAGCGTCGGTACGACGAGGGCGGCGGTCAGTGTCGCCCAGGTGGCGCCGGTGAGCAGCAGGGAGACGGCGAGCTTGCCCGCCGGTACGTGCAGCAGTTGCCGTACGGGGGCCTCGCCGACCTCGTGCGCCGTCTCGGGCGCGAAACCGGCGGCGCGGGCGAGGAGTTCGGCACGCAGGACGCGGGCCTCGTCCTCGCCCAGGTAGGCCAGTTCGTCCTTCTTGTCGGCCCCGATGACGTCGAGTTTGAGCTTGGCGACACCCGCGACGCGCGCCAGCAGCGGCTGGGTGACGTCGACGGCCTGGAGTCGGTCGAGCCGGATGTGCGCGGTGCGCCGGAACAACAGGCCGGTACGGATGCGCAGTTCGGTGTCGGTCACCGCGAAGTGGGTGAACCACCAGGTCAGAAAGCCGTAGAAGGCACCGCCCAGGACGGCCGCGGCGAATCCGAGGAGGAGCGTGGTCGTGGCGAGCTTGGTGAGCTGTTCCTGCGCCTGGTTGGGGTCGTGCACGGCCCAGCCGGCGACCACCGCGACCGGCGCCCACGCGCGGCGCAGCGGGGTCACGGGGTGCAGGCGCCGCTCGAGTAGCGGTTTCCCCTCCCGTATGTCCTTGTCGGCGCCCAGGGGTGCCGTGGGCGGCGTCGTCACAGTCCAGCCGATCGGGCTTCGCCCAGCTCGGTGAGCCGGTCGCGCAGCCGCTCGGCCTCGTCCGGCGCGAGGCCGGGGATGCGCGCGTCGGTCGCGGCGGCCGCGGTGTGCAGCTGCACGCTCGCGAGCCCGAAGTGCCGCTCGACCGGCCCGGAGGTCACCTCGACCAACTGCATCCGCCCGTACGGCACCACGGTCTCCTCGCGCCACAGCACACCCTTGCTGATCAGCAGGTCGTCCGCCCGCTCGGCGTACCGCCAGGACCGCCAGTTGCGCCCCAGCATCGGCCAGGCCCAGGCCAGCAGGGCGAGCGGCAGCAGGGCGAAGAGGGCCCAGACGGGCCCGGCGAACAGCCCGAGCGGCACCCCCACCGCGATGGCCAGCAGCCCCAGCCACACCACCAGCAGCAGGCGTCGCATCCGCAGCAGCCCGCGGGGCAGCCCGGTCCAGACCGGCTCGGTGGCCGGATTTCCGGTGGTCTCCATGCTCCCCGTCTCCATGTGGCAAGCGTACGTACGAGACACTGTGCCCATGACTCCCACCACGGAGACCATGGTTGGCATCGGCGGCGCCGCGGAGAGTACCGACATGGTGCTCAACATCGGGCCCCAGCACCCGTCCACGCACGGTGTGCTGCGGTTGAAGCTCGTGCTGGACGGCGAGCGGATCCAGCACGCGGAGCCGGTCATCGGCTATATGCACCGCGGCGCGGAGAAGCTCTTCGAGGCGCGCGACTACCGCCAGATCATCATGCTCGCCAACCGCCACGACTGGTTGTCCGCCTTCGCGAACGAGCTGGGTGTGGTCCTCGCCGTGGAGCGGATGCTCGGCATGGAGGTCCCCGAGCGGGCGGTGTGGACGCGCACGCTGCTCGCGGAGCTCAACCGGGTCCTGAACCACCTGATGTTCCTCGGCTCGTATCCGCTGGAACTGGGCGGGATCACCCCGATCTTCTACGCCTTCACGGAACGCGAGGAACTCCAGCACGTCATGGAGGAGGTCTCCGGCGGCCGGATGCACTACATGTTCAACCGGGTCGGCGGCCTCAAGGAGGACCTCCCGGCCGGCTGGACGGGGCGCGCGCGGGACGCCGTCACCGGCCTGCGCTCGCGGATGGGCGTCTACGACGAGCTGGTCCTCGGCAACGAGATCTTCAGAGGGCGTACGCGGGGCGTGGGGGCGCTCGCGCCGGAGGCCGTGCACGCGTACGGCGTGAGCGGGCCGATCGCGCGTGCCTCCGGGGTCGACTTCGATCTGCGCCGGGACGAGCCCTACCTCGCGTACGGCGAACTCCAGGACACCCTGAAGGTGGTCACGCGCCAGGAGGGCGACTGTCTGGCCCGCTTCGAGGTCCTCCTGGAGCAGACGCACAACGCGCTCGACCTCGCGGACGCCTGCCTCGACCGGCTCGGGGACCTCCCGCCGGGCCCGATCAACCAGCGGCTGCCCAAGGTCCTCAAGGCGCCCGAGGGCCACACCTACGCCTGGACCGAGAACCCGCTCGGGATCAACGGCTACTACCTGGTCAGCAAGGGCGAGAAGACCCCGTACCGGCTGAAGCTGCGCTCGGCCTCGTTCAACAACATCCAGGCGCTCACCGAACTGCTGCCGGGCACGCTGGTCGCGGACATGGTGGCGATCCTGGGGTCACTGTTCTTCGTGGTCGGGGACATCGACAAGTAGGCCGTCGAGAAGCGGGCCGTCGGCAGGCACGTTCGGCAATCCGACTGGCTGGAGCAGCCAGCCGAAGTCGCCCAGGCCGCCGGGCGCGGTCAGCTCGGCCGCCGCGCCGGCGCTCGCGAGGGCGCGCACGTACGCGGCGGGGTCTGTGGACGCGAGGGAGAGCGCCGGGCGTGCGCCGCTCACGCCCAGCGCGCGCAGGGCGTCCCGCTGGGTCACCACGCGCCCCCCGGGCCGCGCGCACGCGTCCAGCGCCACATGCGCGGTGATGTCGCGGGAGCCGTCCGGCACGGGCACCGTCTCCCGGCCCTCCCGGAAGCCGGTGAGGGTCCCGAACGGCGGCCGCCCGGCGGCGGTGTGCGCGTAGTCGGCGGCCACGGCCAGACCGCGCCCGAGAGAGGCGACGGCACCGGCCCAGGCGGTGTCCCTGGGGAGCCCGATCTCGGCACGGCCTCCTTCGGGGGACAGCGGCCACCACTTCCGCAGCCACGCCGCGTCCGCCCCCCGGACCGGTTCCCCGAGCCGTTCGGTGCCGTCCCGGCGTACGAGCACCACGCGCGCCACGCCCTCCGGGTCCGCCTCGGCGACGTCCACGGGCACGTTGTCCAGCCACTCGTTGGCGAACAGCAGCCCGGTGACACCCGCCGGGGGCTCCGCGAGCCACTCGATCCGGTGATCAAGGCCGGCGGGGCGGCCGGCACGTTCGACGGCGTACCCACGCGCGCGGGAGGCCACTTCGGCGGGGAGCGCGGCCAGGACGGCGGTCACGAGCTCGCCGCGGCCCGCCGCCATGTCGACGAAGGCGAGCGCGGAGGGGCGGTCGAGCGCCTCGTCGACCTGGCACAGCAGCCGGGCCACGGCGCCCGCGAAGAGCGGGGAGGCGTGCACCGACGTACGGAAGTGGGCCGCGGGCCCTTCGGGCCTGCGGTAGAAGCCCTCGGGCCCGTACAGGGCCTCCTCCGTCGCCTCGCGCCAGCCTCGGAATCCGTCCGTTTCCTCACGTGTCACGGGGTCAGGCTAAGCGGCCGGAACCAGCGGGTCTCCACCTTGGGGAGTACGCGCGGCGGCTGCGGATCGATCCTCGGGTTGACCCCTGCACACAGCACGCGTCCCTACTCTGGGTTACGTGCAGCGCCTCTATGACTTCCTCCGCAGGCACCCGACGTGGGTCGACGGCTTCTGGGCCGTCGTCCTGTTCGGGATCACCGGCGCGAGTCTCCTCAGTGTCGCCGGTGCCGAGGCGAACCATCACGGGTCGGCGGCCGCGGCCCTCCCGATCGCCGTCCTCCTGTGCCTGGCGGTCGCACTGCGCCGCCGGATGCCCGAGAAGATGCTGCTCCTGGTCGCCGCGATGGGTGTCGTACAGCTCATCGCGGACGTCGAGGTGATGCCCGCGGACTTCGCGATGCTGGTGATCATCTACACCGTCGCCGCGGACGGCGCCCGCTGGGCCTCCCGCTTCTCGCTGACCGGCGGCCTGGCCGCGGGAACCCTCGCGCAGATCCGCTGGCCCGAGCCGGGGACGGGCGCGCCGGGCGTCGTCCTGATAGCCGTCTTCCAGACGGTGCCCTTCGCGCTCGCCTGGGTGCTCGGCGACTCCATCCGCACCCGCCGTGCCTATCTCGCCCAGCTCGAGGAGCGTGCCGCCCGCCTGGAGAAGGAGCGCGAGGCGCAGTCCAAGGTCGCCGTCGCCGCCGAGCGTGCCCGGATCGCCCGCGAACTGCACGACGTCGTCGCGCACAACGTCTCGGTGATGGTGGTCCAGGCCGACGGCGCCGCGTACGTCATGGACACCGCCCCGGACCAGGCCAGGAAGGCCCTGGAGACCATCTCGGGGACCGGCCGGCAGGCCCTCGCCGAGATGCGCCGCCTGCTCGGCGTACTGCGCACCGGCGAGCACCAGGAGACCGGCGAGTACGTGCCGCAGCCCGACGTCGAGCAGCTCGACGACCTCATCGCGCAGTGCCGCACCTCCGGGCTCCCCGTCGACTTCAAGGTGGAGGGCACCCCGCGCCCCCTCCCCAGCGGCGTGGAGCTCACCGCGTACCGCATCGTCCAGGAGGCGCTCACCAACACGCGCAAGCACGGGGGCCCGAACACCGGCGCCAGCGTGCGCCTGGTCTACTTCGACGACGGCCTCGGGCTGCTCGTCGAGGACGACGGCAAGGGCGCGCCCCACGAGCTGTACGAGGAGGGGGGCGCCGACGGCCAGGGGCACGGGCTGATCGGTATGCGGGAGCGCGTCGGTATGGTCGGCGGCACCCTGGACGCGGGGCCGCGTCCAGGGGGCGGTTTCCGCATCAGCGCCCTGCTTCCGCTCAAGCCGGCCCACTGACACCTGTAACACCCCCTCGCTCTTTGACTTTGACGGAAACGGAAGAGGCCCCCGATGGCGATCCGCGTGATGCTCGTCGACGACCAGGTGCTGCTGCGCACCGGTTTCCGGATGGTGCTCGCCGCCCAGCCGGACATGGAGGTCGTGGCCGAGGCGGGTGACGGTGTCGAGGCCCTCCAGGTGCTGCGGGCGACCCAGGTCGACGTGGTGCTGATGGACGTGCGCATGCCGAAGCTGGACGGCGTCGAGACCACCCGCCGCATCTGCTCCGACCCCAACCCGCCCAAGGTGCTGATCCTCACCACCTTCGACCTCGACGAGTACGCCTTCTCGGGGCTGAAGGCCGGAGCCTCCGGCTTCATGCTCAAGGACGTGCCGCCCGGCGAACTCCTCGCCGCCATCCGCTCCGTGCACAGCGGTGACGCCGTGGTCGCGCCCTCCACCACCCGGCGGCTGCTCGACCGTTTCGCGCCGCTGCTGCCGCACGCCGGCCAGCAGCCCCAGCACAAGGAGCTGGAGCGGCTCACCGAGCGCGAGCGTGAGGTCATGATCCTGGTCGCGCAGGGCCTCTCCAACAAGGAGATCGCGGCCCATCTGGTGCTGTCCGAGGCGACCGTGAAGACACACGTGGGGCGCATCCTGACGAAGCTGGGGCTGCGCGACCGGGTGCAGGTCGTCGTCCTCGCGTACGAGACGGGGCTGGTGCGGGCGGGCGGCCAGGGCTGACCCCGGAGCGGACTCGGGTGTGCCCGTGAACTCGGCTCACCCGGGCCGGAATCCCCCTCTTTTGAAGAGGGGGACGATGTCAATAGGGTCTGCGCATGCTCCTCTGGATCAACGGCCCTTTCGGGGGCGGCAAGACGCAGACCGCACACGAGATCCAGCGGCGGCTGCCCGGCAGCGTCATCTGCGACCCGGAACAGGCCGGCTTCGGCCTGCGACGCATGCTGCCGCCCGAACTGCGCGGTGACTTCCGGAACCTGGCGTCCTGGCGGGCCGGGGTGTACGAGGTCCTCGACCTGGCCCTCACCAAGCACGACGGCGTGGTGATCGCCCCTATGACGATCACGGACCTCGGCCACTTCGGCGAGACCGTCGGGCGGCTGCGCGAAAAGGGCCACGACGTACGGCACTTCGCGCTCCTCGCCGAGCGCGAGACCGTACTGAGACGACTGCGTGAGCGCGGCTTCGGGCACCTGCTGCGGTACGTCGCCGGGAAGAACGCGCCCCTGCGCAGGGAGAGTTGGGCCGTACAGCAGCTCGACCACTGTCTGGAGCGGCTGCGCGGGCCGGAGTTCGCCGAGCACCTGTGGACCGACCGCACGACGGTCGCCAGGACCGCGGACCGGATCGCCGTACTGGCGGGGCTGACGCTCGAACCGAACACGGAGGGCGCGGTGCGGACCCGGCTCAGGCAACTGCGGGTCGGAGTGAAGCACATCCGGTTCGACTGACCTCGCCGCGACCGTGCGGCCGTCAGCCGGCGACCCCGCCGGGCAGCCGCTCCAGGAAGTCCCGTACGGCCGCCCTGACGTCCTCGGCCGTCCACTCCAGGCCGGGCCCCGCGACCGTGACCTCGGTGTACGCGAGTCCCGGCCCGCCCCGCGCCCAGCCCTGGGCGAAGACGCCGGTCTTCGTCTCCTCGAGCTGCCGCAGCGCCGCGTCCCCGAGGGCGTCGTGGTCGTAGGGCAGCCAGACCTGGAACTGGTGGGTGTGCGGTTCCTCGGGGTGGACGCGCACCCAGGGGACCCCCGCCTCCGCGAAGCCCTCGCGCAGGGCGGCGGCGACCACGCGCGCGTGGGCCACGTATTCCGGCAGCCGGGGCAGCTCGCGCTCCAGGCCCATGAGCGCCGCGAGGGCGGTGGGGAACTGCTGGAGGATCATGCCGCCGTACCGGTGCCGCCAGGTCTTCGCCTCGTCGATGAGCGTCCTGGGGCCCGCGAGCGCCGCGCCGCCGAGGCCGTCGAGCGATTTGTAGAACGACACGTAGACGCTGTCCGCGAGGCCCGCGATCTCGTCCAGGGGGCGGCCGAAGTGTGCGGTGCACTCCCACAGCCTGGCCCCGTCGAAGTGCACCACCGCGTCACGCTCCCGCGCGGCGTCGACGGCCCCGGTCAGCTCCTCCCATGAGGGCAGTACGAAACCGGCGTCCCTGAGCGGCAGTTCGAGCATCAGCGTGCCGAAGGGCTCCGCGAGGTCGCGTACCTCCTCGGCGGTCGGCAGCCGGGGCTCGGCCGTCACGTGGACCGGGCGCAGACCGCTGACCCGGCTGAACGCGTGCTGTTCGTGGACCTCCGGATGACCGAGCGGATGCATCGCGACGGTCGCGTTCCCGGTGCGGCCCGCCCAGCAGCGCAGGGCGATCTGCTGGGCCATGGTGCCGGTGGGGAAGAAGGCGGCGGCCTCCTTGCCGAGCAGGCCCGCGACCCGCTCCTCCAGGGTCTCCACGAGCCGGTCGCCGTACATGTCGACCGGCTGGTCGAGGTCGTACACGCCCTCGGCCCCGTCGTTCAGCCACGTCAGCCGGTCGCGGACCGTGCGCTGGTGGCTGGGGCGCCACAGCACCCGCCGCGCGGCCCGCCAGGCGACGACCCGCCGCTCCCGCATCCGATCGGCCGTCCCGGCCGTCTCCTCCACCGTCTCGTCCGCGGTCTGTTCCGTCGCTTCTTCCGCCGTATCGCTCATCCCCGGATGATGCCGCGCGCCCGGCCGCCGCGGCACCTTGATTTCCGCGCTCTCGCGACCTGCGGAAACCCACAGCCTGTGGACAACGAAAACGGCTCTCGGGCCAATCGCGTTAACATGACGAGAAATCGTCCGGTACCCCGAGCGGACTGGAACGGGAAGGCCGCCGTCGAGTGAGTACATTCCAACAGCCAGACCCCAGGGACCGCCCCGCGCGGCTGACCGTCGGTGTCGTCGGCGCCGGCCGGGTGGGCCCCGCCCTGGCCGCGGCCCTCCAGCTCGCCGGCCACCGCCCGGTGGCCGTCTCGGGTGTCTCCGAAGCGTCCGTACGGCGGGCCGCGCAGCTGCTGCCCGATGTGCCGGTGGTGACCCCGGCCCAGGTCATGGAGCGGGCCGAGCTGGTGCTGCTGACCGTCCCCGACGACGCCTTGCCGGGGCTTGTGGAGGGGCTCGCCGAGACCGGGGCCGTGCGGCCCGGGCAACTGCTCGTGCACACCTCGGGGCGGTACGGCGCGCACGTGCTCGACCCGGCGCTCAGGGCCGGCGCGCTGCCGCTCGCGCTGCACCCCGCGATGACGTTCACCGGCACCGCTGTCGACGTACAGCGGCTCGTCGGATGTTCCTTCGGGGTCACCGCGCCGAAGGAACTGCGGCTGGCCGCCGAGGCGCTGGTCATCGAGATGGGCGGCGAGCCCGAGTGGATCGCCGAGGAGAACCGGCCGCTCTACCACGCGGCCCTCGCGCTCGGCGCCAACCACCTGGTGACCCTGGTCGCCGAGTCCATGGAGCTGCTGCGCGCCGCGGGCGTGGACGCCCCCGACCGGATGCTGGGCCCCCTGCTGGGCGCCGCCCTGGACAACGCCCTCAGGTCGGGCGACGCGGCCCTCACCGGGCCCGTCGCGCGCGGGGACGCGGGCACGGTCGCCGCGCACGTCGCGGAGCTGCGCAAGCACGCCCCGCAGGCCGTCCCCGGCTACCTCGCGATGGCCCGCGCGACCGCCGACCGGGCGCTCGCCCACGGGCTGCTCAAGCCGGAACTCGCCGAGGATCTGCTCGGGGTGCTCGCCGACGGGGCGCCCCTGCCCGACGACGGGAGCGACCGATGACCGCCGCCCTCCTGCGCACCGCCGACGAGCTGCACACGCGCGTGCGCGACGGCCGCCGAGCGGTCGTCATGACCATGGGCGCCCTGCACGAGGGTCACGCCACGCTGATCCGCACCGCCCGGGAGATCGCGGGCGACGCGGGTGAAGTGGTCGTCACGGTCTTCGTGAACCCCCTCCAGTTCGGCGCGGGCGAGGACCTCGACCGCTACCCGCGCACCCTCGAAGCCGACGTCAAGATCGCCGAGGAGGCGGGTGCGGACGTGGTGTTCGCCCCCTCCGTGGACGAGGTCTACCCGGGCGGCGAACCCCAGGTCCGTGTCAGCGCGGGCCCGATGGGCGAACGCCTCGAAGGAGCCGCCCGCCCCGGCCACTTCGACGGCATGCTCACCGTCGTCGCCAAGCTGCTGCACCTCACCCGGCCCGACGTGGCGCTGTACGGGCAGAAGGACGCCCAGCAGCTGGCCCTGATCCGGCGCATGGCGCGCGACCTGAACTTCGGCGTGGAGGTCGTCGGCGTCCCCACCGTGCGCGAGGACGACGGACTCGCCCTCTCCAGCCGCAACCGCTACCTCTCCGCCCAGGAGCGGCGCACCGCGCTCGCCCTCTCGCGGGCCCTGTTCGCGGGCCGCGACCGGCACGCCGCCCAGGAGGCCCTGCGCGCGCGAGCCCGCGAAGTGCCCGCCACGCGCGCGCGTGCCGAGGCCCTCAGCGCGATCGGCGAGTCCCGCGCGGCGGCCGACGCGCACGCCATGGCCAAGGCCGTCCCCGGCGGACCCGTCGGTGTCCGCGCGGCGGCCCGCCTCGCCCTGGACGAGGCGGCCCGGACGCGGCCGCCCTTGGTTCTGGACTACCTGGCCCTGGTCGACCCCTCCGACTTCACCGAGATCGACGAGGACTTCACCGGCGAGGCGGTCCTCGCGGTCGCCGCCCGGGTCGGGACCACCCGTCTGATCGACAACCTCCCCCTCACCTTCGGAGCCGCCTCGTGACCGGCAAAGGCACAGGTACGGGTACCGGTACGAGCACCGGTACCGGAATACGACTGCACGCGCCCGCCCCCGGCTGGGCCCTCACCGCCGACGTCGTGGTCGTCGGCTCCGGTGTCGCGGGCCTCACCACCGCCCTCCGCTGCGAGGCGGCGGGCCTGCGGACCGTCGTCGTCACCAAGGCCCGCCTGGACGACGGTTCCACACGCTGGGCGCAGGGCGGCATCGCCGCGGCCCTCGGCGAGGGCGACACCCCCGAGCAGCACCTCGACGACACCCTGGTGGCCGGTGCGGGCCTGTGCGACGAGGGCGCCGTACGCATCCTCGTCACCGAGGGCCCCGACGCCGTACGCCGCCTCATCGAGACCGGCGCCCACTTCGACGAGTCCGCCGAGGGCGCCCTGGAACTGACCCGCGAGGGCGGCCACCACCGCCGGCGCATCGCGCACGCGGGCGGCGACGCGACCGGCGCCGAGATCTCCCGGGCGCTCGTCGAGGCGGTACGCGCGCGTGGACTGCGTACGGTCGAGAACGCGCTCGTCCTGGACCTCCTCACGGACGCCGACGGCCGCACCGCGGGTGTGACCCTGCACGTCATGGGAGAGGGCCAGCACGACGGCGTGGGAGCCGTGCACGCCCCCACCGTGGTCCTCGCGACCGGCGGCATGGGCCAGGTCTTCTCCGCGACGACCAACCCGTCTGTGTCGACGGGCGACGGCGTGGCGCTGGCCCTGCGCGCCGGCGCCGAGGTCTCCGACCTCGAGTTCGTGCAGTTCCACCCGACGGTGCTCTTCCTGGGCGCGGACGCGGAGGGCCAGCAGCCGCTCGTCTCCGAGGCGGTACGGGGCGAGGGCGCCCACCTGGTCGACGCGGACGGCGTGCGCTTCATGGTCGGCCAGCACGAGCTAGCGGAACTGGCGCCCCGGGACATCGTCGCCAAGGGCATCATGCGCCGCATGCAGGAGCAGGACGCCGAGCACATGTTCCTCGACGCCAGGCACTTCGGCGCCGACATGTGGGAGCACCGTTTCCCGACGATCCTGGCCGCCTGCCGCGCCCACGGCATCGACCCGGTGACCGAGCCCGTTCCGGTCGCCCCGGCCGCCCACTACGCCTCCGGAGGCGTCCGCACGGACGCGCGGGGCCGCACCACGGTGCCGGGCCTCTACGCGTGCGGCGAGGTCGCCTGCACCGGCGTGCACGGCGCGAACCGGCTCGCCTCCAACTCCCTCCTGGAGGGACTGGTCTACGCCGAGCGCATCGCGGCGGACATCGCGACCCGCCACGAGGAGAACCGCCTCCACGCGCGCGTGCCCGAGCCGGTCCCGCACCCCCAGAAGCCCGCGCACCCGCTGCTCGACGCGGCGGCCCGGTTCGCGATCCAGCGGATCATGACGGACGGCGCCGGGGTCCTGCGCTCGGCCGACTCCCTGGCCCAGGCGGCCGACCGGCTGCACCGGCTGCACTCGGACGCCCGCGACGCCCTCGACGAGAACGGCAAGACCGCCGAGCCCGGCGTCGACACCTGGGAGGCCACCAACCTCCTGTGCGTGGCCCGGGCCCTGGTCACCGCCGCCCGCCTCCGCGAGGAGACCCGCGGCTGCCACTGGCGCGAGGACCACGCGGACCGGGACGACACGGACTGGCGCCGCCACATCGTCGTACAGCTGAATCCCGACCGGACGCTCGCCGTACACACCACCGACACAGCAGACTTCCCCCCGACCCGGCAGCCCCGGTCGGCCACCCGTCCCCAGGAGCAGTGACAGCAGTGAGCACCCCCGACCTTCCCCTCCTCCAGAGCGGTGGCTGCGGCGACGGCTGCGGCTGCGGCGCCGAGGCGGACGAGACGTACCTCGACTGCGGCCTCGACCCCGCGCTCGTCCAGCTCCTCGCCGACGCGGGACTCGACCCCCTGGAGGTCGAGGACATCGCGAACGTGGCGATCCAGGAGGACCTGGCCCACGGCGTGGACGTGACGACCGTCGCGACCATCCCGGGGGACGCCGTCTCCACCGCCGACTTCACCGCCCGCGACGCGGGTGTCGTGGCGGGCCTGCGGGTGGCCGAGGCGGTCATCTCCGTGGTCTGCACGGACGAGTTCGAGGTCGAGCGGCACGTCGAGGACGGCGACCGGGTGGAGGCCGGCCAGAAGCTCCTGACCGTCACCACGCTCACCCGCGACCTCCTGACGGCCGAGCGCAGCGCGCTGAACCTGCTGTGCCGCCTCTCCGGCATCGCGACCGCCACGCGCGCGTGGGCGGACGCTCTGGAGGGCACCGGCACCCGGGTGCGCGACACCCGCAAGACGACACCGGGCCTGCGCTCGCTGGAGAAGTTCGCGGTGCGCTGCGGCGGCGGGGTCAACCACCGCATGTCACTCTCGGACGCGGCGCTGGTCAAGGACAACCACGTGATCGCCGCCGGCGGCGTCTCCCAGGCCTTCAAGGCCGTGCGCGAGGCCTTCCCGGACGTGCCGATCGAGGTCGAGGTCGACACCCTGGACCAGCTGCGCGAGGTCCTGGACGCGGGCGCCGACCTGATCCTGCTGGACAACTTCACGCCCGCCGAGTGCGAGGAGGCCGTCGCCCTCGTGGACGGCCGCGCGCTCCTGGAGGCCTCCGGCCGCCTCACCCTCGGCAACGCCGGGGCGTACGCCAGGACCGGCGTCGACTTCCTGGCGGTGGGCGCCCTCACGCACTCCTCGCCGATCCTGGACATCGGCCTCGACCTGCGCGAGGCGTCGACGGACGAGGCGGCATAGGAACCATGCTGCTCACGATCGACGTCGGCAACACGCACACCGTCCTCGGCCTCTTCGACGGCGAGGAGATCGTCGAGCACTGGCGCATCTCCACGGACGCCCGCCGCACCGCGGACGAGCTGGCCGTGCTCCTCCAGGGCCTGATGGGCATGCACCCGCTGCTCGGCGAGGAGCTCGGCGACGGCATCGACGGCATCGCCATCTGCTCCACCGTCCCGTCCGTCCTGCACGAGCTGCGCGAGGTGACGCGCCGCTACTACGGCGACGTGCCCGCCGTACTGGTCGAGCCGGGCATCAAGACCGGCGTCCCGATCCTGATGG
This sequence comes from Streptomyces sp. NPDC050535, assembly GCF_044457665.1. Classification (NCBI taxonomy): domain Bacteria; kingdom Bacillati; phylum Actinomycetota; class Actinomycetes; order Kitasatosporales; family Streptomycetaceae; genus Streptomyces; species Streptomyces sp. NPDC050535. The sequence goes on from NZ_JBITHE010000010.1 coordinate 292,982, forward strand.
ACAACCCCAAGGAGGTCGGCGCCGACCGCATCATCAACGCGGTCGCGGCGGTCGAGCTCTACGGGGGGCCCGCGATCGTCGTGGACTTCGGTACGGCGACGACGTTCGACGCGGTGTCCGCGCGCGGCGAGTACACGGGAGGTGTGATCGCTCCGGGCATCGAGATCTCCGTCGAGGCCCTCGGCGTCAAGGGCGCCCAGCTCCGCAAGATCGAGATCGCCCGCCCGCGGACCGTCATCGGCAAGAACACCGTCGAGGCCATGCAGTCGGGCATCATCTACGGTTTCGCCGGCCAGGTCGACGGCGTGGTCAACCGCATGGCCCGCGAGCTCGCCGACGATCCCGACGACGTCACCGTCATCGCCACCGGCGGCCTGGCCCCGATGGTCCTCGGCGAGGCGTCGGTCATCGACGAGCACGAGCCGTGGCTGACGCTGATCGGGCTGCGGCTGGTGTACGAGCGGAACGTGTCGCGCACGTAGGTCCCCGGCAGGCCGCCTTCACCGGGCCCGGGAATCGCCCGCGGCGGCTCCTTCGTCGCCGTGGAGGCGAAAGACGCGCCACACTCACCCGCTATGCGCGTTTTGTCTGATTAGCGCGTATCGTCGCCGCATGCCCACGCCATACGGATCCCGCGGCGGCCTGGCGTTCGGTGCGGAGGAGCTGTGTGTGCTCCGTCGCGCCCTCGACCTCGCCCTCAATCCCAGCCCCGTCTCGGCCGAGGACCTCCAGGCCTGCCTACGCCTCGCCGAGTCCGTCGACGAGGCGGCCCGTGAGGGGGCCAGACTCCGGGCCTTCCTGGTGGCCGACCTGGCCCGCTACCGGGCGGCCCTGCCCGGCACGGCGGCCGGCTACCTCCTGCTCCTGGAGGAGACGCTCGGCAACGGCTACCGCCCGAACCCCGACGACCTCGCCGCGCTCCGCGCCCTGCGCGGCAACACCACCGCGGCCCGCCTCCTGGCCCACTGCCGGGCGCTCGCCGAGCGGGACGTACGCGCCCGCCCGGCGGTCCGCGCCCTCCCGTCGTCCCGCACCCGCCTCCTCGCGCTCGTCGGCGGCCTGGCCTCCGACGAGAGCGCCGGGAAGCCCGCGGACAGGCCGACCACCCGGCCGCAGTCGAGCCCTCCGGCCAAGAACCCGCACCCGGAACGCCCCATCCCCACCCCGGGCGAGGTCTTCCCCCCGAAGCGCAAGCCCGCGCCACCACCGGCGAACCCCCCTCAACAGCTCGCGGCGGGGTAGCTACCCTGGAGGCATGGACTATGTCTCCGCGCTCGTGCCCCCCGTAGTGATGGCCGCGTTCTTCGTCGGACTGATCGTGACGATCGTGAAGAGCCAGGGCGGGGCCAACAAGGCCAAGGAGGACGCGGTCGTCGACGCCGCCCTCGCGCGCGCGGACAGCGCCCGGCAGACCCCGCGGAGCACCGAGAACTGAGCACCCGGCCCCGCCGGGACACTCATCGGCGTACGACTCATGCGTTTTTCGAGTCGTACGCCCTTTTTGTTGCCTATGTCCCACTATTGTTCTGAACTGTGCCTCGCCCATTGGGAGAACTCGAAGACTCGGTCATGACGCGGGTGTGGAAGTGGAACCGCCCGGTGACCGTTCGGGAAGTCCTGGAAGACCTTCGGCAGGAACGGTCCATCGCCTACACCACGGTGATGACCGTTTTGGACAATCTCCATCAGAAGGGCTGGGTGCGCCGGGAAGCCGAAGGCAGGGCCTATCGATATGAGGCGGTCTCCACCCGTGCCGCCTACGCGGCGGCACTGATGAACGACGCCTGGTCACAGAGTGACAACCCCGCCGCCGCTCTCGTCGCCTTCTTCGGCATGATGAGCGAGGAACAGCGACATCAGCTGCGCGACGCCGTACGTATGGTCCAAGGGCCGGAAACGCCCGAGACGCAGAACCCGGTCGGTGAGAACCCCGGCTCCGGCCGGGACGACAGCGGGCGATAGCGTCCGCACATGCCAGCAGAGCATCCCGCGGAGCTTCCGGCGAAGCTTCCGTCAGAGCGTCCCGAAGCCAGCGCAAAAGCCATCACCGTCCGGCGTGCCAGGACCGGCGATGTCACGGCCGTGCGCCGACTCCTTGACGCGAACGTCCGACAGCGCATCCTGCTCGACAAAGCGACGGTGACTCTTTACGAGGACATCCAGGAGTTCTGGGTCGCGGAACGGGACGACAACGCCGAGGTCGTCGGCTGCGGTGCGCTCCACGTGATGTGGGAAGACCTCGCGGAAGTGCGCACTCTCGCCGTGAACCCCTCGCTCAAGGGCGTCGGCGTCGGTCATCAGTTGCTGGAGAAGTTGCTCCAGACCGCCCGTTGGCTCGGTGTTCGCCGAGTTTTCTGTCTGACCTTCGAAGTGGACTTCTTCGCGAAGCACGGCTTCGTGGAGATCGGTGAGACACCCGTTGACACCGATGTCTACGCCGAGCTACTGCGTTCCTATGACGAGGGCGTGGCGGAGTTCCTCGGTCTCGAACGAGTGAAACCGAACACCTTGGGCAACAGCCGGATGCTTCTGCATCTGTGATCGCCCGACAACTATTCCGGTTGAACGCCCCGCGCGGGGTCCCTATGTCCGAAACGCGCACGTTTCCGGTCTGCTTGTGCCCCGTGAGTCTCCGCCAGGGGTTTGTGTTTTTCCAGCAAAAGCGGTTTGCTTTCCGACGTACTGCAGTACTGCATATAACAGGGGCCGTGAAACAGCGGCAACCGCCGTAGCCCCCGGCTCTGAAGTTATCGATGAAAGGAAATCCCGTGGCACAGAAGGTTCAGGTCCTTCTTGTCGACGACCTCGACGGTGGCGAGGCGGACGAGACCGTGACGTTCGCGTTGGACGGCAAGACGTACGAAATCGATCTCACGACTGCCAATGCGGACAAGCTCCGTGGCCTTCTCGACGCCTACGTGAAGGGCGGTCGCCGTACCGGAGGGCGCGCTTCGGGTGCCCGCGGAAAGGCCCGCGTCGCTTCCGGTGGCAGCCAGGACACCGCGCAGATCCGCGCGTGGGCCAAGGAGAACGGCTTCGAGGTCAATGACCGCGGCCGAGTTCCCGCGACTATTCGTGAGGCCTACGAGAAGGCCAACGGCTGAGCGCTCACGCGCCGCAGCCGGACCCGGTGGCATTGTGTCGCCATCGTGTCGACGAGTCGTACGAGATCGGGGGCGCCCCCAACGCCCCCCACGGCCGGCAGTTCCGGCAGCGCCGACATGCTCGGCAGCGAGGACTCGACCTCGCACCCAGGCTCGGGGGGCCGCAGCCAGACAGCGGCCCCCTGTGGACTGGCCTCCCCATGGGCCTCCCGGAACTCCGCTTCGCCTCCACCGGCCCCCTGTGAGACGCCCAGGCCCGGCGGCGGTGTGATCCCCGCCCTCCCCGGTGGCCGCGGCGCCTCGATGCTGCCGCCCGCGCCGATCGCCCCGATGTCCAGCGTGAGGGCGCCCCACTCGAGCCAGTCGAGCAGCCCCGGCAACTCGTCCGCGCTCCCCGCGGCGACCAGGAACCGCATCCGCCCCGCACGCGCTCCGTGGCCTCCGTGCAGCACCACCGGAGAGCCCGGGCCCAGATGCCGCAGCGCCGCGTACCCCGCCTCCGCCGGCACGTCCAGGACATCGAAGCGCAGGCCGGTGACCAGTTGTAGAGGAGTGCCGGGCACTGTCGCCCAGCCGAGTTCGTTCTCGTACCAGCGCCGCACCGGATCGCTCCGGTCGAGCGGCCGACGGGGATGGGGAACGGTGGGAACCATGCCAAGAGCAACAGCCGGAACGGCTCCGGAGTTACGCTGGGTGTTCCGGCAGGCGCACAGAGTCCGGGAAGCGGGGGCGTGCGGGGGCGATGGGCGGCGCGAAGTTGTTCGCCCGTAGCGGAGGGAACCGGCGCGCGCGGCATGGACTGTCAGTGCGTGCGGGTAAGACATCCCTAGTGGGAGGGGCGACACGCATGGCTCGGGCATCTCACGTTCGCCATCGGCGTACAGCCAGTGAGGGTATCTGCCTGGCCTGCGGGAACATCGTCTCGCACCATCAGGTTGGAGCAGATGTCGGCGTTCGGGGTCAGGAGGCCAAGGACGGTGTCGGCAGTTGGAATGAGCGGTCCCTGCTTGCGGGACTAAGCTGCGGAAGGACAGGGAGGGGAGCGTCCCCTTACTGCCTGACCGCTCTGAGGAGCGATTAACGATGTTCGAGAGGTTCACCGACCGCGCGCGGCGGGTTGTCGTCCTGGCTCAGGAAGAAGCCCGGATGCTCAACCACAACTACATCGGCACCGAGCACATCCTCCTGGGCCTGATCCACGAGGGTGAGGGTGTCGCCGCTAAGGCACTGGAGAGCCTCGGGATTTCGCTCGAGGCGGTCCGCCAGCAGGTGGAGGAGATCATCGGGCAGGGTCAGCAGGCCCCGTCCGGGCACATCCCCTTCACCCCCCGTGCCAAGAAGGTGCTGGAGCTCTCGCTCCGCGAAGCTCTTCAGCTGGGCCACAACTACATCGGCACGGAGCACATCCTGCTCGGCCTGATCCGTGAGGGCGAGGGCGTCGCCGCCCAGGTCCTGGTCAAGCTGGGTGCCGATCTCAACCGGGTGCGGCAGCAGGTCATCCAGCTGCTCTCCGGATACCAGGGCAAGGAGACCGCCGGCGCCAGTGGCGGTCCTGCCGAGGGCACCCCCTCCACGTCCCTGGTCCTCGACCAGTTCGGCCGGAACCTCACCCAGGCCGCTCGTGAGTCCAAGCTCGACCCGGTCATCGGGCGCGAGAAGGAGATCGAGCGGGTCATGCAGGTGCTGTCCCGTCGTACGAAGAACAACCCGGTCCTGATCGGTGAGCCCGGCGTCGGCAAGACCGCCGTCGTGGAGGGCCTCGCCCAGGCCATCGTCAAGGGCGAGGTGCCCGAGACCCTCAAGGACAAGCACCTCTACACCCTGGACCTCGGCGCGCTGGTCGCCGGCTCCCGCTACCGCGGTGACTTCGAGGAACGCCTCAAGAAGGTCCTCAAGGAGATCCGCACCCGCGGCGACATCATCCTGTTCATCGACGAGCTGCACACGCTCGTCGGTGCGGGTGCCGCCGAGGGCGCCATCGACGCGGCTTCGATCCTGAAGCCGATGCTGGCCCGCGGCGAGCTGCAGACCATCGGTGCGACGACTCTCGACGAGTACCGCAAGCACCTCGAGAAGGACGCGGCCCTCGAGCGCCGCTTCCAGCCGATCCAGGTGGCGGAGCCTTCCCTCCCCCACACGATCGAGATCCTCAAGGGCCTGCGCGACCGTTACGAGGCCCACCACCGCGTCTCCATCACGGACGAGGCACTGGTGCAGGCGGCGACGCTCGCCGACCGGTACATCTCGGACCGCTTCCTCCCGGACAAGGCGATCGACCTGATCGACGAGGCCGGTTCCCGGATGCGCATCCGCCGGATGACCGCTCCGCCGGACCTCCGGGAGTTCGACGAGAAGATCGCGGGCGTGCGCCGCGACAAGGAGTCCGCGATCGACTCGCAGGACTTCGAGAAGGCCGCCTCCCTCCGCGACAAGGAGAAGCAGCTCCTGGCCGCCAAGGCCAAGCGGGAGAAGGAGTGGAAGGCCGGCGACATGGACGTCGTCGCCGAGGTCGACGGCGAGCTGATCGCCGAGGTCCTCGCCACGGCCACCGGCATCCCGGTCTTCAAGCTCACCGAGGAGGAGTCCTCGCGTCTGCTGCGCATGGAGGACGAGCTCCACAAGCGGGTCATCGGCCAGAAGGACGCCATCAAGGCGCTCTCGCAGGCGATCCGTCGTACGCGAGCGGGTCTGAAGGACCCGAAGCGTCCCGGTGGTTCGTTCATCTTCGCCGGCCCCTCGGGTGTCGGTAAGACCGAGCTGTCGAAGACCCTCGCGGAGTTCCTCTTCGGCGACGAGGACGCGCTGATCTCCCTCGACATGTCGGAGTTCAGCGAGAAGCACACGGTGTCGCGTCTCTTCGGTTCGCCCCCCGGTTACGTGGGCTACGAAGAGGGTGGCCAGCTGACGGAGAAGGTGCGTCGGAAGCCGTTCTCGGTGGTTCTCTTCGACGAGGTCGAAAAGGCCCACCCGGACATCTTCAACTCGCTTCTCCAGATCCTGGAGGACGGTCGCCTGACCGACTCCCAGGGCCGGGTCGTGGACTTCAAGAACACGGTCATCATCATGACGACCAACCTCGGCACCCGGGACATCTCCAAGGGCTTCAACCTCGGCTTCGCCGCCGCGGGTGACGTCAAGAGCAACTACGAGCGCATGAAGGTCAAGGTCAACGAGGAGCTGAAGCAGCACTTCCGCCCCGAGTTCCTGAACCGTGTCGACGACACGGTGGTCTTCCACCAGCTCACCGAGGAAGACATCATCCAGATCGTCGACCTCATGATCGCCAAGGTGGACGAGCGGCTGAAGGACCGGGACATGGGCCTCGAGCTCAGCCCGACCGCCAAGTCGCTCCTCGCGAAGAAGGGCTACGACCCCGTGATGGGCGCCCGGCCGCTGCGCCGGACGATCCAGCGCGAGATCGAGGACCTGCTCTCCGAGAAGATCCTCTTCGGCGAGCTGCGCCCCGGCCAGATCGTGGTCGTCGACACGGAGGGCGAGGGTGACGCGAAGAAGTTCACCTTCCGCGGCGAGGAGAAGTCCGCCCTCCCCGACGTCCCGCCGATCGAGCAGGCCGCGGGTGGGGCCGGTCCCAACCTGAGCAAGGAGGCGTAGCCGCTTCGGCGCTCGCCTGAAAGGGGCCGCCCCGGGACTTCGGTTCCGGGGCGGCCCCTTTCGCCGTGCCGGCCCCCGGTGTGTCAGCGCTTCGTTCCGTCGGCCGCGATGCCGAAGGGTTCGCCACCGGTGACGCGCAGCGGGGAGGCGCTGGAGAGGGACACCCGGAGGTCCGGCCGTGCGTGCAGCGGGCGTAGATCCGTCTGTCCGCCGCGCCCTTCCGGGAGAAGGGCCAGCGACAGACAGGAGAGCGCCGGGAACACCGACAGCAGTACGCCGATGTCGCCGCAGTCCACGACCCCGGTGAGCCGGACACTCGTGACCTGGGGCAGCGGAAGCAGATGGCGCAGGTCCGACAGCGAATGAACCGATGTGTCGACTCGGGTGATCCGGTCCATCTCGCGCAGGCAGTCCCAGAATTCGGTGAGGTACAGCGGGAACGGCAGGGTGATGTCGGTCAGGGATCCCCATGCCTCGAGGCCCGTCGTGTCCATCAGCCGTGCCACGGTGAGCTTGAGGTGGGTGACGGTCGGGTGGACGGGGATGGACGCGACCGCGGTGAGGTGGCCGGCGACGAGCGTCAGGGACTTGAGTCCGGGCACGGACCGCACGTACTCCAGGGCGTCGAACGGCAGATGCTGGAGGTGGAGCTCGATGGAGCGCAGGGCGGACATCCGGGTCAGGGACGAGATGTCGGTGAGCGAGGGGCAGGACGAGAGACTCAGCGAGCTGAGCGACTCCGCCTGATCGCCGAGGAAGGCCAGGTCCTCCAGGACGGGCATTCTGAGCAGCGACAGTTTCCGGACCTCCGGGAGCCGGGCCGCCTGGATCTCCTTGGAGGAGAAGGGGCCGGTGAGCCGGAGGTTGCTGGCACCGGGCAGCAGCCGCAGCAGGGACAGTTGCTCCTTGGTGGTCACCGGCAGAGGGCGAGCGGCCAGGTGACGTACATGTCCGAGGACCTCGCGCGCGTACTCCTCGGCGGGGAAGTTGTCCCACATCTCGATGAGCCTCGAGATGGCCGGAGTGCTGGTGCGAGGATGCGTGGCGAAGTGACGGGCGTGGGGGATGGCCTCGGAGCCGCCGACCTTGCCCACCAGATGGGCGACCCGGTACTGCTGGGTGTCCTCCAGCTCGTCGGCGGAGGGCAGGAACGACAGGACGTAGGGGCCGAGCCGGGCCAGTTGGTCGGACTGTCCGGCGGTGACGCCGGAGGTGTAGGACGCGACGAGATCGGTGATGTGGTCGCGGATCCGGTCCCGCAGGTCTGTCTCCAGCCACGCCGCGTGCTCGGAACAGAGAGCGGAGAGGACCAGGAGCCGGGTGCGCAGCGGATCGGAAGGTGACAGGGCATCCGCCTTGGAGAGGAGTCCGGTGAGCAACTCCCGTATTTCGCGGCGGCAGTGGCCCGACGCCATCAGGACGACGTCCTGCCACAACTCGTCGTCGGCGTTGCGGACGAGTTCGTTCAGGGAGCCGCTCTCGACGAGTTCCTTCGCGGCGAGATAGTCCTGGAAGGTGCGGTGGATGAACTGGTAGGAATCCTCCGCGCTTTCCTGGAGCAGGCCCGAGCGGTTGAGCAGGTGGGTGAAGACGGCCTCGGCGGTGCCCTGGCCCCGTACGCGTTCCATGCCCGCCAGGGCGGCTTCGAGCTGGGGGCGGGCCTGAGCGCGGGTGAACTCGGCCTGGCCGCAGCGGATCAGCCAGACCGCGATGCGCTGGAGGATCTGGTGATGCTCCTCGACGGACATGGCGATGCCGTCGGGTGCCGCCACCCGGCGGCGCTTGTCGCGGTTGCCGAGGAGCATCTCCAGGGCCGACTGGTACAGCTTGAAGCGGGTCTCCGGCAGAAAGCCCTGAAGGCGCCGGTGGAGGGCGCAGATCACCGCGCAGAGGAGCGGGGTGCGGGCCAGGTCGCTGAGGGCGGGGTTGTGGCGGAACTGCTGGGACAGGTCCGCTTCCAGTTCGCGCAGCAGGTCGTGGTCGTCGTCGTTCAGGCGGGCGGCGCGGTGCCAGGCCCTGGTGAAGATCTGGATGTCCTCGTCGCGCATCGGCAGGAGGCGTAACTCCTCGAACCCCTCCGACTCGAGCCAGTCGGACTCGACGGCGAGAGGGCGCACGGTGGCCACGCAGCGTGTGTCCGGATAGTGCCGCAGCAAGGTGGACAGCCAGTGGTGCGCTTCCTCCCGGTCGGCCTGCGGGACCTCGTCCAGGCCGTCGACGAGCAGCAGGGCCCGTCCCGCGCGCAGTACCCGGCCCACCCATCCCTCCGGTGGCTCTTCGATCACCAGCCGTGCGGCGTAAGGGAGTTGGGACGGGGGAGGGAAGTCGGCACGATGGGCGCGCAGGGTCCGCAGGGGGACGACGAGGGGGACGAAACCGTTGAGCTCGGCCAGACCGGGGCCGTGTGTGCCGGCGGCGGCGTGCGCGGCCAGCCACCAGATCAGGGTGGTCTTGCCTGCGCCCGCGTCACCACGGAGCAGGACGCGGTGACGGGTGGACAGCAGGGTGTCGACGCGCTGCGGGGTGCGGTCCGTCCGGGACGAGCCCTGCCGCGTGGTGGTGGTGCTGAGGTTGCGCGCATCGGTCTCGGAGACGCGGGTCGCCGCCTCCAGGCTCAGATACGCGGTGTCCAGGTCCCATTCGGATTCGCGGCGGGTGAGGTCGTCGAGGCCGAAGACCTTGGTGTTGCGGTAGGCGGCGCCGACGGCACGCGCGTACTCGGTCTCGTACTGGTGGTCCAGCAGGTGGTGGTGGCTGATCGGCTCGCTGTGCGGCAGGTCGTACGGCATCTGTGTCAGGTCGCTGATGAGGGTGCCCTCGGCGCGGAGGTGAGCGCGGCCCCGGGGGATGCCGGTGACGATGCCGAGCAGGACGTCGCCCGCGAAGACGGGGGCTCCGGACATGCCGGCGAGTGGGGAGCGGCCGTCGGGGGGTTCGGCGGCGGGCGGCTGGTCGAAGGCGAAGGTGAGGACGGAGCGGGGGCGGCCCGCGGCCGGCAGCACGGTGCCTGTGTACTGGTCGGAGGCGAGATGACCTTCAGGGCCGCGGCGCTGGATGTCCGGGTAGCCGATGGCCTCGCACTGCGGCAGCGGCCGGGCGGTGTCCAGATGGCCGACGCGGACGTGGGAGGCACAGGGCAGGTCGGCGTCCGCGATCAGCAGCGCGGCGTCCAGGCGGGGGTCGCGCCATACGACCTCGGCGCCGATCGGTTTTGGGCGACCGGGGTGGGCGATCTCGACGGTGTCGCCGGTGCCGACGACATGGGCGCAGGTGAGGACCAGGCGGCCGTTGAGCGCGACTCCGCTGCCCTGTGTCTGCCCCAGTACGACCACCGCCCGGTCGGCCGGGCCGGCGGCCGGGGTCATCGACCCGCGGGAGGGTTGGGTACCTGGCCGAACGCCGAGGTGCTGCCCTGCCGGTCGTTGCCGACCTGCCACGGGCCGTCGGTGCGCGCGTCGCGTGGTGTGAGGGTGAACGCGACCCGGTGTGTCCGGCTCGTCGCGCGTGAGACGTCGGCTCCCGCCTCGACGACCCAGGCTCTGACCTTGCCGCTCCCCGCCGCCTCCTTGCGCAGTTCGAGAGCGAATTCCATCTCGATGGCGCCGACCTCGAAGGTCACGGGCTGATCCGTCGCCCGTGTCGCGGCCTCGATGAGCTGATCACGGACCGAGGCGATGGCGTCGGCGAGGTCTATGCCGTCCAGGTCGGTGGTGGCGCGCGGTGAAGTGGCGGTCATGATCCCCCCGGACCTGTCAGGCGTGGTGCAAGCAGTCGGATTTTACGGGGTGGTGAGGCCGGGACGGCCGGCTTTGCGGGAGTTGGAAGAGCCGGGAGGGGTTTCCCGGCCGCGCCCTCGCCGAGAGTAGGCCCCGTCACATTTCGGGGGGTGTGGATCTCGGTGGCCGGTGACATGACGCACAGGCGATTTGTCCGTTACTAGCGGGAATAGTTGGAGCGTTCTGATGGACAAATCGGACCTATGGGTTGGGGTGGCAATGCGACGTCCGATGTCCGGAGTAGGGGGAGGGGGCTGCGCGGGCTCCCCCGGGATCCGACCGCTCTAAGTGGTGTTAAACCGGTCTTCCGAGTAAAAAATGCGGAGGTTTCGCTACGGGACGGGGCGTCTGTCAAGGACGAGGAAGTTTCGGTGTCAAGTACGACCTTTCATCGTAGAAGGCGTGTTTGAGGGCGGGCGGGGGTGCGGGTTACCAAGGGGTTGTCCATCCGGCGGGAGTGTTCGCGGCGGGTGGGCTTCCTGTCCCCGTCTCCGTGAGGTCTCCATGTCGAAGCGCGCCACGTCCCGTCCCTCCCGTACGTCCCTGCTCCGCACCCGGGCGGCCGTCCTGACCGTCGGTCTCGGCGCCTCGGTCGTGCTGGGTGCCGGGGTCGCGGCAGCCGCGAGCAGCGGCGGAGCTGTCACCGCGGCGAGCGTCACGCAGGTGAAGGCCGCCGCGAAGCCCGCGGCGGCGAAGGCGACCTGGGTCGACCCGGTGAAGAAGTACACCCTGTCCGCCAGCTTCGCCCAGGCCGGCAACATGTGGTCGTCCACCCACTCCGGGCAGGACTTCGCCGTGGCCACCGGCACCAAGGTCTTCGCCGCGCACGGCGGCACCGTCGTCAAGGCCGGCGGCAACGGCGCCGGTGACGGTCCCGCGTACGGCAACGCCATCGTCATCAAGCACGGCAACGGCACCTACTCGCAGTACGCCCACCTGTCGAAGATCAAGGTGAAGGTCGGCCAGGTCGTCGCCACCGGCCAGACCATCGCGCTGTCCGGCAGCACCGGCAACTCCAGCGGCCCCCACCTGCACTTCGAGATCCGTACGACCGCCAACTACGGGTCCGCCGTCGACCCTGTCGCCTTCCTGCGCGCCAAGGGCGTCTCGGTCTAGTCGGGACGGGCCCCGACGGCCCCCGGAGAGCCGCCTAGGAAGTGGCGGCGTCTCCGTGCGCCTGCGTCACCAGATCGATCGCGACCTCCAGGACGGCCTTGCGCTTGTCCTCGGGGTCGCCTTCGACGTCTCTGAGGACGAACATCCCGGCGTGCATCGTGAAGAGCGCGCTGACGCAGCGGACCTGGTCGGTCAGCGGTGACTCCGGCTCCTTGATGATGTCGAGCATGCTGTGCATACGGTCCTTGAACGTCTCGCCGATGCTCAGTTCCCGTACGGTCGCCTGGTTCTCCTGCATGAAGCGGAAGAGGGGGACCGCGCCGGCGAGGGCCTCGCTGTACCGGCGCAGGACCTCTTTCTTGGTCTCCAGGTTGTGCGGCTGCCGCCCGCCCCACTCGATCAGCTCGTCCAGCGGGCGCGTCAGGTCCTGGAAGAGGCTGATGAGGATCTCTTCCTTGGTCTTGAAGTGGTAGTAGAGCGCGGCCTTCGTGACGTCGAGGTGCTCGGCGATCTCGCGCAGCGAGGTCTTCTCGTAGCCCTGCTCGGAGAAGAGGTCGAGGGCCACGTCCTGGATGCGCTGGCGGGTGTCGCCGCGGCGCTGTCGCTTGGTGCCGTCCATGGTGCCGCCCATTCTCGTGCTCCTCGCGCTCCCTGAAAACTTACCTGTCGCCCGACTGGTAAAGCCCAGCAAAACTTACTTGACGCCCGGCTAGTTGCGAGGCTACTTTCCCAGTGTAGTCAACTTGCCGGGCGGCAAGTAAGTAGCCGACGGGCAGCTGTACCTAGGGGAGTGGGAATGATGGCGGACAACACCGGAGTGGCGGCAGAGCCCGAGAAACAGCCACGCAGTGTGCGCGTGGTCCTGTTCGCGCTGATGGTCGCGATGATGCTGGCGATGCTCGACAACATGATCGTGGGCACCGCGATGCCGACGATCGTCGGCGAACTGGGCGGACTCGAGCACCTGTCGTGGGTGGTGACGGCGTACACCCTCGCGACCGCGGCCTCCACCCCCATCTGGGGCAAGCTCGGCGACATGTACGGGCGCAAGGGCGCCTTCATGACCTCGATCGTGATCTTCCTGATCGGGTCCGCGCTGAGCGGAATGGCCCAGGACATGGGGCAGCTCATCGGGTTCCGTGCCATTCAGGGGCTCGGCGCCGGTGGTCTGATGGTCGGCGTCATGGCGATCATCGGGGACCTGATTCCGCCGCGTGAGCGCGGCAAGTACCAGGGAATGATGGCCGGCGTGATGGCGCTCGCCATGATCGCCGGGCCGCTCGTCGGCGGCACCATCACCGACCACTGGGGCTGGCGCTGGTCCTTCTACATCAACCTGCCGCTCGGTGTCGTCGCGCTCATCGCGATCAGTGTCGTCCTGCACCTGCCGAAGAAGCGGGTCGAGGGGCGGATCGACTATCTGGGCGCCGGGTTGCTGACCATCGGCATCACGGCCATCGTCCTCGTCACCACCTGGGGCGGCAGCGAGTACGCCTGGGGCTCGGCCCGGATCATGGAGCTCATCGCGATCGGTGTCGTCGCGCTCGTCGGGTTCGTGTTCGTGCAGACCAAGGCCGCCGCGCCGGTCGTGCCGCTGCACATCTTCCGCAGCCTCAACTTCACGCTGATGTCGATCATCGGCTTCATCACCGGCTTCGTGATGTTCGGTGCGACGCTCTTCCTGCCGCTGTACCAGCAGTCGGTGCAGGGCGCGTCCGCGACCAACTCCGGTCTGCTGCTGCTCCCGATGCTCGGCGCGATGCTGGTCACGTCGATGGTGGCCGGGCGGGTCACCACCAACACCGGGCGCTACAAGGTCTTTCCGGTCGCCGGCAGTGCGCTGATGGCGGTGGGTCTGTTCCTGCTCTCGCAGATGGACACCGACACGACCCGGCTCACCTCCGGGGTCTACATGGCCGTGCTCGGCGCGGGCATGGGCTGCCTGATGCAGATCACCATGCTGGTGGCGCAGAACAGCGTCGAGATGAGGGACATGGGCGTGGCGTCCTCCACGACCACGCTCGCCCGTACGCTCGGCTCCTCCTTCGGCGTCGCGATCATGGGCGCGCTGTTCAACCAGCGGGTGCAGGACGTGATGTCCGAGCGGGCCGGGGCCATCGGGTCCAAGGTGACCGAGCAGTCCGCGCAGCTCGACGCGGCGAGCCTGGCGAAGCTGCCGGCCGCGGCGCGTGAGGCGTACCAGTTCGCGGTGTCCTCCGGTACGCACTCCGCGTTCCTGCTGGGCGCGATCGTGGCCGTGGCCTCGCTGGTGGCCGCCGTGTTCGTCAAGGAGGTCCCGCTCAAGGGTGCGGGGGCGCCGAAGCCGGCCGAGGAGGATGCGGCTGGGGACGCCGCCGGAGCGAAGCGGGCGGTTGCAGAGGCCGTCTGAGTCACGTCCACTCCTGCTCGGTCCGAAGACCCCCGGCGCTGTCCGCCCCGGGGGTCTTCGTCTGTGGCCGTACGGGGCTGGGCGCGCGTTTCTTCGCCCCCTCCGCCCCTGCCCTTCCCGTCCCTGAGGGCTCCGCCCCCAGACCCCCGTTCGCCCGAAGGACCCGTCCTCGAACGCCGGACGGGCTGAAGGCGTCCCTAGTCCGGCAGCATCGGGTAGCTTCCCGTGTTCGTCGGGGCGTGTTCCGGTAGCCAGAGGACCGCGACCGCGCCCTCGGCGGGGACGTCGTCGGGGGCGCCGGGGGCGCGGATGTTGCGGAAGGTCAGGCGGGCGCCGAGGACGCGGGCCTGGCCTGCCGCGATGGTGAGGCCGAGGCCGTGGCCATGGCCGGAGCGGTCGGTGCTGCCGGTGCGGAAGCGGCTAGGGCCGTCGGCGAGGAGCTCGGCCGGGAAGCCGGGGCCGTGATCGCGTACGCGGATGACGCGGCCCTCGACCGTGACCTGGACCGGCGGCTTGCCGTGCCGGGCCGCGTTGGCGAGGAGGTTGAACAGGACGCGCTCCAGGCGGCGCGGGTCCGTCGTGACCTCCGACTCGTGCACGACGCTGATGTCGATGTCCGCGTCCTTGGCCGCCACCCGCCGGGACACGAACTCGCCCAGCAGGATGTCCTGCAACTCGGCCCGCTCGGAGGCGCCGTCGAGCCGCGCGACCTCCAGCACGTCCTCCACGAGGGTGCGCATGGCCTGGGCCCGGTCCCGGACGAGCTCGGTCGGCCGCCCCGGAGGCAGCAGTTCCGCCGCGGTCAGCAGCCCCGTGACCGGCGTACGCAGCTCGTGCGCGATGTCGGCGGTCACCCGGCGCTCGGCCTCGATGCGCTGCTGGAGCGCGTCCGCCATCGCGTCCACCGCCCGCGCGAGGTCGTCGGTCTCGTCGCGCAGGACGCCGCCGATGGAGGCCCCCACCCGTGCGTCGGTGTCGCCGCTCGCGACCCGGTTCGCCGCGGCGGCGGCCTTGCGCAGCCGGCGCGACAACTGCCCGCCGATGAGCACACCGAGCGCGCTGCCGCCGAAGACGACCGCGATCGAGCCGATGATCAGCGCCTGGTCGAGGTCGGTCATGACGTCGGTGTTGCGGTCCGTGAAACCGGTGTGGAGCGAGAGGACGTGACCGTCCTTGAGCGGTACGGCGGCCCAGATGTCCGGCACCCCGCTGGGGCCGTCGGCCACGTAGGTGGCGCGCCGTCCCTCGGCGACCTTCGTCAGCAGGTCCTTGGGGATCGCCGGGTCGTCGACCTCGACGCCGAACGCCTGCGTCCGCCCCGACTCGTACATGCGCTGCGCGACGAGCAGGCGCTCGTCCGCCAGATCGCGCGAGTTGTCGAGCATCGACACCTGCGCCGCGTTGTGCACGACCAGGCTCAGCGCGATCGCCACGAGCGCGCCGACGAACGCGATCGCGGCGCTCAGCTTCCAGCGGACGCCGGTCCGGATGCCCGCTCCGTGCCTGGTGGCCCGGTCCGCTCTCCCCGGAACCAGGCGTTGGAATATCCCCCGCATACCCCTGCTCAGGCCTTCAACTTGTAGCCGAAGCCGCGGACCGTCTCGATCCGGTCCTGGCCGATCTTCGTACGCAGTCGCTGCACATGGACGTCGACGACGCGGGTGTCTCCGCCCCAGCCGTAGTCCCACACCCGTTCGAGCAGCTTGTCACGGCTCAGTACGGTGCCCGGCGCCGACGAGAACTCGAGGAGCAGCCGCATCTCGGTGGGGGTCAGCGCCACCGGCGTACCGCCTCTGCGGACCTCCATGCCCTCGGTGTCGATCTCCAGGCTGCCGTCGCCGAAGGAGAGCACACTGCCGTCGACCGAGGAGTGCCCCTCGGCGGCCGGGCCGTTCGCCGAACCGCTCGCGTGTCCGAAACGGCGCAGGACGGCCCGGATGCGGGCGACCAGGACGGCGCCGTCGAAGGGCTTGGTCACGTAGTCGTCGGCGCCCGCCTCCAGGCCCAGTACGACGTCGATCGAGTCGGCGCGCGCGGACAGCATGATCACGGGGACGGTCGACTCGTCGCGGATACGGCGGCACAGGCTGACGCCGTCCAGGCCGGGCACCATGACGTCCAGGAGCGCGATGTCGGGGCGGTTCGCGCGGAACGCCTCCAGGCCCGAGAGGCCGTCGGGCATCGCGGTGACCGCGAAGCCGTCGCGCTCCAGCGCGAGTTGCGTTGCCTCGCGGATGACGTCGTCGTCCTCGACGAAGAGGACGTGGGTCTGCTCTGACATCCGGTATTCCGACATCCGGTATTCCGACATCCGGTTCTCCACCATCCGGTTCTCCGACATCCGCTGGTCTGCCATCCGAGGGTCCGTCATCCCCTGCTCTCAGTTCCCGGGCGGGGCGGTGGGCTGGGCCGAGCCGCCCACCGCCTTGCTGTAGTCGTTGTGGATCCGGGACTTCTCGGCGAAGCGGGCCGCGGACCAGCCGTAGGTGATCACTTCCTCGCTGGAGGGATACGACACCGGGTCGCCCTTCGCGTAGAGCTGCTGGGTGACCACCAGGTCACCGCGGTCGATCTCGGCGTAGACCGGCGGCTCCTCGGCCTTGAAGACGTTCTCGTACCGGCCGTTCTTCTCGCGGTACACGTACGAACCGACGCCGACGGCGTCGGCGCAGGTCATCACATTGACCACGATGTCGTTCGTGGTTCCGCCGGTGAGTTTCCCGTAGGACACGTCGACCGGGTACTCGTCGGCGACGCAGGGCTTCAGGGCGCTCTTGACGTCCGGGCTGACCGACGGGTCGTCCTGGACGAGCTTGACGGCGTCGACGCTCTGGGCCGTCTTCGAGGCGGAGGCCATGGGCGTCGGGGCGGTGCCGGTCACCGCGTCGCTGCCCGCCGGGCCCTCGTCGCGGGCGCCGGTGCCGCCCGTCCCGCAGGCGGCCAGGAAAAGGCCGAGGGCGGCGAGCGCGACCGTCGCCGCACTCCCCGCCTTGAGGGTCCCCCGGGCCGAGGACCGGGGTGAGCCGGTCCGCCCCGCCTGCCGGGCCGCCCCGGTCTTACTGGCCCGGTCTTCTAGGCCGCGCAACGCTCCCGCCCCTCACTCGGTTCGAACGCGCGCGATCCGCGCTCCTCGTGGTCCCGGTTCTCCAGCTCCTCGCGGAGCCGGGCCAGCGCCCGGTGCAGTGTGCTCTTGACGGTACCGGCCGACATGCCGAGGGCGGCGGCCGTCTCCTCCGTGGACATCTGCTCCCAGTGTCGCAGCACCACGACGCTGCGCTGCTTGGGAGCCAGCACCTTCATGATGTCCATGAGGAGGGCGCGGTCCGCGTGCTGTTCGGTGGAGTCGTCGACGGAGGCGTCGGGAAGCTGCTCGGTCGGAACCTCTTCGAGCTTCCGGGCCCGCCACCACTCGGTCCGCGTATTGATCATCACGCGCCGCAGGTAGGCGTCGGCGAGCCGCTTGTCCGCGATCCCGTCCCAGCGGCCGTACGTCCGTACGAGCGCGGTCTGGAGCAGGTCCTGGGCGTCGACCGGGTCGGGGACCAGACGGCGGGCACTGCGCAGCAGCGCGTCCTGCCGGGTGCGGACGTATTCCTCGAACTCGAGCACCTCGCCGTGCGCCATGATCAACCGCCTCCATCCCCGTTTCCGGCCTTCCGGCTGTCGCCGGCGACCGGTTGTCCGTTGCCTGAGAAGAAGCTACGGAGGGGTTGTCACGGGGGTGTCCGAGCCAGCACGCGGGGAACGCTCGGCTGTCCGTCGGTTGTGTAACGGATGTAGGCCATGGGCAAGGCGAGGCGTCGGTATATTCCGATTGCGGCTGTTTTGCCGCGCCAGTTACGTCAGTTACGTCAGCGGAAGCCGATACAGACCGCCGGGAAGAGGTTCCGCCAGCCCGTCCGCGACGAGGCCGTCGAGGGCGCGGGCCCGCTGGACCGGCTCGTCCCACACCCGGTCGAGCACGGACTGCGGAACCGGGGCGACGGCTTCCCTGAGCACGGCGAGAAGCCTGCCGCGGACCTGGCGGTCGGTACCGGCGTACGTCTGGCCGCGGCGCGCCGGGCCCTCGTGCTCGGGCTTGCCCGCCAGGCGCCACGCGCACCGCTCCGCGATCGGACAGCGGTCGCAGGTCTCGTTCCTCGCCGTACAGACGAGCGCGCCCAGTTCCATGGACGCGGCGGCCCAGCGGGAGGCGGTGCGCTCGCTGTCGGGCAGCAGTGCGCGGGCGAGTTTGCGCTCCGCCGCCGTCGTCGCGTTCGGGGGGTAGCGCACGCCGGTGACCGCGCGGGCGAAGACCCGCCGTACGTTCGTGTCCAGCACGGCATGGCGCCGGCCGTACGCGAACGACGCCACCGCCGCCGCCGTGTACTCGCCGATACCGGGCAGCGCGAGCAGTTGCGCGTGCTCCGCGGGTACGTCGCCGCCGTGCCGTTCCGTTATGGCCACCGCGGCTCCGTGCAAGCGCAGGGCGCGGCGGGGATAGCCGAGGCGGCCCCAGGCGCGGACCGCTTCGCCCGGTGGTTCCTTGGCCAGGTCGGCGGGGCGGGGCCAGCGGGACAGCCACTGCTCGTACACGGGCAGCACGCGGTTCACCGGAGTCTGCTGCAGCATGAACTCGCTGACCATCACTCCCCAGGGGCCGGCGTCGGGGCGGCGCCACGGGAGGTCACGGGCGTGCGCGTCGAACCAGGCGATGACGGGAGTGTGCAGGGGCGTGGGTGTGGTGGGTGCAGTCATGGCAGGGTCGATCCTGCCATGTGAAGGGTGTCGGGTTGGTGCAGGTTGGTGCGTGCCGATGCCGGAGAGTCTTCAGCCAGTCGGGCGTTCGAGGACGGGACGTCGCCATCCCTACCCCTCACCCCGTGCGTTTTCAGCCTGTCCGGCGTGTGAGGGCGAGGCCGTTCAGGCCGATGCGGGGGTCTGGGGGCGGCAGCCCCCAGGAACAAGGGACGGGTAGGGGCGGAGGGGGCGAAATACCCAACCCCGGTGCCCTGTAAGCGCGTAGGCCGGGATGATGATCCGGAAAAGTTGCCCCGGGGCGGCGGGTGGGGCAAGTGCCGGGGCGGATCTCTCGTACAGTTTGCGCCGTGGGATCACTGCGCAATCCTGTCGGGCCGCTTCCCTCCACCATCTACTGGCGTCGGAGGGCCATTCTGCTGTCCATGCTCGCGCTGTTGGCGCTGCTGATCATGTGGGTGGTCGGCACCGGCGGTGGAGGCGGGAACAACAACGGCGACGGGTCGAACGGAAAGAACCCCGCGCCCTCGATCACTCCCGGGCCCTCCGGCTCCGGGCCCGCGATCAGTGAGAACCCCGGCGGGCGCGACGAGTCGAGCCCCGGCACGGGCGGGTCCGACGACGAGTCCGGTTCCGGCTCCAGTGCCGGGTCCACCGCCGGGTCGGGGGGCTCCGCGGGGAGCGGCGGCACCGGGTCCGACGGCGGTTCCAGCGGCGGTGCCAACGGCGGCTCCAGCGGCACCGGCGGGTCGGCCGATCAGCTTCCGGCCGGTTCCGGTATCCCCAACTGCACCGCGGGCGCCGTCCAGTTGTCGCTGCGCAGCGTGCGCAACACGTACGCGCCGGGTGAGAAGCCCAAGTTCGAGCTCATCGCCAAGAACACTTCCGGCAGCGACTGCAAGGTCGACCTCGGCCCGAAGAACACCCTCCTGACGATCACTCAGGCCGGGAGCGACGAGGACATCTGGGACTCGGGCGACTGCCCGAAGGGCTCCGCCAGTCTCCTCTTCCGGGTCGCCGCCAACGCGCAGGTGACCCACACCGTGGAGTGGGACCGCAAGGCGAGTGCCCCCGAGTGCGGCACACCGCCCGCGATCTCGGCGACCGCGGGCACCTACCTGGTGGAGGCGAAGGCGCCGGGGCTGACCAAGGCCCAGACGTCGTTCGTCCTGTCAAAGGACTGAACGGCTCCTGCGGCGCAAAGGCCAAGGGGGCGAACGGCTCCTACGGCGCGCAGGCCAAGGAGCGAACGGCCCTACGGCGCGCAGGACATGGCCGGCCCGCAGCACACCAGGCGGAGTGCCAGAACGTGGCGCTGGGCGTCGTGCTAGACGTAGCGCTCCAGGATCGACGACTCCGCCAGCCGCGAGAGGCCTTCCCGGACGCTGCGCGCCCGCGCCTCGCCGACGCCGTCGACCGTCTGGAGGTCGTCGACGCTGGCGGCGAGAAGCTTCTGAAGGCCCCCGAAGTGCTCCACCAGACGGTCGATGATCGCGCCGGGCAGCCGGGGCACCTTGGCGAGCAGGCGGTAACCGCGCGGCGAGACGGCGGAGTCCAGCGCTTCGGGGGAGCCGGTGTAGCCCAGCGCCCGCGCCACGGTGGACAGTTCGAGCAGCTCGGCGTGGCTGAGCGCGTTGAGCTCGTGGAGGGCCTCGTCGACCGTGCGGGAACGCTTGGCGGTCGGCTCGGGCACGTAGTCCCGTACGACGAGTTCACGCTCGGGCTCGACACCGGCGATCAACTCGTCGAGCTGGAGGGAGAGAAGGCGGCCGTCGGTGCCCAGCTCCACCACGTACTCGGCGATCTCGGTGGCGATCCGGCGCACCATCTCCAGCCGCTGGGCCACCGCCGAGACGTCGCGGACCGTGACCAGGTCCTCGATCTCCAGGGCCGACAGGGTGCCCGCGACCTCGTCGAGACGGAGCTTGTAGCGCTCCAGGGTCGCCAGGGCCTGGTTGGCGCGGGAGAGGATCGCCGCGGAGTCCTCGAGGACGCGGCGCTGGCCGTCCACGTAGAGGGCGATGAGGCGCATCGACTGGGAGACCGAGACGATGGGGTAGCCGACCTGCTTGCTCACCCGGTCCGCGGTGCGGTGCCGGGTGCCCGTCTCTTCCGTCGGGATCGTCGGGTCGGGCACCAGCTGGACGCCCGCCCGCAGGATCTTGGTGAGGTCCTTGTCGACAACGATGCCGCCGTCGAGCTTGCACAGCTCGCGCAGCCGCGTCGAGGTGAACTCGACATCCAGCACGAATCCGCCGGTACACATCGATTCGACGGTTTTGTCCCAGCCGAGCACGATGAGCCCGCCCGTGTTGCCGCGGAGGATCCGCTCGAGCCCGTCACGCAGGGCCGTGCCGGGTGCCACGGCGCTCAGGGCGGCGCGCATCAGGCCATCGGCACCGGAGCTCCCACCGGACTTTCCGGGAGCTGCTGCCCGGTCGTTGGCTGCCACTGCACTCCTCCGGTCGCGGTTTCCGGCCGCCCTCAGTTCGTCACGACGGGCAAGACCAGGGCAAAGTCTACCGGCGCGGTTCCTCCTCCCGTGGGGCCTCTCGACGACGGGAGCGCGGGAGGACGTTCAGCGCGGCTCCCATGTCGGCGACTTCCAGGACCTTCATGCCGGCCGGGATCTTGCCCGGGTCGGTCGGGACCAGGGCGTGCGTGAAGCCGAGACGGTGTGCTTCGGCGAGCCGGCGCTGAACGCCTGTGACCCGTCTGACCTCGCCCGCGAGGCCCACTTCGCCGATCGCCACGAGGTTCTTGGGGAGCGGGGTGTCGCTCGCCGCGGAGGCGAGGGCGAGCGCGATGGCGAGGTCCGCCGCGGGCTCGGAGAGCTTCACACCACCGACCGTCGCCGAGTAGATGTCCCGCTTCCCCAGGGCGGTGATCCGGCCGCGCTGCTCCAGGACGGCGAGCATCATCGAGACGCGGGATGTCTCCAGACCGGAGGTCGTACGCCGCGGGGAGGGGATCTGTGAGTCGACCGTGAGCGCCTGCACCTCTGCCACCAGGGGGCGGCGGCCTTCCAGAGTGACCGTCAGGCAGGTGCCGGGGACCGCCTCGGCGCGACGGGTCAGGAAGAGGCCGCTGGGGTCGGCCAGGCCGGTGATGCCCTCGTCGTGCAGCTCGAAGCAGCCGACCTCGTCCGTCGTCCCGTAGCGGTTCTTTACCCCTCGGACGAGCCTGAGGCGCGCGTGCCGGTCGCCCTCGAAGCTCAGGACGACGTCCACGAGGTGTTCGAGGAGGCGGGGGCCCGCGATCGCGCCGTCCTTGGTGACATGGCCCACAAGGAGTGTGGACATACCGCGCTCCTTGGAGGCGCGGATGAGTGCCCCGGCGACCTCTCTGACCTGGGCCATGCCGCCCGGCGCGCCGTCGATCTCGGGGGAGGCGACGGTCTGCACGGAGTCCACGATGAGCAGGGACGGCTTCACCGCGTCCAAGTGACCGAGAACGGCGGCCAGATCGGTCTCGGCGGCGAGATACAGGTGGTCGTCGATCGCCTTGATGCGGTCGGCGCGCAGCCGCACCTGGCTGGCCGACTCCTCGCCCGTCACGTACAACGTCCGGTGTTCCTCGCTCGCCGCCTTCGCCGCGACGTCCAGCAGCAGCGTGGACTTGCCGACGCCCGGCTCGCCCGCGAGGAGGACGACCGCGCCGGGGACGAGACCACCGCCCAGCACCCGGTCCAGCTCGGGCACACCGGTGGAGCGCGCGGTGGCCTGGCGGCCGTCGACCTGCCCGATGGGCACGGCGGAGGTCGTGACGCGGCCGGGTGCCGTCGTACGGACGGCGGGCACGCCGAACTCCTCGACCGTCCCCCACGCCTGGCATTCGGTGCAGCGGCCGAGCCACTTGGCCGTCTGCCAGCCGCACTCGGTGCAGCGGTAGGACGGCCGGTCCTTCGCGGATTTCGTACGGGCAGCCATGGACCGAACCGTAACCGAGCCCACTGACAGCGCGGACGGCGCTGTGCGCGCGGCCACCCTGAAGCGTGCCCGGCACACGCCCGAAGCGGTCCGGCACGCGCCCCCCGTATGGCATTGCCATCGCCCGCCGTGACGGCGTAGGCCATGGAAACGGAGGTTCCTGTCCCCTTATGAGGGATCGTTTCACCCGTACGGATTAAATGTGCTCAAGGGGGAGGAAGGGGCCACCGATTGGCCCCTACGGTCGCACGGGTGATGAGCAGCAGTCCGGAGACCTCCACACACACCACCGGCGCACACCGGGCGCACGGAGACGCGCGCAAGGGGGCGGCCGCGCCCCGCGGCGCGTCGCCCCGCACCACCGCGGCTCAGCACCCACCCGCGTGCTACGAGCCCTATCTGGACGGCCTGTTCACCTACTGCCTGTCCGTCCTGTGCGACCACGACGCGGCGACCGCCGCCCTCGGGGACGTCCTCGCGCTGGCCGAACGCCGGGGCACGCGCGTCCCGGAGGCCGTGGGTGACCGCAGGGCGTGGCTGTACGCACTGGCGCGCTGGGCCTGCCTGCGCAAACTCGCCGAGGCGAGGCGCAGGCGCCAGGCGGCGCACGCCTCCGGCAGGGGGTGCGGAAGCCACAAGGGCGCCTCCAGGAGCGCCCTCAAGCCCGCGCGCGGGACGGCGGACGAGGCGGCGCACACGACGGTGGACAAGGACGCCGCGGACCGGCGCGCGGCCGAGGCCGTGAGCGCCTCCGCCGCGGCTGCCGGCAACGCCCCCACTCCCGTCCCCGTCCCCACTCCCGTCCCCGTCCCCACTCCCACTTCCGCCCCCGGTTTCGCTTCCGCTTCCGTTTCCGAGGAGACCCAGGCGTGGCGTCGGCGCGAACTCGCGCTCCTGGCCTGGCCGGAGGCCGCCGGCACCACTCCCGAGCAGCGCGAGGCGCTCGAACTCGCCGTACGCCACCAGCTCGCCGCCCACGAGGTCGCCGCCGTCCTCGGTATGGACCTCGCCTCCGCCCGCGAGCTGCTCGGCTCCGCCGCCTGCGAGGTCGAACGCACCCGCGCCGCGCTCGCCGTCGTGGAGACCGGCACCTGTCCGAGCGTCGCCCGGCTCACCGGCGACAACCAGCTCGTGCTCGGCACCGCCCTGCGCCGGGAGCTGGTCCGACATGTCGACGACTGCCCACGCTGCCGCCGTACGGCCGAGCGCGCGGTCGCGGGCTCCTGGCCCGGCACCACTGTCACGCCCGCCGCGCTACCTGTTCTCGAGGCCCCGCGCGCGGCCCTGCTCGTCGCGATGGCACACGTCCCGCGCGCGCGGGGCAGCGCTCCGCGCTTCGACCGGCGCGGTTTCCCGATGGACCCCAAGGACCGTGCCGCGCGCCGGGACCGGCTCCGCGCGCGTGCCGTCACGACCACCGTGGTCGCCACCGTCGTCGCGGCCCCCGTGCTGGCCCTCTGGGCGGCCTACCGGAGCGCGCCGCTCACCGGCGAGGGCACGGACGGCCGCTCGATCAGCGCCGGCGAGGCGCAGGACGACAGCGGAAGCGACGGCGGGCAGCCGGGCGGCTACGAGAACGCCGGCAACGCCAGTACCCAGCCCGACAGCCGTTTCACCGAGGGCGGCCGCTCGGCCGACGTCTCCGTGGAGGTCATCAGCGCCCCCGGGAGCAGCCGGGCACCGGGCGCCGGACACCTCTCCGTGTCGGCCGGCAACAGCGGGGACACGACCCTCGTCACGCTGACCGCTTCCGGGAGTTCACCGGTCCACTGGTCCGCGCGCACAGGCGCCCACTGGCTCTACCTGAGCCAGTCCTCGGGAACGCTCGAACCCGGCGAATCGTTGACGATCAAGGTGTACGTCGACCACCTTCGCGAACCGGTGGGCCCCTGGAGCGCGCGGGTGTCGATCGCACCGGCGGGCGCCCTGGTCACGATCGGCGGGTACGGCACCGCGCGCCCGACCGAGCCCGGTGGACCCGGCCCGCGCCCCAGCGATCCGACGCCGTCCGACCCCGGCCCCACGCCGAGCGGCCCGGGCCCGTCCGACCCGGATCCCACGCCCAGCGGCCCGGGCCCGACGGACCCCGAGCCCACGCCCTCCGACCCGGCGCCGTCCGACCCGGGCGGCTCGACCCCGCCGCCCGGCGGCAGCGGCGGTCCGAGCCCGTCCTCGTAACCCGGCGTCCGGCCGGAGGCCAGAACGTCAGATCGTCAGAACCTCAGTGGACCGGGTCGGCCGGATGCGGAGCCAGCAGGGGCAGCTGAGAGGCCAGTCGCTCCTCGCAGAGCTCGGCCAGCCGGTCGTAGCCCTCCTTGCCCATCAGCTCGACGAGCTCGGGGCGGTAGGAGACGTACACCGGGTCGCCCGCGCCGTGCGCCGAGGTCGCCGACGTGCACCACCAGTGCAGGTCGTGGCCGCCGGGACCCCAGCCGCGGCGGTCGTACTCACCGATGGACACCTGGAGCACGCGGGTGTCGTCGGGCCGGTCGATCCACTCGTACGTCCGTCGCACGGGCAGTTGCCAGCAGACGTCGGGCTTGGTCTCCAGCGGCTCGCGCCCCTCCTTGACCGCGAGGATGTGCAGCGAGCAGCCGATGCCGCCCGCGAAGCCGGGGCGGTTCTGGAAGATGCAGGAACCCTTGTACGGGCGGGTCTGGCGGTCGCCGTCCTCGTCCTCCGAGACCCAGCCGGTCTTCGTCCCGACGTCGTGGTGCTGCCAGAGATCCGGCGTGAGCCTCGCCACGAAGCCGGCCACCCGCTTCTCGTCGTCCTCGTCCGAGAAGTGAGCTCCCAGCGTGCAGCAGCCGTCGTCGGCGCGGCCCGCCTGGATGCCCTGGCAGCCGCTTCCGAAGACGCAGTTCCAGCGTGAGGTCAGCCATGTCAGATCGCACCGGAACACCTGCTCGCCGTCGGCGGGATCCGGAAACTCCACCCACGCGCGAGCGAAGTCGAGCCCCTTCTCGTCGCTCCGGTCGGGAGACTGCTTGGACTTCGTGGCCTTCGCCTGCGAAGAACCCTTGGCCGATTTGTCGGGCTTCGCCTTTTTCGTCTTTGGCACCTGTCCAGGGTAAGTCGCCCGAGCCCGCTCCGGAGACGTCCGAGCGCGCCGCGGAGGCGTCCCACCAGTCGCCCGACCAGCGCTCCTCGTCGACCGGCTTCGCCCCGGGCCACTCGAATGGCCGGACTCGCAGTAGCGTTCCGCCCATGAGACTCGGTGTCCTCGACGTGGGATCGAACACGGTGCACCTGCTGGTGGTGGACGCGCACCCCGGCGCCCGACCGCTGCCCGCGCACTCGCACAAGGCCGATTTGCGGCTCGCCCAGCTGCTCGACGCGAGCGGGGCGATCGACCGCGGGGGCGTCGACAAACTGATCGAGACGGTCAAGGACGCGATGGAGGCCGCCGAGGACAAGGGCGTCGAGGCGCTGCTGCCGTTCGCGACCTCCGCCGTGCGCGAGGCCAGCAACGCGGACGACGTACTCGCCCGGGTCCAGGCCGAGACCGGAGTCGAACTCCAGGTCCTGACCGGCGCGGAAGAGGCCCGGCTCACCTTCCTCGCCGTCCGCCGCTGGTTCGGCTGGTCCGCGGGCAAGCTGCTCGTCCTCGACATCGGCGGTGGCTCCCTGGAGATCGCCTACGGGATCGACGAGGAGCCGGACGCGGTCTCTTCCCTGCCGCTCGGCGCGGGCCGGCTGACCGCGGGCTGGCTGCCCGAGGACCCCGTCGATCCCGCCGCCGTACGGGCGCTGCGGCGTCATGTGCGGGCCCAGATCGCCCGTACGGTCGGGGAGTTCAGCCGCTTCGGGGCGCCGGACCACGTGGTCGCCACGTCCAAGACCTTCCGGCAGCTCGCCCGAATCGCCGGCGCCGCCCGCTCCGCCGACGGCCTGTACGTCCAGCGCGAACTCAAGCGCCGCTCCCTCAAGGACTGGGTCCCCCGGCTCGCCTCGATGACCGCCGAAGAGCGCGCCGAACTCCCCGGAGTCTCCGAGGGCCGCGCGGGCCAGCTCCTCGCCGGGGCGCTGGTCGCCGAGGGGGCGATGGACCTCTTCGACGTGGAGACCCTGGAGATCTGCCCGTGGGCACTGCGCGAGGGCGTGATCCTGCGGCGACTGGATCAGATGGCTTCGGAGTAGCGGGGGCGGGGGCCTCGGAGTTCGTAGTAGAGGGGGCGGGTGGGTTTCGGGGCGGCGGGGAGTCCGGCAGCCCGGGGTCCGCAGGCCGAGGTCCGCGGTCCACGGTCCGGGCGTGGAACACGGGCGGACCGCACACCGCTCGCACAGGCCCCGCACACCCCCACAGCCCCGGCAGGCAACGGCCGAAGCCGCCCTCAGCCGACCGCCGGAGGCAACCCGTACCCTGTCCCTCGTGGCAGAACCAGTTGTGCGCATCCCGGATGCGAAGGTCGCGCTGTCCACGGCGTCCGTGTATCCGGAGTCGACGGCGACGGCCTTCGAGATCGCCGCGCGCCTCGGGTACGACGGCGTCGAGGTCATGGTGTGGACCGACCCGGTCAGCCAGGACATCGACGCGCTGCGCAGACTCAGCGACTACCACCGGGTCCCGGTCCTCGCCGTCCACGCTCCCTGCCTGCTGATCACCCAGCGCGTGTGGTCCACCGACCCGTGGATCAAACTCCAGCGCGCGCAGGCGGCGGCGGAGAGGCTCGGCGCCGACACGGTCGTCGTCCATCCGCCCTTCCGCTGGCAGCGCCAGTACGCCCGTGACTTCGTCACCGGGATCTGGCGGATGGCGAACGAGACGGACGTACGGTTCGCCGTCGAGAACATGTATCCCTGGCGCTACCGCGACCGCGAGATGCTCGCGTACGCACCCGAGTGGGACGTGACGAAGGAGGACTACCGTCACTTCACGATCGACCTCAGTCACACGGCGACGGCCCGCACCGACGCCCTGCACATGATCGACCGCATGGGCGACCGCCTCGGCCACGTCCACCTCGCCGACGGCAACGGCTCCAACAAGGACGAGCACCTCGTACCCGGCCGCGGCACCCAGCCCTGCGCCGAACTGCTCGAACACCTCGCGCTCACCGGCTTCGACGGCCACGTCGTGATCGAGGTCAACACCCGCCGCGCCATGTCCAGCGCCGAGCGCGAGGCCGATCTGGCGGAGGCGCTGGCCTTCACCAGGCTCCACCTCGCCTCCGCGGTGAAAGTGCCACGCCGGTGACGAAGGCCTCGCCGCAGGACGCGGCCACCCCCCGCCGCCGGGGACGCCCCTCCCGTACGCAGACGGAGGCGGCCCCCGCCACCCGCGACCGCATCCTCGACGCGGCCCGCGAGGAGTTCTCCGAGCGGGGGTACGAGAAGACGTCGGTACGCGGAATCGCCAAGGCCGCCGGCGTGGACTCGGCGCTCGTGCACCACTACTTCGGCACCAAGGAGCAGGTCTTCGAGGCGGCCATCGCGGTCGCGGTCGCGCCCGCCCTGGCCGCGTCGACCGCCGTCGCGGAGGGACCGCTCGACGGCGTGGGCGAGCGACTGACCCGCTTCTTGTTCGGGGTCTGGGAGAACCCGACGACCCGGGCGCCGTTGCTCGCGATCGTCCGCTCGGCCTTCAACAACGAGGCCGCTGCCGAGGTTTTCCGCCGCCTCCTGGTCGCCCAGCTGATGCGCCGCATCGCGCAGCAGTTCGACCTTCCGGACGCCGAACTGCGTGCGGAGCTCGCGGCGGCCCAGCTGGTGGGCGTCGCGATGCTGCGATACGTGATCAAGGTGGAGCCGCTGGCCTCGACGGACGTGGAGCGGATCATCGAGCGGGTGGCGCCGGTGGTGCAGAGGCATCTGACGGCTTCATGACAGATCAGACGGATCGGACGGATCGGACGGGTCGCACGTAAGCGTTTACGTAAACCCTTACGTGCGACACATGCGATTCGCCGAGTGGTGGATCCGCTTGTTCGATCGATCCGGTTCGCGCCAGTTCCACCCCTTGTGGATGACCGCCGGCCGAGACGCCCGTCCCGCATACCGGACACCCTGTCCAGCCCTTGGAGCACCGGCGTACGCTCGAATCAGTCACCACCAGCAGTCACGACTGCCGGCCCGCACGAGCCGGTATCCCTGCGAAGGAGCGAGCGACGATGCCCGAGCTGAGGTCCCGCACAGTCACCCACGGCCGCAACATGGCGGGCGCACGCGCCCTTATGCGCGCCTCCGGTGTACCGGGTGCGGACATCGGCCGCAAGCCGATCATCGCGGTCGCCAACTCCTTCACGGAGTTCGTGCCGGGTCACACCCACCTCCAGCCGGTCGGCCGGATCGTGAGCGAGGCCATCACCGCGGCCGGAGCGATCCCGCGCGAGTTCAACACGATCGCGGTCGACGACGGCATCGCGATGGGCCACGGCGGCATGCTGTACTCGCTGCCCTCCCGCGACCTGATCGCGGACTCGGTGGAGTACATGGTGGAGGCCCACTGCGCCGACGCCCTGATCTGCATCTCGAACTGCGACAAGATCACCCCCGGCATGCTGATGGCGGCCCTGCGGCTGAACATCCCGACGGTCTTCGTCTCCGGTGGCCCCATGGAGTCCGGCCGGGCCACGCTGGTCGACGGCACGGTCCGCACGCTCGACCTGGTCGACGCGATCTCCGACGCCGTGAACGACAAGATCTCGGACGAGGACATCCTCCGTATCGAGGAGAACGCCTGTCCGACCTGCGGCTCCTGCTCCGGCATGTTCACGGCCAACTCCATGAACTGCCTGACCGAGGCCATCGGCCTGTCCCTCCCCGGCAACGGCTCGGTCCTCGCCACCCACACCGCCCGCAAGGGCCTGTACGAGGACGCGGCCCGCACGGTCGTCGACATCACGCGCCGGTACTACGACCAGGACGACGAGTCGGTCCTGCCCCGCAACATCGCCACCATCGCGGCCTTCGAGAACGCCATGGCCCTCGACATCGCGATGGGCGGCTCCACCAACACGATCCTGCACCTGCTGGCCGCCGCCCAGGAGGCGGGCGTCCCCTTCGGCCTGGACGAGATCAACGAGGTCTCGCGACGCGTGCCCTGCCTCGCCAAGGTCGCGCCGAACGTCGCCAAGGACCGCACGTACTACATGGAGGACGTGCACCGCGCGGGCGGCATCCCGGCCCTGCTGGGTGAACTGCACCGTGGCGGCCACCTGAACGAGGACGTGCACTCGGTCCACAGCCCGTCCCTCTCCGACTGGCTGAAGACCTGGGACGTGCGCGCAGGCTCCCCGTCCCCCGAGGCCCTCGAACTGTGGCACGCGGCCCCCGGTGGCGTCCGCTCCTCCGAGGCCTTCTCCCAGTCCGAGCGCTGGGAGGCCCTCGACGTGGACGCGGAGGGCGGCTGCATCCGCTCCGCCGAGCACGCGTACTCCAAGGACGGCGGCCTGGCCGTCCTCAAGGGCAACCTGGCCGTCGACGGCTGCGTCGTGAAGACGGCCGGCGTCGACGAGTCCATCTGGACGTTCGAGGGTCCCGCGGTCGTCTGCGAGTCCCAGGACGAGGCCGTCGACAAGATCCTCCGCAAGGAGATCACCCACGGCGACGTCGTCGTCATCCGCTACGAGGGCCCCAAGGGCGGCCCCGGCATGCAGGAGATGCTCTACCCGACCTCCTTCCTCAAAGGCCGGGGCCTCGGCAAGACCTGCGCCCTCATCACCGACGGCCGCTTCTCCGGCGGCACTTCGGGCCTGTCCATCGGCCACGCCTCCCCTGAGGCGGCCTCGGGCGGCACGATCGCCCTGGTCAACGACGGCGACCGCATCCGCATCGACATCCCGAACCGTACGATCGAGCTCCTGGTCCCCGACGAGGAGCTCACCGCCCGCCGCGACGCCCTGAACGGCGTCTACGCTCCCGCGAACCGCGACCGCAAGGTGTCCGCCGCCCTGCGCGCGTACGCGGCGATGGCGACCAGCGCGGACAAGGGCGCGGTGCGGGACGTCTCCCTGCTGGGCTGACGATCCGTAGGCGGGGCCGCTCCTACGGGGGCGGCCCTTTCGCTGTCACCAGGCCGACGGGTCGCCTGTCACCAGGCTGACGGGTCGCGTCCGTCCATTCCGAGGACCGTGCCGTCGGGGGCACTCCCGTAGACCCGGCCGTCGACGATCACGGGCTCGGGCAGCGCGGCCTGGACCCCTTCCGATCCGGCGCCGATCCGTGGTGGTGTCTGTCCGAGGAGCTCTCCGCTCCGGGCGTCGATGGCGAGCAATCGGCCGTCGGCGGCGGTGAAGTACACGTGCCGGTCGTCGGAGACCGGCGCGGAGCCCCAGGTCACGGACGTCTCCAGGCGCCACTTCTGCTCCTGGGCCTCCAGGTCGACGGCGACAAGAGAGCCGCCAACGGTCAGCAGATGCACAAGGTTTCCGCGCACGGTGGCGACAGCCTGCTCGAGGTGAACGGGCAGGGGCACCCGGCGTGACGCCCGGGTCTCCGGGTCGTAGCGCACCACGGCATCCACGTCTCCGTAGACGCTGTCGACGGAGACGAGGACGACGGCACCGTTCGTACTCCCGATCGGCTTCAGCGAGCCGTCGAGCTTCGCGTCCCACCGAACGTCCCCCGTGTCCGGGTCCACCGCGGTGACGCGCGTACTCGCCCCGTCGCCCGCCGAACTCGTCGCGTAGGCCAGCGGGTCTCCGGCGAACGAGACGAAGTACGGCACACTCTGGTTCGCTATACGGCCGCTCCACTTCGTCTCGCCCGTCGCGCTGTCCACGCCGGTGACCTTTCCGGCGGTGCTGGTCAGCAGGAGCATGCCTCCCGCGTACTGCCTGTCGTTGTACGCCGAGACGTCCAGGCTCCAGCGCGCCTTGCCCGAGGCGGGATCGAGCGCTTGCAGGCGTCTGTCGCCGTTCGTCAGGATGTGCACCAACCCACCCGACAGGACGGGCGGCTTGTCCGAAACGCCCAGCTCGGCGATGGGGCGCCGCCACCGCACGGTGCCGCCCGCCGGGTCGAGGGCGACGACCATGCCCGGCTGCGCGCAGATCAACTTCTCTGCCCCGTACGAGCATTGGGGCATTCCCTTGGCTCCGGGTGCCGGCTTGGTGGCCCAAGCGCCGAACGTCGCCGACGTGGAGGTGGAGTGCGAGGCGTCCTTCCGCGGTGTGCCGCTGTCACCGCCGAGCAGCTGAACCGAGGCGAGTGCGCCGCCCGCGAGAAGGGCGACCGCGCCGGTCCCGAGGACGGCTCGCTTACGGAAGTGCCTCCCGAGGCGCGCCTTGGACGCCTTGACGCCCGGCTGCGGCTTCGGTGAACCACCCAGTCGCTGGGCCGGAATGAACGCCTGAGTGTCGTACGAGGCCGCCACCGAACGAAGTTCCCGCATCAACTCGTCAGGAGTGGGCCGTTCCTCGGGCTCCTTGGCGAGGCAACGCAGCACCAGCGGAGCGAGGTTCTCCGGTACGCCGGTCAAGTCGGGCTCGTCATGAACGACTTGGTAGGCGACGAGGTAAGGACTGTCGGAGTCGAAGGGCCCGCGCCCGGTCGCGGCGTGAACCATCACCGAACCGAGCGCGAAGATGTCGGCGGCAGGGCCCACCTCCCGCGGCCGGCGGAACTGCTCCGGCGCCATGAAGGGCGGCGTGCCGATCAACTTGCCCGTCTCGGTGTGCAGTTCGCTGTCCTTTGGCCGGGAAATGCCGAAGTCGATGACCTTCGGACCGTCCTCGGCGAGCAGGACGTTGCTCGGCTTCAGATCCCGGTGCACGACTCCCACACGGTGAATGTCGCGCAGCGCCTCGGCGAGACCGGCCATCAGCCGGCGCAACTGGCCGACTGGCATGGCCCCGTTCCGCTTCACCTCGTCGTCGAGAGTGGAACCCGGAATGAATAGCGTGGCCATCCAAGGACGTTCGGCCTCCGGGTCGGCGTCGACGACGGAGGCCGTGAAGGCGCCGCTCACCCGCCGAGCCGCCGCGACCTCCTGCCGGAAACGCCCCCTGAACTCGGGGTCCTTGGCGTACCGGGCGTGCACGACCTTCACGGCCACCCGCATCCCGGACGTACTGCGGGCGAGATGCACTACACCCATGCCGCCTGAGCCGAGGCACGACTCCAGGCGGTAGTGGCCCGCGTACTCGGGAAGTTCCGCTTCCACGCCCGCTTCGTCGTTCCGCTGTGGCGCCATGGGAACCCCCGTGCTGTGTTCGTCCGCGCGCGCGACGCACGGAGCCTAGTCGATGACTCGTGCGGGACGGAGGCGGCTTGCTAGCCTCCGCGTGCGAGAAACGCACGGGTGTGAATGGCCTGATTCAGGGGAATCAACGGGGTCCCATGGCAGTCATGGGGTCCAACGGGGGAGAGCTTTCATGTCTGTTGACGGTATTGAGGAAATCGAGAGCGGGGACCAGGAACTGGTCCTGACCGCTGCGACCGCGGCGGCGGTTCTGCGCTACTACCCGGTCGCGCCGGGTGTCCGGCTCAACGTCCGCAGTGGTCCGGGCACCAGCTACGGCGTCGTCCGAGTCCTGGCGGAGGGCGCCCAGGTCCCGATCCGCTGCCAGCGACCGGGAGGAACAGTGACCGGCCCGTACGGCACGTCGAACATCTGGGACAACATCGCCAGCGGCGAGTACGTCTCGGACGCGTACGTGAACACCGGCAGCGACGGCTACGTGGCCCCTCGCTGCGCCTGAACGACCACCGGCAGGGCCCCGCGGCCGCCCGGAGCGATAATCGACGCGTGAGCGACGACAACACCGGCACCCCCGCGGGGCCCCAGCCCGAACCCATCCGCTTCTTCGGCACGACCTGGGTGGACCACACGGACGGCTACACAGTCCGTCGAGCGGCCGTGGCCGTCGGTTCGCTGGCCGCCGCCGCGGCCGCCTGCCTCGTTCTCCGCTTCGCCTACCAGGGCCTGGAGATCGCGAACGTGGGTACGCCGGTGAACCTCCTGGTCGTCGTGATGTTCGCGGTGTGCAGCGCCCTCGCGTTCCGTCAGACCTCGGCCGCGTTCACCAAGCGCCCCGACCCCGACCGGCAGGCCTCCCTCCGGGGCCTCCTCGCGATCGGTTTCATCGGCTCGCTCCTCGCCTACTTCTTCCGCTCCCTCACCGAGGCCCCCGGCGAGAAACTCCACCGCGAGGAGTACGAGACGGCTCGCGAGCAGTACGAGCGCCGCAGCAAGCGCCGTACGGGCAACCCTTCGAAGAAGCGCCGCACCTCATAGCGGGCCCAGTTCAGCCCGTCCGGCGTTTGAGGACGAGCGCGGAGCGCGACAGGGGGGTCTGGGGGCGCAGCCCTCAGGTACGGGACGGGAAGGGGCGGAGGGGGCGAAAACTCCCTGTCCGCCCACCCCGAATCCCATCCCGAACCCCTCCCCGTACAACCACCCGCGCCACCATGACCGTATGACGCCCCACACGCACTCCCACTCCCACACCACCCGAGCCCACTCCTTCAACGCCGCCGCAGCCCAATACGCCGCGAACCGCCCCTCCTATCCCCCCACCCTCTTCGACGCGATCGAGGACCTCGCGCGCCGCCCCCTCACCGGGGCAAGAGTCGTGGACGTAGGCGCCGGCACGGGCATCGCCACCGCCCTCCTCGGGGCGAGGGGCGCGAACGTGCTGGCCGTCGAGCCGGGCCAGGGCATGGTGGCCGAGTTCCGCCGCACGCTCCCCGACACCCCCGTCGTCCTGGGCAACGGCAACGCCCTCCCGCTGGCCACAGGCTCCGCCGACTTCCTCACCTACGCGCAGTCCTGGCACTGGACCGACCCGGCCCTCGCCGTCCCGGAGGCGTTCCGCGTGCTGCGCCCGACGGGCGGCGCACTCGCCCTCTGGTGGAACACCGAGGCGCTGGACATCCCCTGGATCGCGGAGGCGGCCGACCGGATCGAGCGCTACCTCGGCATCGACGCGGTCGTGACGAAGAACGGCAGTGGCGCCCAAGCCGCGGCCGCCCTCTCCACCAGCCCGGCCGTCCCCCTCCACGTCGACCGCCACCAGGTCCGCTGGAGCCGCCGAGTCCCCCTCGACACCCACCTCGCGAACGTCGGCAGCCACTCCGCCTTCCTGGTCCTCGGCGAGGAGGGCGCGAACACCTTCCTCGCCGAGGAGCGCGCCCACCTCCTCGGCGCCTTCCCGGACGGCATGGTCGAAGAGGTGTACGACGTCGAACTGATCGTCGCCACCCGTTCGTGATCCCGCCCGGCGGCCCACCCGTCGAGGGCCGCCACCGGAATCACGCCGAGCACCCCGGGCGCCACAGCGCTGAACACCAGCAACCACACCCCGTACAGCACCCGCGACACGTACGTGCCCGCGCCGGCCCCATTCCCCCGAGAGCCGGCGCGCACGAACGCCGTGATCATCGGCGGCGCACCCAGCACTCCGCGGACATCGTTCCCGGCGCTCTGCGCGATCAGCCCGCGGCCGTAGCCGGTACGCGGCCCTCGACGCGGCCGGCCCACCGCCCCTCCGCCGAACAACTATTCGGCCGAAGCGATCAGCGCGAACACCAGCACGCTCCTCGACCCGCCGCACGGACAGATGGAACACCCCGGTTCCGGTCACGACCGACGCGAGCCCCACCGCGAGAGCCGCGGATGGGCTTGAGGCCGGGCTCGAAGCCGGACTTGAGGCCAGGCTCGAAGCCGGACTTGAGGGTGGTTCGTGGCCGGGATTGAGGAGGACAGGCGTGCGGCCGGGCTTGACGGGTCCGACGAGCGAGAGCAATATTCATCACATGATGAATATTGCTTCGGGTCCACCCGACCCCACCGCGGAACCGCCCCACCCCACAGGCCCGCCCGCCGTCCGCGCCGAAGCCCTCACCGTCGTACGCGGCACCCGCACCGTCCTGCGCGGACT
This sequence comes from Streptomyces sp. NPDC050535, assembly GCF_044457665.1. Classification (NCBI taxonomy): domain Bacteria; kingdom Bacillati; phylum Actinomycetota; class Actinomycetes; order Kitasatosporales; family Streptomycetaceae; genus Streptomyces; species Streptomyces sp. NPDC050535. The sequence continues at coordinate 328,469 of NZ_JBITHE010000010.1, forward strand.
CGACTTCGCCGTACCCCGCGGCCAGATCACCGGGCTGCTCGGCCCCTCCGGCTGCGGCAAGTCGACCCTGATGCGCGCCACCGTGGGCACCCAGGCCAAGGTGACCGGCACGCTCGAAGTCCTCGGCCGCCCCGCGGGCGACGCCGCACTCCGCTCCCGCATCGGCTACGTCACCCAAGCCCCCTCCGTCTACGACGACCTGACCGTCCGCCAGAACCTCGACTACTTCGCCGCGATCCTCGACCCCGGACACGCGAGCGCCGAACGCCGCCGCGCCGACGTCACCCAGGCCATCTCCGACGTCGACCTCACCTCCCACGCCGACTCCCTCGCCGGCAACCTCTCCGGCGGCCAGCGCAACCGCGTCTCCCTCGCCGTCGCCCTACTCGGCACCCCGGAACTCCTGGTCCTCGACGAACCGACCGTCGGCCTCGACCCCGTCCTGCGCCGCGACCTCTGGAACCTCTTCCACACCATCGCCACCGAACGCGGTGCCACCCTGCTGGTCTCCTCCCACGTCATGGACGAGGCCGAGCGCTGCCACCGGCTCCTCCTGATGCGCGAGGGCGAGATCCTCGCCGACGACACCCCGGACGCCCTGCGCGACCGCACCGGCTCCGACACCGTCGAGGCCGCCTTCCTCCACCTGGTCGACGAGGCGAACGCGGCGGGCAACCGGCCCACGACGACACACGGGGCGGCCGGCAACGACTCCCCCTCCGGCGACCACCCCCGCAAGGAGACCGTCCGATGAGCACGACGACCACGCCCACCGCACCCCGCCGCACCGACGGCCACGAGAGCCCGCGCGCGAGCGCGATCAACCTCTCCCGCACCTCCGCCACCGCGGCCCGCGTACTGCGCCAGCTCCGCCACGACCCGCGCACCATCGCGCTGATGGTCCTCATCCCGTGCGTGATGCTGCTCCTGCTCCGCTACGTCTTCGACGGCAGCCCGCGCACCTTCGACTCCATCGGCGCCTCCCTCCTCGGGATCTTCCCGCTGATCACGATGTTCCTGGTCACCTCCATCGCCACCCTGCGCGAACGCACATCCGGCACCCTGGAACGCCTCCTCGCCATGCCCCTCGGCAAGGGCGACCTCATCGCCGGCTACGCCCTCGCCTTCGGAGTCCTGGCGATCATCCAGTCGGCCCTGGCCACCGGCCTCGCCGTCTGGTTCCTGGGCCTCGCCGTCACCGGCTCGCCCTGGCTGCTCCTCCTGGTCGCCCTCCTGGACGCCCTGCTGGGCACCGCCCTCGGCCTCTTCGTCTCGGCCTTCGCCTCCTCGGAGTTCCAGGCCGTCCAGTTCATGCCGGCCGTGATCTTCCCGCAGCTCCTCCTCTGCGGTCTCTTCACGCCCCGCTCCAACATGCACCCCGTCCTCGAAGCCATCTCCGACGTCCTCCCCATGTCCTACGCCGTGGACGGCATGAACGAAGTCCTCAAGCACACCGACATGACAGCCACCTTCGTCCGCGACGCGCTGATCGTCGCGGGCTGCGCTCTGCTGGTCCTGACCCTGGGCGCGGCCACCCTGCGACGCCGGACCGTGTGACCGGTGGGCCGTCCGCCCAACGGACAGCCCACCCCGTCCCGCATCCCCGGTGCGAGGATGGGCCCCCGGACGACGCACCCCCGGAGGGCACCGCACCATGACCCAGAAAGTCGCAGTCCTCGGCACCGGCAAGATCGGCGAAGCCCTGCTCAGCGGAGTGATCAGGGCCGGCTGGCCTCTCGCCGACCTGCTGGTCACCGCCCGCCGCCCCGAGCGCGCCAAGGAGCTCCAGGAGCGCCACGGGGTCACGCCGGTCACCAACGCCGAGGCAGCCAAGGCCGCCGACACCCTGATCCTCACGGTCAAGCCGCAGGACATGGGCACCCTCCTCGACGAACTCGCCCCCCACATCCCCGCCGACCGTCTGGTCATCAGCGGCGCGGCAGGCATCCCCACCTCCTTCGTCGAGGAGCGCCTGGCCACCGGCACCCCGGTCGTCCGTGTCATGACGAACACCCCCGCCCTCGTCGACGAGGCCATGTCCGTCATCTCCGCCGGCAGCCACGCCACCGCCGAGCACCTCGCCCACGCCGAGGAGATCTTCGGCGCCGTAGGCAAGACGCTCCGTGTCCCGGAGTCCCAGCAGGACGCCTGCACCGCCCTCTCCGGCTCAGGACCGGCGTACTTCTTCTACCTCGTCGAGGCCATGACGGACGCGGGCATCCTGCTCGGCCTGCCCCGCGACAAGGCCCACGAACTCATCGTCCAGTCCGCGATCGGCGCCGCCGTGATGCTCCGCGACAGCGGGGAGCACCCCGTGAAGCTCCGCGAGAACGTCACGTCCCCCGCGGGCACCACGATCAACGCGATCCGCGAACTGGAGAACCACGGAGTGCGCGCCGCGCTGATCGCCGCGCTGGAGGCAGCCCGCGACCGCAGCCGCGAGCTGGCCTCCGGCAACAGCTAGAGGAACCGGGGCCGGGCCCGCCCCCGGCCCCACCGTCCTTCAGCCCGCCGCCAGCAGGCCGATCGCCTGATACGCCGCGTCCACCCTCGGCCGTGCCATCGCCCTGGCCTTCTCCGCCCCGATCCGCAACACCCCCTCCACATACGCAGGATCCGCGCACAATTCCTTGTGCCTTTCCTGTACGGGCCTGAGGAGCTCGACCACGGCCTCGGCGGTGTCCTTCTTCAAAGCTCCGTACGATTCATATACACCGCCCAAGGCCTCGGGGTTCCCGCCCGAACAGGCCGCGAGAATCTCCAGCAGATTCGAGACCCCCGGCCTGGCCTCCCGGTCGTACCCGAGGTCCTGCCCGCTGTCGGTCACGGCCCGCATGATCTTCTTCCGCACGACCTCGGGCTCGTCGAGCAGATAGACGACCCCGGGCCCGACGTCATCGGTCTTCCCCATCTTCGACGTCGGCTCCTGGAGATTCATGACCCGCGCGGCGACCGCAGGGCGCGTGGCCCGAGGCACCGCGAACGTGTGCCCGTAACGCTGGTTGAACCGCGTGGCCAGATCCCGGGTCAGTTCCACATGCTGCGTCTGGTCATCACCCACCGGCACCTCATCGGTCCCGTACGCCAGGATGTCCGCCGCCATCAGCACGGGATACGTCAGCAGCGACAGCCGCACACTCCCACCGCGTACCCGCTCCCGCGCCGCCTTCTCCTTGTACTGGATCATCCGCCGCATCTCCCCGTCGGTCGCGACGCACTCCAGCACGTACGACAGCCGTGCGTGCTCGTCCACATGACTCTGTACGAACACGGTGCACAGCTCCGGATCGAGTCCCGACGCCAGCAGCAACGTCGCCGCCTGCCGACTGAGTCTGCGTACCCGCCCCGGATCGTGGTCCACGGTCAGGGCATGCAGATCGACGATGCAGAACAGGGCATCGGCCCGGTGCTGATCGACGTCGGCCCACCGCCGCACGGCGCCCAGATAGTTCCCCAGCGTCAGATGCCCGGTCGGCTTGATCCCACTGAAGATGCGCGTCATCTCTCCACCTCCTGGTCGAGGCCGCCGCACCCGCCGGCCGGCTCTCCAGGAGGGAGATACAAAAACGGCCACCGAGGCGGCGGCCGTTGAGTACATACGTGTGTACGGCCGCCGTCAGGCGGCCCACCACTGCTGGGTGCACGTATGCGTAGTCACGGTCACAAGCTACGCCTCCGAGGCCCCTCCTGGAGCGGAGTTGACACACCTCGACGTCGTACGTAATGTTCTCCGGGCTGTCCGACGTGAGCGCCGACTCCGGTCGGTCCCCGGACGGCCATTCCGCAACAAGCACTCAACGAACGACGAACCGTTGTCGGCTCGTTTTCCTGCGTGTTTGCGAAATGAGGAATCCGCGTTCGAAAGAACGCCACCCCGATTAGCTCGGGAGCCGAGATTCCGCTAATGTCTCACTCGTCGGAACGGCCGAAGGGCCGGGAAGACAAGCCCCGCTGACTGGGAATCAGGCCCGAAAGGATCTGGTAGAGTCGGAACCGCCGGAAAGGGAAACGCGAAAGCGGAATCCTGGAAAGGCGCCGAGGAAATCGGGTCGGAAACGGTCTGATAGAGTCGGAAACGCA